>JBHGAZ010000015.1:0-72505 GCA_041946765.1 Terriglobales bacterium
CCTGTCGCTCGGATTCAAAACACCCACATCTGCCAAAACAGGGCAGATGTGGGGCACCCAAATTGGGCAGTGGTGCGAGTGGCGGCTGTGCACGGGTTAGAGCAAATTTTCGGCGGCAGCGGGGTTATACTTTGCAGGTAAGAAGCTGATGGCCACCTTTGTGCAGCCCACGCCGGACGCGAAAGCGAAAACCGCCTCTGAGCCGGACATTCTGCCTACGCTGTTCGGGGCCGGATACGGCGACTATGCGGTGCGGCCGAGGAACTTTATTCTGTCGTTCCTGCTGCACACGCTGGCGCTGGTACTGCTGCTCACCTCGGGGATTTACATTGCCGCCCACCGGCAGGAGATCAAGAAGCAGGTTGTGGAGGTGTTTGTGGCCAGTCCTTTTGTAATGCCAGCGGCGCCGGACGAGGCTGGAGGCGGGGGTGGCGGCGGCGGTGCGGACAAGCTGCAAGCGTCCAAGGGGGTTCCCCCGCGCTTTACTCGCGAACAATTGGCGCCCCCGGCGGTGGTGATCCGCAATCCCGAACCGAAGCTGGCGGCGGAGCCGACGGTGGTGGGTCCGCCGAACATTAAGTTTCCGCAAGGACCGATGGGCGATCCGCTGTCTGCCGTCCTGACGCCTTCCAGCGGCACAGGGACGGGCGGCGGGATCGGCAGCGGCACCGGCACCGGCGTGGGCTCGGGACGCGGCCCCGGCGTGGGGCCGGGATGGGGCGGTGGCATTGGCGGCGGTCCGTACCGCGTGGGCGGCGGCATCAGCGCGCCACGGGCGCTGTACAGTCCTGATCCTGAATATTCGGAAGAGGCGCGCAAGGCGAAATATCAGGGCACAGTGGTGCTCTACGTGGTGGTCGGACCCGATGGGAGGACGCACGACATCCGCGTGCAGAGGTCGCTGGGCATGGGCCTGGATGAGAAAGCAGTGGAGGCCGTGCGCACGTGGAAGTTCGAACCTTCGCGCAAAGACGGCCAGCCCGTGGCAGTGGCGATTGCGGTGGAAGTGAATTTCAGGTTGTACTGATTCAGGTGACAGGTTTCAGGGCGTCATGAAGCATGCTGTGAGTTCGCAACAGGTCAAGATGCCGCGTTGTCTGCGCGGCGCTCCGGTAGCTTGGAATGAGACGCTGACGTGCGGGCGTGGACGCCCGCACGACTGCCGGCGAGGACACCGGCGCTACAATGACCTGACACCCGAAGCCTAGAATTTGCGGGTTGCGACGCGTCCGATGGGGGCGACCTTCTCGCGGGCGATGCTGGCCCACTCGGAGCCTTTTTCCCTCGCGGTATTGGCCCATTCGGCGCCTCTATCAATCATGTCTCCAGCCTGCTCACCCCACTCTTCCAGGACATCCTTAGCGTCCTCGTATTTGCGGCGCAGGTTGCGGCGCATTTGTTTGCCGGATTTAGGGGCCAGCAGCAGGCCGGCAAGCGCGCCTGCTCCCAACCCGATAAACAGGAAGGTGAGTGCGATCCCGAAGGCGCTTCTTCCGAATGACGGCGAGTGTCCAATACGTTCGTAGTCGGTCATAAGCTCACCTTTTCTGGTAGAGACGTAGCAAGCTACGTCTCTACGGAAACATATTGCCTGCGAGACGTAGCAAGCACATCGGTACCACTGATTATTCTAACTCGCTTTACGGCGGGAGGTTGTCCGGCCGCGATCTTTGCCTCCGGGACGAATAGCGGTGACCTTCTGCTGGCGCCCCTGCTGGCGCTGGGCAGCCTGCCCAGAGATGCGCTGGCGTCCCGCGGTGATGACGCCGATCAGTTCGTCTTCTTCGACGACGGGGATGATGCCGGTGTCTTCGTCCCGCATCATGGCGGCAACTTCGTCGAGAGTGAAATCGGGCTCGGCGCACGCGACGTTGGTGGTCATGATGTCGCGGATTTTCATAAAAACCTCCTGCACTGCGGGTGAGCAAACTATCGAAAGTTAGAAAAAAGGCGGGAGCGCGGTGTTGTCCGCGATTGAGGCGCTGTGCGCGACAGAGTAGTTCCCAAGCGGAATGGACGGCATGTAAAATCAAAGGTTGGGCCAAGGCGAGCATCATCTTTAGAAAGCGGCTGCTGGTCTGCGGTCGCGGTGGGTTTTTGCCAGTCATCCGAAAAGACCCACATCTGCCAAAGGCGGGCAGATGTGGGGCACCCGCAGCACCCGCAGTGACCAAGCGCACAGTTCGAGAGCCGCCGCTGTGCAGATCCTGAAGGAGAGAAGTCGAAAAATATGGCAATTCCAGCAACTCAATTGCGTCCCGGCATGGTGATCAAGCACAACAACGATTTGCATTCGGTGTTCAAGGTGGAGCACCGTACGCCGGGCAATCTGCGGGCGTTTATCCAGGCCAAGCTGCGCAACCTGCGCACCGGAGCCATGTTCGAGCACCGCTTCCGGTCCGCCGACGCGATTGAAAAGATCACGGTTGATGAAGTCAACATGGAGTACCTCTACAACGACGGCGATGATTACTACTTCATGAACACCGAGAATTACGAGCAGACGCACCTGACGCGGGATACGCTCGGTGACGCAGTGGAGTACCTCACGCCTAATCTGCAGATCAAAGTGGAATTTTTCGACGGCAAGCCCGTGGGGATCGAGTTGCCGCAGACGGTGGACTTGCTGGTGGTGGAGACGGAACCCGGGCTGAAGAGCGCAACCGCAAGCAGCGTCACCAAGCCGGCGAAGACGGAGACCGGGCTGGTGGTGCAGGTCCCGCCGTTTATCAATGAAGGCGAGAAGATCCGGGTGGATACGAGCGAAGGGACGTACTTGTCCAGAGCATGAAGCGCAATTGGCAATTGAATCATTGAAAGCTCATGAGAATCGGGGACCGGCACAATAGGGATTCCTCGCTCCGCTCGGAATGACAAAAGGGAAAATCCCCACCCTATCGCTCCAACCCCGGGAGCGATAAGGGTGGGGCACCCCGCAGTTGCTAAGTGCTAATTGCCAATAGCCAATTGCTGAAAACGAATGTCTGCGGAAAAAGACAAGACGAACGAACTCACTCGCCGCTTTGTGGTGCGTGGGCGGGTACAAGGAGTGGGTTTCCGGTGGTTCGTGGAAGCCGAGGCGCAAAGGCTCGGCGTTGCCGGCTGGGTACGCAATAACATGGACGGCAGCGTCGAAGTGCTGGCCAGCGGCAGCCGGGAGCAGCTTGCGGAATTGCGTAGACGATTGCGCGTTGGGCCACGGGCGGCGCGGGTAGATGATGTCGAGGAGTCGGAAGCTCAGCCGGTGGCCGGGCTGAAAACATTTCGTATTGAAGGAGCGTGGTGATGGGCGCCAAGCCAGTTTTAGATTGTGGTTCGTTAAAGTCGCTGATCCGGGGCGTGCCGGATTTCCCCAAGCCTGGGATTTTGTTCTATGACATCACCACGCTGCTGAAGGACCGTCTGGGCTTCGCCAAGCTGATTGACGCGATGTCCGAGTATTACCTGAACAAAGACGTGGATCTCGTGATGGGAATAGAGGCGCGCGGCTTCATTTTCGGGCCGGCGCTCGCGTACCGGCTGAATGCAGGGTTTGTTCCGATCCGCAAACCGAAGAAGCTGCCCGCGGAGACGCTGCGCTGGACGTACGCGCTCGAGTATGGCAGCGACACGCTGGAAGTCCACAAAGACGCCATCCAGCCGGGACAACGTGTGGTGATCGTGGACGATCTGCTGGCCACGGGCGGCACGGCCCAGGCCAGCGTGAACCTGGCGAAGGCGCTGGGCGGGCAGATTGTCGGGCTGGCGTTCGTGATCGAGCTGGACATGCTGAAAGGACGCGACAAGCTGGCGGGGTATGATGTCTTGTCGCTGATTCATTACGAGAAGTAGGAAAGTCCCCACCCTATCGCTCCAAAAGCGGGAGCAATAGGGTGGGGCAACCACATCCGTTGCCAGGTTCACTGTTTTCCTGTCGCCAAGATGACACCGGTGGAGTAGCCCTAAGGTAAGGCCTCGCATCTTGCTTTCCATTTACATTCGAGAGCTGGACACAATATAGTTAGCGCTCGAATCCCCCAGGTTCGCCCAGATTTCGGTTTATTCCGGTGGAGACGTCGCAAGGTACGTCTCTACGTTCTAGGTGTCGCAGGAAAGGTGTGTGAACTTATCTTCCTTCTCCTCCGCATCTGGTGCGCCCGCACCGGCGGGCGGGTTGCAGAGCGCCGGGTATATCAATGCATTTGCGCAGGCGATCATGCGTCTTGCCGCGCCGATCTCCAAAGACGAGCTGCTGGCGGAAATTCCCGCTATCCTGACGGCCAGTTTCGGGGCGGCGCGTTCGGAGCTGTGGCTTTGGGATGAATCGTCGAAATCAGCGTATCTGACGCATGCGGCGGGAGCGCAGGCGTGGCACCGGCGCGATTACGTTGCGGGCCAGAACAGCCCTCTGGGAAGAGTGCTGGCGTCGCAGCAGACAGTGGAGAACGCGGTGCTGACCGAACAGGACGCCGATTCGCAGGAATTCACCGGGCGCAGCGGGCTGACGCACGTTTCCGCGTATCCGCTGCCGGTACGCGGGGGCATGCTGGGAGTGGCTGCGATCTATACCCGCGAAGCGGTAGGAACGGAGCTGCTGCAGTGGTGGCGCATGTACGCCGAGGTCAGCAGCGTTGCCATACAGCAGGCACTGGCGACGCAGGAGTCGCGGAAGACGATCCAGCAGCTTTCACTATTATTTGACGCCACGCGACTGCTGAATTCCACCCTCGACCTGGCCGAGCTGCTGGAGTTGATTCTGCGGATCGCGCGCACCGAGGTCAAGGCGGAGCGCGGCAGCGTTTTCCTGGTGGACGCACGACGGCAGGAGCTGTGGTCCATTGTGGCTTCGGGGCTGGACCACGAGGAGATACGGCTGCCGTTCGGCAACGGCATTGCGGGACGGGTGGCGATGTCGGGCGAGTCGGTCAACGTGGAAGACGCGTACACGCTGGAATATTTCGACCGCAGCTTCGACCGCAAGTTCGGCTATCGGACGCGGTCGCTGTTGTGCCTGCCCATACGGCATCACTCGGGCGAGGTGATGGGCGTGATCCAGTTGCTGAATAAGGTGGGGGCGCACGCCTTCAGCACCGAGGACGAGGAGTTCCTGAAAAAGCTCTCCGGACACATGGGGATGGCATTGGAGAATGCGCGCCTGCATCGGGAGGCGCTGGAGAAGCAGCGCATGGAGCGCGACCTGGCGCTGGCGCGGCAGATTCAGCGCAGCCTGCTGCCGGAAGCGCCGCCGGTCGTGCCCGGATATGAAGTCGCGGTGCTGAACGAGCCTTGCTATGAATGCGGCGGCGATTACTACGATTTTCTGAGCCTGGGTCCGCACACGCTGCTGCTGGTAGTCGCGGACGTGGAGGGGAAGGGGGTCTCGTCGGCGCTGGTGATGTCGAAGCTGCAAGCCACGCTGCGGGCGCTGGTGATGCACCTGCACTCGCTGGAGGTGCTGACGCTGTCGCTGAACGAGATGATCTGCACGGATATCAAATCGCAGAAATACCTGAGCATCTTCCTGGGACTGGTGGACACGCGCGGCAATGGTCTGCATTACATCAACGCCGGGCACTGCCCGCCTATTCTGGTCAGCGGAAACACGGGAAAATGCCGCTGGCTGAAAGAGGGGGGCACGGTAATCGGCCTGTTCCCGGACGCGGACTACCGTCGCGGTTCTGTAAAGCTGGAGAGCGGTGACGTGCTGGCGCTATGCACTGACGGCGTTCTGGAGGCCAGCAACCAGAACGACGAAGAGTACGGTGCGGAACGGCTGGCGGACTGTATTGCCCGCAATCGCACCAAGAGCGCCCAGGGGATCGTGGACGCAGTAGTGGCGGAGGTCAATACGTTTGCCGCGGGCGGCGTGTCCCTGGATGACAAGGTGATGATGGTGGTGAAGGTGACGAAGATTGAGTCGTTGGGCCATTGAGCGCTCACGACAGATCGTCTGCGCAATAGGGATTCCTCGCTGTGCTCGGAATGACAAGTCCTAGTTATTTCTCGTGTAGGAACAGGGAGCTGTTCTTGGGGAGGTAGCTTTTGCGGCGGAACCAGTCCTGCATGTCGGCCTGGAGACGCGCCAGCGGGACGCGGTTGCCGATTTCCAGCAGGCCGTCGGCGACGGGCAGGGTGTCGTCGAACACGGGATCGTTGGTGAAGTTGCGCATGCAGAAGCTGTCCAGCCATTTGAGCGGGCAGGGATGACGCTGGCCGCTTTCCTCGTAGTCGGCGTGGATTTTGCGGACGAACATAAGGACAGTTTCCGGGTTCCGGCTGCGGGTTGCAAGCGGGGATTGTAGAGGGTGCCGGTCCTACGCAGTTAATTTTCTATCGCAAGGAAATCCCCACCCTTCGCTACGCTCAGGGTGGGGCACCCGCGACTGCCGGCGAGGACGCCGGCGCTACAAAGCAGTGGCCAGTGGTCAGTTCAGACCGGGCGCTCACGACAGATCCTCTGCGCAATAGCGATTCCTCGGTGCGCTCGGAATGACAACGTGTCCAGCCGAGGGCGGCCGGGCTACATCATGCGGCTTGCAGAGGAGTAGAGACGTAGGAAACTACGTCTCTACATTTATTTCTGCAACTGTTTGCTTGTTGCTAGTTGCCTGCTGCTTGTTGCTTGGCGCTATTTCTTTGCCTTCTTCAGGCGGTCTTCCAGTTTGACCACTTCCTGGCGCAGGCCGTCGGGCAGATGCGTGCCGAACTTGGCAAAGTGTTCCTTGATCAGGGGCACTTCGGCAATCCAGCCGGCGATGTCAATGCTGAGAATCTGCTCCAGGTTGGCGGGCGAGATGTCGAGCCCGTTGGTGTCGAGAGCGCCGGGAGCGGGGAGCCGTCCGATAGGAGTGTCCACGGCCTGGGCTTTGCCGTCGCAGCGCTCGAAGACCCACTTCAGGACGCGGCTGTTTTCGCCGTAGCCGGGCCAGAGGAAATGGCCTTTAGCGTCCTGGCGGAACCAATTGACGTAGTAGATGCGCGGCAGCTTGGCGTCGGAGCGAGCGCCGATCTTGAGCCAGTGGCCGAAGTAGTCGCCCATGTTGTAACCGCAGAAGGGCAGCATGGCCATGGGATCGCGGCGCAACTGGCCGACCTTGCCGGCAGCGGCAGCGGTGGTTTCCGAGCTGGTGATGGCACCAAGGAAGGTGCCGTGAGTCCAATCGAAAGCTTCGGTCACGAGGGGCACGATAGTGGCGCGGCGTCCGCCGAAGAGGATGGCGTCAATGGGAACGCCTTTGGGGTCTTCCCACTCCTTGGCGATCACCGGGCACTGGCGCGCGGGCGTGGTAAAGCGGGCATTGGGGTGGGCCGCTTTGCGTCCGGACTGCGGGGTCCAGGGGCGGCGCAGCCAGTCGGTGAGCTGGGCGGGCTTCTCGTCGGTCATGCCTTCCCACCAGACATCGCCGTCAGGAGTGATGGCGCAGTTGGTGAAGATGGAGTTCCTGGTGGCGGTCAGCATGGCGTTCTTGTTGGATTTCATGCTGGTGCCGGGAGCAACGCCGAAGAAGCCGGCTTCGGGATTGATGGCGTAGAGACGACCGTCCGCGCCGAACTTCATCCAGG
Source organism: Terriglobales bacterium (assembly GCA_041946765.1). Classification (GTDB taxonomy): domain Bacteria; phylum Acidobacteriota; class Terriglobia; order Terriglobales; family Acidobacteriaceae; genus JBHGAZ01. The sequence goes on from JBHGAZ010000015.1 coordinate 7,543, forward strand.
CGATGTCGTCGCCGATGGTTTCCACCTTCCACCCGGGGATAGTCGGGATCAACATGGCGAGGTTGGTCTTGCCGCAGGCCGAGGGGAAGGCGCCGGTGATGTACTTGACCTTGCCTTCGGGGTTCGTGAGCTTCAGGATGAGCATGTGCTCGGCCAGCCAGCCTTCGTCGCGGGCCTGGACGGAAGCGATGCGCAGGGCGTGGCACTTCTTGCCGAGCAGGGCGTTGCCGCCGTAACCGGAGCCAAAAGACCAGATCTCGCGGGTGTCGGGGAAATGCGAGATGTATTTCTCGGTGGGATTGTTGGGCCAGGGGGTATCTTGCGCCGCGGCGTCGGCCAGGGGCGCGCCCACGGAGTGCAGTCCTTTGACGAACTCACCGTCATTGCCGAGGACTTCCAGGACCTTTTCACCGACGCGCGCCATGATGTGCATGTTGGCGACGACGTAGGGAGAGTCCGTCAGTTCCACGCCGATTTTGGCGATAGGAGAGCCGATCGGGCCCATGCTGTAGGGGATGACGTAGAGAGTGCGTCCCGCCATGCAGCCGGTGTAGAGATGGGTGAGGATGTTCTTCATCTGAGCCGGGTCTTTCCAGTTGTTGGTGGGACCGGCTTCTTCTTGCGTGCGCGAGCAAATGAAGGTGCGGTCTTCGACGCGGGCGACGTCGGCCGGAGTGGAGCGGACGAAGATGCTGTTGGGGCGCTTCTCCGGGTTCATGCGGATGGCCGTGCCGGAGTGGACCATGAGGCGGCACATCTCCTGGTACTCGGCTTCGGAGCCGTCGCACAAGTACACACGCTCCGGTTTGCACATCTGCGCGACTTCTGAGACCCATTGAGCAAGTTTTTTATTTTTGATCTGCGGCACTCCTGCAATCGGATGGGTGGCGGGTGTGGGACTGGACATTATGGCGTCTCCTTAGCCAAAAACTAGAACTATAAAGGCGGGCGGCCACGAACCGGAATGATTTGTGGCTGCCGGCCGATAATACAATATACAAAATTAGGTGTTGCGCGGAGGAAAACCGCTGGCGCAGGCCCCCCAATTGTATGAAACCTTAGATTGTCCCTTGGGTTGACAGGGATTCATGTGAGATTGATCACATTGGGATGTGACTGGGGCAGTTCCAGAATCCGGATCCGGTTTGTCGCGACGGATAGAACCCGGCGCTCGCGACGAACTGCTTTGCCTCCACAGCGGGAAAGCATATGCCTCGTCGGGCTAGGCCCTCTCGTCATGACACAGCAGTGAGGGGCTGCCCACTCTTACACAGCCATAGAACTTGTCTGCCTGATTCTGGAATCGATAGCGCGGCTTTGTTGGTGCGGGCGAGGACGCCCGCACGACTTGCCGGCGAGACGCCGGCGCTACCCATCGATCTGCGCGAAGTGGCGGCTAGGCAGGAACCGCCTGACTGCGCTCGGCCTGGATCGCTTCGAGATGCCGCAGGGTCTCCGCGGTGGTGAGCATGTACATCTCGCGCCCGCCGTTTTCTCCGCGCTCGATGGCCGTCTTGAGAAAATGCCCGGCGATCTGCACGGCCATGGGATCGGTGATCACGCGCCCCGTGCGCCTGTTGTATTCAACCCAGGCGGGATGGGGGAGGGAAATCCAGACGGGGCGGCCATTGGCGAGGAACTTGATGTCAATGGCGTCAGCGTGACGGGTTGAGATGGCGGTTATCAGCGCCTGATACATGCAGTGGACGGGTTCGCCGGTCCAGCGGTCGTTGACGGTAAAGTCGTCGTACATGGCGGTAAAGAGTGTAGCTGAGTGTAAAGAGGGTTTCCAGTTTCTGGTTTGTTGAAGTTCCCCACCCTATCGCTCCAACGGCAGGAGCGATAAGGGTGGGGCACCCCGCGATAAGGGTGGGGCACCCGGAACCCCGGGGAGTTTTCCAGTTTCGAGTTTGCGGTTTCTGGTGGACAGTTTGTTGGCGCAATAGGGATTCCTCGCTTCGCTCGGAATCACAAAGCTAACGTGGAATGACGAAACAAAGCCGCCGGTCTAGCAGAAAGGACCCGCCAGCGAGGACGCTGGGGCTACCGACCGTTACAATGGGTTCGTGCCAGCCGGGAAAACTTCTATTCGCAGGAAAATTGAAATCCTCTCGGCGCCCAACTTCACGGGCGACCGCATGCCGTGGCTCGTGCACGGGTTCAGCACGCGCGTGGGAGGGTTTTCCAAGCTGTACGGAGGGGCGGCGCTGAACCTGGGATTCACTCACGACGATTCCCGCGAGACGGTGGAGCGCAACCGGGCCGCGTTCTTCCGCAAGCTTGGAGTAGATGCGTGGGAAAAAGTGTGGCTGAGCCAAATTCACTCCGATCTGATATGGCCGGTGGAGCGCGTACCGGAACACACGCTTAGCGGCGACGGCCTGATCACCGCCACGCCCGGCCTGCTGCTGGTGATCCGCACCGCCGACTGTTTGCCCGTGCTGCTGGTGGACCCGAAACGGCATGCGGTCGGGGCTTTTCACGCCGGTTGGCGCGGCACCTTGCAACGCGTCGCGGAGAAAGGCGTGGGCGAAATGCGGCGGTGCTTTGGCAGCCATCCGGAGGACCTGCAGGCGGCCATCGGTCCCGGGATTCACGCTTGCTGCTATCAAGTGGGAGAAGAAGTGCGCGAGCAGTTTGCCGCACAGTTCCCTTATTGGAAAGAGCTATTCACGGAAACGCAGGAGTCGGATCCGGTGCGGGAAAAGTATCCGCTGCTGTTTTTGACGGCGCGTCCTCCGGGCCACAGCCACGAACTGCTGCCGCGCAGGATCACGCTCGACCTGGTGGAAGCCAACCGGCGTCAGTTGATGGCTGCCGGTGTGCTGGAGAAGAACATATGGGCGTCACCACTGTGCACGGCGTGCCGCACGGATCTGCTGTTCTCGTATCGCGCGGAAAAGGTGACGGGCAGGATGATGGCGGTGGTAGGAATTAAGACATAGTTTCGAGCTTCGAGTTTCCAGTCGCGATAAGGTCGATAACCGCACGTAATTCGCGTACAGACCCACATCTGCCAAAAGCGGGCAGATGTGGGGCACCCGCCAAAAGCGGGCAGATGTGGGGCCCCCTTGCACCCTTCTTCGTTATAGCTGGAATGACAACTGCAGCTGACCAGTAGTGAACCAGTGGCTAGTTGTCAGCTCCAGATCACGTTTCGGGGTTTGAGCTTGGGTGCACGGATGGGCGAGAGACGGGAGCCGAGAGAGTTGAAGCCAGACGCGCTTTGACGCCGCGGTAGAGGAGGCGTGCGCGATTAACGGCGTCGCCGATACTGGCGGAGACGTGCATCACGCTCCCCAAGGGAATTCCACCTAGGCGGGTATGGCCGACGGCAGCCAGTCCCATGGAAGCGATACAGCCGCAGCGGGCGCAGTCGGGCTTGCCTCCAAACTGGCATGGGGTGATCGTGGTTTTCAGGTCGGCGGAAACGGTTGCCGTGGTGCGCGCGAAGATGCATTCCCGAGGCGACTGCGGCGGCCGCGCGAATTCACGAATGATCACGTCGGACATGTCGAGCTTGGGGTAGAGCGGCCGCAGCCGCAAGAGCTCATTAATCAGGAAGGTGCGTTCCTCGGGGCTGGGGATTTCCGCGGCGGTGTCGCCCATCTGCGGTGTGAAGATGCTGAACCACACGCGTTTGGTTTCGGGCCGCGGAGTCCAGAAGTCGAGGAATTCCTGCAGGTAACCATCCCGCTGCAGCATCTGGGCGGTCACCGTGCAGTGCACGCTGACGCGGTGTCCGGCGATGTTCTTCAGGATGCGGTCGTAGGTTGCGGGCGCGCGGCGGAGATCGTGTTCCGGCTGAAGGCCGTCAATGGAAACGGTTAGGTTGAGGTGGGGCAGCTTGGCCCATTCAGGAGAAATGGGGCGAAAGGCGCTGGTAACCAATTGGACGCGAATACCGCGGCGCACGAGTTCGGGCAGTACCTGGTCCATTTCGCGGTAACGCACCAATGGGTCGCCACCGACGATGGAAAGGTGCATGGGACGATACTCGTCCACCACGCGAAGAATGCCGGCCACCAGCGATTCTCCTTTGAAGTCGGCGAGGTCGCGAAGGGTAGTGCCGCCACCGAGATGCTGTGGGTCGTAGGCGTAGCAGCCGGGACAGCGCAGCGGGCACTCGCGGGTAACTTCAATTGACAGGAAGGGTCTGTAGCCGGCCAGAATGTGGCCCCAGGAATAAAAAACGTCTTTCGCGTTCACCGAACCTCCTGGCACATCGAGTACCCGTTTGGACAGGTTTCCATGTTGGATGCGCAGCAACCTCCCAGCGTACAGGGTAACGATGAGTTTGTGGGGGAAATCGACCGAGAAGGGTTACTGAGGCACTAGCTTGAATTTGTCCACTGGTCCATATGAGGAAAAAGCAATGGAACACCCACCCGGCGCACACGACTGACCAATCGTGCACAGCGTATCTGCTGAAACGGAAACGGCTTACTGGATCGAGGCGGCCGGGGGCGCTTCGCCTCCGGGAACGGCCGCAGTAGCGGCGCTGCCGCTATTGACAAGATCTTTGAGTTCCTTGCTGGGCTTGAAAAAAGGAATTTTCTTGGCCGGGACTTCGACGCGGTCGCCGGTCTTAGGATTGCGTCCCAGGCGCGGCTTTCGCTGGCGCGTACGGAAACTGCCGAAGCCGCGAATCTCGATCTTGTCGCCGGCGCGCAGGGAGCGCACCACGCTGTCGAAGATACTTTCCACAATGGTTTCGCTGTCTTTGCGCGTCAATTCGGCGACGCGGGAGACTTCATCTATCAGATCGGCTTTTGTCATTGCTGTCGCTCCGCTCCCAGTCTCCATGCGGGAACCCCGGAATTTCGCTGCCGGGCGCTTTCCGACAACCCCCACCCCCGCTGCCAGACGGGAAGCCGCGCATGGAAGCAAAAATAAACAAACAGTCCCGATAAAGGTCTCAAATTCCGCCGGGATTATCAAGGTGTAGTAAGGCTCGGGCGCCGTCAAGTTACGCAGTACCCTTTGGGCCAGCTGGCGCTGCCACCTCGAAGATGGAACCTCGCGCGGCTGTCGTGATACAAGGGTGGCTTTCGGCGCGGTACCGCTGGCGCGCAGCTTCGAGATGAAAGCTTCCTACTTGTTCAGTCGCGATCGCTACGGCAGGCCGCAGGTGGTCGCGGTCTTGCTGCTGCTGGCGTTTGCCGGCCAGTGCCTGTGGTTGATGTCGCGCAGGCCGCTGACGGAAACCGAAGTCTCCATCGTGCAACAGGGACGGGCGCAGTTGCAGGGCGGTGGCATGGTGGATAGCGCTGAGCGTTCGCCGCTGGTGTATGTCCTCGCTGCTCTGCCAACCCTGCGGGCATCAGACTGGCGATGGAGCGCGCGCATGCCTTTCCTGATAAGCGGGGTGCTGCTGGCGGCGTCGTTGTGGTACGTCTCGCGGCGGCTTTACGGGAATGCAGCGGGCTACATTGCCCTGACGCTTTATGCCTTCTCGCCCATGACCATCATCCACAGCGCCAACGTGCGTCCGGAGATGGTGGCTGCGTGGGGAGCTTTCGGCTGCATCTTCACGGGGATTGCGGTAGCACACACGTTGTATGCTCCGCGCGAGGTAGTGCTGTGGAACTGGAAGCGCATTTTGCTGCTGGGAATGGCCATTGGAGTGGGGGTGGGCGCGCAGTTCGCGGTGATTGTTACCGTGGTGGTGACATTGGGATTCATGTTGTACCTGGTGCCTCAGCGTCGCGGGGCGGCCCTGACGATCCTGGGAGCGGCCTGCGCGATTGGCTTGGCAGTGATTTGGATGTTCTACGGTTTTCAGCCGCGGGCGTTGTGGGAGGGAGTGAGCAACACGCAATTGGGCGGCTGGCGTCCGGGGCAATTGTCGAGCGTCGCCACCTGGCGGATGCTGGGGACCTTCTTTCTCCACAGCAGCCCCGGAGTGGTACTGCTGGCGCTGATTGCGATCGTGACGTATGCTGCCTGGCCGCGCACGCGTTTTTTCGGGACTACGGCACCCTTGCTGGTGAGCACACTTCTGCTGGCGCTGGCGGTCGTGCTGCCCCGCGCCGCCGGCTCCGAGTTCCTTGTAGTGGCTCTGCCGTTTGTATTGGTTTTTACCGCCGGCGTGCTGGTGGACTTGCTGGAATCGCGGCAGCCGGCGCTGGCGCTGGGAGTGATCACGGCCGTGCTGGTAGCACACGCTGTGTACAGCGTCGCCGGGCTGCTCGCCCATTGAGTCATTGAGTGAGGGACCATTGGGTCATTGAACGCTCATGACAGGTTGTCGGCGCAATAGGGATTCCTCGCTTACACCCCCGCAAGCCAAAATCGGTCTTGCTGGGGACCCCGTGCGCTGGGAATGACTCATTGAGAATGAGATCACTGGAATGGTCGGAGGGCTTGTCGTGCCGCCCCTGACGGGACTCGCCCATCCCTCTTGTTCGACTACCCACCGCTTACGCGGTGGGCTCACACAAATGTCTCCCTTCGGGCTGGTGTTTGGAACGAGAAGTCTTGGTCCTAAATCACAATTAAAGGTTAGTCGAATCGGGGGCGGGCAGCATCCTAAGAAGCTGAGTACGAGTTGCCGGAGCGTTTGTGTCCGGCAGGCGTGCGGTATTTCGCCGTAGCGCTTTTCGTTCCACGCGCCAAATCAAACCACAGAGGACACAGAGGAAAGAGGATCGAATTCTTCTGGTTCTTGCGTCGGTGATCGGCGTCGTGAGAACCGCAAGAGCGCTCATGACGCCAAGCTGAGGAGGCCGAGGCAATGATCCGTGAGGACATTATCCAGAAGTTCCCCGATCTGTTCGGGAGCAAGCAAGTTAACGGCAGAACAGTCAATGTCGAACAGACGATTGCCATGCTCACGCGCGAGCTGGTTCCGGACATTGCTGCCGCCCTGACGGCGCGGCGGACACTGCTGCAATCGCCAGCCCCGGTGCGCGAAAGATATGCCTGGCCGAAGTGGGAGGACACGTTTGAAGATCCGGTCAGCGGGCGCCGGTGGACCTATCGCCAGGTTATTCAAGGCATGGTTGATAACTTTCTGGGGCACGAGAGCCAGTGGCGGTGGCGGCTCAATGAGGAAGTGCCCATCCCTGCGGACGCCGATCCCCTGAAGAATCCCGGACTGGAGCTTACCGGGCCATGGCATCCGCTGGACATGGCTTTTAATGCCTTGAACAGTCCCGCGCCCATGAATATGCCGGACTTTGAAGACGCTGCGCCGCCGCATTTCCAGCCCGATGGCACCCCCACGAACCAGCCCATTGGGATTTTTGCGGCCATGCAGAATGCGAAAGATATCTTCGAAGGCCGCTGGACCGAGCGTCCGTACGAAGTTGTCAAGAAGGGAAAGACGCGTTCGTATAAGATCAACACCCCGCCGCAGCGCTGGCCTACGCGCTTCGGCCGGCCTCCGGGTCTGCATGTGCAGTACGACCATGTCCGCGTGGACGGCAAGCCGGCGCCGGGCATGATTGCCATCACTACGCTCTGGGTCTTTAACAATTTTGAGGCCCTGAAGCGTGCCGGAACGGGCGTGTACTTCTATATCCCGAAAATTCAGACCCCGCAGGAAGCTTTGATTGTCGAGAGACTGCTGGCGCGGCTGGAAGAGATCATCGGCGTGCCGACCGGCACTCTGAAGATCAAGATGCTGTACGAAGAGGGGAATGCGGGACGTTTCCTGCCGGTGATTGCGTGGGTGCTGCGGCGGCGGCTGCTGGGAACCAACGTCGGGCGCTGGGATTACCTGGGTAGCCTGATCGAGATATGGAAGGACGATCCGCACGGTGTGTTCCCCGATCCGCAGACCATCGGCATGGCATCGCCGAACATGATCGCCTATCAGCGCTACAACGCGCTGACCATGCTAATGACGGGAATGAAGAACGGCGAAATGACCCAGGCGGCACCCATAGGCGGCATGGCAGCGGTGATGATCTATCAGCCGGGCGATGCATATGGACGCTCGCGCTACAACCCGCTGGCGTTGCGCGCCATGGTCATTGATAAGGTGCGAGAACGACTGCTGGGACTGATGTTTGTCCCGGAGAAACCGCTGCCGGCCGGACAGCACCCTACGCTGGACGAAATCCTGGCCGGGAAGGTGAAGGGACGGCTGTACGACGCCTACCGTCAAAGCTGGGTCGCCAGCCCGGAACCCGCCTATGTCGCAGCCGGAAACGCGCCCCTGCGCGCCGAGGTCAGCCAGTTGCAGGCAATCCTGGACGCGCCGCAGGAAACTGTGGACGTCGACGGCAAGCCGCTGCCCACCGTGGCCAGCGGTTTGGTGGAGGCGGAGCGCAGGCTGCTGCACTCGCGCTCCTTGCTGAACTCGGAGGGCAAGATCACGCCCTGGGTAATCGCCAAGGAAAATTACGACGCACCGGAAAAGATCTTTACTCCCGAACTTTGGGACGCCATCTACAGCGTGCCCAAGGGCGACATCACCATCGAGCACATCCAACACGCCTTCTACATGGCGGCGAACTACGGCTTCCAGATTCTCAACGGCAACTTCGCCGCTGCCATTGACGACTACGAACTGAAGCTGCGGTTCATGAACGACCTTGCCACCTATCGCATTGACGTGTCGTGGCTGTGGACGCTGGTGCATCACCAGGCCACGATCACAAAGGACGGCTACTTCAAGCGGCAGGCGCTCACGCGGGACGGCGTTGAGTTGGCCGAAAACGCGGAATCCGTGAAAGCCGGAACACGCTTCACCCGGGAGATGTTCGAGAAGGTCTGGGATTATCACAATGAGTGGACCTCAGCATTCTTCGCGGAACTGGACCGCCGCGGTGATCCCGGACGGTTCGACCGCGCCAAGGCCCCGGTCATCATGGAACTGCTGAAACGGCAACTGCTTTCGCCGCGCTATATACAGCACAGCGCCCGCGTGCTGTTCGTAGTGGCTCCGGCAAATGCGCAGGAGCGCTCGCAGTTGCTGGAGGCGATCTTTGACCTGTCGCGGCAGGAGGTCGTGAAGCGGGTCGAGGCCGGCAGTATGAGCCAAGCCGCACTGGCGGCCCACGATTACGTGTATGACATCTTTGCGGGGGTGGAAGGGGCAAAACAAGCGGCGTAAAAACAGTTTCCAGTTTCGAGTTCCTGGTTCCCGGGAGCGTTGCTCGCGACAATTTGTCTGCAAAAGGGGGGAATTTCTCGCTTATCCCCCTCAACAAGCCCAATCACCCCAACAAGCCCATCACCCCAAAAGCCCAAACCAGGCTTGTTGGGGACCCGGATTCGGGCTTGTTGGGGACCCGTCTGTTCGGAGGAAAAATTCTAAGATTGACACTTTCGCCAGAACAGCAGAATATGCCGCGAGCCGATGCGATGCCGCTGGAACTCATTACCAACCCGTTAGGGCTCACCGCAATCTGAGCGCAACCATTGGAGGTGTGAACATGCGTTGGGTGATCGCAGGTCAAATTGGAAGCTTTTCAAAAATCGTGCGATTTAGCCGTTTGTTTTTCGTAGGAGTGTTGTTGCTGTCGCCAGTACTCGCTGTAGCTGGTCCGGCAGAGGATGCGAATGCAGCAATTGACCGCTGGTCGGCGGCGTACAGCGCCAATGACCCCGAAGCAGTAGTGAAGTGCTACTGGCCGGACGCGATTCTGCTCGGCACCAAGAGTCCGGTGATCTCCACAGGCAGCAAAGAGATCGAGAAATACTTTACCGACCTGAAGCTGAAAGGGAGCGGCAACAAGAACGTGATCCAGGAAAGGCACACGATTCCGATCGACAAGAATGCCGTGCTGGTCACCGGCTTTTACGAGTTCACCCGCATGCAAGAGGGGAAACCGGTACCGGGACCGTCACGCTTTACCATGCTGGTCACCAAACGCGGTGGGGAATGGCGCATTGCGCATCACCATTCTTCGCCTCGCGTCATGGCGAAGTGAAGTTGTCCGCTGCGGCAGGGTCGTGTTATTCACCGCGGTGAGGGGCGGTGCTTCCAGGGTGTTTCCAATGCGCGGGCTGGGCGCCGGCGCTACGGTTCATGAACCCACATCTGCGGGCGCAGATGTGGGGCACCGCTCTTACAAAGTGATGGAAAACGATCACTGCCGCGCGAGTTTGGCTTCGATGCGGTCGTGAATCCAGTGCGCATCCCACCATTCGACGGGGTTGACGAAGATACCGTCGAGGAGCACGGAGAAGTGCAGATGGTCGCCACCGGCGAGTCCCGTTTGCCCGCTCAGGCCGATGACTTGGCCGCGTTGCATCCTGTCCCCGGCTTTGACCTGGATTGAACTCAGGTGTCCGTACAGCGTCTGCAAGCCACAGCCGTGATCAATGATCACGGCGTTTCCATAAATACCGAAATACGCGGCGTAGAGCACCACGCCGTCATTGGCCGCCACAATAGGGGTGTGTGCGGTGACGGCGAGGTCATAGCCGAGGTGGGTCTGCTGGTCTACCTTCTGCCCGTTGTAGACATACGTGCGCCGGTCGGCAAAGGAGGCTTCGACCTGGGAATTGCCGAGCTGGACGAATGGCTGCTTCCAGAGCAGATGAGGGCTCGTCTGGTGGGAGAACTGAATCAGCTTCTCCTCTGCGATCTTCCGCAGCTTTCCATTCACCTCAAGAAAATTCTTCAGCGGATCTCCCAAGTCGTGGACTTCCGGTGATTGGCTGACAATGGGCGGCACCACTCGGGCTATGAAATCGTCGTTCAAGTTGATGGTGCTGGAGCGAAACTGCTTGGGGAAGACGCGGTAATTGAAGTTGGCTACAGTCTCGTTGCCGGCATCGTCGCGGGCCACGATCTCGATTGGCGTATTCGCAGGAAGGTCGTAAGGATAGGCAAACAGGCCGAAGCGGGTTTCCGGGGCCGAGTCCGTGAGCGGCCAACTGGGGAAGAAATAGTTGCCAACACGAACGCCGGACTCCGTAGTTCCAGGGGAAACTTTGAAGATGACAGCCTCGGAACCTCCCTGGTTCACGTAATGCATGGGGCTCAGCACGTCTATCCGAGGGGGCGCGAGACGAACGGGCAAATCCAACCGGAGTTCCCGCTGTCCGCCGCGGAAGAAACGTCCCCAGGAGTCATTCTTCGCCGTAATGACCAGCGTCGCGCGCCCTTCCTGGAGTTCGGCAACCTGCTTGCGGCCGACCTGGACCGAAACACTCTGGCGAGCTCCCGGGGTCTTGGCCCAAAATTTCCACCAGGGGCGTGGGGCCGGGGTGAAACTCGTCTGTGTGACTGGAAAGGTGCGTCCGCTCTGCAGCACTTCGACCTTCAGGCTCCTGATCTGATTGTGCGGATCAGTGATCTCAAGCTCCACAGGCGTGCTCTGGCCGATGCCCTTCAATGTCCGTTTAAGCTGGATGGCAGGGGCTTCGGTGCTGAACGCTTTCCAGCCCACAAGAATGACGACGAAGAACAGGATCAGCAAAAGGAAGAGCGGGCTTTTCCCTGCTCCACGCTGGCGATAGTTATATGTTCCGCGCAATGGAAACACCTCGATAGAAAACTAGTCGCCGTTGCGGGCGCGGGTCAATACAGGATTCAACGTAGTTAAGTTCCCAGATTTGCTGCGCAGATGCGGGGCAAGAAAATCCCCACCCTTCGCCGCGCACAGGGTGGGGGCACCCGCCGCGCATATAGGGCGCCCACCGCGGCGCAGATGTGGGGCACCCCGCCGGCGCCACGCGCACAGAAAGGGCTGGGTGTGTCGAAACCCAGCCCCTTGATTTGCGCCAATAATCAAACTGGCATGTCGCATCCAGTTTGATGGCCGCGAGGCGTTAACGCGCGGTCGCGAGTTCCTCCTCCAGCAGCTCTTTGCTGACGAGCTCATTGAAGTCGCGGACGGGAAGGTTCTGCGCGTCGAATTCGAGATTGGATTCTTCTTCCTCTCGCAACTCTTCGGCGACAATGCGGTTGAAGTTCCGGACAGGCAGGTGCGGCGCGTCAAAGAGCTGATGGCAGACTGTGCAGCGGACGCCGTCATCCAGTACAAGCCAAGTCTGGCTGCCGCAGGTGCAGGTGAAAAGGTTCTCCATACGTGCCTCCCTTTTAAGCAGACTTAAGAGACCCCAAGGGAAGGCAGTTAGTCGACACCACCTCGACAGGAAGCTTACTTCTGTTTTCCTTTTAAAAGCTGTGACCGCAATCACGGCGTGAGGAACATCGCGTGCAGTCCTGAAAAAAGCAGGCCCTTCGGCTTCGCTGCGCTTCGCTTCAGCATGACACCTGTAAAAATCGTGAATCGGACAATAGATGTATATGCATCTATTTTGGTCAATGAGTAAGACTACCCGGCCATCGCTTCCCTGCATGTGCGCCAGCTTTCGCCGCGTGTCGCGGGCGCTGACGCAGCTCTATGACGAGGCGCTGCGGCCGTTGGGGCTGCGGGTCACGCAGTTCACGGTTCTGCAAGTTTTGGCGCGCAGGGGAGAAGTATCGCAGGGCGAACTAGGCCAGATGCTCGCCATGGACAGCACCACGCTTACGCGCACGCTGGACATCATGTGCGGGCGCGGCTGGATCGTGAAGCGGCGCGGCAAGGACAGGCGGGAGCGCTTGCTGTCTCTTTCCAGGGCCGGCCGCGGGCAACTGAAACGCGCAATTCCTGCCTGGGAGAAAGCGCAAGCGCAATTGCACTCGCAGGTGGGGGAAGCCCGCTGGGAGGAACTTCTTCAACTCACCAGCGAACTAACCAATGTAGTGACTCGTTGAGGAGATGTACCGTGACAAACGCAAACTACACAAAGCTCGCCTGGGGACTGCTGGCGGTCTGGTTCACCGCCGCGGTTTCCGCTTCAGTTCTGCAACTGTTTAGGAACAACTCGGCCCAATTCGGACTGCCCATTGCAGTGGCTGCCCTGACTCCGATCCTGCTGTTCCTGCTAGGGTTTGGGATTTCGGCAGGATTTCGGCAATTCGCGCTGTCGTTGTCGCCGCGCACCTTGACACTGGTACAGACATGGAGGATCGGCGGATTCGTGTTCCTGGTGTTGTATACGTTCGGGATCCTGCCAGGCCTGTTCGCGCTGCCCGCAGGCTGGGGCGACATGGCCATAGGGGCGACAGCGCCCCTGGTTGCGTTGAAGCTCGCTGGACCCGGTCACCGGAAGGGCTTCATTCTGTGGCAGGTGCTGGGAATTACGGACCTGGTAACGGCAGTCACGCTGGGCACGACTGCCCGCCTGATCACACCGCAAGCTACCGAGATGGTTGCCATGACGGTGCTGCCCCTGAGCATGATTCCAACATTTGTTGTCCCGTTGCTGACGATTTTTCACATCATTTGCATCGCCCAGGCGCGGCGGTGGAGCGAGAAACCGCAGTCGCGTTTCGAGGAGCAGTTGAGGCCGTCGGCGGCGTAGCTGGTGGCCGACCTCAGGCTGCGGGTTTTCGGAACGTCAGGCAATAGAGCCGGAAGGGCCAATCGTCGTATTCCCGCACCGGCTCAAAGCCCGCTTGTGTCAGCTCTCGTTTGAGCAACTCCTTGCGGATACCGTGGCCGCGGCGGTTTTCAGGAATGCCCTTTGGGGGGCATAGAGACAAAAGCAGGCGGGGCGAAAAGTCAATGACGACGAGCTTACCCCCGGGCCGCAGCGCACGAAAGAGGCTGCGGTCCATTTCTTGCGGCGCCGTAAAGTGATGGTAGACACCGCGCATAAAGATGGCATCGAAGCTGTCGGGCGGCAGCTCCTGTCCTGTCTCGCTCCCTTCCAAGACGGTGATGTTTTCCAGCCCACGCTTCCGCGCCGAGCGGCGAATCTTGCGCAGCCTCCGGGGCTTGGACTCGGTGGATAGAACGCATCCGCCGGAACGAACCTGCTGCGCGACACGGATGGTCATGCGCCCCTTACCGGCGCCGACCTCGGCTACATTCATGCCCGGTCTCAGATTCAGGATCTCAAGCAAACGCGTGGTCTCTCCTTCGAGCCGCTGTCTGTAATAGCGGAACGCTAATATGGCGCCCGCGGCCGCGGCTCCAATGGACACTGCAATCCATGGCAATTTGCGGGTTGAGCGGGAAGTTCGGGAAGTGGAAATCATAAGGTCGCCCTCGCGCAATGCAACGTCAGATCGTATCCCGTTTCTGTATGTCGTCCCGAGTGTGGAACCCGAAATCCAAGAATGACCGCGCGTGCAAGATCAGCCGCAAACTGTGTACGACAATCTTTGATGATGGGCTAGCGGCAGAAGAGTTTCCCGGCAATCAGGCACAACAGGATTTGCTTTCTGCGTGTGAAGAACTGCCATGGAAAATAACGGCCCTCATTTCAGAAGGCGGACGATTTACGCCGCCACCTCGGCTGTTCTCTTGGCGGCTTGGATCCTGGTACAGAATTGGACGTGGCTTTTCAGCCCACAAGTGCGGACTCTGTTGGAGTTGACGGCTGCCCTGTTGGCCCTGACCGTCGGCATACTCGCAATAGTGCGCTTCTACAGCAAGAAAGATAATACGTTTCTTTTCCTGGGCACCGGGTTCACCGCGACCGGACTTCTGGACGGCTATCATGCGTTGGTCACAGATCCCGCGTTCATCAAGTATTTTCCTTCCGTTCCATCATCCCTGATTCCGTGGAGCGGCTTCTCCTCCAGGCTCTTCTTATCGGCGCTTTTGTGCCTGAGCTGGATTTTCTGGCGCAGGGAGGCGAGAGGCGGAGAGGGAGCAAGGGCGTCTGAAGGGATGGTTTGTGCCATCGTGAGCCTAACGGCAATGGCCTGCCTTCTGTTATTTGCCTTTATCGAACTTCCGGTTGGACATCTTCTCAGCATTCCGCTGTTTCATCGGCCGCAGGAATTCTTGCCATCGTGCTTATTCGTGCTGGCATTCATAGGATATTTCCGTAAGGGACAGTGGAAAAGCGATCCCTTTGAACACTGGCTGATGCTCGCGATCATCCTGTGCATCAGCCAGAGCCTGTTCGTGGCCACTTCCGATAAGCTTTGCGACCTCGCGCACATCACTGCTCATGTCCTTAAAAACCTGGCGTACATGTGCGCGTTTGCGGGCGTGATTGCCGCCCTATATAGACTTTCCCTTGCCCAGAAAAACGCGGTTGCGGAGCGCACAAAAAAACTGCAGGAAGAAGTCAGTGAGCGCAAAAGGGCGCAGGAAGAGAGCGTGGCTCTGCTGCATCGGGAGCAACTTTCGTTGCAGAGGATCCAGGAAGAGCGTGCCTTTTCGGAAGCAGTGATTGAAGCTCTCCCGGCAACCGTTTTCCTCATGGACCAGGCCGGCCGCTGGTTGCGGTGGAATCGTAGACTCGAAACCATGCTCGGGTACTCCGCCGACGAGCTTGCCAGGATGACGCCTCTGGACACGGTCGCAGACGAGGACAAGAGCCTTGCAAATAAGCACATTGACTTGGTCTTCAAGGACGGAGGCTCGGAAACCGAACTCCTGTTGCTGGCCAAGAACGGCTCCAAGATTCCTTGCTACATCTCGGGCACGCGCTTGTTTGTTCATAACAAGCCCTGCCTGCTAGGTGCAGCCATAGACATTACCGCCCGCAAACGAGCGGAAGCGGCAACGCTGAGGGCCAAGGAAGCGGCGGAAGCAGCCAGCCGGGCCAAGAGCGAGTTTCTGGCCAACATGAGCCATGAAATTCGCACCCCCATGAACGGCATTATGGGGATGGCGGAACTGGCGCTGGACACGGACCTCACTCCCGAACAGCGCGAATTCATTAGCGTGGTGAAGTCGTCCGCCAATTCTTTGCTGAACATCATCAACGACATCCTGGACTTCTCCAAAATCGAAGCAGGCAAGCTTGACCTGGTGTCGGCGGAGTTTGACCTGCACATGATGCTGGCCGAAACCATGAAGAGCATGGGGGCGCGGGCTGACGAAAAGAAGCTTGAACTGGCTTTTGAAGTCTTTCCGGAAGTCCCGGCCGTGGTGGTGGGGGACTGTTATCGGCTGCGGCAGGTGATCGTGAACCTCGTCGGCAACGCGATCAAGTTTACGGAAACAGGCAACGTGTTGCTCGAGGTGCATAACGAGCGGACCGACGAGGACCGCGTGCAGTTGCGGTTTTGTGTCAGCGATACCGGGATCGGAATCCCCGCGGATAAAGCTCAGCTTATCTTCAGTGCCTTTGAACAGGCAGACACCTCGACCACGCGCCTTTACGGAGGCACCGGCCTGGGGCTGGCCATCGCCTCCCGGCTTGTCCACATGATGGGCGGGCGAATATGGATGGAGAGCCAAGTGGGGGTGGGCAGCACGTTCTACTTCACCGCCGGGTTCGGTGTGGGCACTCCCCGGACCGGCAAAGTGGCGGAGCCGGACGAACTCCAGGGGATGCACGTGCTCATCGTGGATGACAACGACGTGAACCGGCGCATTCTGACAGAAATGCTCTGCCGCTGGCGCATGCGCAGTCACAGTGTCGCGAGCGGGCCGGCGGCGCTGAAAAGCCTGGAAAAAGCGGATGCGGCAGGAGATCCCTTCCGCCTGATGCTGGTGGACGCGCAGATGCCGGGAATGGACGGGTTCACGTTGATCCGGGAAATCCATCAGCGGCGGCTGAGTCCCGAGGCCACCATCATGATGCTCAGTTCGCTGGACCTCAGCGAGCATGCCGCGCGCTGCCGGCAGCTCGGGGTAGCCGAGTACCTGGTCAAACCTATTGACGTGTACGAACTGAGGGCCGCCATTCTGCGGGCCGTGGGCCAGCGCACGCGCCGCAGGGATGGGGAGGCGCAGCCGTCTTTCCCAGCTTATTGCGCACGCCCGCTGAACCTGCTGCTGGCGGAGGACAACCCGGTGAATCAGAAGCTGGCGACGAAGCTGCTGGAGAAGCTGGGCCATGCCGTCACTGTCGCGAGCAACGGCAAGGAAGTCCTTGAGGCCTTGCAGCAGCAGACGTTTGACCTGTTGTTGCTCGATGTACAAATGCCGGTCATGGACGGATTCGCAACCATTGCGGCCATCCGCGAGAGGGAGGTCAGTACGGGCCGGCGTCTTCCCGTGATCGCGCTGACCGCCCATGCCATGAGCGGAGACCGCGAGCGCTGCATTGCCGCCGGTATGGACGATTATCTGGCCAAACCTATCCGCCGAGAGGACCTCAGCCAATTGATCGAGAAGTACTGCGGCGCGGGCGAGCTGTCCCTGGCGGTCTTCAAGCGCGAACAGGCGCTGGCACGTGCTGGCGGGGACGAAGAACTGCTGGCGGAACTGGCAGACATCTTCTGCCGGCAATCGGGGCGCATGCTGGCGGCCGTTGAGCATGCGGTACAAGTCCGAGATGCCGCGGCCCTGCGGATTGCTGCTCATACGTTGAAAGGATCGGCAAGCGTGTTTGGCGCCGAGCGGACGGTTGCTCTGGCGGTGGAACTGGAAGAGATGGGCAAGCACGGCGATTTGCCCGGGGCGGAGGCGCGGTTCCGCGATCTCACCCGCGCGGTGCACGATCTGCTTGCGAGCTTGCAGACGCTGCAGAAAGAGGTAGAGCGGTGAGCGAGTCAAAACCGATAAAAATCCTGGTGGCCGAAGACGATCCCGTCCAGCGGCGGACCCTGGCGGCAGCACTGGAAAGATGGGGCTACGTCCCCGTGGTCACCAGCGACGGCGAGCAGGCCTGGCAGGTGGCGCAACAGGAGGACGCGCCGCCTCTGGCTATCCTGGATTGGATCATGCCGGGCCTCAACGGAGTGGAACTATGCCGCCGGCTGAGAAAGGGGCCGCGAAGTTACACCTATGTGCTGCTGCTCACTTCGAAGGACCAGCCGCAAGATGTGGAAGACGGGCTAGAACAGGGCGCCGACGATTACATCAAGAAGCCGGTGAACCTCCAGGAACTCAAAGCTCATATCGGCGCCGGCTTGCGCATCGTGGAGTTGCAGCGCAGGCTGGGGCTGGCCTACGAAGCGGCGCGGGAGAGCGCCCGCAAATGCCGTGAGTTGTTCGATAACGCCAACGACGTGATCCTGACGCTTGCCGCCGACGGCAGCATCACTTCCGCAAACCGCATGGCGGAGAGCCTGACCGGCTATTCGCAAGCGGAACTTGAGAGCATCGGCTTGGGACGGTTGCTCGCGCCGGAAGATGCGGAGCGGGCCAGGGCGGCGCTGGCTGCCACTGAGAATGAATGCGGGCGGTCGCGCTTTGACATGCGGATCATGACCAAGAACGGGCGCAGCCTGATGCTGGACGCAAGTGCTCGCGTGGTCTACGAGGCGGGCGCGGCCAGAGGAATGCAGGTAATCGCGCGTGATGTCACCGAGCCACGTGCAATGGAGGCGCAACTCCGGGACGCGTACAAAATGGAAGCCGTGGGCAGGCTGGCGGCGGGCCTGGCGCACGAATTCAATAATGTGCTGATGATTATCCGCTCTAATTGCGAGCTGTTGCAGATGCGCTTGCGGCATTTAGTGGAAGAGCAGAAATACATGCAGCGCATCAATCAGGCAAACGAACGCGGGGCCAGGCTGATTCAGCAGTTGCTCGCCTTCAGCGGCAAACAGTTCTCCGTCCCGCGTCTGCTCAGCCTCACTGAGTTGGTGGAAGAACAGAAGGCCATTCTTGCGGGGCTATTGGGCGAAAACATCCGGTTGGTGCTTTGCACGGCGTCGGACTTGCTTCCGGTAAGAGCCGATCCGGCGCAGATGCAGCAGGTGGTGTTCGAGATGGCGCTGTATGGGCGCGCTTCCATGGCCGATGGAGGCGAATTCAAGATCACGACCTGGAACGTCCCGGAGCTTCCTGGTGGCGTGAAGGCATCGCTGAGGGGCAGATGTGTGGCGCTGAGCTTTGCCGATACCGGTTGTGGCATCGCCGCCGGAGACAGGACACGGATTTTCGAGCCGTTCTTTTCTGCGTATCCACTTGGGAGCCGCACGGGACTAGGACCGGCCAGCGTACACGGAATCGTGCAACAGAGCGGCGGGCACATCGAGGTCAAAAGCGAATTAGGCAAGGGAAGTACGTTCATTATCTATCTGCCTGCGGCGGAGGCGAATGCGGATGCTTTGGAGGCTTCGGCTGCCACGCGAGAGACCGCCACGCCAGAATTGGCAAGGAAAGCGTAGCTGCTGAAAACTCGTAGGTGATGCCTCGCGGGCTGCGGGCGAGGACGCCGGCGCTACAGAGTTTGCGCGCTACGGCGTTAGTTGACGGCGGCTTCGAACCGCGTGATTAGCCAGATGGTTGGCTTCACCGTTGTGCTCACGGCGAATATGAGCGATGGAGAAATGAAGCGAGCGCGCCAGCTTGCGGCACGTCCAATTGAGTAGATACAAGCGCGGACTGCGGCAATAATACGTCCCGGTCATCTGCCGGACGACAACTTCGGAATCAGAGAAGACGTGCAGCCTGGTAGCTTCGACGGCAACCGCATATTGCAGGGCCTCGAGCAGCGCAACGTATTCGGCGACGTTGTTGTCCTGATGGCCGATCCACTTGGCAATCCTGATCTTCTCTCCCGCCGAGTTCTGGACCACAACCCCGATGCCGGACGGCCCCGGATTGCCGTGCGAGCCGCCGTCCACGTAAGCCACTAGATCAGACATTCAGCTCCTTAGCAGACACAATGCTGCAAGTTGATGTACTCGTCAAGAATTTCCTTTGGTTCCCCGCGAGGGCGATTGGAAGTGCCACCAATTCTGTGCAAAACCTGAGCAAATTCCGAATTGAACCTTCTCGGACGTGAGTACCAAGTCTCAGCTTTTCTTCAGATTACGCAGGGATGCGCTCTGGGTCCTAAATAATTCAGCATTTGCACAATTCTTGGGTCTTGACAGATGCCGCTTCTGTAATAATATTCGGCGCGTCGACGGTCGAAAGGGTTGGCTTCCTCACTAGTTGCCAATCCGAAGTAGGCTGGGTGATCAGCGCGGTGGGGTGACCTGTCGCGCAACCAGACCCGAAAAAACCAACAGCAATGCGAGTTGCTGCTGGGGTTTGGAACTGCGAAAGCAGTGATCGCATCAAGGGCTGTGACGGTGCATGCGTCCACGCTGCCGACTCCCTCGCAGGAGTTGGCGGCTAGAGCATAACCAAAGTCACAGCCTTTTCTATTTCCAGAAGGATTATCTCTGTCGTGCCTTACGAGACCGTGCCGTCCCTACGCTACGGGACTTCGGCGCTTTTGTTGCACTTCTTGCCCAGCACTGACGCCGCCTTTGCCGAGGCGAGTCGAAGCGTCTCGCGTTCCAGCAATCACAGGATCCCTCAAGTCGGGCGACAAACCCGGCACCTGTCACCTGTCACCTGTTACCTGTCCCCCCGAAACCTGCTGTGACGCGACGTCCATATGGGCGATTGCCATCCAGCCTTTCTTGGCGCGTTGCCAGACGGTCATCATACGAATCGGAGTGGCGGAAAGGGGTTGGCCATCAAAAGTGCCCCGCACCACAGCGGTGTAGGTTACGATCATGTCATGGCCGCTGGGCTGAATCTGGAAGTCTCCCAGTGAGTAGTCAGTCAAGTGCAGCTTCTTCATGTGCTCGAGTGTGCCAGCGCGGTCCAGGGAACCACGGGGGGTCTGGAACACATAGGTTGCTGACATGTGATCTTCCAGTCTGGCCCACTCTCTCGCCTGCAAGTCCTTCCAAAACAGCCGTTCCAGGTGCTCGCCACCGGTGGCTTGCGACCACTCCGACACCGGCTTCTCTTTCCACAAGGTGCAGCCGGCCGCTGCCAAACAGAAAGCCAATACGACCGCAATCGCCGTTCGCATGCGCGGATTGTACAAGTCCCTCCCAGGCTTGTCAGGTGTCAGGGTAAGCACTTCCCACTCCCGGCGGGTGGGGTATCTGGAAAGTAACCCATTGCATGCTTCCCATTTTCGTGGCTGGCCATTATTTGCAATGGAAGCGTCTGTTCACAAGCCGGAAAGTCGGTTGCACTTCGGTAACCTTGGAAGCCAGAATACCTGTGGCACTCTGAATTTTGCCAATGGTAGCATCGAGCTACTTTTGGGCTCTTGTGTCGGGATCCCAACAGTCTCTTTTGGCTTGTTGGGGTGATTGGGCGAACGCACGCTGTGCCCCAGCAGACCCGAGTTTGGCCGCTGGCGGTGGACGCGCTGCATTTGAGGTTTGATGACGCGGCGCTGCCGCATTCCCCAACGCGCCCGCGTTCGACGCGCTGGGTAAACACCTGGTGATCACGAGAACTTGATCAAAGCCAATTTTCCCGAATTGCGGGACGAGACTACGACCATGGGATGGCGGCGCAATGCCCGGGGATTTTCGCTGGTGGAACTGCTGACGGTGTGCATCATCATCATAATTTCACTGGCGCTGCTCATTCCGAACATGGTTCAAACCATTGCTGCGATGAAGTTGCGTGGCTACATGGGCGACCTCGCGGGTCTTTATCAGAACGGCCGCAGTATAGCCATCCGACAGAACCGAATCACCGAATTGCGCCACCAGGTTGTTGGGAACCAGTGCGTTATCTATACCGATGATTTGATTGATCCTGTGGGATTATTTCCTACGACGGAGCGTAAACCTGCTCAGTTGTGGCTGCCGGAGCAAATAGATTGCTTTGTGGCTCCGCCTTCAGGCGGAGGAGGCGAGCCCACCGCCATGGATGCAGCGCATTTGTGCGCCGGCAGTGTCTCCACACCTCTTACGCTCAATGATGACAACGGCGCTAACTTGGCCTTTACCCAGACCGGCCTGCCGTGCCAAGGCACGCCCTGCGTCAGCAACTACGGCTTTGCCTACTACTTTACCTACGAAGCGGCACTCGGCGACAAGAAGTGGGCGGCCCTGGCCGTATCCCCGGCGGGACGCATCCGGGCGTGTTACTGGGACGGAACCGCGTGGAAGAACTGAGTGAGTGCGAAGCTATGATCGGTATCAACCAAATACGGCGGCGCAGGCGTGAAGACGGCTTCACCCTGGTCGAGGTCCTGATTGCCGGGGTCGTTCTCACGGTTGGACTGCTGGCCATCACCGGCCTTTTCGCCACGGCCATCGGCAACAACGGGCGCAGCCGGTTTGACAGCACCTCGACCATGCTGGCGCAGTCGGTCATTGAGCAGATCACGGCTGTGCTGGCCCGCGGCGGCCCCGCATCGGTGACCGACTGCAATGGTACCTCGCACACCATCAAGACTGCCGTCGGCGGAAGCATTGACACCGCAGTCACCGATTACTCTATGAATTTTGTTGTCTGTGAGGCCGGCGGGGAGAGCGGAACCACCGGGACTTACGACGTTCGCTGGAGTGTTGCCCAAGCCTCGAGCTTCTGTAGCTCTACCAGTTGTACGTACCTGGTCACGGTTTCAGCCAGACCTGCAGCTACGGGGTTGAAGCGATTCGCCTTTGGCTTGCCGGTCATCTTCCGTACATACGTGGGGCCGCAATGACACGACTTGTGCAACCCATGGGGCGCAGTTCGCAGGGCGGGTTCTCCATGGTGGAAGCCCTAGTCGCCATCTTCATCATGATGCTGGTGATGGGCGCCA
Organism: Terriglobales bacterium; assembly: GCA_041946765.1. GTDB lineage: Bacteria > Acidobacteriota > Terriglobia > Terriglobales > Acidobacteriaceae > JBHGAZ01. The sequence continues at coordinate 29,920 of JBHGAZ010000015.1, forward strand.
TCTTTTCGCAGATCATTGAGGGCCAGCGCTACTCCACCACGGAACAAGTCAGAACAGATTTATTCCAGGAGGCGCGTGAATTTGTAGACCAGTTGTCGCGCGACCTGCGCAGCTCGGGTTATCCCAACACGCACAACTACGACCACAACCCGAACTCTGCAAGCAGCCCCTCCAACGAGTATCTCAGCGACGTGGAAGCGGTGGGTCTGGTCAGGTTGGACCCTTCAAATTTGTGGTTTGAAGCCTCCATCGATGGGACCGGAGAGGTGTATGTGATTCGCTATCACCTGGACAACACCTCCGCCGGCTGCGACGGGGAACTGCCTTGTCTGGTGCGCAGCCAGACCGACAAGGTAACTGGCGATCCCGTCACTCAAGGCGAGAGCCCCCAGACCCAATTGCAGAACGTTAAGAATGGCACCAGCGCTGATCCGATTTTCATGGCGTTCGATGCCGCCGGAAACGCGGTGCATTCGATTGATATAGGCTGCGACGGTCTCAGCGCAACCAGCGTAACGGGTTATACGTGCGATCCCTCGAACATCCGAATCGCCAATATCAATTCGGTGGCAGTAAAACTCACGGTTCAGTCCCCCTACAACGACCAGACCGGGAAGAAACCGACGGCAACCCTGTTCTCCACCATACGACTGACCAACTGTTCGCTGGCATACACCGCGGCGGGCAATTCGGTCATGGGCTGCAATTGACGGAGGTCGGGTGATGATTACCAGAAAAAAGCGCAAATCCGAAGGCGGAGCCGCTTTGCTGCTCGCCGTGTTCAGCCTGCTACTGCTTTCCTCCATTGGGCTGGCAATGCTGTTCTCCTCGGACACGGAAACCGTCATTGCTCTCAACTATCGCGATAAGCAGTCGGCGATCTACGGCGCGCTGGCCGGATTGCAGGAAGCCCGCGACCGCATCCACCCCTGCAACGGCGATCTCGGCGTAGGCACAAACGGGGATTGCACAAGTGGAGGCGCCAACGTTCTTCCCACAGCTTTACCTTCTTTGGCCGGAACATCTGGCGCGTACGTGCTTTACATCATCAACCCTAAAGACGGGGAAACCATTGCTCCCTGGGATCCGAGTAACCCATATTTTGATACGGAGCTGTGCCACGAAACCTATGCCCAAAACGTGCTTGGTGTAGCCGCCCCTGCCGATTCGAAAGGCCCCTGCCCCAAAGACTCCGCACACATACCCGCGGGAAGCACTTGGTACGCAGCCTGGGACAATAGTTCGCATTCCTGGACTTGGAACGGCACGGAAACCGCTTCGACCGTGGGAGTGGGCTGGTCTCTGTCGTCTCCCTTGACCTATAAGTGGGTCCGCATCACGCTTAAGTCCGACAACATGACGCCGATCCCGGTCTTTCCGCTCGGCGGCAGTGCCAACGGCACTCAGGTTTGCTGGGACGGCAAGAATCAGAAACAGAAACCGGCAACTTACGGCAACAATTGCCAGCCGCCCATGAATGCTGTTACGAAGATTGACATCCTCAGCTCGGGCACTGGCTACGCTGATGGAAGCCACCCGACGGTCACCATCGCGCCTCCGCCGTGCACTATCAACGGCACCACCTGCCGTACAGCAACGGCCACTGCCGACGTGCATGCGCTTCCCTCGGGTATCACCAGTACAACCCTGACGGATCCTGGTTCCGGCTACACCATTGCGCATCCGGTGGTGACCATAACTCGCGCTGCCGGCGACACGCAAACTCAAGACGGCTCGATTGAGGCCAACGTAAACGGGGCCCCGGTGCAGTCTGTCACACTGACTAACGGCACTTCTCCGGCCTGCTACCCCGCAGGTTCGAGCATCTCGGCTAGCTTCGATACCTCGGTAGGCAGCGGAGGCGTCGCGAGCGTCACCATGAGCGGGAACCGGTGCATATACTCGTTCACCGGCAACGGCAGGTGCGGAGACGGTACCGTCAACGTCAGCGGTCCTGGGGGCTTCACCGGTAAGATGACCTTCGGCGGTCCGCACAACGAATGGATTAGCTCGACCGTTACCAATCCCGGCAACTACGACACCATGCCGGCCGCCTCGCAATTGACCTTTACCTGCTCCAATCCCGGAAGCGGCTCCAACACCCCAAGGGTGACCAGTATTACCCCCGGCATCCAGATCTCAAGTGTGTCCGTTTCCGCGGGCGGCAATTACATGGCCGCACCTAACGTAACCTTTGGCGGAGCAACTCCTATCGCTGGCTCGACTACGGGCGTTGGCAACCTCGGCGCTGCTGGCGGCACTGCCGGCCAGGTGGGGAGCTTGCAGATCATCAATGCCGGACTCTACGATTATGCGCCGACGCTGACCATCGCGCCCCCAGTAAGCGGTACAAATGCGACCGCTACCGCATCCGTAAACCCGGAACACGGTGTCACTCAGATAACCATTACCGATGGCGGCGCGGGCTATCCCGTCGGCAGCTCCCCGACGGTGACCATTGCCCCACCCTCAAGCGGCACCACAGCCCAAGGTAAGGCAACCATCGGAGCTGGCGGCGGTACGTGGGGCCCGGTTTATCTGGTGACCGCCATGGCCCAGACACAGTCCGGCGCCCGCGCCATGGCGCAGATGGAAGTGGGCGTGACCTATAACCAGTTCACCATGAACTTGGGCGGAGCAGTCACCATGGCTGGCCCCGCGCCGCCAAGTCCGGATGCTTCCAACTTCTTCGGCACGCCCAACTCGAATCCTTTCCACATTGATGGTCATGACCAGAACAGTTGCGGCGAAACTGTCACCAACCGGCCTGCCATCGGCGCCTACGACGATCCCAATAACCCCACCGACCCCACCGCGGTTGATGCCATCCTTGACGCGCTGGGTAGACCCCAAAACTACACCGGCGCCGGCGGCGAAACTGGTTCCGACGTGGTGAACTCCTATAGTTCCCTCGGAGGAATTACGCCACAGGGATTGTGTGCTTTTGTGGAATCGGTAAAAACTATTGCCACAAACATTTACCCCAGCAACCCCTCCAGCATTGCTCTGGGAAGCTCAACCAGTCCGATTTACGATGTGGTGGAAGGCGATTTGGCCCTCGGGCCCAACCATGGCTATGGCATGCTGGTGGTTACCGGTAACTTGACCATCAGCGGTAACTACAACTGGGATGGGCTCATCATCGTTCTCGGTGGCGCCACCGTAAACAACGGCGGCGGCAACGGACAGATCAATGGCGCTTTGTTTGTTGCTAATACGAATGGTGGTTGCCCTGCCAGCACCTCCGCAACTCTGGGCTCGCCCTTCATAGACTGGTCCGGCGGCGGCGGGAACGGCATCTACTACGATCATTGCAAGGCCGACAATCTGATCAACAACGTTCCCTTTACCGCCACTGTCAGCCCCCATGGCCTGCAAGTCATCAGTGTCAAGACGCTGGTGTATTGATCCGCTCGCGTGCCTTGCTCCCAAATCCAAAGCCCGGCGCAAGCTGGGCTAATTTTTCTTCCCGGGGTTACTGACAACTGACCACTGGCCACTGGCAACTGCCGCTCAGTGCTGGCGCGTAGTGAAGTTTGTCTGCACGGAAGTTTTACCGAAGACTTTGGCGTAGTCGGACACGTCGGTGTTGGTTACCGGCTGGTCCAGCGGTTCAGCGCTGACCATGTAGGTGTCCACCGGCAAGCCGGTGATTGCGTAATTTCCGTTAGCATCTGTGAGAGTTCCAATAGGCCCGTTGCGCACGCCCATGCCGAAGCCGCCCAGTCCGGTAACAGAATCGGCGAAGACGTGGGCGCCGAACACACCCCCTCCGGTGGCAAACTGCACCGTCCCTGCTATTGCGCCCGCGGCCACATCGGGCGGGCTCTTGGGATACAACAACGACATTCCCGCAACGTCATCCGCGGCAAGCGTCTCCCGGATGTCAGGACTGAACGGGAACATCACCGCATTGGTCACAGCCGAATGATCCAGGCCGAGGAAGTGCCCGATCTCGTGGGTCGCCACAGTCTGCAAATCAATGATGCTGCCGTTCGCCGAACTGGGATCCGTGGTGAACGTCACCCCCGACGGATTGGGATTGAACAGGATATCTGTCTTGGTCATGGCGCCGGTGGACACGTTGAAACGGAACAGCGTCACCGCCAAGGTACCTACGTCGGAAAAACTGGTGTCCGTGCAAATAAAGCAGATGAGGTTCACTCCCGGCAGTGAACTGCTTTCTGAAGTTACATTGCTGTCGGCGCCGCGCACCACGCTTAGCGCTATGTTGGGCGCGCTTGTCCACACCGCAAACGAAGATTGCATTACATCGGCGACGCTGCGGCTGCCAGAAATGTTCGCTCCGCTGATGTTGGGATTCAAATTCCAGACGACCGGCAGGCTGGGCCACTTGATCCGCACGCTCGGCGTGGCCAGCTCTGGCAAAAACGAGTGCGCCGGCTTTGCACTCAGCAGCAATGCTGCAATTACTGCCAGCGGCACAATCATCAGGACCGCTCTGCCTGGCCCTTTTATCATCTCAACGCCCTTTGCACCCGCGATTCCATCTCATCCAGCCGCATGCTGGTCCCGTGATATTCGCTGAACCCGCCCGCGCGCAACCTGGAAACCCCCGGCATTCCGTTCGTGACAGCAGTGACGCCGGCGGCAGTCTTATAAATGCGGAAGTTCCCCTGCACCAGACCAGTGACCACGTGCGTGCCGTCGTTGTCGCCGCTGGGTTGCAGGTACAACAAAACGTTCTCCCCTGCAAGGAACTGGCGCACCCCGGGAACTTTCTGTCCCTGGTTGCCAACAATGCCTCCGGGTTGCTTCACCACGATCTCCGCCGGCACGGAGCCCTTCAATGTCTTCGAAACGGTGAAACGCGTGTACGTGACGATCATCGTGTGCTGCGGGTTCCATTGCGACCAGGAGCTCGTGGCCGTGGCCTCGACGATCGCTTTGGCTGCGTGCGTCAGCTCTTCCACCGACATCGGGATTACCGTCGTCGCCTTGGCGGTCGCAGAGGCCAACGCAAGCAGCACCAGCAGCGCCAGCGCCACCTTCCATTTCATGGGACCACCTCCAGCCCACCGGTAAACGCGGTAATGTCCCCGGCGCTGTTGATCAGCAGCACGGTGCGGCCTCCCAGGGCAGCGCCCAGCGGAACCGTGGCCGTAAACTGTATGCCGGGCGTGCCATCGCTCGCTTTTGTGCTTTGAATATTGCTGACCACGATGTCTCCCGGCCCGGAAATTTTCACTTCCATGTTGCCGGACAGCCCCGGACCGAAAAGGATGACGAGTTCTGATGCACCCTGGTGTATGGTGTCTCCCGTCGCAAATGCGGTGATCGTGCCGCCGGACCCCACACCCAGGAATTCGGCGTTGGGAGCCGGTGACGCGCGGGCGGCCGGGACGGTGATGTTGATTCCGGGGGAGATCTTGCCTGCAGCCGTGCTGACAGGAACGGCGCTACCCGGTGGACTACCGGACCCAGAGCTTCCGCCGGAACCGGTCTGGCCGCCCCCACCGGAGCAACTCACCAGCATGATGGTCATCAGCGTAAGCGTGGAAACCAACAGAAGCGGGCTTTGGCATACGAACCAGACTCTTGGACCGTGTTTCGTAAAACCGTGCTTCATAAACCGTTCTTGGAAAGGATGCGGCTTTTCGGACGGCGGAAAAACTCTCTACAAATGGTGGTTTCCGAAGGGCACGACTTCAGTGTGTGTGAGAACTGGCTTTGTATTAATCGGGCGGTCCAAATTGCTGAAAACCCAGCCCGCGTAGCGGGCGGTATTCGTTAGTCCAGCGCTTCAGCGCTGGGTAAAGTGGAACAGAATGACCGGGTCCCGTAGGGACGGCACAGTTCTCACACACTTCTTTAGCCTGCGAGGGATTTGCTGTTGTGAGCCTTTCAGCAACCAACAGACTGTAGCCAGTTGTAAGCAGATGCCACAGCAGTTCTGGGTGTTGTACCGGCAACTGAGTGAATAGAGAGTCTTGCAGCAATCCTTGCCAAATCCGGCTTTATCTCTGTTCCAAGGCCCGTCTCTGGGAGCCTTTCGGACCTGCCTGCTGCGCTGGTTTCACCACCATCGCCGGCCGCTGCCCTGGCGTCGCGATACTGATCCGTATCGCGTCTGGGTCTCCGAGATCATGTTGCAGCAGACCCGCGTAGCCGCCGTGCTGGAACACTACCGACGATTCTTGCAGCGCTTTCCCACCGTGGAGGACCTCGCGCATGCTACCCCGTCCAGCGTGCTCGCCGCCTGGAGCGGACTGGGTTATTACCGCCGCGCGCGCTTGTTGCACCAGGCCGCCCGCCAGATCGTGCGTGCCGGGCATTTTCCTGAGACCGCAGAGCAATGGCGGCAGTTGCCGGGAATCGGACGCTACACGGCCGCCGCCATTGCCAGCATTGCATTTCATCAACCCTGCGCCGTGGTAGACGGAAATGTCCGCCGCGTGCTGGAGCGCATATTGGCGACGCCGACCGCCTCGCGTAAAGCGTATCTTCCGCCCGCGTTACAGCAATGCTGGGAGATCGCGGAGAAGCTTCTGAGCCGCGCCCATCCCGGCGATTTCAATCAGGCCATGATGGAGTTGGGCGCCACCATCTGCCTGCCCACGGCGCCAAAATGTGAGCAGTGTCCGGTGGCGCGCTGGTGCGCCTCGCACTCAAGACCTAACGGCCTCCGCACTAAAGCGCCGAAGCGACACCAACAGAAAGTCGCTTACCTGCTGTTGACGAATTCGCGGAAGGTGTATCTGGTACAACGTCCCCCGGACGCTGCCCTGATGCCGGCCATGTGGGAGTTGCCAACGGCCAAGTGCAACTATGCTCATAGCCCCGCCCTGCTGCAACTGCGGCACGCGATCACCAATACGGACTACCGCGTCACCGTGCGGCGCGGCGAAATTCACGACGCAGGCGGCGGCAAGTGGGTCAGCCCAATTCAAGCCTCACGCCTGCCGCTAACTGGGTTAACGCGCAAAGTCTTGCGCCGCTTCGGTATCATCTAAAAATTGAAAGCACGAATTCTTCGTGCCCCAAACACAGCAGACGGAGGAACAACGATGCCCGCTTTGGCCACCGGCACGACCGCCCCGGACTTTACCCTTCCTGCTCTGGATGGCAAGCGCTTCTCGCTTCATGAAGCTCTGCGCAAAGGCCCAGTGGTAGTGGTCTTCTTCAAGATCACCTGTCCGGTTTGCCAGTTCGCCCTCCCGTTTATTGAGCGTCTTCACCACGCGTATCGGGGTAGGGGCGTTGCGGTGGTGGGAATATCGCAAAACGATACACAATCAACCTCGCAGTTTGTGAAACAGTACGGCATCACTTTTCCGGTTGTTTTGGACGATCCGGGCAAGTACGAAGTGTCCAATGCTTACGGTCTGACCAACGTGCCCACTGTTTTTCTCATTGCTCCCGATGGGGAAATCACTGTCTCCAGCGTAGGCTGGGCGCGCAAGGACATCGAGGAGATTAATGCGCAACTGGCTGACGTAGCGCAGGCCGATCGTGTGCCCGTCTTTCGCCGTGGAGAGGACATCCCCGACTGGAAAGCTGGTTGAGGGTCGCTGAACTGACCCGCGGTCCGCGGGTTTGAAAAACCACATTCTTCGTTCCGGTTCCCCCTCTCCCGTTTCCGTTCTTATTAAATAAAATGGTGCGCCTTAATCATGAGGACGGCGAATGCAACGGTGGTCATGACGAGGATGGCGCCAGCCCGAGGAGGCATCTGCTTTTCTGTGCAGCGCCGAAAACTGGGACGCTCTGATTTGGTCATTCCAAGCCTTCGCGCAGCAAAGGCGAGGAATCCCTATTCCCGCCAGAAGCCTTCATGGCAATACCAGATTGGTATGACGAGCAGGACGCCAGGCCCTGGCGAGGCATCTGCTTTCCTGAATCAGCCGGGGAAGGTCACGCTCCGCGCGCCATCTTCTTGGTGGCGAGTTCATCGTTGAACTTCTTCTTCAGCGCGATCGCTTCTTCCATGGGAGCCACCATATAGCTGAAAGAGACGGGCGGCCTGTCTCCAAACTCCCGTTCATCTCGTTCGCGCAATCGTCTCAGGTCGGTCAGGATGCTGCCGGCGTCAATCAGGATGGGCTGTCCGCTGGCGTCAATCAACGCATAAACGCCGTACTCCGGCCTGGCATTCAGCAAAATAGAGAACTCATTGAAGTTGTAAAGCGGTAAGTCCGAGGGCCACGGCATCTTTCTTCCTTCTCCGTACTGCCGTAAACCACAAACAGTCCCCTGAACAGCACTGGAGATTTATGACATGCGCGCATTATATGCTGCACTCCGTTTTCGCTTCGGGGAAAAAGCCTTCCTTAGTATTTGGATATCTACCTTTCGTTCCAAATCAGGCGAGAAACAGGAGTGCGAAGTCCAGATTCCGTGCTGGGCTTACACCCTCAGGATTGTCATTCCGGGCGGAGCGAGGAATTCCTATTGCGCCGACAATCTGTCCTGAGCAGTCAATAACCCAATCACTCAATGAGCCAGCCGCTCAGTACTCCGACAATCTCTGGTCAAAGGCGGCACAGCCTCGTTTTTGGTTCTCTTCGCCAACAGATCACCAAGGTAATATTGGCTCCCGTCTGCCTCCGTGGTACGCTCTGCCGCGGAGTCCTGTCTCGCAAACTGCGACGAGCTTTTGCGACACTCCCCGCAGGCGATGGCACTTTTTCGCGAACGCATCAACACGGTCGAGTGTGCCCGTCAATTGAACTTGGTGGCGTACACCCCCTCGCTCACGCTGGAAGGCGTGCTCCCGGGGGTGGACAATGTCCGCCACGACGTCTTCCTCAGCCCCAAGCTGGCACAGCAGACGCGTTCCCACATTGCCCGGCTGATCGCGAAGTACGGAAATGTCGAAGATCTGGTGGTCGAAAGCCGAACCGCGTCTTTCGACCGGCCCCCGTCCATCGTCCGCCCCCAGGCCAAACCCCAGCGCGCCGAGGCCGCCGACTTCAAGTCGCTCGTGGTGGAATTGCAGACCGCGTCACTCAACTGCACCAAGGCGGAAAACAATCTCTCGCTGGATCTGCTTTGGCGCCTGGCGCTGATCAAGTTTCTTCGGCTGGAGTTGGGAGCGCAGTTCGCCAACATGCTGGAGCGGTGCCGCGCCAAGCTGAGGTCGTATGAAGGCCCTCGCCAGGCGAACCAGCCCCGCACCATCGAGTTAAGCGAGCGTGTTGCTGCCTTCCAGGTCGCCAAGAAAATTGTCCTGCGCAAAGTCGGACAGGAACTGTTTGACACTCTTCGCGAGGTCGAAAAGGAAACCATCGCCCGCATGCGGCGCTCGTTGTTCGGGGAGACCCCCGACTACGATCTCTTCCTGAACCGGCTCTTGTTCACGGAAGACGGCCGCGACGATTTCGTCAATGCCGAGCACTACGTTTTGCTGGGCAATTATGAACGCGATCCCGACCGTTTCCAGGCCATGCTGGAGATCACCCGCGCCTTTCTTAAATGGCTGGGTTTCGGCGCCGGGGAGGAAGAGGACAATGCCGCCGTGGACGCCTTTCTCAGCGCTCCGGAAAACGCGCACGAGCTGGTGGCTGGCGGTATCCCCGATGAATCTACGCCCAAGGGCAAGATCCAGAAAGCTGTGCTCGCCGCGTGGGTGGACATGCTGGAACGCGAAAACGTAATGGAGCACGTCATCGCCTCCTATGAGGCACCGCCGCTGCTTCCCGAGTACACCCCGGCCATCAACCCCCAGCAGTTGAAGAATGCGCTGATCTCGCGCGCCGAGCGCAAGCGCGTAGAGAACCTGCTCGAGGAGCACGGCAAGCTTTCCCCCAACAGCCTGCACGCCGCCGTCCGCCGCGTGGCACAATGCCGTGGCGCCGACCGCGCCAAGTTGGCGGGACGCTTCCTGCGTGACTTCATGCGCTATCACCGCGACCTGCGCCGGCTGGAAACCGTCATCGCGGCGCTGGATACCGTGAACCTGATCTCTAATGAAAAAGTCCGCGAGCTTTCCGCCATCAATCACACCCTTTACGAACTGCTCTTGCCCGAGGAGCAAAAGCCCGTGGAGGAGAAGGTCGCGCACCACGTCATCGTGAAGGCGGACATCCGCGATTCCACTCTGCTGATCTGCACTCTCTATGACCGCGGGCTGAATCCGGCGTCATATTTCAGCTTGAACTTCTATGATCCCATCAACAAGCTGCTCTCCAAGTACAACGCGCAGAAGTTGTTCATTGAAGGCGACGCCCTGATCCTGGCCCTGTTCGAGCATGAAGGCGAACATGGCTTCGCCGTGGGCCGCGCCTGTGTGCTGGCGAAGGAAATTTTGGCAATTGTCCGCGGCTACAACGACCTGCTCTCCAAGTCGGGCCTGCCCGCGCTGGAGCTGGGCATCGGCATCTCCTTCCAGGACACCGCGCCCATGTACCTGATGGACGGCAAGTCGCCCATCATGATCTCGCCGGCGCTGAACGCCAGCGATCGCCTGTCCTCGTGCAGCAAGAGCGCGCGCAAGCTGTTCGCCGGCGTCGAGTCCCTGTTCAACGTCTTTCTCTTTCAGACCGTGGACGACGCCGACACTGCCGGCCAGCCCGATGAATTCGTCATCCGCTACAACATCGGCGGAATCTGCCTCGACGAAGCCGGATTCCGCAAGCTGCAGCAGGAAATTTCGCTGCAACGGTACGATCTGCCGCTCCCAGCCCTTTGGGACGATGGTCCGGTCCGCCTTTTTAATGCCGTAGTGCCCGTCGCCCCCGGCATCTTTCATAAGCTGGTCGTGCGCGAAGCCCGCATCCCCCACATTGACGCCCGCGAGTTCCAACTCAAAGAGTGGACCGACCGCCGCTACTACGAGGTCTGCACCAATCCCGCCATCTACGAGTACGTCGAGGAAGCCAGCAAGCAGCGCGCTGACACCACCACCGCCGTCGCCCAGACGACATCTTAAGCAGGTGTAGCCCGGCCGTCCTCGGACGTTCCCTCTATGTCCTCTGTGGTTGAGCTTTTATCTCCTTTGTGGTTGAGCTTTACGGCTGACACAACTCCCTCGCATGCCCCGGCTGGGTTGGCTTCTCCGAAATCCTGCCGCCGCGCGGTACACACTGGTCTGGCGGCAGCGGCGCTCCATTTTCAACGTGGTCCACAAGCAGGTCGAAGGCGCGATGCGCGTGCGGCTCAATGAACTCCAGTTGCGGGAACAACGTTCGGAAGACGTCCACATGATTTCCGTTCTGAATTTCGTACAGGCGATATTGCACGTCGTTATGCGCCGCCTGTACCTGTCTCTGATAAGCCCGCGCGTGCAACCTCACCGGCAGCAGCGCATCCATTGTCCCCGCGATGCTAACCACAGGCCTGCTGATCTTTCCTGTAGTCGCGATCGCTGCCATGGTGGCCCTCAGCCTTTCCACATCGCGCGCTGCACCGTCGTAGCTCGCCAGCCCGGCGCCGTAGGTGTCGTATTCAGGGCCGAGCCTCTTTTGCCACTGCGCCATACTGATCTCCCAGAACCGCTCCCAATACACTCCCCAGAAGGACCTGCCCTCAAAGACGATGTCCGGCGGATATCCTGCCGCGATGATCTTCTGTGCTGCCTCGCTGCTGGGGTTAAGGCCCGACGCCGCATACGCCGGAAAATTTCTAAGGACGACAGCGATCTCCATCAGCAGGTTAGGGTTCGCGGGATTCACGTAAGTCCCTTCCCAGTCCACGCCGCCGTCGAACAGGTCGGGAGCATTCTCGATGGCATGCAGCACCTGGTAGCCGCCATTGGAAATGCCCACGGCGTACGTCCTGCGTGGCGCGTGCCCGTAATACTCGGCTGCCGCCTCGCATGCCAGGTCAGCAGTGCGGACCATAAACTCCGTCCACTGCGTGAACGGCTTCTCCGGATCGTTGCAGTAAAAATGTACGTAAGTGGTGGAATCCGGATTCAGCCGGCAGGCCAACGGATCGTCCGCCGTGGAGCCGTAGCAGTTCAGCACTCCTTTGTTCTGCGACGCATAGGCATAGCCTTGTTGCAGCACAAAGTTGCTCCACGCGTAGTCTCCATTAAACTCGCTACGCGTTCCCGACGCTCCGGCCACCACCAGCTTCCCATTCCACTCGTGCGGGAAGCGCAGCAGAACTGCTCGTTCTGCTCGGTGTGGCCCAGCGCGACACCGAAGCCGATGCTGATTATCTCGCGGACAAAATTGCCGGCCTGAGAATCTTTGAAGACACTGGCGGCAAGATGAACTTGGCCGCAGCGGATGTGGGTGGCGCCGTGCTGGTGGTCTCCCAGTTCACGCTGTTTGGCGACGTCCGCAAGGGCAAGCGGCCGTCGTTCGAGGCCGCCGCGCGCCCGGAACATGCCGTCCGCCTTTATGAGCATTTTGTGGATCGGGTCCGCGCCACCGGCCTGCGCTGCGAAACCGGACGTTTCCAGCAGATGATGGATGTTGAACTAGTCAATGACGGCCCGGTGACCATTCTGCTCGACTCGGAAAAAACGTTTTAACACCTGCCACAGAGACACAGACACACAGCGAGAAAGAAGCAATATGGCTTGGGCGGCAGACTTAGCTCGAGAGCGTGTGTCATGCGCTGGTTTTTTGGGCGTTTATCTGCGTTCATCAGCGGCTGATGCGTTCAATATGGCGTCCGCTACGGCAGCGGCTTCCAGCACCGGCGTGACATCGTGCACCCGCACGATGTGTGCGCCCTGAAGAATCGAGGCCGTTACGGCCGCCAGTGTCGCATACAGCCTCTGTCCGGGCGCAAGCCTTTCGCCCCCTCGCGCCGCTGTCTTGCCGAGAAATGACTTGCGCGACGTGCCCGATAAAAGTGGAAATCCTAACTGATGCAACTCTCCCAGGCGCGCCAGGAGGGGATAGTTTTCCTCGTAATTCTTGCCAAACCCGAACCCGGGATCCAGAACGATGCTTCCCCGCGCGACACCTGCGCTTTGTGCCTTCGCCGCTGAGTTGGCCAAATCACCTTTTAGTAGTTGCAGCAATTCATTGCCGCCGAGCGGGGGCAGCGACCTCCACTGCTCGGGGCGACCGCGCATATGCATGAGTACTACCCCGCATCCCATCTGCGCCACGGTTGTTGCCATCTCCGGGTCCCATGCTAACGCGCTGACGTCGTTCACGATCTGCGCTCCCGCTTGCACAGCTTCGCGCGCAACAACTGATTTGTAGGTGTCCACAGAAATAATGGAATCGGGGGCTGCACGTCTCACCGACGCAATGACCGGCAGCACGCGCCGCAGTTCCTCCTCGAGAGTAACCGGCGAACTGGGTTGCTGCGATGCTGACCGGGACTGCTGATCTGGGATCGCTTCAATCGCGCCACTCACGCGCGCCCCGGGGCGGGTAGATTCGCCGCCGATATCTATGATGTCCGCGCCTTCCTCCAGCATGCCGAGCGCATGTTCCACCGCCGCCTTGGCAGAAAAGTAGCGGCCACCGTCGGAGAATGAATCCGGCGTGACATTTACGATTCCCATCACCAGCGTTCGCTCACCCAAGGCGAGCGCCCGCGACGGCAGCTTCCATGTGAAGCGCGGACGCATGCAGAAATTGTAGCAATCAGCCATCAGCGATCAGCCGTCAGGTGTTTCGATGGCTGGCCCGCAGAGCGATGCCGGCCCCATGAAGCAAACAGATCAGAGTCGTTACCGAACCGGTCGCGCAGTGGCATTAGCCTGCATTATTCATGAAGCCAGCATGACACACGGGTGGAGCAGGGCTTCAGCCCGGCATTATCTGACCGCAATAGCAGCGGCTTCAGCCGCTGAGGTACTTCTGCGACAAACATCTTGTGATCCGAGGGCCTATGTACCTTAGGGGCTGAAGCCCGCATCGTTGTTGCCTCTCGATGCAGGCCTTAAAGGCCTGCTCCACCCGTTCATGAATAATGCAGGTTAGGGCCTGAGCGGCCTTGGCTGAAGCCTGACGGCGAATGGCTGACGGCTCAACGGTGCTACAATCCTGAACAGATCCACATGCGTCGCAGCCGCGTTTTTTCCCAGCTTGTATTGATATTTCTGGCGGTGCAGATCGCCGCTGCCGAGAGCAAGGCGCTGACTGCCCGCATCAATAAAATTCTGTCGGAACCCGACCTTGCCCGCGGCTTCTGGGGCATCAAAGTGCAGTCCTTGAAGACCGGAAAGGCCCTCTATTCGCGCAATGCGGACAAGCTGTTCACCCCCGCTTCCAACGCCAAGTTGTTCACTACGGCTGCTGCATTTGCGCTCATTGGTCCGGATTACCGCTTTCATACCACGGTTGAAACCGCCGGCATCGTGGACAAGTACGGCCGTCTCACAGGGGACGTCGTGCTGGTCGGCCGTGGCGATCCCAACCTGAGCGGACGCACGCTGCCGTATCATCTCCGTACGGAGCGCAAACTGCCGCCCATCAGGGTGCTGGAACAGCTTGCTGACCAGGTCGTCCGACGGGGAGTGAAATTCATCGACGGCGACGTGATCGCCGACGATACTTATTATGCCTTCGAGCGCTACGGCGAAGGCTGGACCCAGGACGATCTGATATGGGAGTGGGGCGCGCCGGTCTCCGCCCTGACAATAAATGACAACGTTATTTTCGTCAGCATCATGCCAGCCGATCGTGCCGGGCAAAGGGCTTTCGTCAACATCACGCCTTTTCCTGATTACTATCGCGTGGACAACCGCATCCTGACCACGCCTCCAGGCGCGGGTCCGCGCAAGATCTACATCAACCGTGAGCCTGGCTCCAACCAACTGACGCTCTGGGGCAACATTCCCTCCGACGACACCGGCGCCAGCGAGGCCTTGGCGATCGAAGACCCGGCTGCGTTTGCCGCGCAACTTTTCCGCAGCCTGCTGATGCAGCGCGGGGTTGTCGTCTACGGACGATCGCGCGCACGTCATAACGAACTGGCCGCCATGTCCACTTTCAGCGTGACTGCAACCGCATCCAGTGGCGGCGGCGACAAAGAAGCGGCCTTTCCACGCATTCCTCCGCCCCTGGTTCTGGCCGGCTACGAGTCACCGCCGCTCGGGGAAGATCTGTGCGTGATCAACAAAGTCAGTCAGAACCTTCATGCTGAGCTGCTGCTACGATTGCTTGGGCACGAAAAGGGCAATGCCGGAACGATTGAGGGCGGCCTGGAAGTCGTGCGCGGGTTCCTGGCCCAGGTGGGAATCGAAAAAGACGAATTCGTCTTCTATGACGGCTCCGGGCTGTCGCGACAGGACCTCGTTACTCCAGATGCTGTGGTCACGCTGTTGGCCTATGCCAGCCACCAACCGTGGGGAGAAAGCTTTGCTGGCACCCTGCCTGTCGCCGGCGTGGACGGTTCCCTCAGCGAGCGCTTTCGGCACGGCCCTGCGTTTCGCCGGGTACAGGCTAAGACCGGGTCCCTGGGTCATGTCAATGCGCTTTCCGGTTACGCCACCAACACTAAGGGCGAGCGCCTGGTATTTGCGATCTTTTCCAATAACCACAACTTGCCGTCAAAACGCGCCTTGGAAACCATAGACAAGCTGGTCGAGGCCATCGTTACGGGATCAGCCAATAAATAGCTTCAACCTCCAAGTTACGGTGCTGCCGCTGGAACCGTTAGCTACGCTTGCCGGGCCAGACTTTCAGCGCCTGAGCCTGGCCTGCCCTGAAGCAATTGGCGCATGACGTATTGCAGAATACCGCCATGGTGGTAGTACTGGGCTTCCTGCGGAGTATCAATCCGCAAAATAGCGTCGAACTCGACGGAGCTGCCGTCCTCATGCCGTGCCCGGACGCAGACCTTCCGGCGGGCGCCAAAGTGTTCAAGCACGTCCTTAAGCCCGGTAATTTCGTACAGTTCCTCGCCGGTTAAGCCCAGCGACTCGGCGTTTTCTTCCGCCGGGAATTGCAACGGCACAATCCCCATGCCTACCAGGTTGGAGCGGTGAATACGCTCGAAACTTTCGGCGATGACTGCGCGCACCCCGAGCAGGCGCGGGCCCTTGGCGGCCCAATCGCGCGACGACCCGGAGCCGTATTCCTTGCCCGCCAGGATGATCAGCGGCACGCCTTCGGCGCGATATTTTTCGGAAGCGTCGAACACGGTCATCTGCTCGCGATCCGGAAAATGGCAGGTGAAGCCACCCTCCACACCAGGAACCAACCGGTTGCGCAGGCGCACGTTGGCAAAGGTGCCGCGCATCATCACTTCGTGGTTGCCGCGCCGCGAGCCGTAGGAGTTGAAGTCCTTCACTTGCACACCGTGCTCCAGCAGATACTTGCCCGCGGGGCTGTCCGGTTTGATCGAACCGGCGGGCGAGATGTGGTCGGTAGTGACGCTGTCGCCCAGCATCAGGAGCACGCGGGCGCCGCGTATGTCGTTGACCGGCGGCGGTTGTAGCGGCATTTCTTCAAAGTACGGCGGATGCTTGACGTAAGTTGAACTGGGATCCCAGGCGAAGGTTTCTCCCTGAGGCACTTTCAGAGACTGCCAGCGCTCATCTCCGGCGTATACGTCGGAGTAGCTTCTGCGGAACATCTCCGGCTCTACGGCCTTGCGGATAGTCTCATCGACTTCTGCCTGGGAAGGCCAGATTTCCGCCAGATAAACCGGCCGGTCACTGCGGTCTCGGGTCAGGGGTTCGTTATAGGGGTCGAAGTCAATGCGTCCCGCCAAACCGAAGGCCACCACGAGCGGCGGAGACATCAGGTAATTGGCGCGAACCTCGGAATTAATTCTTCCTTCAAAATTACGATTCCCGGAGAGCACCGAGGCCACTACTAGGTCGTGTTCATTGATGGCGTCCGAGACCTCCTGCGGCAGCGGCCCCGAGTTGCCTATGCAAGTAGTGCAGCCATAACCTACAAGGTTGAAACCCAACTTCTCCAGATAGGGCATGAGGCCCGCGCGTTGCAGATATTCGCTGACCACTTTGGATCCGGGGGCGAGCGAAGTTTTCACCCAGGGCGGAGTCCGAACCCCGCGCTCGACCGCTTTCTTTGCCAGCAGTCCAGCTGCGATCATCACCGAGGGATTCGAGGTGTTGGTGCAACTGGTGATAGCAGAAATTACTACACTGCCGTGACGAAGTGTGTCGCGGACTTTGTCGCCCATGATCGGCTTGTCGGCCGCGGGCGCGGACTGGTCTTCCACGCCAACGGCGGTCGGATTTCCGCCTTCACCCTCCCAGCGGCCCAACGGCTTCTGCGGCGCCGATTTGCGCGGACGCAGCAGCGCGGGCAATGCTTGCGAGAATGCCACCTTGACCTGGGAAAGCGGTACGCGGTCCTGTGGTCGCTTCGGTCCGGCAAGGCTTGGCTCCACTGCGCTCAGGTCCAGATGCAAGTTTGTGGAGTACGTCGCCTCCGGCGTCTTTTCGTCGTGGAACAGACCTTGCTCCTTGCAATAGGCGTCGACCAGCGCAATGTGATCGCGAGAGCGCCCGGTAAATTCCAGGTAGCGCAGCGTTTCTTTGTCTATGGGGAAGATGCCGCACGTGGCGCCATATTCAGGGGACATGTTGGCGATGGTGGCGCGATCTGCGAGCGGCAGATCAGCGAGTCCGGGACCGTAGAACTCCACGAACTTGCCCACTACGCCCTCTTTGCGCAGCATTTCCGTGATGGTCAGCACCAGGTCCGTGGCCGTGGAACCCTCGCGCAGTTTGCCCGTCAATTTCACGCCCACAACCTGCGGGATCAGCATGGACACAGGCTGGCCCAGCATGGCAGCTTCCGCCTCAATTCCGCCTACACCCCAGCCCAGCACACCCAGTCCGTTAATCATTGTGGTGTGGGAATCGGTGCCGACGAGCGTGTCCGGATAAACTACGGGGCGGTTGTTTCCGCCCTTCTGAACAAAGATCACGCGCGCCAAAAATTCCAGGTTGACCTGGTGGACGATCCCGGTGTCCGGCGGAACGATAGCGAAGTTTTTGAACGCCGTCTGCCCCCAGCGCAGAAATGCATAGCGCTCCTTGTTGCGCTGGAACTCCAGGTCGGCATTGACCTTGAACGCCCACGGACTACCGAACTCGTCCACCTGCACCGAGTGGTCAATTACGAGTTCGGCGGGCTGAAGGGGATTGATCAGGTTAGGTCTGCCGCCTAGTTGTTTCATGGCGTCGCGCATAGCCGCCAGGTCCACGACGGCGGGCACGCCGGTGAAATCCTGCAGCAAAACGCGGCTGGGAGTGAAGGCGATTTCCTGGGTTGGTGTGGTCTTGCCGTCCCATGCCGCCAGCGTGCGCACGTCGTCTGCGCGCACCGCTTGACCATCTTCGGTGCGCAGCAGATTTTCCAGCAGAATGCGCAGCGAAAACGGCAGGTGCGCAGTGGATATGCCTTGTTTATCGAGCGCGCCCAATTGGTAGGTGGTGAATTCGCGGCTGCCGACGCGCAGAACCGAGCGGCTGCCAAAACTGTTCGTGCTCATTTCAGCATCCTTGGCGCCTGAAGGCTAACTTATCAGTGTAAAACTTTTCAGGGAAGCCTGCTTTGGGTGGCCCAGCCGGACTGTGCTCACGAAAAACTTATTTGGCCCTGAGCAGGAGAACGGGCACGCTGATACTGTGCTGCACCCGACTGGCGGTAGTACCTAGAAATAGATCGGCAAGGAAGCGGTGTCCATGCGTGCTCATGGCCACCAGGTCGCATCCTTTCTGCTCCACCCAGCGCACGATTTCTGTGACAGGATCGCCATACGCCAGTTCGGCCTCTGCGGGAATTCCCAGCGCTTGAAACTCCGCCCGAATTTTCTGCAGGTAGGCGGTGTCTTCGGTGATTTCCTGGCTCACAGCATCCGGGCCGTAGGTGCGCGCCGCCCATCCGTCGGCTACATGAAGCAACACCACCCGCGAGTGTGCCAACTTTGCGAGCTGCTTCACATGCTCGATGATCGCCCGGTCAGTCGGGGTGCTGTCCAGCGTCACCAGAATGGTTTCGTACATGCTTGTCCCACATCATCCACCGGCGATGATCCGCCACGCAGCCCTGAGCGAATCCGGCAGACCATAAATATCCATGGCGGTAATGAAGATAGCACTGGTCCAGCCGGCAATCATCAGCAAGCGGCCGTTCTTCCATGTCCCCATCCGCTTGCGGGAACTCGTAAAATGCAGGAGCGGAAACATGGCAAACGGAAGCTGCAACGCCAGCACCACTTGACTGAGGGTCAGCAGATCGGTAACACCGCTGTCGCCACGCAGGCCAATAATGAACACCGCCGGAAGGATTGCCAGCGTGCGCGTGATAAGCCGCCGCACCCAGGGTTGCAGCCGCCAATGCATGAATCCTTCCATCACTACCTGGCCGGCAAGCGTTCCGGTAATCGTGCTGCTTTGTCCGCTCGCCAGGAGGGCCACGGCAAACAGCGTACTCGCTGCAGTCGTACCCAACAAAGGCGCCAGCGTCAGGTAAGCGACGCGAATCCAGTCGCTCTCAGGGCTGAACGTGACCACCTGCCCGCCCGGCACAGCAACGCTCTGCTTTCCATAAAACACCGTCGCCGCAAGCACCAGGATCGCAGCATTGACGAAAAAGGCGATGGTCAAGGCGACGATTGAATCAATAGTGTTGAACTGGATCGCGCGCCGCATGGAATGCGCGTCCTGCTGCAGTTTCCGGCTCTGCACCAGGGCGGAATGCAGGTACAGATTGTGCGGCATCACGGTTGCGCCAATGATACCGATCGCGACGTACAACATCCCCGCTTCCCGGAAATGCGGGGTGACGAGTGCCCGACCCATCTCCAGAAAACCGGGCTGGGTTTGGGGGAGAATAAAGAGCTCGATGAAATAGCAGACGGTGATGGTCGCGACCAGAACTACCACCACAGCCTCAATGGTACGCATCCCGAATCGCTGCAGTGCCAAGAGCAGCAGCACGTCCAAAACTGTAATAATTACCGCCCAGACTAATGGGATATGAAATAACAAGTTGAGGGCGACGGCACTCCCGAGCACCTCCGCCAAATCACATGCGCCAATCGCCAGTTCGCACAACAGCCAGTTGGGCCAGCGGCTCCACTTCGGATACCAGTCACGGCAGCATTGAGCAAGGTCTTTCCCTGTCACCACACCCAGACGGGCGGAAGCAATTTGCATGAAGATGGCCATCACGCTGGCCAAACCGACCACCCACAGGAGACCATACTTGAATTGAGCCCCGCCCTGGAGATCGGTTCCCCAGTTGCCGGGATCCATGTAACCAACGCTGACGAGAATCGCCGGCCCCACAAAAGCCCGCCACTGCTTCCAGAATCCGGCTTGAGGGGGCGGAACCTCAACTGTGCCGTGCACACCCTCCAGGGATACGTGGCCTCCCGGCGGCGCACCATTCACCGTGACTGGTGCCGCCGTCTCCGCGCGTCCATCTACTCTTCTCATCTACACGGATATTGATGCAGAGGAGTTGGAGGTCGCAGCAATTGGGGAATACGAGTTCTAACTTGGCGACTGTCAGTCGCTGATCGTGGGACGTGCAAAATCGGTAAAACGTTTAGAATGGAACAGTAATGGTTGTTCCCTTTGTCCGCGAGTTCTTTGCGGACCTGGAAAAGACTCCTGCATTCTTGCGCGCCGTCCCCCACCTCAAACCCGGCGCGGGGCGAATACGTGTCTCTGGACTGATCCCGACCGCCAAAGCGCTGCTGATCGTAATGCTGCAACGTGCTGCTGGGCGCCCGGTGATCGTGGTGCTCCCGAACAACCGCGCGGCTGACGAGCTGCTGCCCGTCGTACAGGCGTTTGGCGAGCTGACCGGTGGCGCGCCGCCGGAGGCGGTGGTGAACCTGCCCAGCCGCGACGTGCTGCCGTTCCAGAACCTTTCCCCGCATCCGGAAATACAGGAAGCCCGCGCCACTGCACTGTGGAAGATCGCCAGCGGCACGGCCTCTATCGTGATTGCGCCCGCCGCCGCAACGGCCATACGGCTGCGACCCGCCGAGTACTACGCAGATCTGGCGCGGGTAGTGCGCCGCGGCGAGCCAATAGACGTTCAGGAGCTCATCGCACATCTGAAGGCTGTCGGCTACACCGCTGCGGATGTCGTGGAAATGCCCGGCGAGTACGCCCTGCGTGGCGGCATCCTGGACGTGTATTCGCCCGAGGCCGATCGTCCCATCCGCATTGAGTTTTTCGGCGATGAGGTTGAGTCCATCCGCAAGTTTGATCCGCGCACGCAGCGGTCCCAGGCTTCGGTGGACGAACCGGTACTGCTGCCGCTCACGGAAACCCCGGTTTCAGAAGCAGTGCTGGCGGGCATTCATGCGCGGCTCAGCGGCCAGCGCCTGGCGGGCTCGGAAGAGGTAATTGAACAGGCGATGCGCGCCGGCGGCGTTGGAGTCT
The DNA here is from genome assembly GCA_041946765.1 of Terriglobales bacterium. Lineage (GTDB taxonomy): Bacteria > Acidobacteriota > Terriglobia > Terriglobales > Acidobacteriaceae > JBHGAZ01. Next base: position 51,182 of record JBHGAZ010000015.1, read on the forward strand.
TTCCCGGCTGGGAGTTTTATGCGCCGCTGGCAACTGCGCCATCCACAGCGGCGGCGGGGGCGGCCTCCCCTGGCGGCACTCTGTTCGACATCATGCCGGAGGCCGCGGTCTTGCTTCATGAGCCTGCCGACGTCAATGCTGAGTTTGACCGGCTCTGGGAGCGCATCAAGGAGGCGCACGAGCGCAGCGGCGTCGGCAACCTGGCGCGTCCGGAAGATCTGTATTTGCCTCCCGACCAATGGCGCAAACGCCTCCAGACGCTGCCCGGGGCCGACTTGGAGCATCTGGGAATTTCCTCTGCGCCCTCCGCCTCCTCTGAGCCGTCTGCGTTCGAATCTGTTGAATTTTCCTCGCAACCAACCACGCGTTTCCATGGGTCGGTCCCGGCGATGGTGGAACAGGTACAGCGGCTGGCCGCAGAGGACAAGCGCGTCGTGTTCGCTGCCGGTACGATGGGCGAAGTCGAGCGGCTGGCGGATATCTTCACCGAATACGGCGTGACCTTCCGCCTGGGCAGCCGCAAGCCGCAGGCGGGCGCCGGCGATAGCTACGTGGACGAAGCTGCCTATTTCGCTGCCGATGTTTCCACTACCACCATCGTGAAGGCGTTCGTACCCGAGGGCGTGGTCCTGCCCGAGGCCAACCTTGTCCTGTTCGGCGCGCGTGACCTGTTCGACGAGTCGGAAGCTGTGGCGCGGCCCACACGACAGAAATCCAGGGTCTCAGCGTTCCTGTCGGACTTCCGCGATCTCGCTGTGGGTGACTACGTGGTCCACGTCGAGCATGGTATCGGACAGTACCAGGGACTCAAGGAAATCGCAGAAGCCAACGGCGAGCATGCCGAATTCATGGTGCTGGAGTACGCTGAAGGCGCGCGGCTGTACGTGCCCCTGACGCGGCTCGACCTGGTGCAGAAGTACCGCTCGGCGGAAGGCGCCAAGCCTGCCCTCAGCCGCCTGGGGACAGCGGCATGGGCCCGAACCAAGGCACGCGTCAAGAAGGCCATGAAAGACATGGCCGGCGAGCTGCTCAAGCTTTATGCCCAGCGCAAACTGGCGCAAGGTCACGCGTTTCCGTCCGATACCGAGTGGCAGCGCGAGTTCGACGACGCCTTCGAGTTCAACGAGACCGAAGATCAGGCACAAGCCATCGCCGACGTGAAGGTAGACATGCAATCCTCCATGCCCATGGACCGCCTGCTCTGCGGCGACGTTGGCTACGGCAAAACCGAGGTCGCGATGCGCGCCGCATTCAAAGCAGTGACCGACAACAAGCAGGTCGCGTTGCTGGCGCCTACTACCGTGCTTGCCTTCCAGCACTATGAAACCTTTAAGCGGCGCTTCGCGGCGTTTCCGATTCAGGTCGAGATGCTCAGCCGCTTCCGCACGACCAGGCAGCAGAAAGAAATCGTGCAGAAGGTCGAGGCCGGCCAGGTGGATGTGCTGATCGGCACGCACCGGCTGTTGTCGAAAGACATTAAATTCCCCGACCTGGGCCTGGTCGTCGTGGACGAAGAGCAGCGTTTCGGCGTGCGCCACAAGGAGCGGCTCAAGCAGCTCAAGAAAGAAGTGGACGTGCTCACCATGTCGGCGACCCCCATTCCCCGCACCCTGCACATGTCGCTGGTAGGCCTGCGCGACATGAGCGTGATCGAGACCCCGCCGAAGGATCGCATGGCGATACAAACCGTGGTCGCGCCCTGGGACGAAAAGCTCATTCAGTCGGCCATCGAGCATGAACTGGAACGCGGCGGGCAGGTCTATTTTGTCCATAACCGCGTTGAGAGCATTTACGAAATTGCCGCCAAAGTGCAGCAACTGGCGCCGCGTGCACGCGTGCTGGTGGGTCACGGCCAGATGTCGGAAGGTGAACTGGAAAAAACCATGCTGGCGTTCATGCGCCACGAAGCCGACGTGCTGATCGCCACAACCATCATTGAAAACGGGCTCGATATCCCGTTGTGCAACACCATCGTAATTAACCGCGCTGACCGCTATGGGTTGAGCGAACTATACCAGTTGCGCGGGCGTGTGGGGCGCTCCAACCGGCGCGCCTACGCCTATCTGCTCATCCCCGTTGATACCGAACTGACCCCGCTGGCGCGGCGCCGCCTGGCCGCGCTGAAGGAGTTCTCGGACTTGGGCGCCGGATTCAAGCTCGCCGCGCTCGATCTGGAACTGCGCGGCGCAGGCAACATCCTGGGCGGAGAACAGAGCGGCCACATCGAAGCCGTTGGGTTCGAGCTCTACACCTCCATGCTGGAAAAGACTATCCGTGAAATGCGGGGAGAGCGCGAGGAGGAAGCTGAAGTCGAGGCCCAGCTCAACCTTGGAATTAACATCCGCATACCGGCGGATTATATCCCCGAGGAAAACCAGCGCCTGCGCATGTACAAGCGTATCGCGGGCGTCGCGGACGAAGCGCAATTGCAGGACGTGCGTGCGGAACTGGAAGACCGTTACGGCCCGCCGCCCGCGGCAGTACGCTACCTCCAGGAATATGCCTCGCTGCGTCTGCTATGCCGGCGTCTGGGTGTAGCCGCAATTGATCGCAAGCGCGACCAGGTGGCGATCAAGTTCACCAAGGATGCGCAGATTGATCCGCAACGGCTGGCGCAGTTTGTCGCACAGCAAAAACAGACCGCGCAGTTCACACCCGCCGGAGTGCTGAAGTCCCAGCTTCGGGCCACGGGTGCCGAGGAAGTGCTGCCACGACTCCGTGCGGTGCTGGAGCAATTAGCGGTCCCGACGGCGGAACTGAAGCCAGCAGACTAAAGATTAACCACGGTCGTATATGGGATGAAATCCCACTCGGAAAAGATGAAAATGGCAGCCGGTCGTGATTGGCACCCAGGATGGCGTCATTTCGAGCGAGGGGAGGCCTGCTTTTGGCCGAAGGGAGTCGAGGAATCTGCATTTTCTGTCCACAAAAGTCAAATGCAGATACCTCGACTCCCGCATCCTTCGCTTCGCTCGGATCCGGTCGCTCGGCATGAGACCGGGTCACGCATGGCGGGCATCACCAATACAAACTACAAATTCTTTCCTCCATGTCCTTTGTGTCCTCTGCCCTGAAAATAACGCGTGGCTTGGGAAGCGGGTGCAGCTAACCTGCTGCAGGTGTTTCTGATCACCGGGTCACTCATTTCATTCCTCCGTGTCCTCTGTGGTTAAATCTTTCCCATGCTGCACATAGGCAACGGGCAACGGGCCCGCGGTGCTGTAGATTCAAAGGAGCGAGCTACCTAGATGAAACTGCGACTGCGTAAGGCTGTTTTCCCTGCTGCCGGTCTGGGCACGCGTTTTTTGCCTGCCACCAAAGCTCAACCCAAAGAGATGCTGCCGCTGGTGGACAAGCCCATCATCCAGTACGGAGTGGAGGAGGCCCTGGCCTCCGGCTGCGACCAGATCATCATTGTTACCGGCCGCGGGAAGACGGCGATCGAAGATCACTTCGACGTCAGCTACGAACTGGAGAAGATGCTGGAAGAGCGCGGCAAGACCGATCTGCTGGCCATCGTGCGCCAGATCTCCGACATGATTCACCTTTCCTACGTGCGCCAGAAGGAAGCGCTGGGGCTCGGGCATGCAGTGCTGATGGCGCGCGAGTTGGTGGGCGAGGACGAGCCCTTTGCTGTGCTGCTGGCTGACGATGTCATTGACGCTGCGGTCCCCTGCCTCAAGCAGATGGTGAACATCTTCAACGAAACACAGTGTTCCGTGATTGCCACCCAGGCAGTCGAAGGTCCCGGCATCTCGGCGTATGGTGTGCTGGACGCCGTGCCCGTGGACGGACATGATGGCCGGCTGTTTGAGGTTCGCAACCTAGTGGAGAAGCCGCGACCGGAGGAGGCGCCCTCAAATCTGGCCATCATCGGACGCTACATCCTGACGCCGCGCATTTTCGAGATGCTGGACCGTACTCCGCTGGGCTCCGGCGGCGAGCTACAGCTAACCGACGGCATGCGCCAACTGCTGAAGGAAGAAAAAATTTACGGCTATCGGTTCGAAGGCAAACGGCACGATACCGGGGACAAGCTTGGTTTCCTTAAAGCCACCGTCGAATTTGCGCTGAAGCGGCCCGACCTGGGGGCCGAATTCCGCGAGTATCTGCATAGCTTGAATTTGCAGGAAGTGGCAGGACTGGCGACAAGAAAGAGCTGAACGGACCGGAGTCCGTTGGGCGCGGCTGGCCAACTTGCAAAAGCTCTGGCCGGAGAGGCGTCGCTACGCTAAAATTGTGCCGTCAGCAGGGCCAACACGTTTCACGGACTCCAGCGTAAGTAGTTTGAGCCTCAGGGTCTATGTTCTCCGCAAGCGGAGCAGCGAAGCGTGGCAAGTAAAGCGGGCCCATAATACATAATTATGGATGCCCCTACTGACCGCCGCCGGAAGCGCTGGTTCCCCTCAGAATGTTCCACGTGGAACATTTTGGAGGCGAGATTGCCGGCGCCTCCGTGGTAGCACGGCGTAGAACTATAACTTCGGAGTCAGGCTTCCTCCATGTTCAAGAAAGTACTCATAGCTAATCGCGGCGAGATTGCAGTCCGTGTCGAGCGCGCGCTGCGCGAGATGGGAATTAAGTCCGTAGCCGTGTATTCGGACGTGGACCGCGCCTCGCTGCACGTACGCAAGGCCGACGAGGCCTACCACATCGGACCACCCCTCGCCGCCGAATCCTATTTGAATATTCCCAAGCTGATCGCCATCGCCAAGAAGTGTGGCGCCGAGGCGATTCATCCCGGATACGGCTTCCTTTCCGAGAACCCGAAATTCGAACGCGCCTGCCGTGAGGCGGGGCTCAAGTTCATCGGTCCTCCGGCCGAAGCCATGGAAGCCATGGGATCCAAGACCAAAGCCCGTCAAGCAATGGAAAAGGCGGGCGTGCCCTTCGTCCCGGGTTCGGCGAAAGGACTGGCGTCGCTGAAAGAAGCCGAAGAAATGGCGGAGAAGATCGGCTATCCCATCATGCTGAAGGCGGCCGCGGGAGGCGGCGGCAAAGGCATGCGCATGGTGACCAGGCCCAACGAGCTTAAATCCGCCTTCGAAGGGGCGCAAAGCGAAGCCCTGCGCTCGTTCGGCGACGACGAGGTTTACATCGAGAAATTCATCGTGGAACCGCGCCATATCGAAATGCAGATCCTGGCCGATGAGCATGGCAACTGCGTCTGGCTGGGCGAGCGCGAGTGCTCCGTGCAGCGGCGGCACCAGAAGGTGCTGGAGGAGTGCCCCTCGCCGCTGGCCGATGAGCAAATGCGCCGCAAGATGGGCGAGATCGCCGTGCGCGCCGCCAAGGCGTGCGGTTACACCAGTGCCGGCACGGTCGAGTTCCTCTCCGACCAGAACAAGAATTTCTACTTCCTGGAAATGAACACCCGCTTGCAGGTGGAGCATCCGGTCACGGAGATGGTCACTGGACTGGACCTTGTTCACCTGCAACTGCACATTGCTGCGGGCGAAAAGCTGCCCTTCCGTCAGGAAGACATCAATCTGCGCGGGCACGCCATTGAGTGCCGTATCTACGCCGAAGATCCCGACAACAATTACTTCCCCAGCCCGGGAAAAATCAACCTGTTGATGATGCCCTCAGGCCCGGGTATCCGGCGCGATAGCGGCATGTACGAAGGCTGGACAGTGCCGGTCGAATACGACCCGCTGCTGGCCAAACTGATTACGTACGGCAGCACGCGCGAGCAGGCCATCCAGCGGCTCAGGCGCGCTCTGGATGAGTATTTCGTGGGCGGGATCAAGACGAATATCAGCCTGTTTAAACGTATCGTCGAGGACCGTGATTTCCATGCCGGCAAACTGGATACCGGCTTCCTGGATCGCCTGCTGGCCAGGGCGCCGGCGGCCACCCAGACCGATGAAGAAGGCATGCAGATGGTCGCCATCGCCGCGGGTTTGTTCAGTGCCATCGCTCCAGCCGCGTCTGGCGCTCCAGCAGAGGACGCGGCAAACGGCGCCGTCAAGAACGGTGCTGGCGCCCGTCCGCCGGTGTCGCCTTGGAAAGAGGCAGCGCGGCTTGATGCCTTGCGGCCGAGATAGCAGGAACGAGTTGTCAGCGCTCAGTACTCAGTTGCCAGTGCCGGGTAGCCTTAGGAGTCCAGATCGTGTGAGAGATTCAGTGCCGCGATCATCTGAAACCCGACTGCTGATTAATTTTTGAACTGACCAGGGTGAGAGCTGAATACCACTGAGGAACTGACAACCGAGAACTGAGTACTGAGAACTGAGTACTGCACACATGACATACGACATCATCGTTGAAGGTAAACCGCATCGAGTGGAATTGCAGCGCTCGTCCCAGAGTTGGGCCTGCAAGCTGGACGGCAAAGAAATGATTGTGGATGCCGTCGTCTCGCGGCCGGACGTAATTTCCATCATCATCGAGGGTAAGGCATACGAGATCAAGCGCGAGCAATCAAGGACCGACCTGCACTTATGGGTCAAAGGCGCGCGCTACGCTGTGGAAGTTCGCGACCCGCGTTCGTTGCGCAGCCGCCGCGCTGCTGGGGGCAGCGCCGAGGGCCCGAAAAAGATCCTAGCACCCATGCCGGGCAAGGTCGTGCGCATCTTGGTAGCGGAAAAGACTGAAGTCGAGCAGGGGCAGGGCGTCATCGTGGTTGAGGCCATGAAGATGCAGAACGAACTGAAATCGCCCAAGAAAGGCGTGATCCAGAAGGTCAGCGTAGCAGCAGGCGCCAATGTTAACGCCGGTGACGTGCTGGTGGTCGTGGAGTAATTCGGATATTGAGAATGGCTGACGTCAAGAACATCGGTATTCTTCTTTCCGGGCGTGGCTCGAATTTCGTTGCCATCGCCGACTCGATTGACGCAGGCCGCATTCCCAACGCGCGCATTGCGATCGTGATCTCCAACCGTCCTGAAGCTCCCGGCATCGAGATCGCCCGCAAGCGGGGATTGGACGCGCGCATCATTCCCTCCAAGGGCCGGGTGCGCGAAGAACACGACGCCGAGGTGGTGGCGGCGCTGAAAGAGAAAAAGGCGGACCTGGTCTGCCTGGCCGGCTACATGCGCCTGCTGTCACCGTGGTTCGTGCAGCAGTTCCCGCTGAAGGTGTTGAACATTCACCCCGCGCTGCTGCCGGCGTTTACAGGCCTTGACGCGCAGAAGCAAGCCTTCGACTGGGGCGTGAAAGTTTCCGGCTGCACCGTACATTTCGTAGATGAACACCTCGACCACGGTCCCATCATCGTGCAGAAGACCGTGCCCGTCCTCGACGACGATGACGACCACACCCTCGCCGACCGTATCCTCAAACAGGAACACATCGCCTACAGCGAAGCCATCCGCATCGTGTTGGAAGGAAACTGGGAAATCCAGGGGCGCAGGGTGGTGCGTAAAAGTGCGGAGCTCAAGAGCGTCCCGGCAAGCAAGCCGTAATACGCCAGCGCTACGCCTCCGCACCGGCGCTACGTTCGCCCGTCCTCCCGCTATAATCGAATTTCACCTTCCATACTTGAAAGCGTAGACATGGCCACATTCCCTGACATCGAACGGCAGCTTGCCTATCTGAAGAAAGGCGCGGCAGAAATCATCCCGGATAAAGAACTGCGCGAGAAACTGGAGCAGTCGTACAAGAGCGGCAAGCCGCTGCGGGTGAAGGCAGGATTCGACCCGACCGCGCCGGACCTCCACCTCGGCCACACCGTGCTGATGCGCAAGCTGAAGCACTTCCAGGACATGGGACACACGGTCATCTTCTTGATTGGCGACGCCACCGCGATGATCGGCGATCCCACGGGGCGCATCGTTACGCGTCCGCCGCTGTCGCGCGAGGAAATTGAACGCAATGCGGAAACTTACAAGGCGCAGGTCTTCAAGATCCTCGACCCGAGCACCACGGAAGTCCGCTACAACAGCGAATGGCTGTACACGCTCGGCTTCGAGGGCATGATCCGCCTGGCGGCAAAGTTCACCGTCTCACAGATGCTGGAGCGCGAAGACTTTCACAAGCGCTTCCAGGAAGAAAAGCCGATCTCCGTGCACGAGCTGCTGTACCCGCTGGCCCAGGGATATGATTCCGTCATGCTGCAAGCCGACGTGGAACTCGGCGGAACGGACCAGAAATTCAACCTGCTCGTCGGACGCGAGCTGCAACGGCACTATGGCCAGCCTTCACAACTCGTCTTGACCATGCCGCTGCTGGAAGGCACGGACGGCGTGCAGAAGATGTCGAAGTCTTACGGTAATTACATCGGCATCACTGAGCCGCCGATAGAAATGTTCGGCAAGCTGATGTCCATTTCTGACGAGCTGATGTGGCGCTACTACGAGCTGCTCACCGACCTGTCAATGGAGGAGATCGCGCAACTGCGGGCCAATGTCGCCGCCGGACGCCGCCACCCGATGGAGGTAAAGAAAGACTTGGGACGGCGCATCGTGACCGACTTCCACTCGGCCGAAGATGCAGCCCAGGCGGAACGCGACTGGTCGAAGCAGTTCCAGAAGGACGAGGTGCCGGAAAACCTGGAGCAAGTTGTCGTCAGCTTCGCCGATGTGGCAGTGAAGTCCAGCGACGGATCGGCGATCAAGCTCGATAAGTTGCTCGCGCGTTGCGGCCTGGCAGATTCCGCCACCGATGCCATGCGCAAGGTGAAGGCACGCGCGGTAAGGATCGATGGTGAAGTGAAGGCAGAGCCTATCCTGCCAGTAAAGCTGCCCGCTGAATTCACTATCCGTGTGGGACGACTGATGAAACGGGTGTCCATCAGCTAGAGCGCTACTTATTGACCTTCACCGCGCGCGCTGTCCCATTGCCATTAATTGCGGGTTCCTGCTTCTCGAGCGCCTGGGCCAACCAGTTGGTTAGAGCGGCCTTGGTGTTGTCCTGCATGAACAACAGGCGGATGCCGGCGCGCTCGCCGGTATTCCAGGCCAGTTCGCCGCGCGCGTCAATGACAGTTTTCGTGTCCGGCAAGGTGAAAGTCACGCGCAGACCGCCGGTTTTGGGTAACTGGCGCTGTGGCAGAACGGCGAACCCGCCTTCGCTGAGATTGCTGATGTTGGCGCGGTATATATCCCCATCGAAGTCCAGCACAACCGGAATTTCAACTTCGTGGCGGAAGTAACGGCGGCGTTCGCGGATCATCAGGCCATGGGCGGCGCGGAAACTGCGCTGCACGCGTTCCGCCGAAAGCGGTTTCTCGAGCACGAAATTGGCGCCCAGGTCGAAGGCGTCGCGCACGCCGGTGGCGCCGTTCACGATCGAGAACACGATGGCCGCCTTGTTGGAGGCCCCCTGGCGCAAGTGCTTAATTACCTCGGCGCTGCCGGCGATATCGTCACAATCGATAATGACCGCATCGAACTTGCGCCGGCCCAAAATAGCGGTAGCTTCCGCAGCAGCGGTCGTGACCATCATCTGAACTTCGATCTCATCGAGTACGCGCCGCAGCACCCGCAGCACACCGGCATCCTGGGACAATAGGAGGGCTTCAACAGGCATAAGAGATTATGGTATTAGCCCATCCTGCTGCTGCGAAGTAACCAAAGTAATGGCAAATAGTAACCGGCCGGGAGCAGTGACGAGTCCGTGGCAGGGCTGCTATGCTGCGGTCGTGCGCAAGATCGTGTATCTTTCGCTGGGATCCAACCTGGGCGACCGTGCCGCCAACCTGGACGCTGCCATTGAACGCTTGCGCCAACTGGGCGATGTGGTCGCCGTCTCCTCCTACTACGAAACCGAGCCAGTGGAACTGGCCGCGCAACCGTGGTTCCTGAACTGCGCCGTTGCGCTGGAAACCGAACTGATGCCCAAGCAGTTGTTGTCGCGTGTGCTGGTGTTGGAGCAGCAGATGGGCCGCCGGCGCACACAGCCCAAGGGTCCCCGCATCATTGATGTGGACGTCCTACTGTTTGGAAGGTCCGTTATGGATACTGCCGCGCTGGTGATCCCGCATCCGGCGCTGCACGAGCGCCGTTTCGTGCTGGAGCCGCTGGCGGAGATCGCCCCCGAAATACGGCATCCTGTGTTCAGGCGCACCATACGCGAACTGCGTGATGCGCTGCCGATGAGGGGACAGGCAGTAAGAAGGATCGGCAAATCGGGTAATCGGGAAATTGGGAAATCGAACACGGATTAGTACCGATGCTCACGGATATTGCTTAATCCGTGGCCAAATCATGGCACGATGATGCGGCTGGATTCCTGGGACGCCGTGATGAGAGATTCCTTCGGCGGGAACTGTTCCAGCACGAAATCAATGAAAGCGCGCGAACGAGGACGCCCCGAGGTGCGCGCATGGGCCAGTCGCAGCAGGAACACGATAGCGCGTAAGGCATCGCCGTCCTTTAGCGTAGCGTAGCCGATGTGTTGTTGCTCAGCCCTCCGGTACTCGGCAATGCTTTTCTGCAATTCCGCGGAAAGCGCTTGCTGGGGCACGCTGGCGGTAGGCGGTTCGTACAGCAGTCCCGAGCCGACCAGGGTCTCGTAGCTCTTGGCCACAGAAGCAAGCGACGCAATTATGTCGCTGTCGCGCAAGCTGCGGTCGCCGCGCGCAGCCTTCGCCACCGCGAAACTGAGCCCGATTATCAGAGGCTCCCGTTGATGTAGGAACTCCTCGGAAACCTCAACGTCCGGGAACAGCGCCGCGGGATCGAGGTCTTGCAGCGGGCGCGGCCGTTCGTGACGGCGTGCCTGCTGCAAATAGACGCACTCTGCGGGACAGTCGAATGTGACTTCGCGCTCGGTCCCGCAACACTGGGGACAGATGCGGTCATGCACAGCGGGACAAAAGCGCTTTTCCTTACGAATGTGACAAATAGAACAACTCAAGCCGGATATCCTTCCTGACCCATTATCACATCTGGCAGTGCGGTTCGGCCATGCTCGAGGGCGGGATGGGCCGTTGGAACCGGGTTTTTGGCCCTGGAACAGGGGGTAAGCTGAAAAACCCGCATAAAAAGCGCTTGCAACGCTTTTCACAGCTTATGAGGCTGGTATAGAATCAGCCCCGCAACTGGTAACAAATCGTTCGGACCCGCATATTTCAAGGAGGATATGTTCATGGCAGCAGGCATGACCAAGACGGCGCTCGTCCGCTCCCTGGCCGAGAAAATTGGCGTAAACAACAAAACGGCAGCGGCATTTCTGCAGACACTGGCCGATACCGCGGTTAAGGAAACCAAAAAGACCGGCTTATTCGTGATTCCGGGGTTGGGCCGTCTGGTGAAGTCGAACCGCAAAGCGCGCATGGGCCGCAATCCCCAAACTGGTGAGCCGATCAAGATTGCTGCTAAAACGGTGGTGAAGTTCCGTGTTGCCAAGGCGGCTAAGGACGCCATCGCTCCCAAGAAGTAACTCTCCCCAGTGATTCTCCCAAGGCCGGCTGCTGAAGCCGGCCTTCGTGTTTGCGGGCTGTAAACGATGGCGAGTTGGCGCCGAGGAGAACGCCGGGCGCCACGCAAGAGTCCGCCGCCGCATCTTAGTAGGAGGGTCCCCTCTAGTTAGAGTAGGAGGAACGATGAAAGCACGTTTAATTGTTGTTATTGTCTTGGTGTGCGGTGCCATGCTGTGGGCGCAGAGCACAACTCCGCAAACACCGCCGGCGAGTACGCAGACGGAGACGGGCGCGGGCGCTGCCAAAAGCACGAAGAAGGCTCCCGGGCGCACTGGCAAGAGCATGGCGGAGATGCAGGCAATGCGCGCCGAGCACATGCAGCAAATGAAGGCCGATGTGCAGAAGATGCACACGCTGCTTGACCAGATGAAGTCCGATGTTGCCAAGATGGATTCGAAAGATCAACCGGCCATGCAGGCGAACATTGAGATGTGGCAGACACTGGTTAACCACATGGACCGGATGGTGCAGCATATGTCCGAAATGCCTCCGCCGGGAAAGGGCGGAAAGCATATGCATCGCCGCGGCGGAATACAAGGCGGTCCGCCTCCGAGTTCTGAAACTGCGCCGCCCAGCACTGGAACACCACCTCCCAAATAAGGGCAGTCCGCTGATTCTCGAAACACGGCCTTTGAGAAAAACGGCGCGAGCCGTTTTTTTTTGCGTTTGGAGCGGAGTCATCTGCGCCGTGAAGCAGGAATTCGCAACCGTTGCCTATCATGCAGACCAATTGCTCGGCCCTCCCGCGAACATCTGCCGCTTCTGCTATCCCCTTTTGCCGCGCTTCCCCTCTCCTTGCGTCCACGGTGCTTGTTTCGGAAGCTTACTCTCGGGGTGCAGCTTTCGACTGGCGGTTCTGGAACCCGGTTCCCCGCCCAAGCTCCGGACCGCAGCCGTGGGAGTGTTTTCGATCCAGGTGTCAATCTCCTTGGGAACGGCAATGATCACGCTTCGAGTTTTGCCTTGTGGCCGGTGGACCGGGAAGCCCAAGTCGCGCTCCCACCTTTGAAGAGTACGCGTGGACCGGCCTACATACTGCGCGACTTCCTTCCAACTGTTCAGAACTGATTTGGGTTCCATCGCAATCCCCCGTTGGCTTGCGGCAATACGGCATGGTTCCTAAATACGATCGCATATAGGCTGGCGCAGATCAGTTCGGCCCCAAGTTCCGCACAGAAGCCGCAATCAGCCGCGCCTGGCCACTGGAACTTTACAGACTTGTACTTTTCCATAATCGTCCTTCGCCCCCGTGCAGCATCACGTCAAGATGTGACACTTGGGTTTCCTGTTTCGCGTCATAGCTTTTAGATAACGCGGCCAAGGGCTTAACGAAGGCTTAGTGGGGTCAGGACGAACGCCGATTGCCAGGGATTAGATTTCGAATTTTGATTTTTGGATTTTGAGTGGCCGCGAGCTCTGCGAGCGCCCCAACCCGTGCGAAATTCGAAATTCGTAAATCAAAATTACTTAGCATCCTCCGCCACGCTTCAGCATCTTTGTTACCAGGAGGAAGCGACCGTATGGCTTTCGAAGTACCACCCTTGCCTTATGACTACAACGCGCTGGAGCCCTTCATTGACACGCAGACCATGCATCTGCATCACGACAAGCACCATCAGGCGTATGTCACCAATCTGAACGCCGCGCTGAATAAGCACCCGGAGTTGCAGGGAAAATCTCTCACCGATCTGCTGTGCAACATCAATTCCGTGCCTGAGGAGATCCGCACGGCAGTCCGCAATCACGGTGGCGGTCATTTCAACCACACCATGTTCTGGCAGATCATGAAACCGGAGGGCGGCGGCAACCCGCATGGAGCGATCTTCGACGCGATCAAATCGGCGTTTGGCGGCTTCGACACTCTCAAGGAGAAGTTCAACGAAGCCGGCGCCAAGCTGTTCGGCAGTGGCTGGGTCTGGGTAGTCAGCAAGGACCGCAAGCTGGAAATCATCACCACCCCCAACCAGGACACCCCCATCATGCAGGGCCTCTACCCGGTCTTCGGCAATGACGTTTGGGAGCACGCCTACTACTTGAAATACCAGAACCGCCGGCCTGAATATCTGCAGGCTTGGTGGAACGTCGTGAACTGGGACGCGATCAATAAGCGGCTGCAGGAAGCTTCAAGTTTTAAGATGGCGGCCTGACTGCGCGGGAATCCTCGCCCGTGATTCGGGATGTGTGTGGCCCAGCCGTCCCGGCTGGGCGCACTTGGTTTTCGCAGGCTTGCCGCTGTTGCTTGCTGCTGGCTGCGCCCTGCTTGTCGCTGCGCGCCGCATTGCGCTTTGTGCGCAATCTGTGTCCAAAACGCCACAATCCCACTTTGGAACCCCTGCTTAATGCAGCTATGTACCGTTTAGTTACCTCCGTAACCAGAATGCGAATTATCTCTTGTCAACCGGAGAGGTGAGTAGCAGAATGTCCTGCATTGACGAGACAAGCACAAATTCTTGTAACTCTCACACGGAGGTTCTAGTGCGTAAACTCACGCTTGTAAGTATTGTGGTATTAGCTCTCGCTACTCTGTCTTTTGCCAGCGATGTTCCGAAGGCTGAGGTTTTCGGAGGCTTCTCCCTCGTGAACTCGGATTTGGGCGGTCTCTCCACGGATCGCGTTACTGCTCCGGGCTGGGGCGCCGCTGTGACTGGGAATTTCAACCGTTTCTTGGGTGTAAAGGGTGAAATCAGCGGCGTTTACAAGAACGAAATCGAGGGGGTTACCGTCGATTCGAATATGTACAACTTCCTGTTCGGCCCGCAGCTCGGCTATCGCGCCGGCAAGGTTCGCCCCTTTGCTCACGCTCTGTTCGGAGTGAGCCGCATTGCCGCATTGGGTGACAGTGAAACCGCATTTGCTATGGCGTTTGGCGGCGGCCTGGATGTGAAAGTCACCAACCTCGTTTCTGTGCGCCTTGGTCAGGCCGACCTTCTGCACACCCGGTTCTTTGACGATGGCCAGAACCACTTCCGCTATCAGACCGGCATCGTCCTGAACCTCGGCAGCAAGTAGAACAATTGCTTAAACAACTTCCCGGGCACGCCTTGCGCGTGCCCTCTTTATTTTGCTTATGACTTTAAGCTAATACCGTGGCTTTGTTGGCCAACAAAGAAATTGCACAAAAAGATTGCGCCAATTCATTGTAAGTAGCAGAATGGGTGCCACTGGAAAATCCAGATCCCCCAAAATTTGCGTTTTTGTTGAATTCTTGACCTTTGGAGGTCTTAGTGCGGAAGCTTACGCTGATTGCGCTGCTCGTCTTTGTGCTCGCTGCCTGTTCCCTGGCCGCGGAAATACCCAAGTTTGAAGTCTTCGGCGGTTACTCTTTGCTGCACATGAACACCAATCTGCCCAAAGCAGATTTTGGCACCGACTCCATTGACCCGAGCGGCTGGCGCGGTTCCTTCACCTACAACGTCAACCGCTATATCGGCCTGACCGCCGAAGTGGGCGGACAGTACAACTCCTCCACTTTCAGCCCCCTCATTCCTGAGCCGCCCATCGGGGCCCCAACGGCGCCTTTGGCCGCGCCGCTCGTTCCCTCGGGCGATGTCGTTCACGACAGCACCCGTATTCACACCTTCCTCTTCGGTCCGAAGTTCACCAAGCGCGGCAAAAAGCTTTCGCCTTATGCGCAGGTCTTGTTTGGTTTGGCACACGGCGCCATGAATGCCTCTGTCAATGGTGGCCCCTCAACCGAATTGCTGAGCGACGACACCCTAGGCATCTCTTTCGGCGTCGGCCTCGATGCACACTTTACCCGTCGGCTTTCCCTTCGCGTCGGGCAGCTTGACCTGCTGCACACCGGCTTCGACTTCCGGCCGGTCGCAGGCTTGGCAGGACTTCCGGAAAACACGACCATCAACGCTTCGAGTTCGCAGAACAACTTGCGCTTCTCCACCGGCATGGTCTTCAACTTCGGCGCCAAGTAAAGCCGGTTCTCCTCCAGGAGGCACATCCTGATTCAGGATGTGCCTCTTTCATTTTTCCCGAAGGTTAATCGGTGCCCCACATCTGCCCGGGTTTGGCAGATGTGGGTTTTTGCTGAAAACAAACTACTTAGAGGACAACTTTCGATGAGTGCCGGCGAGGCATCTCCTTCCTTGATCACCCGATTCCCCGAAGGTTAATCGGTGCCCCACATCTGCCCGGGTTTGGCAGATGTGGGACCGATCACCTGATTACCCAATCACCCGATCACCCGATTCCCTCTGCGCTTCTGCGGTAAACAGGTTTTGGCCTAGTTTTCCGCAATTTCCACGGTTGCACCTTTTTTGTGTAATTGACCCGCACCTGCTCTCTGCTTAGGTTTATGGGCGCAGTCATTTGCCCGGAAAGGCCGGTTCGGGGCCCGGAGCTTCACAGCCCCTGTTTTCCCAAAATGCTAAAATATATCCACAATATATTGTGGCAGTCACTTGACAGACACAACTAACAGGCGTAAGTTCGCATCCCATGCTTCTGAGGAAAGTTCCACGTGGAACATTCCAGCCGAAGCAAGCGCCGCTTTCCAGGAGACTCGCGATGGCCGACGTGACCCCGAACTCAAAAGCCGCCACTACTTCTGCTGTCTCTGCTGACGCCGCGCCCAAGCCGTCTGCCAAGCGCAAAGCCCCGGGCCTGACCTTCCGCCGCCTGTTCACCCAGGCGGGTGTATCGCCTTACGATACAGTTGAATGGGAGCTGCGCACGGCCCAGATCAACGACGCTCACGGCGGCGTCCTCTTCGAACAGAAGGACGTGGAAGTCCCCAAGGACTGGTCGGTCACCGCCACCAACATCGTGGCCAGCAAGTACCTTCACGGAAAAGTGGGCACGCCGGAGCGCGAAACCGGGGTGCGCCAGCTCATCACGCGAGTGGCGGAAACCATTCGCGACTGGGGCATTACCGGCGGATATTTCCGCACCGCCGACGATGCCGCCATCTTCCATGACGAGCTCGTCCACATCCTGCTGCACCAGATGGCGGCGTTCAATTCGCCCGTGTGGTTCAACGTCGGCTGCGACCGCATCGAGCCCAACTCCGACGCCCAGAACTGGCACTGGAACCCACAGACGCAGCGCGTGGAATTCGGCGCCACCGGTTACCGCAACCCGCAGTGCTCCGCCTGCTTCATCAACTCGGTGAAAGACTCACTGGACTCCATCCTCACCCTTGCCAAGACCGAAGGCATGCTCTTCAAGTGGGGATCCGGGACGGGCACCAACCTGTCTCCGCTGCGTTCTTCCACCGAGAGCCTCAGCGGCGGCGGCACCGCCAGCGGACCGCTCAGCTTCATGAAGGGCTTCGACGCCTTTGCCGGCGTCATCAAGTCGGGCGGCAAGACGCGCCGCGCCGCCAAGATGGTGATCCTCAACATTGATCATCCCGACATTCTCGAGTTCATACAGTGCAAAGCCAAGGAGGAAGCGAAGGCCTGGGCGCTGGTGCAGGCCGGCTATGACGGCTCGCATCCCGACTCCGACGCCTACTCGTCCATCTTCTTCCAGAACGCCAACAACTCCGTCCGCGTCACCGACGACTTCATGTTTGCCGTCCTGCGCGACACCGATTTCACCACGCACGCCATCCGCGACGGCCGCCCGGTCAGGACGTACAAGGCGCGCTTCCTGCTGGAGGAAATCGCCAAGGCCACGTGGCAGTGCGGCGATCCCGGCATGCAGTTCGACACCACCATCAACCGCTGGCACACGTCGAAGAACTCGGCGCGCATCAACGCCTCCAATCCCTGCTCCGAGTACATGTTCGTGGACGATTCGGCCTGCAACCTCGCCAGCCTGAACCTGATGAAGTTCGCGCCCAACGGCACGTTCAACGTAGACGCATATCGTCATGCGATAGATATCATCATCACCGCGCAGGAAATCGTGGTGGACTTCTCCGGCTATCCGACCGAGGCCATCGCCCGCAACTCGCATGACTACCGACCCCTGGGGCTCGGTTACGCCAACCTGGGCGCGCTGCTGATGGCTTCCGGCCTGCCCTACGACTCCGACGCGGGACGCGACTACGCCGCCTGCCTGACCGCCATCATGTGCGGCGAAGCCTATCTGCAGTCGTCGCGCATGGCTGAGCTTTGCGCGGAAATTACTCCTGCTGGGATTCCGCAGCCGGGGGCGGCTGCGCCACACGGTCCGGGGGCCTGTCCGGGATTCAGCGTCAACCGCGAGCCTTTCCTCGACGTCATCCGCATGCACCGCGCGGAAGTCAACAAGATCGGCGCTTCCTCTGCGAGCTTCGCGTCCTCGGCGGCTTCTGCGTTACCTGCTTTGAAGAAGGCAGCCGAAGAAGTCTGGGACGCCGCGCTCGCCCACGGCGACAAGTTCGGCTACCGCAACTCGCAGGTCACGGTGCTGGCTCCGACCGGCACCATCGGCTTCATGATGGACTGCGACACCACCGGCATCGAGCCCGACCTGGCGCTGGTCAAATACAAGAAGCTCGTCGGCGGCGGCATGATCAAGATCGTCAACAGCACCGTGCCCGCCGCGCTCTTCAAGCTGGGCTACACCAGCGAGCAGACCCACGCCATCGTCAGCTACATTGACGCCACCGGCACCATCGAAGGCGCGCCCCACATCAAGGACGAGCACCTCGCGGTCTTCGACTGCTCCTTCAAGCCGGCCAAGGGCACGCGCTCCATCCATTACATGGGACACCTGCGCATGATGGCCGCCGCCCAGCCGTTCATCTCCGGCGCCATCTCCAAGACCGTTAACCTGCCCGAGACCGCCACGGTGGAAGACATCATGGAAGCCTACATCCAGGCGTGGAAGCTGGGCCTGAAGGCCGTGGCCATCTACCGCGACGGCTGCAAGAAGTCCCAGCCGCTGGTGCTGTCAAAAGAGGTGAAAGAAAAGACGGACGCGCTGATCGCCGCAAAAGCCAAGTCGGTGGCCGAAGGCCAACAGCCGAAAGCCGAGAGCGTCGAAGACCTCAACGCTCCCCCGCGCGCCGTGCGCCACAAGCTGCGCGAAGAACGCATGTCGCTGACGCACAAGTTCAGCATCGGCGGACACGAGGGCTACATCACCGTCGGCCTCTATCCCAACGGCGACCCCGGCGAAATCTTCATCACCATGGCGAAAGAAGGCTCCACCGTCAGCGGCCTGATGGACAGCTTCGCGCTGGCCATCTCCATCGCCCTGCAACACGGCGTGCCGCTCAAGCTGCTGTGCGAAAAATTCGAGCACACCCGCTTCGAGCCCAGCGGCTGGAGCCAGAATCCCGACATCGGCTATGCCAAGTCCATCATGGACTACATCTTCCGCTGGCTGCATCTGCGCTTCCTCACCGGCCAGCAGCAGATGCTGTTCGAAGAGCTGCGCCCCAAATCGCCGGTCGCCGAACCCGCCCCGCCGGAAGCAGAGACCGGTGTGGCGCAGCCGCCCTCGGCTGCGCAGCCGGCGGGCCCCGTGAAGCCCTTCCAGGCAGGTACCGCGCTCAGCCAGGACGTTGACCTCGGTGACGCCCCTTCGTGCCAGACCTGCGGCGCCATCATGGTCCGCAACGGCAGTTGTTATAAGTGCCTGGAGTGCGGCAGCACCAGCGGCTGCAGCTAAAACGATTTGGCCGCAGATTAGCGCGGATGAACACGGATTAAAAATCCACCACCGAGACACAGAGACACGGAGGGATTTTGATCAGGAATCGGCCGGGGCAGGTCATTTATTTATTGTGCCATCCCTGCGGGACTGGCTACGATTTTAGGACGCCTACCCGGGCTAGTCTAACGTCCAGGACTAAACTATTTCGCCCGCTTCGCGGGCCGGAATGAGTGGCCACCCGACGCCTTTCCATGCAGTGGATGTGTCGCCACCGGGCTGAATCCGGTGGAAGCACCGCGCTTTAGCGCGGTGGCTTTGAGCGTCGCGCGATTGGGGCTTCAGCCCCGGCGCTTCGACCGGGGGGTGGCCGGGTGCCCATGTCTCCGCAGCAGATGTGGGTGTTTTCGTACGTGGGCACCCCAACCAGGGCTAAAGCCCGATGTGCTGTTCGTCCAATTCACCGCGCTAAAGCGCGGTGCTTCCACCGGCGGGCGATCCCTGCGGGAGGCCCACTCAACGCGGTTTTCGTTGCGTCGTGCCGTCCCTACGGGACCCGGTCCGATTTGGGGACGCCTACCCCGGGCTTCCACCCCGCCACGCCAAAACCGGGTGTGTCGGGGACCCCGGTCGCCCGGGGCTACATTATTCCGCCCGCTTCCCGCCCCAGCACGTCAAAGCCGGACGTGCCGGGGCCCGCTTCGCGGGCCGGAATGGGTGGCCACCCGCCACCTTTCCATGCAGTAAATGTGTCGCCACCGGGCTGAATCCGGTGGAAGCACCGCGCTTTAGCGCGGTGGCTCTGAGCGCCGCGCGATTGGGGCTTCAGCCCCGCCGCAATTGGCGGTTAACCCACTCAACGCGACTTTCGTTGGGCGCGGTAGTGAAACTTCCCGCCGTGCGCAAAAACGGCGTAGGATGGGGCACCCGAAAACGCGAATCATCTGTGTCTCTGCGTCTCTGTGCTGGGTTTTTGATCCGCGCTCGTCCGCGCAGCCCAGCTGCTACTCCTCTAGCGATCCCTCGTAAAACGAGCAACCTTTGCGCTGCTCGGCAACTCACATCTTGGCGATTCGGAGCACAAGGAGGAAATAGATGCACAAATACTTTGCCATATTGCTGCTCTTGCTCGCCTCGATTGGCAGCGCGGCGCAGGCCAAGAAGCCCACCAAGACCCAAAGCGTGGGCCGCGAGGTAGTAATCGCCAAAGATGCACCAAAAGCGGTCGGGCCGTATTCACAGGGCATCAAGACAGATGGGTTCGTCTACACCGCCGGTCAACTGCCACTGGATCCGGCAACTGGTCAGCTTGCCGGTAACGACGTCGCCACGCAGACCGACCGAGTGCTGAAGAACATCGCCGCGGTGCTGAACGCCGCCGGCACCAGCATGGATCGCGTGATCAAAGCCACGGTGTTCCTGAAGAACATGTCCGACTTCAACGCCATGAACGAGGTTTACGGCCGCTATTTCAAGGAAGACCCGCCGGCGCGTTCCACCATAGGCGTCAATGGCCTAGCGAGGGATGCCTTGGTCGAAATCGAGGTGGTGGCTCTGGCGAAATAAGGCAAGCAGCCGTTGATCGGAAAAACCTCCGCGTTTCTGCGCCTCTGTGCTGGGGTTTGATTCGCGTTCATCTGCGTTAATCCGCGGCTACTCCGGGTCGGCTGCCAGTGGCTGTCAAGCAGAATATTTGCTCCTCGTAACCCCATCAATTCACAGCAGATTCTCGCTACGTTTTCGACCCTGATGCGATATTTCCATGTCGCTTCTGCTACTCTGGAAATTGAGGCTGCACAATGCGGCCCGCGGAAGGCCATCCCATAGCGGTTGGCTTTTCTGCATTTTTGGGGGTCGAATTAGCGGGCTAAGTCTTTATTCCGCAATACATTGACCTTTAAGTTCTTTGAAACCAAAGACTCAGCGGGAAAATCTCCCTAAGCTGGTGATTCTAAAAGACCGGGGGGAGGGGGGTACCCTCGTTGTTATGTCCAGGTGTTGTTTCATCAATGGGCAGGGCGGAATCCAGTGGGAGCACCGGGCTTCAGCCCGGTGAACAAGCTCATTCATCTGAGGGCTTCAGCCCCGGCACTCGAAACCAGGGCTAAAGCGCGTTCTCTTGCGTGCAGGATTCGTCGGGCTGAAGCCCGGCGCTTCCACCGTAGACCCACAGCTAGTCCGGTTTTTCAGCTTTTCCCTTGGACTTGGATCTTGTCCACGATCTCCCGGTCGCCGGCGTAGGACTCGGCGATGCGCAGGGCGAGATCGTGTTGCCGTTCATCCTGGACAGTTCCGCTCAGGACCACCGACTCGTCGTCCACAATCGCGTTCACGTTGGCTTCGCCGAGCAGGGGCTCAGTGCTGAGTTTTTTGTTGATCTGGTCTTCGATTTCGGGGTTGGACAGGTCGCCTGGGGC
>JBHGAZ010000016.1:0-71224 GCA_041946765.1 Terriglobales bacterium
GTTAGAGCGACGGTCTCATAATCCGTAGGTCGCTGGTTCGAGTCCAGCCGCCGCCACCAGACCCTCTCCATCGAGTTCGCAATTTGCTCGCGCATCCTCGCATTGACTCCCTCGCCAGAGCTGTCGTACGCTCAAGTCACTTTTCTCAAGGGCCCACAATCACGCATGCAGATTAACTTCGCGCTCACTCAAGCCGACATTGCTACTCATTGGTACAACATCCTGGCGGACGTGCCGGAACCATTGCCTGCGCCGTTGCATCCCGGAACGCGCCAGCCGATCGGACCGGAAGCCATGACTGCCATCTTTCCCGAGAACCTGGTGGCTCAGGAGATGACGGCGGAGCGATGGGTGGAGATCCCGGCCGAGGTGCGCCAGGTATATGCGCTCTGGCGTCCCACGCCGCTGCTGCGCGCTGTGCGACTGGAGAAGGCGCTACAGACTCCCGCTCACATTTACTACAAGTATGAAGGCAACAGCCCTGCCGGAAGTCACAAGCCGAACACGGCGGTGGCGCAGGCGTACTACAACAAGCAGGCAGGTACCAAATGTCTGGCGACGGAGACGGGAGCCGGCCAGTGGGGTTCATCGTTGGCGTTGGCCTGCCGGCTGTTCGGGCTGGATTGCACCGTCTACATGGTGAAGGTCAGCTATGAGCAGAAACCTTATCGCAAGCTGCTGATGCAATCGTACGGCGCAACCGTCTATCCAAGTCCCAGTTCGCAAACGGAGTTCGGGCGCAAACTGCTGGCCGAGGATCCCGAATGCCCCGGCAGTCTGGGGATCGCTATCAGCGAAGCGATTGAACATACCATGCGTTGTGCCAACACGAAGTATTCTCTGGGCAGCGTGCTTAACCATGTGTGTCTGCACCAGACGGTGATCGGGCAGGAATGCATCAAGCAGATGGAAATGGCGGGGGAGGAACCGGACACAATCATCGGCTGCGCCGGCGGCGGCAGCAACTTCGCCGGGATTGCGTTTCCCTTCATGGAGCGCAAGCTCAAGCAGAAGAAGGACTACCGCATCATCGCGGTGGAGCCGTCTTCTTGTGCATCCCTGACCAAGGGCGAGCTGCGCTACGACTTCGGCGACACGGCGCAAATGACGCCGCTGATGTGCATGTACACTTTGGGACACGATTTTGTTCCGCCCAAGATTCATGCCGGCGGACTGCGCTATCACGGCATGGCGCCCGCCGTTAGTCACGCTTACAAGCTCGGGCTGTTAGACGCAGTGGCGTATCCGCAAACCAAGGTGTTCGAAGCAGCTGTGCTGTTTGCCCGCACGGAAGGCCTGCTGCCCGCTCCCGAGCCGGCCCATGCCATCCGCGCGGCGATTGACGAGGCGACCAAGGCACGCGAAGAAGGCAAGAAACGCGTGATCCTGTTCAACCTCTGCGGTCACGGCCTGCTGGATTTGACCGCGTATGATGCTTATCTCAGCGGCCAGCTCAAGGATTCGTAGTTTCAGCGTGCCGACCGGAGTTCGGCAAGCTTACATCAGGAGTGGGCGGCGCGCAGGAGAAGTTCGCTGAGGTCGTGAACATAGTTCGGACTGACATCGCTGATCACAACGTATCGCAGCCCGCCTTTCGCTCCATGTCTCCATGTTGAAGGCCAGTCTGCGCGCCGTGGTTGCGCAGGCCCCGAACGGCATTGCGCCTGGGTGAGATCGCAGCATCGGAGATGCCTGCCGATCAAGGGGCGGAATAAGAATCTTCGCTTTTGGTTAATGCAATAACGCAGAACACAAGCACTCGATCCCACCCAAAAAAGCGAGAGCAGCTAAAGCTTGCTCTTGCTCCCGCCTTCTCTCTAAGAATGGCCGGACAAGAACTGGGAAGCTCCACGCGCGATAGGCGAGGATGCCGGAGGGCAACTACTGTGTTTTTTCCTATGCTGGTGAACACAATGCTCACCAGCATAGGCCAAGCAAGCAGTGAGATTTCATTCAGTCGCGCGCAGTTAAGAGTGGCACTTGCGTTCCGAGTGGTCAAATTACTTCGGTCACTTTAGTGCAGGCCGATCTCAGCTTCGGACCCGCAGTACCGGCCAATCCGCGCGCGACACTACACGGTATGCCGTCGTTATGGGCACGCGGACGGTGTAGAGCCGTCCTTCAACCCGGTGCCCGCCAATGACCACGATGTCCACGTTGTGCTCTTTGGCGACGCGCAAAATCACTTCCGCGGGATCGCCGGAAATGACAAAGGTGTCACAGCGGCACCAAGCGCGCGCGTGCGCAGGAATCAGGCTGTTCAACCGCGCATGCAAGGAAGCCGATTCTTCAGCCCGGGTGACGCCGCCGGGGGAAGACTCCGGCACGTGCAGCAGGGCCAGTTCAGCATCACTAACTTTGGCCAGCGAGAGCGCGTAGGGGAGCGTGTTCAGCGAAGTTGTGGAAAGATCGGTGGCATAGAGGATCCTGGAGAGCTTCCCTTCGGTTCCCCATGTTTTGCGTGCTCTTCCTCCAACACTCAGCACCGGGCACGGGGCCATTTGAAATATATGCTCTGCCACAGAGCCCATCATAAGTTTGCTCAAGCCTCGGCGGCCGTGGGTTCCCAGGACAATGAGGTCTATTCCTTCTTTTTCGACGACATCCGCAAGCACGTCCCAGACCCGGCCGCGGGTGATGATGGTCTCGACCGGCGCCTCCCCCAGAGGGTTCTCGGCCAGAAACCGTTGCATCCTGGTTTCTGCCGATTCCCGCGCTTGTTCCCCTTGCTCCCCCGGTTCGGATTCGATCTCTGGCTCGGTTTCGGCAGGGATGACGTGGGTGGCAAAAACCGTGGCGTCATAGTAATCGGCAAACAGAGTGGCAAATGGCACTGCCGCCGCCGAATACCGGGAAAAGTCCGTCGCCAGAAGAATCCGCTTGAACGAAGGAAGAAGACCGGGCGCCTCAAATCCGGCGGGGAGTGACATCAATGCCTCCTGAGCAGCCATCGAGCGGCAAGCAAACCGGCTCGGATGGGTGTTGCTAGAGTGATTGCGAGAAGTGCAGCAGTGGATGTCTGGTGAATTCGAAAAACAGGACGCGGAGGACGCGAACGGGACGGAGGACGCAAATGGAAATGGGGCTCTCCGCGAGCGCTTGGGCGTTAGCTACGCTTGGATAGAATTCCCAGGATCTCTTTCAATCCCTGCCGTACTCGCTTCAGGTCTTCAGCGGGCAGTTTCTTAGGGAAGGGCAACGCGGGCTGTTTCTTGGGAGTTTTCATTTCCGATCGCAGCTGCGCGCGTGCGCCTGCAATGGTGAACCCTTCCTCGTATAGCAGGTTTTTAATACGCACGACGTACTCGACATCTTTGTGCCGGTACATGCGCTGTCCCGTGCTGCTCTTGGTAGGCTTCAGTTGAGGAAACTCAGTTTCCCAGAAGCGCAGGACGTAAGCAGGCAGGCCACAGAGTTCCGCTACCTCCCCAATACGAAAGTACAGCTTGTCTGGGATGCAGATTTCGCCGTCGGTCTTCTTCACCTTGGATTTCGCTTTTGCGCTCATCGGCACGGGAGCGGACCTGAATGAAGCGGTCGCTGAGCTTTCGGGAGTATAACGCGGCGGCGCGCGTGCGCAATCAGGGAAATACAGGGCATCAGCGCATGCGGCCAGGGAAGAAAATGTTGTTCATGCACTAAAAAAGGCTTCCGCATAGCGCGGAAACCTTTCATGGTGGCCCGGATCGCGAGTCTAGCGCTCGCGCTAACTTACTTCTTTTTTGCTTTCTTCTTGGCGGCTTTCTTCTTCGCTGGCATATTGCTTTGCCTCCTTGAACCTTCTCCCTCGAAGGTCGGTTGTAGGGCCCGAACTCGCCACGCTGTCCAATAACTTGCATGAACAGCAACTCTGCCACAAGATATTGCGGGTGATCCGTTTCCGTGTCAACAAAAATTTTCACATCTGCTCAATTCTTGTCGGACGGTGAATGGAAACGGGCCCGCGCGGGAAACGAGAAACGGAGGTACGGCGGGTGGTATCATCCCTCCCCATGCCGCCGCGGGACCCCATCGAGCTGGAAATCTTCAAGAATATTTTTCACTCCATTGCCGAAGAGATGGGTGCCGCCCTGCGGAGAACGGCTTTTTCTCCCAACATCAAAGAGCGTCGCGACTACTCTTGCGCGCTGTTCGATAGCGCCGGAGAGGTGATCGCAATGGGCGATCACATGCCCGTGCACCTGGGATCAATGCCCGCCTCGGTGCGTGCGGCAATTGATGCTCTCGAGTTCTCTCCGGGCGACGTGGCGATGCTCAACGATCCTTTTTGTGGCGGCACGCACCTGCCCGATATTACGCTGGTGTCGCCGTTTTACGAGGGCTGGAGCACAGCCGAGGGCGGTTGTGCCACACAGTTGCCGTGCCCCGTTGCACGGGCCTCCCGCGGGAAACGAAGAACGGGAAACGGGAAACGCACACCCGATTTCTATCTTGCCGCGCGCGCCCATCACGCGGATATCGGTGGGGCCTTTCCGGGATCCATGGGCCTGGCGCGAGAGATTTACCAGGAAGGCCTGCGCATTCCACCGGTCAAGCTGGTTTCCCAGGGGCAGATGAACCGCGACGTCCTCGCGCTTGTGCTCAACAATGTACGCACGCCGCGCGAGCGCGAAGGTGATCTCGGCGCGCAGATCGCAGCGTGCAACACGGGGAGCATGCGACTGTCGGAAATTTGCCAGCGCTATGGATTGAACCGCGTACGCCGCGCTGCAGCCGAACTGCTCGACTACTCTGAGGATGTGATGCGCGCCTTTCTAGCCCGCATCCGGCGCGGCACATTTCGCGCCGAGGATTTCCTGGACGACGATGGTATCAACTCGAAGCCGGTGCGTATCTCCGCCGCCGTTACCTTTCATGACTCAGCCACTGGATCTCGCCTGCGACCCGAAAAGCGTCTCGCCCTTCAGCAGAAGCATCCTTGCGTCGTCACCGTGGACTTCAGTGGCACCGATGCGCAGGTTGAAGGCAGTATCAACGCTGTTTACGCGATTACCTTCTCCGCCTGCTTCTATGTTTTCCGCTGCCTGGTGGCCGAGGACGTACCAGCCACAGCCGGCCTGATGCGTCCCGTATGCATCATTGCGCCACCCGGGACGGTGGTGAATGCGCGTCCGCCGGCGGCGGTGGCGGGCGGCAACGTGGAGACCTCGCAGCGTATAGTGGACGTAGTCCTGCGCGCTCTCTCACAGGCGATGCCCGACCGCATTCCTGCGGCCGCGGCCGGCACTATGAACAATCTCACTATCGGCGGAATCTTTCCCAAAGACGACCCCCGCAGCGGCGAGCCCTTCGCCTACTATGAGACCGTCGCCGGCGGCATGGGTGCGCGTCCAACGAAGCAAGGCGTTTCCGGTGTTCACACCCACATGACCAATTCGCTGAACACGCCCGCCGAGGCGCTGGAGTACGCGTATCCCTTCCGCGTCACGCGTTATTCGTTGCGTCACGGCAGTGGCGGAGCTGATAAATTTCGCGGCGGGGACGGGATTGTGCGCGAAATTGAAGTGCTCACCGATGCCTCGGTGACTATACTCTCTGACCGGCGTACGCGCGGTCCATACGGCTTGTACGGCGGCCGGGACGGTGCGATTGGGAAGTGTGAGGTGGTGCGGGGACGGCGTGGGGCCGAACTGCTGCCGGGAAAAGCTACAAGGCGGCTGAAGAAAGGAGACCGCGTGCGCATCGAAACACCGGGCGGTGGCGGCTGGGGAAGAAAATCATAAGAAAACCGGCGCGGGTTCAGCCGCGCCGTTCAAAATTTAGAAATTTGAAACTCTAGCTGGAAGCTTTTTCCTCAGTCCCGCCGGCAGGCTTCGTTACGGCGACAGTCTGGCCCGGGTCGCCGACTTTGAACCGCGCGAAGCGACGCACGGCGATGTTCTCCCCCAGCTTGCCGATCTTCTGCGCGATCAACTGCGACACCGAGATCCCCTGGTCCTTAATGAAAGGCTGCTCGTAGAGGCAAACCTCCTCATAGAACTTGCTCATCTTGCCTTCGACGATCTTCTCGACCACGTTGGCCGGCTTGCCGGTCGCGGCGGCCTGCGCGCGATAGATGTCTTTTTCCTTCTCGTAGGCTTCCGGAGTGACGTCTTCCTTGCGGATGAACTTGGGATCGGTGGCGGCGATGTGCATGGCGATGTCGTGGACCAGTTCCTTGAAGTCCTCGGTGCGGGCCACGAAATCGCTTTCGCAATTCACCTCGACCAGAACGCCGATCTTGCCCCCGGCATGGATGTAGCTGGCGACCGAGCCTTCCTTGGTGGTACGCGCGGCTTTCTTGGTGGCGACAGCAACGCCGTGCTTGCGCAGCCACACAACGGCAGCTTCCAGGTCACCCTTCGATTCAGTAAGCGCTTTCTTGCAGTCCATCATTGGCGCGCCAGTCTTGTCACGAAGCTCTTTGACGGCGGCCGCGGAAATATTTGCGGCAGAAGTACTCATATCAGAACCTTTTCCTGTTTGACATGCGCCCTCGTGGCCGGCCGGTAATGTGCATCCGGGCGTTTTCGTGCAACGCTCTCCCGGATCCTCGACCGCGGCGACGACGCGCATAACTGCCTACATAAATTGACCCGCGCCCATCCATACGCGCGCGGGCCGATTGGCGTCTTACCCACTCCAGTGTCCAGAAACAGGCACGGAATGAGGCACCTGATTTTCAGCAACTGATCACTAGTCACTGACCACTGCTTCAAAACGTCTGTGACTCGGCCTTCTGTGCCTCGTGCATTTCGTCGGCGCCGGTGGAAGCGGGCTGCTTTCGCGTGCCCCGGCCCAGCACTTCTTCCATGGTCACATCTTCATTCAGGTCCACGCTGGTGCTGGCAGTTTCCTCTTCTGGTTTCGCTTCGCCCTCAGCCATGCCCTCGGCGGAGCCGGCATAAGCAGCGGCGCCCACCTCGGCGGCCTGCTTGTCAGTTGCAGCCTGCGAACCCTCGATCACTGAATCAGCGATCTTCGAGGTGAACAGCCGAATGGCGCGCAGTGCGTCGTCATTGCCGGGGATCACGTAATCCACTTCCGTGGGGTCACAGTTGGTATCCACAACAGCGACCACGGGGATGCCCAATTTGCGGGCCTCGCGCACCGCGATCTGCTCCTTGTTGGAGTCAATGACGAAAATTGCATCGGGGAGCCGGTTCATCTCCTTGATTCCGGCCAGATTGGCTTCCAGGTGCCTGCGCTCGCGTTCCAGCTTGATAACTTCTTTTTTGGGCAGCAACTCGTAGCGGCCGTCGGTGGCCATCTCATCGAGCTCTTTGAGCCGTTTGACCGACTTCTGGACCGTGACCCAGTTGGTCAGCAGTCCGCCCAGCCAGCGCTGGTTGATGTAAAACATGCTGCAGCGCTTGGCTTCTTCAGCAATGGCGTCCTGTGCCTGCCGCTTGGTGCCCACGAAAAGCACAATCTTGCGTTCCGCAGCCATGTCCTGCACGAACTTGGATGCTTCCTTGAACATCTTCAGCGTCTTCTGCAGGTCAATAATGTAAATACCGTTGCGTTCCCCGAAGATGTACTCCTTCATGCGGGGATTCCAGCGTTTCGTCTGATGCCCGAAGTGAACACCCGCTTCGAGCAGTTCCTTCATGGTGATGTTTGCCAAGCAACCTCCTTATTGGATTGCATCCGGCGCTGTCGGCGGTGGGCCGCTGCCCCGGATTACAGTTCCCGTCCCGCTACCAGTGCGCCAAAGCAGCGGTGCGGGAAGAATTTGGTTCCGATCTGCGGTCACTGTCCGCGCCCTCGGAACCGGCAGGCGCCAACAGCAAAAATCGGTTTCCAGTTTCGAGTATCCGGTTTCCACTACTCGAAACCAAGATGTAGAGACGCAGCTAGCTACGTCTCTACATGAAACAGTGCTCAACGCTTGCTGAACTGGAAGCGCTTGCGCGCACCCTTCTGGCCGTATTTCTTGCGTTCCTTCTGACGCGCGTCGCGCGAGAGGAAGCCGGCCGACTTCAGCTTTCCACGCAATTCCGCGTTGAACTCCAGAAGAGCGCGGGCAATGCCCATCTTCAGGGCGCCTGCCTGGCCGTTGACGCCGCCGCCGGAACAGTTGGCCACGATGTTGAATGTGCCATCGGTTTCCGTGGCCACCAGCGGCTGCTTGGC
This sequence comes from Terriglobales bacterium, assembly GCA_041946765.1. Lineage (GTDB taxonomy): Bacteria > Acidobacteriota > Terriglobia > Terriglobales > Acidobacteriaceae > JBHGAZ01. The sequence continues at coordinate 8,116 of JBHGAZ010000016.1, forward strand.
TTCAATGCGCTGCGCGTCAGTGACGAAATATTGGTCAAAAGGACGGCCGTTCACTTTGAACTCGCCGCTGCCGGGACGCAGGAACACTCGAGCCACGCTCGATTTGCGGCGTCCCGTGCCGTAATACTGAACCAGATCAGCCATGTTTAGCTCTTAGCTTTCAGCCATCAGCTCCCAGCTTCAGGCGTAAACCTTTCTCAGAATTTCTCGAGAGACTGTAGCGTGCTACCTCTCGGACTTACTTTGCCGCCGCCAGCAGTTCGGGCTTCTGCGCCGCGTGTGGGTGCTTGTCGCCGCGATAGACTTTCAACTTCCGGGCCATCGCACGGCCCAGCTTGGTATGCGGCAGCATACCTACGATCGCATCCTGAACGACGGCTTCCGGCTTGCGCTGAAATCGCTTCTTGAACTCTTCCGTGCGCAGACCGCCGGGATAACCGGTAACACGATGGTACAGCTTGGCCTCGGGTTTCATTCCCGTGAGCCGGATCTTGTCGGCATTGATGACGACCACGTGATCGCCGGTATCCAGAAAAGGGGTATAACGCGGGCTGTTCTTGCCCGCCAGGATGTTGGCGACGCGGGTGGCCAACCGGCCGAGCGTCTGCCCGTCCGCATCCACGACGTACCACTTGCGCGCAATTTCCCCCTGCTTGGGGAAATAGGTTGACATCGGAACTCTCCCACTCAATTGAAAAAAGACAAATAAAAACGCAAAGAAGACCGCTCAGTTAACCTGAAACGCGAAAAAGACGCACAGGAATTCCCAGGCGGGCAACCGCAGACAACGCAAACCATTAAACTATCTGAGTTCAGGCGTGGTTGTCAATGAAATCGGGAGGTTAGGTAATGGGCCTGTTTAGTTTTCCACAGGGAGATATGGGCTTTGATGATTAGCGAACTGCTCGAAAACGAAGACAACATTGAACTCATACGCCAAATGCTTTTTCGTTCAGAGCGGGCGCATCGAGGCTTTCCCATATCATCCGTACTTCATGCCACGGCAAAAAGAATACGAGAGTTTTCGGGGCGGATTGCAGCCCAATTTTCGAGAGTAGTTGGTTCGTAGAATTTTGGTGCTCAACCCACAGTCCAGCCTGTTCAACGGAATGAAGCGTCATTTTCTGGAGCACGATCTGGTGGAACATCGGCACTAAGACCGCGATCTCTTCGCCAATCATGTCTTCTAGTTTTTTCATGTAATCCTCCAAAGATGTATGCGATTATGAGTTCCTCCGCACGATGCAGCAACACAATCGCGGCTGATATTCCATACGTTCACACCGGCCCCTGGGATACCTATAATGTCGTATCCCAGCAAGGCGAGGTGTACCCGGTGACAATCGGGATTGGTGTACTTTGCGATGGTGGCGAGACAGCGATTTTGGCCAGCGACATGCGGGTCACCTACCGCAGCTCAACCTTGCCTCCCACAGATGCTGCAGGCAAGCAGTACGATTTCGCTCCGCTTCTTCTGGCTGCTGCCGTGGCTGGCGAGCCCAAGGTATGCCACCCGGTAATAACTGAGATTGCGGAGCAGTTGCGGAAACTACTAGCTGCAAAGAAAGAGCATTCCGAACAACTACTTGTCTTTGAGCACATCCGGCTGATTATCGAATACTCCCGGAAGAAAGAACTGCGGAAGCTTCAGGGATGCGCGATGGAAGCGAAGCTGGGCGTCAGTTTGGCAGAATGGCAAGCGGGAAAGCTGCCGAATGCAGACAAACTCGATCCACTGGCTCTCCAATGGGGTCGCACCGTCTTGGAGGATGTGAGAGACAAACTTAGGTATTCTCTTGGCCTTATCCTTTTGGGGTTTGTGGACAACGGGCCAGTATTCTTTAGGGCGTGGGGAGCGGAACCGCTCGACGAAGCGGCCAACCCTGAGTTTTATGCGATTGGAAGCGGGTCCGAAGCCGCTTTGGATGTTTTGATCCGTCGCGAGCAGAACATCTACACGACGATGGCGCGGTCACTACTCCACCTCTATGAGGCTTTGAAAGCAGCACGGCAGCACGAGAAAACGGTAGGACCGCCAGCGCCGTATATTGTGATCCGTCCACACAACGCGGCCAAGCCTACTGGCGTGATGCGCTTTCCGGCAGAATCGAAGCTGCTGCGGGGTTGGGGCAAGGCGTACCGGAAGCGGATGAGCACTGAGTCTCTTGACAAGGATCTTCCGAACGTGCAGGTAAAACACCTGCTGGAGCGCCATGTCCCCATGCGGTCTCAGGTACTAACGGATCAGACCGTCAATCTCGAATCGGTTGCCTTAGCGTCCAAAGCGGCCAGTGCCTTCAAGAGCAACTGACGTTCAATGGTGGACTCTGCTGCTATCGGCTTAGGCAGCAGTCCACACAGTTCCTCGATGCTCCAGACGTGATCTGACAAACCAGCTTCCATTGCTGGTGCGCAACGGATCGTTTCGTGGATTCTCACGTAGTTGTAATACATAAAGTGCAGGGCGACCATGTGGCAATGGTTCTCGATCTTTTTCGAGAATCCATTCGTTAGCCTAGTGAACCGGCGATTCGACATCCTCATCGTCAAGTTTTGGCGCTCAACGAAACTGGTGCTAACGTGCTTGGGATCGGGGTTGCCGCTCACGACTTTCATGTCCGCACCGATGCACTTTGCTGGCGAATACCGGCGGTAATCAGGTTCCTGTGAAGCTCCGTAAATCTTTTGCAGTTGTGCGTAGTCAATGTCACAGCCGAACGCGCTCTCAACTGCGTTCAAATAGGATTTATGGCCGTCAGTAGTAAGTTGCAGACGGCCATGCACGCGGCTCGCGCAATCTTCCATGAACTCGTGCGCCCATCCCGCATCCCGACCGCCGACCATGTACGAGACGCAGAGCTTCGTCTCGGCATCAATGGCGGTCCATGTCCAGGTGTCGCCCCAGCCCTCTTGCTTCTTGGCGGCACTCACATTCTTTGCCTTCGCGCCAACGAAAGACCAAATCTCGTCACACTGCAACCGGCGCACGCGCAGATTGCGTACATGGCGGTCATGGTATTCTGCACATGCCTTGCCGAGGTCGGCCAGCAGTTTGAAGATCGTTCCTTTAGCAACCCCGGTGATTCGCACGGTACCGCGAATGGAAACGCCTTCCACCAAGCATCGGACAACGTGAGCACGGGTTTCAGTAGACAAGCAATTCATACTGACCCTTTCACCAATGCCGCTTTAGCATGTCAAGGAAAAAGTGAAAAAATGTTTTGTCAACCAGCCAATCACGAATACGATGCTCGTGGAGGTGGGTACTTCATGAGCCCAGACGAGATGCGCGAACAAAAAATGCGCTTGAGGATTGATTTAGAGGATGCCGAAGCGCAGCTTAATGCCCTGCGCGAAAAAGCCAGAGCGCGTGCGGACAAGATTATTCAGTTCGGCACTTGGCTAAAGAAATCTCCGGAACTTCACATCTACCGGCAGGGACACAGTGAGCACTACGGGCAACCGGAGGACAACATTAGATTCTTGACGGATGGTGACATTGAAGTGCTCCAGTTAACGCCAGCACTGGAGATAGCGAATGCAATCCGGAAAGAACTTGCCCATGTTGCCGACCTCAAGGCCAGATTGGGTCGCCTAAAATAGAAATGCGGATGATAGTATGCACGCCATGTTACGGCACGCACTAAAGCTGGCTGTCCTACCGCTCTTGTTAGTTCTCTCGGCCAGCTCTCAGGGTCCCCAAGAGAAAGCGTACCGAGCCGCGCACTGGACGGATGCCCGACAAAAAGGAATTTGAGGGGTGCATTGCGCGCATGGCCGCAGGTCCACGGCATACGAGCCGCAAAGACGCTGATCCGTACTGCGAGTTGTGGGAAGAACGGCAACGCTGGTTGCGTGCTCATCCGAAGATTGCTAAACGAAAATGGCATTCCGCTCGCTTCCGCCAATGCAACCGTAACAACGCTGAGATGGATGCGGCTGATCCCGAAAAATGGCGTGCAGCATTTCATCGCTGTCTGCGCGAAGGGTATGGCCTTAAAACGAAGTAGGCATCAGCCTTTAGCTTTCTTGCTGTGTTTGGCCCAGCGGGTTTTTGCGGCCTTCGCTGCCACTTTCCGGCGCTGCTCTTTAGTCATGGTCTTGAGCCGCCGCTTGCCGCCGATCTGCCCGCCTTTGCGGCCAATGGCTGCCATGTACTGAGAAAGGTCCAGAGGACGGGAAGGCGATATGGATTCTTCAGGGGACTCAGGGATTTGTCCAGTGGCCGAATCCACGATGAACTTAGCGAGTTGATTTGGGTCACGAGGACGCTTACCCTTGCCGACTGTCATACCGACATGATGGCACAGTCAGGATGCTAAAGCGAGGCTGTGGAAATCCAAATTGGCCCAGTACCGGAGGTTACGCTAAAGGTGACAATTGGCTGGCTCGGCGCTCAATTTATGTCATGCACGCTGTGATGTCACCTCATCCGATAATCCCCAGCCGCTTGCCTGTCCGCTGCATCGTTTCCAGCGCCTGGCTGAGTTCGTCGCGAGTGTGGGTGGCGGTCACGATGGTGCGGATTCGCGCCTTGCCTTCGGGGACGGTCGGGAAGGCGATGCCGGTGGCCATCACGCCTTTCTGGAACAGTTCGCGCGAAAACTCCATCGCCAGGCGTCCGTCGCCGGTGATGATGGGCGTGATCGGCGTCTCGCTGGCGGGGGTGTTAACGCCACCGATGTTGAAGCCCAGCGCGCCCAGTTCCTTCTGGAAGAACCGCGTATTCTCCCAGAGCTTCTCGATGCGCTCGGGCTCCTGCTCCAGCACGTCGAAGGCGGCGATGCAGGTTGCGGCGACGGATGGGGGATGTGAAGTAGAAAACAGGAACGGCCGGCCGCGATGGTAGAGGAACTCGATCAGGTCGCGCGTGCCGCATACGTACCCGCCCAGCGCGCCGATTGCCTTGGAAAGCGTGCCTACCTGAATGTCCACGCGGCCGTGGACGTTGAAGTGATCTATCGTGCCACGACCATTCCGGCCCAATACCCCCGAGGCGTGAGCGTCGTCCACCATCATGATGGCGCCGTATTTCTCAGCCAGATCGCAGAGCGCGGGCAGCGGGGCGATGTCGCCGTCCATGGAAAAGACGCCGTCGGTGATCAGCAGTTTATGGCCGGGGCGGTCAGCCACTTCTTTCAGCAGTTCCTCAGCATGCGACACATCCTTGTGGCGGAACACCTTGATAGTGGCGCGGGAAAGCCGCGCGCCATCAATAATGGACGCATGATTCAGTTCGTCGCTGATGATGTAGTCTTCCTTCCCGAGCACGGCCGCAACTGTGCCTGCATTTGCGGTGAAGCCGGATTGGAACACAACACACGCCGGCACGTTCTTGAACCGCGCAATCCGTTCCTCCAGCGCCATGTGCACGCTCATGGTCCCCGCGATGGTGCGCACCGCGCCGCTGCCGACACCGTATTTGCGCGTAGCCTCCAGCGCTGCTTGGCGCAGTCTGGGGTGGGCAGTCAGGCCGAGGTAGTTGTTCGACGCCAGGTTGATGACGCGTTTGCCGTCGAATGTGCACACGGGCGCTTGCTCGTCTTCAAGCACGCGCAGGCGGAAATATGTGCCTTTCCGTTTCAGTTCGTCCAGTTGGCCGGTGAGGTAGGAAAGAGGATTACTGCGAGTGACGACCGGCATGATAGGCCTTCCATCCACGCAGCGCAGCCCGGACCTGACAGCGCGTGGGATTCACTAAGAAAAGACGTATGTCAGCGCGTACTCGATGCCTGTTCTGGGGGCGATCATTGCTGCCAGGGAACAATTCTCCAAAAAAAGCAGACCACAACCCGCGCGCCAGGCGCGTGCTGAGGTCCGTGGATAATGTTAGACGGCGCGCCTGATTAGCGGCGACGTTTGCTGCTCTTCTTGGCCGCTTTTTTCGCGCTGCTTTTCTTGGCAGCTTTCTTGGCTGCCTTCTTCGCACCACCACCCTTCTTGGCAGCTTTCTTCGCCGCTTTCTTCGCAGGTCGCTTGGCGGCGGCCTTCTTGGCGGCCTTCTTTGCAGGCGCCTTCTTGGCGGCTTTTTTCCTGGCCGGGGGCTTGCGTGGAGCAGCGGGCTGGCTGATAGGGGGAGCTTCCGCTTCCGCAGGAGCTGTTATCGGAACCCCGGCTTCTTCCTCTTCCTCTTCTTCTTCCTCGTAATCTTCTTCTTCGTCTAGCGGTTCTTCATACGAGCCGGGTTCACCGAATTCATCCGTCTCGTCGTCGCGCCCGTAGAGAGTCTCGTCGTCAAACATTTCTCCTCCTGAAGTCTTTCAACCCCGCCGCCTCACAGGCGGGCGTAATAGGACCGCGGAACCCGGCCAATTGCGTGCTGTCGCCGCAGCAGCGCGGATTGGAGTACCGATGAAAAAGCCTAAAAAAACTAAAACCCTACTCAACCGGCGCGGATTATAGCACAGCGATTTTGCGGTCTCACATGCCTCTGCACTGGTTGCGTGCTGCGATGCATTTTAATCGCAATAGAGTTGCAGAGGTGCAACTTTGGCGTGATCTGGAGACGGATTACTGGCTGGCAGTCCGGATTACCAGCACACTCCCCGCTTTTAAGTTGCCAGCCAGCTTACCATTCTGTCGCCGCAGTGCGCCTACCGTGGTGTTGTAAGAAGTGGCAATACTGCTCAGGGTCTCGCCCCTGCGGACGCGGTGCCTGACTACGCGCGCCGACCCGCTCGAAGTGTGTAATCGGCTTTGTTTCTGTGACTTAGAAGTCTTGGCTGATGCGGTTTTGACACGCTTCCCAGGGCGGGATCGGGCGCCCGGATCGGCGCGCAGACGCGCTTCCGCGTCCGCTTCGCCGATGGCACGATGAATGAGGATCACCCGCCGGCCGCGCAAGCTGTTCCCGCTGAGATGGTTCCATTTGCGCACGCGCTCGGCAGGAACCCCGAAATTGTCGGCCACCGACAGCACTGTGTCGCCCTTGCGCACTTTGTAACGCGTTACACGCTTGGAGTAACGCAGTCCTGCCGATTTTCCTTCCCGGCCTGGCGTAACCGGAATGATGAGCTTGGTATCAATCAGAAGCTCCTCGCCTTCAAGGTTGTTTGCTTCGGCAATGGACTTGGCGGTGGTGCGATATTTTCCCGCGATACGAGCCAGCGTGTCGCCGGGCGCCACCTTGTGATAGCGCCACCAGACGCGCATATCTTGCGGGATGGCGGCGATCGCCTTTTCGAATTTTTCCCTCGTACCCAGCGGCAACCGCAGCTCAAATGGAGAGTCCTTCGGGGTTGTCATGCGCACCAGACTGGGATTGAGGTCGCGCAAGCTTTCTACCGACGCATCAACGCATTCAGCCACGAGCCGCAGGTCTACTGGATAGTTGATTGTGATCGTATCGAATGCCACAGGCTTGTCTGGGACGAGGCGATCCAAGCCATATTGCGCGGGATTTTTCGCCATGATGGTGACCGCGAGAATGATCGGAACGTAGTTGCGGGTCTCCGCCGGCAGCACTCCGCGTCGATACAGTTCCCAATAATCGGCATAGCCGGTGCGCTGTACCGCCCGCTGTACCGTCCCCGGACCGGAGTTGTAGGCGGCCATGGCTAGGTACCAATCGCCGAACTGATTGTAGAGATCTTTCAGGTGCTCGGCGGCAGCGCGGGTGGACTTCTCCGGGTCCTGGCGCTCGTCCATCCACCAGTTACGTTCCAGACCGTAACCCTTTCCCCGGCTCGCCATGAACTGCCACATGCCCCGGGCTCCGGCACGCGATAGAGCCAGGGGATGAAATCCTGACTCTGCCTGCGCCAGATAAATCAAATCTTGGGGTACACCCTCCTTCTTGAGCGTGCGCAGGATCATGTCACGATAGCGCCCGGCGCGCACCAACCCGCGCTCCAGAAATCCGCGTCCCTTGCTGGAGAAGTAGTTGATGTAGCTGGCTACGGCGTCGTTCAAGACCAGGGGTAGGTCAGAGTGGGTGGTCTTGACCTCCTGCTCGGCCCTGGCTTTGATGTTGGGATCAACGGGGAAGGTCAATTCATTGGCTTCGTCAATGGGGGCCGGCTCGGCCCTTTGCTCCGTGAAACCATCTCCCGCCTGCAGGGCCTGCAACTCCAGCTCGTGGGTTCCTTCGACAATTTTGTCGAATTCCTGCTGCAGCCGGTCGTCCGATTTCACATCCACCGGGCCCGACAGCAAGAGGTTGAAGGCGCGGTTAAACTTCTCTTTAGCTGCTTCCAGATGACCGGCCGCGTAATCGGCGCGTCCCGCCTGGTATTCTTTGTCCGCGTTGGCGATCATGACTTCAGCGGGGTCGAGGTCACCGGCGCCAGGCTGCGAGAGTGCTTGCGATGGTGAAACTGATTTTCCGCTCGTGGCAGGCGCCACAGGTGTTGTAGGCCGTGGCGGCCCGTTTTTCTGCTGTGCTGGAGCCTGGCCGGAAACGAGAATTATGACGGCGCCGAAGAAGGAAACCAGCAGGTAGTCGCGAAAAAGTCTCATATCCCTCAATAGCGCCGAGATGATTGCCCAATAACCAGAATTTTAAATCCTACAACCCTGTTCATTTGGGGGTCAATCGAGCGAACTGCGTAGGCGCGATTGTCCGTAGTCTCTGGATGAGCCCTTGTGGTTTCCTGGTTGCTGCGGGGAGCTGGACGAGATCAGCTTCCGAATACGTGGGCAAGATGCTGGCCGACGTCCTGAAGGACCAGCATTTGTCGCGGTATATCCTGTGAACCGAATTGAACTTCCACCGGCACCGGCCGTTTGCGCACGCTGGGCTGAGCTTTAACCGGAGCGGGACCGCAGTAGGTGCCGGTTTCCTGTGTGATAACGAGCAGGGCGCTAGTTTTTCCGTAGTCCGTCGGCACGCACGACCACAGTCCGTCAGGACGCAAGAAAATAGCCCAGCGCGTGAGCGCTGGGACAGGGTGCCATACAAACGCGAGTCCGGCAGGACGGCAGAATTACTCCTTCTGAATTCCGTGTTTCTTCAGGAAGGCGGCAAACTCCTGCGCGAAATCAATTTTTCTGTGATGGTTCTCCTGGTTTCTGATGTAGGCGATGGTGCGCTCCACCTGTGAAACACCCACACTGAACCCGCCATATCCCTCCTGCCAGGAAAACAACCGCTGCTCGGGAAAACTGTCGCGCAACCAGCGTGAGGAATTTGCTTTTATCTTTTGCACGGCCACCGCCAACGGCAGCTTTGCCGGTAAGGAAAGCAGCAGGTGTACATGATCCTCGACGCCGCCAACAGCAAGCGCCGTCGCGCCCAGTTGGCGCGCTGTTCCACCCAGATACGCCCACAGTCGCTCGCGACATTGCGGACCCAAACGGGGGCGGCGGTTCTTGGTCGAGAAGATGCAGTGCACCAGAACCGAGGTGTGGGCGTGGGGCATGGAGGCGGAATTGTACCCTACATGGCCGTTTCTGTCGTCCTGCCGGACTCGGCTCGATTCCCCGCCCAACCCAGGACTCACGTCCTGGGCTACTATCTTGCGTCCTGACGGACTGTGGAGGGTCCGTGCGCGGATCATCCCACCCTAGCGCTCAAAAACCAGGGCGTGAGGGCGGGGCATCCAGGCTGGACGAGATCAGTTTGGGGGCCCCGACCGCAAGGAGAAAACCTTCACCATCGATGCCGACTACGCGCGCAAGATGCTGGCCGACATCGTGAATGATCAGGATTTTCGCGGTATGTCCTCTGAACTGAGCTTCGTAACTTCAGCCTCAAGAGGTTGCTTGAACAAAAGCTGAAGGTGCTAATTCCCAAACGTGGGGTGGAGACTGTTCGACCGACCTCATGACCTTCTTGCGGCGAAGTCGGTTTGCCGCCCATCGGACGTCGTATTGCCACGTATAGAAAAGATCGCCATAGTCTTTCAGGTCAGCTTCGTGATTTGCCCAGATGTATTTGCATACCTCAACTATCGAGGCGCTTCCACCTGACGCCGCGAGTGCCTCTGTGAGCCAGTGCTCCAAGTCTTCTCGTGTTGCCATAACGAAGAATGATACACATACCTCCAAACGGGGGGAACCAATTTCTTCCTCGAGGAACTGCCACTGGTTTCCGGTTTGACCCGCATTTTCCCTGCCTTGTAAACTGAAAATTTCACCTTTCATTTCAGTTGAGGCAGGATGCCGCACGAACTATCCAAGGCTTACGAACCCGCGCAGATAGAGTCCCGGTGGGCCGAATACTGGGTCCGCGAAAAGCTGTTTCACGTGGAGACGCCGGAGGCCGGCAAATCGCAGCCCGTGTTCACGCTGTTGCTGCCGCCACCCAACGTCACGGGCAGGCTGCACATGGGACACATGCTCAACCAGACGGAAATGGACATCGTTATCCGCTGGCACCGCATGCGCGGATTTGTGACGCTGTGGCTTCCCGGCACCGACCATGCCGGTATCGCCACCCAAATGATGGTGGAGCGCCAGCTTGCCGGCGAGGGCAAGAAGCGCCGCGAGATGGGGCGAGAGGCGTTCATCGAGCGGGTCTGGAAATGGCGTGAAAAATACGGCGGCGCGATTCAGGAACAGATGAAGCGGCTGGGCGCCTCGGTGGACTGGGGGCGCGAATATTTCACCATGGACGAGCGGCTTTCGCGAGCCGTGCGCGAAGCTTTCCTCCGCCTGCATGAAGAGGGCCTGATCTATCGCGGCAAGTACATTGTCAATTGGTGCCCGCGCTGCGCCACCGCTATCAGCGATCTGGAGGTCGTGCACGAGGAGACGCCCGGCAAACTCTACGAGATCCGCTATCCCGTCAACGGCGCCAACGAGTTCATTATTGTTGCGACTACACGTCCGGAGACCATGCTGGGCGACACCGCAGTTGCCGTCAACCCGCGTGACGAGCGCTACACGCACCTGCATGGAAGGACAATCCGCTTGCCACTCATGGACCGCGACATTCCGTTGATCCTGGACGAAGTGGCGCAGCCTGAATTCGGCACTGGCGCGGTGAAGGTCACGCCGGCGCACGATCCCAACGACTTCCAGGCCGGACTGCGGCACAACCTGCCGCAGATTGACATCATGGACGATTACGGGCGCATGAACGCAAACGCCGGCCGCTATGCCGGTCTGGACCGTTTCCAGGCGCGCGAACATGTGCTCGAGGACCTGCAAGAGCAAGACCTGCTTGCGGGAACCAAGGATTACCTCGTTCCACTCGGCAAATGCGATCGTTGCAAGACCATCGTGGAGCCGCGGCTTTCGACGCAGTGGTTCGTTGCGGTCAACAAGCGCAGCAACGATGGACGCCCCAGCATGGCGGAGCGCGCCATCGAAGTCGTGGAGAAGGGAGAAGTCCGTTTCACGCCGGAAAACTACAAGCAGATTTATCTGAACTGGATGGCGAATATCCACGATTGGTGCATTTCGCGCCAGTTGTGGTGGGGACACCGTATCCCGGCGTGGCATTGCGCCGATTGCCGCGAGATCACGGTGGCGCGTGAGGAGCCGACACAATGTCCCAAGTGCGGCAACACAAAACTGCAACAGGACCCCGACGTGCTCGACACCTGGTTCTCCTCCGGATTGTTGCCTATGTCGCCGCTGGGGTGGCCGGAGAAGACGCGCGAGCTGGCAGCGTTCTATCCCACGTCGCTGCTGATCACCGGCTTCGATATCCTGTTCTTCTGGGTGGCGCGCATGATCATGCTGGGCTGTCATTTCATGGATGACCACCATCAGGACGCGGCAATCAAGCAGGCCAGCGGCGATTGCGACCGCAAAGACGATACTGTTCCCTTCCGCGAGGTCTACATCCATTCGCTGGTACGCGACGCCGAGCGGCAGAAAATGTCCAAGACCAAGGGCAACGTGCTGGATCCCATCCAAGTGATTGATAAGTACGGCACTGACGCCACCCGCTTCACTCTGGCCGCCATGGCCTCGCCCGGCACAGATATTGCCTTCAACGAAAGCCGGACGGAAGGCTATCGCGCATTCGCTAACAAGATCTGGAATGCCGCGCGGTTCATGTTTATGAACATGCAACGGCTGGAGCAATCGGGCACATGGAGCTTGGCACACTTCGAACTCGCCCATGGTAAAAGCTCGGGTCACCTAAAGGATGAGCGCGTCGCGTTCACGACCAACACTTTGGAAGATAGATGGATTCTGTCTCGGTTTAACCGGGTAACGCGCGAAGTGCATGAAAACCTGGAAGCATATAGATTCGATGGGGCAGCACGAGAACTTTACACGTTCTTCTGGGGTGATTTTTGCGATTGGTATCTCGAGCTAATAAAGCATCGCTTAAATTCGGAAACGGTGGGTTCAGAGCAGGCGATTATCGCCATGAACAACGTCGGGACAATTTTTGAAGGTGCTTTGCGCTTGCTTTCTCCGTTCATGCCCTTTATCACCGAGGAGCTCTGGAATGCCTTCTACAAAGGTCATGCGCCGAGAACATCGATCGCATTAGCCCGGTATCCGGAAGCGTACGATCGTGAAATCGACCTTGCCGCCGAGACTGAAATGGCCGTTTTGCAGGACCTGATCGTCAGCGTGCGCAATCTGCGCGCCGAGCTGAAGGTTGAACCCAAGGTGCGCGTCCCCATCCAGGTACATGCAGACGAGAGCGTGCGCGGGCTGGTGGAAGAGAACCGCGGTGCGGTGGAGCGGCTGGCGAACGTTGAGGCAATCGAGTTTGTGAAACAGTCGCTGGCGAATGCACCCGGTGCGCGCAGCAGCGCACGTTTTGATGTGCGCGTGATCTATGAGCAGAAGATTGACATCGCAGCCGAGCGCGAACGCCTCAATAAAGAGCTGGCGAAGATCGAAAAGGAGATGTCCAATGCTGCGCGCCAGCTGGCCAACGAGCAATTCCTGGCCAAGGCTCCGGCGCACGTGGTGGAAGGCATCCGCAAGCGTCTGCAAGAGTTGGAAGTGCTGAGCGCAAAAACAACGTCGGCTCTGGACGGGCTTAAGTAGGCATTGAATTGAAGAATGAAAATTGAATAGCGGCTGGTTTCGATCGTCGCGCCTTGTGCAATCAATTATTCAATATTCATTTTTCAATATTCAATGATAGGTTTATCCGTGCAACCCGCACAAACGAGACTGCTGTGGATTGGACGAACCGCCGCATTACCGCGATCCTGCAGAATGCACTGATGGAAGACAAAGCCACCAGCGACACGACCACGTGCACCTGTATTGATCCGCAACAAAAGGCAATGGCTACGGTCCTGGCGAAGCACGATTGCGTCCTCGCCGGACTGGGAGCGATCGAGCGCATCCTGGAAATTTTTGCGCAACTCGAAGGCAATGTAACTGGAATTCCCGACGTGACCAGCAGCAGCGAAATGTTCGACGGAGTACGCGTGCGTCAGGGCCAGCCGATCGCCATCATACGTCATAACGCGCGGGTTGTGCTTTCCTGTGAGCGCGTGATCCTGAACGTGCTGCAACGGCTCAGCGGAATTGCCACTCTGACCCGCCGCTTTGTGGACGCCATTGCCGGGACCAAGGCGCAGATCCTAGACACACGCAAAACCGCGCCCGGCCTGCGTATCCTGGACAAGTATGCCGTCCGCTGTGGCGGCGGCTTCAATCACCGTCTGGACCTTAGCGACGGGGTGCTGATCAAGAATAACCATATTGCGCTGGCCGGCAGTATCCATAATGTGCTGGAGCGCGCTATCCGCAATCGCCGCGGCGAGCAACCGATTGAAATTGAGGTGCGTTCGCTCGCGGAACTCGAGGAAGCGCTTCTTCACGGGGCCGAAGCCATCCTGCTGGACAACATGTCGCCGGAAGAGGTGCGCTGCGCGGTGCAGCGCGTGAGCCAGCACACGCGGCGCGTCCCGCTGGAAGCCAGCGGCGGCATCAATCTGCAGAACGTGCGCGCTTACGCCGAAGCCGGCGTGGATTACATTTCCGTGGGAGCGCTCACCCATTCACCTATGGCTGTGGATATGAGCATGCGGGTGCAACCGGCGTAGCATCGCTAGACTAGCCTTTGGCGTGAAGAGCAGTACGGGATTACGCTCCTGCGGCGCGCGCCCGCTCCCAATCAAGAGTTGCTTCAATACCTTCTTCTTTCGCCACTGTCGGCGACCAGCGCAGCACTGAATTCGCCTTGCTGTTATCGGCGACAAAATATTTCTGATCGTTGTTGCGCCAGGGTAGCCGGTCGTATTGAAGGCGCACGTTCAGCTTGCGCTCGAGGTGGGTGAACAGCTCGAGCAAGGACATGCTGTTCTCCCACCCACCGCCGATATTGAAGGCAAGCCCGGCGGCACTGCCTATGTACTGGTGGGCACTGCGGTAACAGCGTACGGCGTCGGAGACATACAAAAGGTCGCGTACCTGCTTGCCATCGCCGTTGATGGTAAAGCGATGGCCGGGCTGGTTGCGCACAATGAGCGCTTGCTGGCAGAACCATCCCACCCAACCCTGGTCGAAGGTGGAGATCTGACGGCCGCCGTAGATTGTGGAATGGCGGAACACAACGGTTCGCAGACCGAAATTGCGGGCGTATTCGAGCATGTACTGATCGGCAGCGCCCTTGGAGCAGCCATAGGGCGTGCGAAAATCCAGCCGCGCCGACTCATCAATCCCGAACCGGCCGTCTGCCGGCTCATAACGCGTGGCCTTCTCGACCAGCGGAACATCATCCAACTCCCCGTAAAGCGGGCACTGCGCCTGGATTCGGACGATTTCGAAATCGTGCAGGAGATCCTGATCCGGCGGCGCAATGGACGATCACATCGGGACGGGTATGCGACAGATATTGCTTCAGGGCGGCAATGTCCCAGACCAGCTTCTGAAAATTGACGCGAGGGGCAAATGGCACCAAGTAAGGGCGCAAGGTCCGCACCGGCGCCAAGACGCTGTACTGTGTCTGCTGCGCCAGCAGGCGCATGACGTTATAGCCCAACGTGCCTGAGGCGCCCGTGAGCAGTACTTTTCTGGTGATCGGCGGGGACATTGAAATTCGAGAGTATTTCGCAATATATCACTCAAAGCAGGGCAGGGAGAAGTTGCAGCCCTGACCTCATTGATTTCTTTGCGTGTGACGACGAGCGGAAGGCGAAACTCTCACTGCCTTCGTGTCGCTGTGATAATTTTCTCTCGTGCCCAGAGACAGCAATCGTGCGCGCCACGTGGAAACGCTCGGGATCATAGTGATCGCGCTGCTGATCTTCTTCATCAGCCTCGCACGATTCTGGCGCGGCGTTCACTTCCATACCAGCACACCAAATTTGGCAACACCGGCAGGGAAGGGGGGCAGCCGCTGACGTGGATACCGTGCGAGATCCGCTCCTGGTCGTCATTCTTGGCCCTACGGGCAGCGGCAAGACGGCACTGTCGCTGGTATTGGCCGAACGCTTTGGCGGAGAGACCGTCAACTGCGATTCCGTCGCCGTTTACCGCGAGTTCGACATCGGAACCGCCAAACCTGAAGCTGCCGAGCGCGCCCGCGTGCCGCATCATTTGATCGATGTGGTTTCGCCCGATCAGCTCTTCACCGCCGGCGATTACGCCCGCGTCGCCCGGGCTGCGCTGGCCGACATCAAAGCGCGCGGCCGCTTGCCGATCGTTGTGGGCGGAACTGGACTTTATCTGCGCGCTTTACTGGAGGGACTCGCGGCTTCACCGCAGCGGTCGGAGGCGCTCCGCAGCCGACTGCGGGCGCGCTTGCGCGCCAGAAACGAACAGGGCAAAAACGGCGCTGCCTGGCTTCACCGTTTGCTGCGCCGCCTGGACCGCACCGCCGCAGAACGCATTCACCCCCATGATGTTCCCAAGATGATTCGCGCCGTGGAGGTCTGCCTGGCGGCACGCCAGCCGATTACGAAGATGTGGCAGCAGGGCCGCGATCCGCTGCGCGGCTTCCGCATCCTGCGAATTGGCCTCGACCCTCAGCGCCAATTGCTCTATGAGCGGCTCAACCAGCGCGCTGCAAAAATGTTTGTCTCGGGACTAGTAGAGGAAACGGCCGCCCTGCTGCAGAAATACGGCCGCCGCGGTGAGGAAATTCGCCCGCTCAGTTCTCTGGGCTACAAACAAGCGGCACAACTTCTCTCGGGTGAACTGGACCGTGTGGCTGCCATCGCCGCTGCGCAGCAGGGCCATCGCAATTACGCCAAACGACAGATGACCTGGTTCCGCCGCGAACCGGATGTCCACTGGCTGCGCGGCTTCGGCGACGAGCCAGAGATCCAAAAGCAGGCCGTTGCGCTGGTCGAGTCTGAGCGTCGGGGGTCGGAGAATCGGGAAATCGGGTAATCGGGGAATCGGGTGGCTTCTTGCGGCTATCAATTCAGCCTTTCTTCAGGATCGCGATCTGGCCGGCGTGGTAGAGCAGGTGCTGCACTGCGCCGTGCAGCAGGACATAAAAGTTGTAGTCTTTGCCCGGAACGCGGGCATGGAGGCGATCATCGGGCATGGCCATGATGCCAGCGTGCAATTTGCGGTGCGATTCTTCAAGCGCGTGTACGGCTGCTTGCCATTCCGACTCGCTGAAGCGCGGCACGCCCGGCCAGTCCTGCTCGCGAGTAAGGGTTGCGGCCTCATCGTGCATGCGGCGCAGGACAACACGTTGCCATGCGGTTACGTGCAGCACGATTTCCCAGATACTGTGGGCGTGTGTAATCGGATGTGCCGCCGCCTGATCAACCGGGACCCCGCGAAGGATCTCCATCATTGCAGGCCCATGCCAGGCCTCGCCGCGAAAGGCGCGCTCCAACTGGTCGGCGATACGGGCGGTCTCCGTCATGGATGAGGATTATACGCTCTACGTCTGACAGTGCGGCCTGCCGGGGCCGCTGCGAAGAGGGATATTCAAGACCCACATCTGCTGGCGCAGATGTGGGGCACTCACTATACGGGATCAGCTACGATGGCGATGTCATGGGTGTTGGCGGCGGCGAGCATCTTGTCGCCATCGAGCAGCAGGCATTTGCCAGCATCCAAGGCGAGACACGTCGCGCCGGCGTTTCGCATGGTTTCAATGGTCATGATACCCACAACCGGCACATCAAAGCGCATGTCCTGGTTTGGTTTTGCGACCTTCACCACGGTAAGCGCGCGGCTCAGCATCGAGGATGCGTCGCCTAACGACTTGTGCTTCATAATCTCGGCGGCGCGCTCGATGGTGGCATCGGTGCCTTCCATGGCTTCTACCGCGACGCAGGCGGCTTCTGCGATCACGACGGTCTGTCCGATGTCGTAGTTACCTAGATGGCGGGCGACTTGGCGTCCGTAATAAATGTTTTTGCGCTCCTGCTCGGTGGGGGCACGACGGGTGAGCACGCCGGGGCGAGCCAGCAGCGGCGCGAGGAAGGAAGTTGAGTCGAGCAGGGTGATACCTTCGTCGGCCAGAACTTTGGCCACCGCGCCGATGAGGGCATCGGTGTTACGCGTGCGCAGCGATAGCAGCAGCTTGGCAAGGCGCCAGTCCGGTTTGATATTGCTGAAGATCTGCTTGTGCTTCACTTGTCCGGCCATGATGGCGCGGTGTACGCCTTCGCGCTTGAATGTCTCGATCAGCTTGGAAAGCTCGCCCAGCGAGAGCCAGTGCACGGCGGCGGCGCCGTGAGCTTCGATCTCGGGAAAGGTCTCTTCTTTGATGGCGGCTACGATGACCTCTTCGCCGCGGGAATGGGCGGCGTCCAGCACCAGGAGCGGGAAAGTGCCGTTACCGGCGATAAGCCCAAGGCGATCTTTGGCGGAGGGTTGCATCGTTCGCAGTTTAACGCAGAGAGCAGCAACAAGCAGCAAGCAACAAGAAACGAGGACAAGCAACAAGCTGAGAGAAGTTGGTGCTTGCTGGCTGCTGCTTGTTGCTGCTTTGGGAACCTTCACGTCCAGCAGATGCATCGTATCCCGGGTGTGCACGCCGGGGGAGGTCACAAATGCAGACGCTGGTCGGAATTTTCAGTTCCTCGCGGGCAGCCGAGGAAGCCGCAAACGGGATGCAGGCGATCGGAGTGCCAGCAGAACAGGTCACATTCCTGTGCTGTCAGCCCCGGAAGAGGAAATAGAATCCGTGCCCACCACCGACGCGGAAGCGCCTGGGATGGGCAAGACACTCTCGGCGTATCTGGGGGAGTGATCGGGGCCGGAGTCGGCGCGGGTGTGGGCACCACGGTGGCGAGCCTGGTAGTGCCAGGGGTGGGACCGGTTCTGGCCGCGGGACTTGGCGCCGCTGCACTGCGGCATCGGCGGCGCTGCAATGGGTGCCAAAGTAGGCGAGGACGCCGAAAAGGCGTTGGATCAGGGCGTCCCGCGTGACGATGGGTTGTTCTATTGCGACCTGCTGAAAAAAGGGCGCGCACTCGTGATCACGTCAGTCGAGTCGGACGACATGGCGACGGCTGTTCGCGCCGTTTGCGAAAGCACAGCGCACACGACGAACCAGGCGCGCGACGGGAGTGGGGGCGAAGAGGGATGAAAGAAGCAGCGTAGCAGTGGTCAGTGGCCAGTCGCCGCTGCTAAATCGTGACCGCCTACTTGATCACTCCCCGTTCGCTAGCTTCGATCCAGCGGATCAGCATGGCCACGTCTTCCCCGAGGTCGCCTTCGGACTTCAGCTGCTCCAGCGCCTGCGCGGTATTCAACTTTGAGGCGAGCAGGACTTTGAATGCATGGTGGATCTTGGCAATCCGTTCTTTGCTGAAGCCGCGACGCTCCAAACCAATGGTGTTCATGCCGAAAGCGTGGACGTCGCGAACGGCTACGGTTTTGGAGAACGGTAGAACGTCCTGGGTGATGGTGGTGCCGCCGCCGATATAGGAATACGTACCGATGCGCACAAACTGATGGACGGGGCAGAGCGCGCCTACGACGGCATAGTCCTCCACGACGACGTGGCCGGCAAGGGTTGCGGCGTTGGCCAAGATGACGTGGTCGCCGATCTGGCAATCGTGCGCCACGTGAGTATAGGCCATGATCAGACAATGATTGCCGATGCGGGTGACGCCGCCGCCCCCCACGGTACCCCTGTGAAGGGTCGCAAACTCGCGGATCTGGTTATGGTCGCCGATTTCGAGACGGGTGGGCTCGCCGGCATACTTCATGTCCTGCGGCTGCACGCCGACCGAGGCGAAAGGAAAAATCACGTTCTTGCGGCCGATCCTGCTGGGTCCCTGCAGCACCACATGCGACATCAGTTCGCATTCTTCACCCAGTTCGACCTCTGGGCCCACGACGCAATAGGGACCGATCCGGCAAGAGGCGGGAACCCTGGCGGCGGGATCAATGACGGCGGTCGAGTGGACGGCAGTTTCTAGTTTCAAGTTTTCAGTTCCGGTGACCTCAGCGGTTTAAAGCCGCTTTCTAGGGCTGAATGTTCGACGCGGCTGAAAAGCCGCGCCCCTTCAAAGCCGCGGGTTCACATAATTATTCGCCGCCGGTTGTTATTCGTCTTCCTTGTCGTTGGTCTCCTCAGCAGTCTGGCCGCGGCTGAGGTCCACGAGGCGACAGGTTACGGTGGCTTCAGCCGCGCGTTTGCCATCCACAAACACATGGCCCCGCATGCGCACGGCGGTGCGGCGCCAGGCGACAACTTCGACCTCGATGCGGAGCTGGTCGCCGGGAACCACGGGACGACGGAATTTCGCGCGCTCGATACCCGTAAAAACCATCAGCTTGTTGTCGCGGTCCTCGACTTCGGTCAGCAGCAGCGCCCCCCCGGCCTGCGCAATGGCTTCCACGATCAGTACGCCCGGCATGATGGGATGTCCAGGGAAATGCCCGGCAAAAAACGGCTCGTTGACGGTGACGTTCTTGAGCGCGACAATGCGCTGCTTGCGGGTGAGGTCAATGACGCGGTCAATCAGCAGAAACGGATAACGGTGCGGCAGGATACGTTGGATGTCGTAGATGTCCAGCGTAGTGTTGGCGCCCTGCTCAGCGGCTTCCGCCGTTGGGATGACTTGTGTGTTGTCGGACAAGAAGTTCTCCGTCGCAATCTGTAGCGCGCAGGGGATGACAAATTATAGTGTTTGGCGGGGAGAGACAAAAGCTTAAACGCAGAGGACCCCGAGTTCCAGGGGCGCAAAGGAAGGCAACGAAAGTGATGTCAGCACGCGAGCTGTTGCAGTATTGCCAGAGCCGCCAAGGCGAGATGATCGAAGTTATCCGGCAACTGGTTGAGCTGGAGTCGCCCAGCAATAACAAGCCGGCTGCCGACCGCTGCGGCGAGTTCATTGCCGAGCGCCTGCGGCAACTCGGGGCGAAGCTGAAGATTCACCCGCAGCACGAAGCGGGAAATGTGCTGCAAGCTGAGTTTGCGGGCACACGTCCGGGGGTCATGCTGCTGGGCCACTACGACACGGTTTGGGAGCTGGGAACGCTGGCCAGCATGCCTTTCCGCATCCAGGCGGGACGGCTATGGGGGCCAGGCGTATTCGACATGAAATCCGGCATCGCCCTGATATTGCTCGCCCTGGAGGCGCTGCGAGTTGCTCATGGTGAATCAGGGCCCGGAGGGGTCGCTGGGCAGCGAAGATTGGCCCCTCGTCGGCACATAACCGTGCTGCTGAATGCGGATGAGGAAACCGGCAGCAGAGAATCGCGCCAAGTGATTGAGGCACTGGCAAAAAAGTCGGCGACCGTGCTGGTGATAGAGCCGGCCCAAGGGCTCCGGGGGGCAGTTAAGACGGCGCGTAAAGGTGTCGGAGAGTTTTCCATCAAAGTCACCGGTGTGGCGGCGCATTCAGGTCTGGACTTTGAAAAAGGTCAAAGCGCAGTGCTGGAGTTGGTTCATCAGATCGAGCGAATAGCGGGGTTCACGGACCTTGCACGCGGGCTGACGGTAAACGTCGGGGTGGTACGCGGGGGGACGCGGGCGAACGTGGTCGCGGCGGAAGCTTCGGCCGAGGTGGACGTGCGCATCGCCAAGCTGCAGGATGCCCCTGGAATCGAACGGAAGCTGCGTTCACTGCGGCCATTCAATCGCAAGTGCAAAATCGTGGTAAGTGGCGGGATCAGACGGCCTCCCATGGAGCGGAACAAGAATGTGGTCGCGCTGTACGAAAAGGCGCGCATAGCAGGGCGGGAGCTGGGTTGGGAGTTGGAGGAGGCCGCCGTAGGAGGAGCCTCGGATGGGAATTTTACGGCCGCCCTGGGGATTCCTACCCTGGACGGGTTGGGCGCGGTGGGCGAAGGCGCGCACGCGGCCAACGAGTCCGTGATTTTAGAAGAGTTGCCGAAAAGGACGGCGCTGCTGGCGAGGCTGATACAGTCGCTTTCAGGGGCGCGCCCAACGTAACTTGGGATTTTGACTCCCCGCGAGTAGTGGCCTAGAATCAAAAGAGAAGGGAGGCCATATGCACCTCGGTGGCATGGAGATACTGGTCATCCTCGCCATTGCTCTGCTGATTTTTGGGCCGGGGCGGCTGGCCGAACTGGGCAAGGGCCTGGGCGAAGGAATCCGCAATTTCAAATCTTCGGTAAACGACAGCGGCAAGAGCAATCCGAGCGAGCCGGAGAAGAAGTAGCGCTCAGCCATTGCTGTGCCTGAAGCGCGGTATTCTTTCGCGGGCTGAAGCCCGCTCAAAATGAGAGAAAAGTCTTTACGGCACGGCTGAAGCCGTGCCCCCCCGAAAGATCCTACCGAAGCTAGTCGCGCTCTTCGGAAACACCTTGCATGACATCGCGCAATCTCGAGCGAAATTGCGCGATAGACTACAACTCACAGCTTGCCGTGCTCGCGCAGCATGCGGCAAACGAGCGGCACGGGCAGTCCCACAACGTTGAAGTAACAGCCCTCGATGCGCGGAATCCAGCGCGAGGCGACGCCCTGAATGGCGTAGGCCCCGGCCTTGTCCATCGGCTCGCCCGTGGCGATGTATTCGTTTATATCGGCGTCGGAAAGGGGGTTGAAGTAGACGTTTGTGATTTCGGAGCTAACATCCTCAAAAACCGGTTCCAGTTTCTGATTTCCAGTTTTTGGCTTTCGTGATCCCTTCCGATCTTCCGGCGTGGAAGCATCAGATTGTGCGCCGATGAGGCAGACGCCGGTGATGACCTGATGCGAGCGGCCGGAAAGCAGGCGGAGCATGCGGGCGGCGTCCTGCTCATCGGCGGGCTTGCCGAGAATGGCGCCGTCCACCACTACAACCGTGTCAGCGGCGAGAACGAGGTTGGAAGAGCGGGACGCGGATGGCATCTGCTGGTAGACGGCGCGGGCCTTGTCGCGCGCCGCCCGTTGGGCGAAATCACGCGGAGATTCATTCCCATCCGGGACTTCCGCGACCTCGGCGGCGATCACCTTAAAGACAATACGCGCATTGCGCAACAGTTCGCTGCGGCGCGGAGAGGAAGAGGCCAAAATCAGCATGTTCTTGTCTTAGTTCCCGTTTTCAGAATAGCATCGGCAGCGTGCCGAGACGTAGCAAGCTACGTCTTTACCAGAATCGCAGCCATCCCAATGCACGACGCTGATCGTCTGAAGTTCACGTGGAAAAGGCAGCTCTGGGACGCATGAACGGCGCACAGGTGGTGGGGAACGAAGTCGAGTTCCGCGTCTGGGCGCCGGTTGCGAAACAGGTCGCACTGCAGCTTGAGAGCGGCCGTTGGCTGCCGATGCAGCGCGATGATACCGGCACATTCATTCTCACGGCTTCGGCACACCCGGGGACACGCTATTTTTACCGGGTGGATGATCAGCGCCCGGTGCCCGATCCGGTTTCACGCTTTCTGCCGGAAGGGGTGCATGGGCCGACAGAGATCGTCAACCCTGACTTGTTCCGCTGGACCGACCAGCACTGGCACGGACTCGACCGCAACGAATACATCATCTACGAGCTGCACGTTGGAACGTTCACCCCGCAGGGGACGTTTGAGGGCGTGATCGAGCGGCTCGATTACTTAAAAGGGCTTGGGATTTCAGTGATCGAAATCATGCCCGTTGCCGCCTTTCCCGGCACACGCAATTGGGGTTACGACGGGGTGTCGCCTTACGCAGTGCAAGCAAGTTATGGCGGGCCGGAGGGATTCAAGCGACTGGTGAATGCGGCACACGCGGCGGGCCTGGGCGTCATGCTGGACGTGGTTTACAACCATCTCGGCAATGAAGGCAATTACCTGCGTATGTTTGGTCCGTATTTCACCGGCCGACCCCACACGCCCTGGGGCGAGGCCATCAACTTTGACGGGCAAGGCTGCGAGGGCGTACGGCGCTATTTCATCGAAAATGCGCTGTACTGGATCCGCGAGTACCACGTGGATGGTCTGCGCCTGGACGCGATTCAGACCATCCACGATGATTCCCCGAAGCAAAGTGAGCAGGGGCGCCATATCGTCGAAGAAATCAATGATGAAGTGCAACAGCTTGCTGCCGAGTTGAGCCGCACAGTTTGCGTCATCGCGGAAACCGACGAGAACGACGCCCACATGGTTCAAGCAAGGGAGCATGGAGGCTGGGGCCTGTGCGGCGTCTGGAGCGACGACTTTCACCATGCCGTACACACCGTCCTCACTGGCGAACAAGAGGGTTATTACCAGGATTTCGGCAAGAAGGCCCAGATCGTGCGCGCCCTGAACTCGGGATTTGTTTTCCAGGGAGAGTATTTCAACTTCTGGAAAAAGGAGCGGGGGACGCGTCCGGAAGACGTGCCGTTGCCGGCGCACATCATTTGCATTCAGAACCATGATCAGGTGGGAAACCGCGCACGTGGCGAACGCCTGGGGCACCTGGCCCCACGTGGCGCGCAGAGGTTGGCGGCAGCGCTGCTGCTGCTGGCGCCGCACACGCCCCTGTTGTTCATGGGTGAAGAGTTCGCCGAGACTGCGCCTTTCCAGTTCTTCACCGATTACGGCGATCCGACACTGCAAAAGGCGGTCAGCGAAGGAAGACGCAACGAGTTCAAGGATTTCATCTGGGGCCAGATTCCCGATCCGCAGGACCCGCAGAGCTTCGAGCGCTCGAAATTGCATTGGCCGGAATATGGCGCCCGGTGGTCCGAAGGCCAGCGGGGAATGCTGGACTGGTACCGGGAACTGATTCAACTGCGGCTTCGGATCGTAATAAATGGTCCGCGGACGTGCCATTCTGAACTGCGCGACGGATTACTCGTAATGCAGGTTCCGGCTGAGCAGCCGAAACTGATGGTTGTGGCTGAGTTTCCCGATAGCAATCGCAGTGTTTCACGCTCTTCTGAATGGAACCTGTTGATGGCGAGCGAAGACCGTGGGTACGGGGTGAAAGTGTTCGAGAAGGGGTGAGTTCGCGGCAAACTAGTGGCAAGCAACTAGCAACGGAAGATACGCCTGTCGGACTTCGCCCTCGCCTGACACAAAAGCGCCCCCGCCGTGGCGGAGGCGTTTTTGTCCAATGGGACGTACTATCTCTTTTCTGGCGCCGACTTGTTCTCGTCGTTCTTGGCGTACTTGCGGCGGAAACGCTCGATGCGGCCAGCGGTGTCAATGATTTTCTGCTTGCCGGTAAAGAACGGGTGGCAGTTGGAACAGATTTCTACGCGGATGTCACCACGGCTGGTCGAGCGCGTGGTGAAACTGTGGCCGCACGCGCACTGCACGCGCACTTCGTGATACGCGGGATGAATGGCTGCTTTCATGAGCTGAGTAATCCTCTTCGCAAAGCGCTTATTTTACAGGATGAGTGCGGGCTGGGCAAGACTCGCTCGGTCGACGCTCGTCTTGCGGCTGGCTTCTCGTAAGACGAAACACACCCACATCTGCCGCGCAGATGTGGGGCACCTTCATCTTAAGTCGGGGTGCAAAAAAATCTTTCTACCTCTGTGATCTCCGTGGTTTTCCGGTACGGCGGCAGGCTGTTCAAAAAGACGCGTCCGTACTGTTTCTTTAGGAGGCGCGTATCCAGGAGCACCAGCACGCCGCGGTCGTGGAGAGAGCGGATCAAGCGTCCGAAGCCTTGTTTGAGAGCAATCACCGCTGCCGGCACCTGATATTCGAAAAACGCATTGCCCCCGTCTTCGTCAATGGCGCGGATGCGGGCGGCAACCACCGGATCGTTGGGCACCGCGAAGGGCAGGCGGTCAATGATTACGCAACTGAGCTGTTCGCCTTGCACGTCCACGCCCTGCCAGAATGAGGCAGTGGCAAACAGCACCGCGTTCGGGGTGGTCCGGAATTCCTCCAGCAGAGCGTTCTTCGGCGCGGAGCCCTGAAGCAGCATGGGGAAGCCGAGTTCTGCGAGCAGGCGGTCGTGGACTTCGTGCATCTGGGAGTAGCTGGTGAACAGGCAGAAGGCGCGGCCGCGCGTAATTTCGAGCACGCGGCGAATGCGCTCGGCAGCGGCGCGCGCAAACTGCGGCAGGCGAGGGTCGGGCATCTCAGGCGGGACGTAGAGCAGCGCCTGGGATTCGTAGTCGAAATGCGACGGCACCACCAGTTCGCGGGCGTGCTCCACGCCCAGACGGCGGCGCACGTAATCGAATCCGCCACTCACGGCCAGCGTGGCTGAGGTCAGCACCGCCATTTCCACTTGCTCGAACAGAACCTGGCGGAGGATCTGCGAGACATCAATCGGCGTCGCCTGCAGGAATACGTGACGACTGGAGCGCGATTCCCAACCTTCGCTGCGTGCGCCGCCCTTGTGTTTCTTGCGCCGGATCGCGTCGCCTCGGCGCTCGATCCAGAAAACCGTGTTGCGGTCCTCCGATTCCATCACAAACGACAACTGCACCCATAGCTCTTCCGTGCGGCGGATGAAGTTGTAAACCTCATCGGGCTTCTCGCGAATCGCCTGCAACTCGGACGCAAGCCGCTTCAAGGCGTTACGCAAGGCGAGAAACTCTTCGCCGTTTTCCTCCAGGAATTCACGGCGATTGGAAAAAGCAAAGCGGCCTTCGCCCGGGGGTATGAGCGAGAAGAAAAGCTGAGCGCGCTGGCGCAGGCTGGCGGCAGCTGCCAGCAGGGCCGCCGATAAAAGCTGCCGCGGACGCAACGTGGCCTCGATGTCACGCGCAAGCTCTTCGACGCGCAAGCTGCTGACGCTCACACCGAAGTAGCTGCCGGCGACGTCCTCCAGTTCGTGAGCCTCGTCAAAAATCACGGCGGCGCATTGGGGCAAAATGCCGGAGTCAGGCGCGGACTGCTTGATCGCCAGGTCGGCGAAAAACAAATGATGGTTGACGATTATGATGTCGCTTTCCAGGGCGCGCCGATGCATCTCGGTGATGAAGCAGCGCTCGAACTCGGAGCACTTCTGGCCGACACAGGCTTCCGTGCGCGCATCCAGCTTGGACCATAACGCGGTGCTTTCCGGCAGGGCGGCAATCTCGGCGCGATCGCCTGTGGTGGTCGTCTTTTCCCAGTCGGCAACGGCCCGGAACTCGTTAATTTCTTCCAAACCACTCAGGATCGGCTGGCCGGCCAGGTCGTAGAGTTTCTTCCGGCAGAGATAGTTGTTGCGTCCTTTCATGTAGCAGACGCGCAGTTTTTCTTGCCCTCCAGGGAAAAGGGTCTTCTCCAAAAACGGGATATCTTTGAAGAAGAGCTGTTCCTGCAGTGCCTTGGTCGCAGTCGAAATAATGACGCGCTTGCCGGAGCGCAATACCGGTAGCAGGTACGCCAAAGTCTTGCCCGTACCCGTACCAGCCTCCACGATCAGATGGCGTTTCTCTTGAAGCGCCTGTTCGACCGCTTGCGCCATCTGCAACTGCCCGCGCCGGAACTCGTAAGCTGGATGCGCTTTGGACAGCAGTCCGCCGGGACCAAAAAAGCTGTGCAACGACGCTGCTGTGCGCGGCGCGCAGGCATCAGCATTGACGGATTGGGGAGTGCCGGACACGTGTCGCACGAGTGCAACTTTATAATAGCCGCAGATGAAAGCAGAAGGCAGAATGCGGCCCAAAATCGGCACAGCAGCAGCGCGGGAGGCAGGCCAAGCGCGTGCCCGGCGGCTTCCTACCATCGCTATCGTGGGCCGGCCAAATGTCGGGAAATCCACTCTTTTCAACCGTATGATTGGCAGGCGACGCGCCATTGTCGGTGATGAACCGGGCATCACACGTGACCGCCTGTACGGAGAAGCTGAGTGGAATGGGCGCAAGCTGCGCGTCGTGGACACCGGCGGAATCATTCCTGAAGAAAAAGAGCTGATCCCAGCGGAGATTTTCCGTCAGGCTCGCGTGGCGCTCGAAGAGGCCGATACGATAGTGATGGTGGTGGACGCGCGCACGGAACTGGCCGCTCCCGATATCCAGTTGGCGCGGCTGCTGCAACGCACGGGGAAGCCGCTGTTTCTCGCCGTCAACAAAGTGGACGCGCCCAAGATGGAAGCTTACGCCGAAGAGTTTCATCGGCTGGGCATTCGCAATCTGTTTCCCGTATCGGCGGAGCACGGTGCAGGTGTGGCCGAGTTGCTGGATGGAATTTTAGAGTCGCTGCCGGAAATCAAAAGCATTAACGCAGAGGGCGCGGAGGGCGCGGAGGCCGCGGAGGAGAAACAAGAAAAGGCAGCGGAGACCAAGATCGCCATTATTGGTCGGCCGAACGTGGGCAAGTCCACGCTGTTAAACCAGTTGACAGGCACCGGGCGTGCCATTGTTTCGCCCATTCCCGGCACCACTCGCGACGCGGTGGATGAACTCGTCGAGCGCGACGGTGCGCGTTTCCGCTTCATTGACACCGCCGGCATCCGCCGCAAAGGAAGAACCAAACTAATGGCGGAAAAACTTTCTGTGGTCATGGCGTGCAAACATCTGGAAACCGCCGACATCGCGCTGCTGGTGATTGATGCCACTGAAGGCGTCACCGCGCTGGACGCCAACATCGCCGGCTACGCGCACGAAAGCGGGCGCTCGCTGGTGATTGTGGTCAACAAGTGGGACCTGGTTGGATCGGGGCGCTCCGACGGAAAGCCGCCGGCCGACCGCGGCTTGTACGAAAAGCAGGTGCGG
The DNA here is from genome assembly GCA_041946765.1 of Terriglobales bacterium. Classification (GTDB taxonomy): domain Bacteria; phylum Acidobacteriota; class Terriglobia; order Terriglobales; family Acidobacteriaceae; genus JBHGAZ01. Next base: position 35,928 of record JBHGAZ010000016.1, read on the forward strand.
CACGCGCTGAAGTTTCTGGCCTATGCGCCTATTGTGTTCATCTCTGCCACCCAGGGCAAGTATGTGGATAAGGTTTTCGAGGAACTGAAACTGGTCGCTCGCGAGCGGCGCAAGCGGATCTCCACGGGAGAGATGAACCGCTTCCTCAAGACGATTGACTTTGAGCGCGCTCCGGTGCCGGTCTCGCGACGCGTCAAGATTTATTACCTGACCCAGGCGGCCACCTCACCGCCCACTTTCATTCTCTTTACCGACCGCAATGTGAAGCTGCACTTTTCCTACGAGAGATTTCTGGAGAACCAAATCCGTCGCGCGTTTGGTTTCGTCGGCACACCCATCTGGATCAAGAACCGGGCGCGGTAGTCTAGCCACGCGCTCTGCATCGGCGATCCGCCCTATCGGTATTGACCGAGTCGTCATTAAGTCACTAGTTAAGGTGAAAACCATATCCGGTATCGGGTAAGTAACCATAGGAATCGCGGTACTTGCCCGGATTCACCTGTCAAATCCAGGGTTCCACAATGTGCGCACCTAGCAAACCGCCCGGGCAGGTGTCGCAGTGCGTGCTATCAGTGTCCTTTTCGTTCTCCGAATTATTCTCGCCGTCGTGACAGCGCAGGCGTTCAGTCTGGCTGCTTCGCTGGCGGTCACGCCTACTACTACCCTCACAGCGGAAACATCGAACAACACCAGCGCGGCCAACACATTTCAGAGCCAGACCAACGGCAATGTGGGGGCTGGCAATGTCAGCAAGGTGGACCACCGCACGCTCCTGTATTCGGGCGCGAGCACGCAAATATATACGAACATCATGTTTTGGTTCGGGGAGTCGAACCACATGAACGTCGGCTACAACTCTGCGACGGCGGCGCAGGTGCAGAAGCAGGTGGACGACCATCTGAGCCGCGGGCTGACGGGCACTATCGTGGACTGGTACGGTCCAGGACAAAGCTGGACCGACACCGGCACCATGCTGCTGAAGCAGTATGCCGAGACGCTCCCGGGATCTCCGTTCAAGTTCGCCATCATGGAAGACAAGGGCGCGCTGCTGGGCTGCGCCAATACGCCCGGCTGCGACGTCACCCAGCAACTCCTCAGTGACCTGGCGTACATTTACAACAAATATTTTGGCTCGCCGGCGTATATGCGAATCGGCGGACGGCCGGTCGTATTCGAGTTCGGACTGGAGCGCTTCAACATCAACTGGGATTACGTAAAGGCCAACGCTCCCGGCAATCCACTGTTCATCTTCCAGAATACAAGCGGGTTTACGCATGCAGCTACCGGCGGCGCGTTCAGTTGGGTGATGATCAATACCTCGAATCCCAACGACTGGGAACAAAGCTATCTCGATAATTTCTATTCGACCGCGCTTTCCTATCCCACGCAGCATGCCTTCGGGACCGCCTACAAGGGATTCAACGACACGCTGGCATCGTGGAGCCTGAACCGCATCATGAACCAGAATTGCGGGCAGACCTGGCTGAACTCGTGGAAAGAGGCGGGCAAGTATTATTCGAGTTCGCGCCAACTGGAAAGCTTTCAGATCACCACTTGGAACGATTACGAGGAAGGTACCGAGATTGAAAGCGGGATCGAAAACTGCGTCAGCGTCTCCGGTTCAGTATCCGGCAACACTCTGAACTGGAACATCAGCGGCAACGAGAACACGATTGACCACTACCAGGTATTTATCTCCGGCGACGGCGAAAACCTGATGCCGCTGGCGACGGTCGCCTCCGGAATTCACGGCCTGGATCTCGGGCAGTTTGGTATTGATGCCGGCGGCTACACGGTTTACGTGAAAGCGGTGGGCCGGCCTTCCATGACGAACAAGATGTCACCCGGAATCGGCTATACGGTTGTCGGGACGCCAACTTCCTCCCCGACTTTTCAAGTGAGTGCGTCTCCTTCCACCGCCACAGCCAGCACCACGCAACCAGCGCAACTCCTGGTTACGATTACCCCACAGAACGGTTTCAGCAGCGACGTTTCCCTGAGCTGCTCCGGATTACCTACGGGAGCGAGCTGTTCCTGGTCGCCAGGCACTGTTAGGCCGGCGGGCGGCGCGGCCACCGCCAGTGTGACAATCAACGTGAGCAGCACCTCGGCGGCCATCCGTTCTCATCATGACCTCGGTCCGTGGTTTGCGCTGGCGGCGCCGTTTGTCGGAATCGTTTTCGGTTCAGTAATTCACGGCGGTGGATTCAGGAACGCGTCGCGGGGCTTCTGGCTGATTCTGGGATTGGTGCTGGCTATTTCCATCCTAAGTGTTGGGTGCGGCAGCAGCTCTGCTGTTAGATCTGCGAGCAGCGCTTCAGGCGGGACTGCATACACCGTGACCCTCACGGGCACATCTGGTTCGCTTCAGCAGTCCACGCCGGTGGTGATCACGATACGCTGAGGGTCGCTTCGCGCCGGCAATACGCAATTACGCGGCCGTGGATTCCCTGCGGTTACTGGCCATGACGCTCGCGCCGGACTCAGCGCGATGAAGGTTGCGCACCAGGAACAGCGGCCGGCGCTTCACCTCATCGTAAATCCGGCCAATGTATTCCCCCAGCAGCCCAATGCAAATCAACTGCACTCCTCCCATGAAGAGAACGCTGACGATGGTGCTGGTGTAGCCCCAGACAACGGGACCCATCAGATGAATGCCGAATGTGCGGCCAATCACCAGCGCTGACCCGTACAGGATGGCGAAGAATGCGGTCGTGAACCCTAGTAGCAGGCTGAGCCGCAGGGGCTTGTAGCTGAAGCTGAAGATGGCGTCCAATCCGTATTTAAGCAGACGCAAGAAGGTTTGCTTGGGACGGCCGGCGGCGCGATCGGCGCGGTCGTAATACACCACGGCAGTGTTGAAGCCTACCCAGGCGCGCAGACCTGGAATGTAGCGATTGTTTTCCGTCAGCGTGTTGATAGCGTCTACCGCGCGCCGATCCAGGAGGCCGAAGATGCCCGCATTCAGCGGGATGGGATAATCGGAAAGCAAGCCGAGAAACTTGTAGAACAAGGGATACAAGAAAGTACGGAAGCCCGACTCGTTCCGGCTGCGGCGCTGCGCCACCACGACCTCGGCGCCGCGGCGCCAGGCTTCTACCAGCTCAGTGATGGTTTCGGGCGGGTCCTGAAAGTCGCCATCCATCATGACAACTGCTTCGCCACGGGCCACTTGCAGGCCGGCTGTGAGCGCTGGCTGGTGGCCCCAGTTGCGGCTCAGTTCCACAACCGTGATTCGCGGGTCGAGGGACTGATACCTCAGCAACATCTCGAGCGACGAATCCGTGCATCCGTCGGAAACGTACACGATTTCCCAAGGCTCGCCGATGTTCTCCAAAACATCTGTGAGCGCCTGATGAAGAGCGTCTAGAACTTCCTGCTCGTTATAAATGGGGACTACTACGGAAAGAACAACGTCACTACGGAAGCTTGGGCCCATGAACTCTTCCTGCACTTGAAGTGCGGGTCTTGCCACTCTGAGATGGTGCGGCGGCAGCACCGAGTTGTTCCGGCCATCTCGCCGGCGCGTTGAAGGTCAGGCCGCTTTCAGAGTCAAGGCGGCGCGCTTTTCCGGGATCGCATCGGGCCGGCCGATGCTGAAATAAATCAATCCGCGTTCGGCCATGATCTCCGGGTCGTACAAATTGCGTCCATCAATCACGATGGGGTAACGCAAGCTGGCGTAGAGGCGGTCCAAATCGAGCGCGGTGAATTCTTCCCAGTCTGTCAGGATCAGCAGAGCGTCCGCTGTGTCCACGGCTTCGTACGCCGACCTGGAATACGTGATGTGTTGCGCAGGCAGCACTTCGGCTGCGCGCTCCATGGCGGCCGGATCGTAGGCGACCACCTGCGCGCCTTCCTTCAGCAGCGCCTTCACCAAAGCAATGGCCGGGGATTCCCGGATATCGTCGGTGCCGCCCTTGAATGCCAGGCCGAGCACGGCCAAGCGCTTGCCCTTGAGCGTCCACAGCGCCTTGCGCACCTTCCGCAGATAACGCGACCGCTGTTCCTCGTTGATGCGCATGACTTCATGCAGCAGGCGAAAATCGTAGCCACAGTCGCGCGCTACGGAATAGAAAGCCATCAGGTCCTTGGGGAAGCACGATCCGCCATAGCCGATCCCGGGACTGAGGAAACGCGGGCCGATACGCGAGTCCGAACCAATACCTTCCACCACCTGCTCAACGTTCGCGCCCACGGATTCGCAGATGGATGCTACCGCGTTGATAAAAGAAATTTTCATCGCTAGGAAAGCGTTGGAGGCATGCTTGATGAGCTCCGCACTCTTGGCGCTGGTGCTGATGAGTGGGGGCGGCACGCGGGCGTGGTCGGGTTTGGGAACGGCGTTGTCCTGGCGATAATACTCGCCATCAACGAGCGGAGCATAAGCCTTGCGCAGCACCTCGGCGCAGCGCAGGGAATCAGCGCCGATCACAATGCGGTCGGGAAACAGGAAGTCGGTAACCGCACTGCCTTCGCGCAGAAACTCGGGATTCGAGGCCACGTCGAACATTCCCGGAGGTGCTCCGTTCAGCAGCATGACCTTCCGGATCCAGTCGCTCGTATACACCGGCACGGTGCTCTTCTCGACTACAACTTTGTAGCTGCTGATTGATCCTGCAATGCCACGCGCCACCGACTCTACATACGACAAGTCAGCTTCACCGTCCTCGGTGGGCGGAGTTCCCACAGCTATGAAGATGGCATCGCTGGCGCGAACTGCTTCTCCGAGATCGTCGGTGAATGAGAGCCGTGTTCCGCGATGGCGCGCGAGCAGCTCTGGAAGGAACTGCTCGTGGATCGGGACTTCGCCGCACTTGAGCGCCTGAACCTTGGCCTGATCATTGTCCACCAGAATGACGGTGTGACCCAGCTCTCCAAAACAGGTTCCCGCTACTAACCCCACGTACCCGGAACCCACGACTGCAATATGCATTGTTTCTCCCAGCGTGGACCGGCTCCAGGGGTCAATTAGCTCGGCCATTGGAATGTTCTAACCTGCGTAGATGCGCCATTTACGCCAGAAGATTGCTACTGCCGCAAACACGAGAACTTTCGTCACCGACAGCAACAAGCAAGTAGCCACAAGCAATAAATTGCGGGCAGGTTATTGCTGATTGCTAGGTGCCTGCTGCTGGCTCCGGTGTTACGGCAGAGCACAAACTGAATACCTTTTTCTATGCGGTTTTCCGCCACGGCTCGCCAGCCTGTGTTGGGTCGTCGCGAATTTGCAGAAAGGTCAGCAGCACCTTGGTGACCCGCCGACGGGCGTCCTCCAGCGGCTCAGGCGGGATTACGATCATGGTGCCGAGCAGCCCGGCAAGGTTGTGATACCAACCGCGGCACTGGCGCATGAATTCAACCGGGTACTCCGGTTTGCGGGCGCAGGCTTCGTCTGGATCGGCGTCCAGCAGGTAGGCGATATCGGGCTGAGGGGCGAGGCCATTCATCAGGTGGACGAACGCGCGGCTACAAAAATTATGAAGAGGCAAATTTGCCAGCTCGTCATAGATGTAGCGATCAATAACGATCGCGCCGTTGTGGTTGCGCCGGACTCGCCCGATCACCCGGCGCAAGTTGATGGTATCCAGGAAGTAGAGGACGTGGCGTGCCAGCGTGAGATACCAGCCGCGCATGTTCTTGTCGCGCCGGCGTACCGGCTTACCGGGCGCGCCGATGCCCTGCTCGCTCCCAAATACGTTATGGACAAAGCCCTCGCGATAGCGTGTGAGGACTACCACATCATCCCAGAAGGCCAGCCGGACCGTGCGGTACCCAAGCTCCTCCAGCACCGAGCAGAGGTTCTCGATCTGCGTGCTTTTGCCAGAGCCATCAAGACCGGAAAAGCTGATCAGCAGCGGCCGCTGCGCTGCATCCTTAGTGGGACCGCTCGGGGGCTGCGGAGGCGGACGAAATGGAAGCTGCGCAGACATAATGAACGTTCGAAACCCGGCCGCGCTTACCGCCCGTCGTGAATCACCGGGCACCAGGTGGATTGCTGGGGCTGGCCTTGGAAAGCGCCAGCACGGTGCCGATCGCCACACCGGCCGCGCCAATGACGGCCAGCTTAATCAGCAAGGAGCGAGTTTGGTGCTGCTTGGCAGGGGCGATAGCATTACCGGCAGGCCGGGAAGCGGGACCGCCGCTGGTCACGCCAGCTTTGCCTACCGCGGCGCCCACCGGTTCCTCAATAGTGCCCTGCTGCTGTTGTGCCGTTCCGGAACTCGGAGTCTGCTTTGCGCTCGGCTGCGTGCTGCTGGGGGCGTTCGGCAACGGCGACGAAGGAACCGGCGACAAGGGTCCACGCGACGGATCCACCATCCCCCCGTTCGGTTCGGCCGTCTGGGTTTGTTGCTGCGCAGGAGCGCCGGATTGAGCTTGCGCCAGCGCCGGTGCGCCGCTCAGCGCCGGCGCTACTGCAATTAGAAATCTTGCTGTCCATGCCTTCATGTTCATGGCTATTCACCTAAGAAGCCTGCTTCTGGTCCCACTGAGCCAGAGAAGGCGTTGCTGCGGCTTTTTCTACTGCGGCTATCTGCGGCCCAGACAGCTCGGCAATGCCTTCACTGGTATCCATGTTGCCAGCGAACTGGGATGATTGAGATGAGGTCAACAGTTGCGCGATGTCGGCCTCGCGGTCGTACATCAGGATCTTCAGACGGTTGCGCGCATACCGCCAGAGGTTGGCGAGATTGGTTTCATACCAGCAGCACTCGTTCATCCTTGGCGAAAGCCCGCAGATATAACGGAAGCGATTGCCGGCAATCTGGGGAGAAGCCAGCATGGCCGCTGTGAGGCGATGATTGCCTTCGAGAATGGTCAGGGGTTGCTGCTCGTCAATGCCGATCAGCAGGACCGTGCTGCGGTGCCCGTCGTGATAGCGGAGGTGATGGCTGAGTGACAGCAATTGGCTGGCAAAGTGGCGCGTCCTCCCCGGAAATCTCCCGGAACGGATGCGCTCGACGATATCACCCAGACGAAAATTTCCGGAAGCCACCTTGCGCCACTGAGCGCGCGGAAAGACGCGAAGGTTGGGGAGAGCGGCCGGGTTGAGCTCCACTTCCCACCATTGCGTATCGGAGGGCAGTTCGCGCCACATGGTGGCCCGCCGGCGAAACAGCAAGGCGCGCCGGAGTGCATTTTCGGCTTCGTTGCTCGTATCAGCAGCCATGACGAGCGCTTCGAAGCGGTCGCGATCGCGCAGGAATTCCTGGTGATGGAACTCGCTTTTCAGGAAATCGGCAATCACCTCGGCTTCAGCAACGCGCCGCAAACGGCGAATAAGTGGCTCCGCCTTTACCGCTCTAATACCGCCACTTGCAACGGCAGGCGCGACTGCACGGTCCCGGCGGAAGAAGGGCATGGCGCAGACGATCAGCAGGAACACCATCAGCACCAGTTGCACCAAGATGACTTCCCGCAGCGACTGGTGGAAAAAGTAAATTCCCAGTACGATGCCGCCGCTGAACGCAAGCTGTACCCAGCCAGCCTTGGCGAGCCTTCGGGACATCTCGTACGCCATCAACACGACGCTGAGAGAGTAAGCGCCGGTGGCCGCGGCATACAGTGAAAGCAGGCCTTCAAGGGGCTGTCCCACCTGGTGGAACACTGGCCCGAACACGATGCGCAACGCGAAGTCAGGAAAAAGTCCCAGGCCCACCGTGAATGCCAAGGCGATAAACGTAACAATCGCCATGGGGACCGCCAGCACGGACGCGTTGTCTTCCTGGGGCTTGCTTCCGGCCGAAATGGGGAACATGACGCTGACGACAGACCAGGAAAAGAAATACACTGCCCTGCCGACGAGCGCGACGGCGGCGTAAATGCCGGCCTCGGTGGCAGCAAAGAAATGTTTCACCAGCAGGATGTCAATGTTGTTTATGACTACTTGCCCGACGAAGAACACGATAGCCTGCATGCCTTCGCCGAACGAAGCCGGCACTCCAGGTTCGGGCCGGGTACGCAGCTCCACCGGAGCTCGGGGCACGAAATAAGCGAGGACGACTGAAACCGCAATGGCAGCCACCGCCCCCAGAACGCCATAACCAAGCTCGATGAGCACAATAGCGCCGACGAACTTTACAATGGCTTCGATCAGGAAGTTGATGGAAAGTCGCGGAAACGCGCATACTCCTTGTAATCCGCCGCGTTTGACGCCCAGAGGTATATAGAAAGCGACCCCCATCGCCAGTACGATCACAAAGGAGGACGAAGGCAAGTTCAGATAGTTCGCTACGGCGCCGCTGGCGAACACGAGCGCCGAGCCCAGCAAAAGGCCCATTTTCCAAGCCCGGCGATGGAGGGATGAATATACGGCGGCTCTGCTGCCGTCCGTAACGTTACGCGCCACGAATTTCGCGCAGACCAACTGAAAGGAAAGAGTGATCGCCGAGACCAGCATCAGCAGGGTGACGATAGCTGCTGCATGCCCAAACGATGACGGGCCGAGCAAGCGCGCTACGGCGATGTTGTAGGCAAAATTAACTGCACTGACCAGGCCGGAGCCGAACAGCATCACCAGGCTTCCGCCCAGGATTCGTGAGTGGGCCGGCTCGGAGCGGAGCAAGGCAAGAGCTTCCCGCCAACTCATGAATGGTGTGCGGGTCCCGGGCCGCGCATCTGGCATGCGTGTCATGCGGCAAATCCAGGATCCCGGTCCGGCGCAGGTTCCGCAGCAGCCGCTCCCTGTGCGCGAGGTGCGGGGGCGGGCGCAACAAAATTCCCAAATGGCTGGTGACGCATGGCCTCGGGCAGAAACCGGCTGAAGCTTTTCACGGCATTGGAAGAGCTGTCATAGATTTCGAAGAACCTGTCCGTCCGGGTGAGTTCGAGGATGACGAAGGCTTCGGGGGAAACAGCCGCCAGCTTCAGGTCGCCGTCGCGTTTCATCACCTCCGCCATGCATTGCAGGAGCATGTCAACCCCGGCCGCATCCAGATACTTCACGGACGCCATATCGAAGACAATCTGCGGACGGTCGGAAGTAAGGATCGGCTGGATTTCACGCCAGAATGCGCGCGACTGTTTGAAGTTCAACCGCTCCGGAATGCGCATCACGACGACGGGTCTAGTCGTTTCCATATCTCCTCGCGACAACCAACGCCGGGAACTCTTTGTTTTGCGCTGCTTCGGAGGCCTGCACTGCCACAGGAGACCTCAGTGCCGGGGAAGGCGCCTGTACTGCGGCCGGCAAATCTGCTGGTTGCGGCCCCCGCCCGAACAGTCCGTGCACGAATTGCAGCGGGAAGAAATTGGCCAGCGATGCCGCCTGCGTCAATGCGCGCAGGGGCGCCGCTGTTAGGGCGCCGATCAGCTTGGGATCACCGATTTCCACTTCCACCTGGCGCCGCAAGTGCACCAGGCGGCGGAATCCGACGACGGCATGGGAGACGTCCAGTCCAGCACCCAGCGTGGTGTACGGCAACACCGTGGCGTTTTCCACGACCGTGCCGCAGTCCACGTGGACGTGACGCTCCAGCACACTGCAGCGTGTAATCAGGGTGGAAGCCCGCAATTTTACGCGTTCGCCGATGAAGGCCGGCGCCAGTACGCGCGCCGATCGGTGCAGGCGCGCGCCGGCTGCAACCCAGACGCCCGGCTTGATCTGCTCGCCTTCAGGAACGATGTGCGTTTTCCCTTCGAAGGCATCCACTGCCAGTTGCCGGAGATCGGCCGTGGTCGCCAGCGGATTGCAATAACCAGCAAACGGATACGGAGTAAAAGGTGTACGGAACGCTTGCAAACGATGACGCAGCATGAATGCCGCATCGTTGCGGCGCGAAGCGCTGATGACAAATGTACCCAGCAGTTCTCCGCCCCCGTTAATCACGGCGGTGACGCGTGCATGCCGGTCTAGATGAAACTGAATGAGGTGTTCGAAATCAATTTCGGTGAATGCGCCCAGTCGGACCAGCAGCACCAGTTCGGCGCCTGCTTGTACGTATTGAGAAAATACTCGCTGGGCGGCGCGCCACGGCGGCTGACCCGGAGTTTGTACCCACTCCACCGGCGAGCGCATCGCTCGTAATGCAACGCGCGCGGCCTGAGCGCCACCATCACCAGCAGCCGTAATGCTGGTAATGCCACAGCCACGCAGTCGCTCGGCGACACGTTGCAACACCGGGCGCCCTAACACCTCCAGCAGCGCGATCGGAATACCGGCGATGCTCTCCGCCGGGTCGCTGCCCACCAGCAGGATTGCTCTCACATCCATGGTGACCACCTGGGCGCAGCAGCGCGGAAAATCGCCGAACGCGAAGGAATCCAGGACGGCAGCCGGCGGAAACGCGATATCGGCTGCAGCGCCCGGCTGCGCTGCTGTCGGTCAAAAGCACGCAGGTATTGCTTAACAATCTGCGGCATCGTCATGCGCAGGGCAGCCGAGAAGTTCTGTTCCGCCATCTCGCGCTGCCGCTGTGGGGACCGAAGCAGGTCCACCAGCTTGTCCGCCAGATCGCCGGCATCCCCGATTTTGTAAAACTCAATGGCGAGTTCTTCGTCTTCCGCCATGCAGCGAAAATCGTGAATGTCAGCGGACAGTATAGGAACGCCGTATTGACAGGCAATGTGTGCCACGCCACTGGAACCTGTGGCCGATGAATAAGGCATTACCAGAACGCTGGCAGTGCTGAACAGAGTAGCAATGGCATCTTCCTCCACGTAGCCAGTAAAGGTAATGCGGGGATTGCCGGCGTAGCGGGCGGTCAGGTTCTCGATGTACCCCGGCGCCATCGGATGATTCGATCCGGCCACGATCAGACGGGCATCCGGCAGATGCGCCGCGACCTCCTCGAAGGCTTCCAACATGAGTTCCAACCGCTTGTAAGTTCCCCATTTGCCAAACACCAGAATCCGGTGATGGGGATTACCGCGCTGGGAGAGGTCCGGAATTTCCGGCCGTGCCGACAGAATTCCATGAGCACGGAAGTGGACGTTTTCTCCGCGATACTTGTCCATGAGAGTCCGGCGGTAGGCCGGCAGCAGAACGGAGACCGAATTAGCCATCAGCAGGATGCGGGTGGCGGCCGAGCCTGCAAGGCGATAGAGCCGGGCATGCCTGATGCCAGAATCCTTCAAGTCCACGTGGTCCATCAGGTGATGCAGGGTGATGTGGGTATAAAAACCCATCAGGCGGGCCGTCGCAGGGAGTGTCAGGCCGGAGAATGCAGCCACAGGATTGTGGGAGTTGCCGAAAGTGGAGAACAAGAGATTAAACCAGACGACGTCCGGTTTGATCTCGCGCAGGACCTTATATAGCGCCAGGTGGTTGGAGGTTTTGTTCAGAGACCAGCAGCGGACCACATCGAAACCGGGCAGTTCTTCGACAGCTTCCGGCACCCGGTCCGCCAGAATAGTGAGACTCAGCAGAGGGTGCCTTCGCAACTCCCGTGCGATGTGGTAACCGTATTCGTTCAACAGCCGGCGGCTGGGCGGAAAAGCTGTTACCAGGCAAATCTTCATGGGGCCCTACTGGCTCTAAAAGAGAGTCAAGCGGACAACCGGGCGAAACATCGCTTGGCTGCGGCCAGTGAAATTGTAAAAATGCTGTTGCTCAAGCCCGACCGAGAACCGCAGAGGATACTCGACGGGAACCTCCCCGACGCCGTCGCTCACCCTTCGACGCAGCGGCTTCATGTAAGAGATGAAGAATCCGCTTTGCATGTTGTCATAAGCGTGGAATCCTTGTCCGCGCGACCAGGCAAAATTTGCATTGACCTCCCAGTTACGATTGGGACGGTATTCAATTTGACCCGCAGGGCGCATGATCTGTCCCGCGCCGAACCCGGCATCGCGCACACGCCAACTGCGGATGTACTCACCCAGCACCGCCGCAGTCAGCTTCTTCCCAAACTTGCGTTGCAGACCAACATAAGCTGAGGTGGTGTAAAACTCCAACTGGCGCGGATGGAAAACGAGGTCACGGCCAGAGTATCCCGTGAGCAGGGCTGTTTTGCCCCACGGGCGGCCCACGGTGAACTCGATACGGCCCACAAGGTCGCGCGAACTCAAGTTTTGCAGAGTGAAGGGGCCAGACTCGTGCATGGCTGTCCCCTTGATCGAAATCCAATTCCAGAACGGACTGGTGCTGATGTACACAAATTGGCGGAACAGGTTCTGGTCCATATCAATAGGCGAACGGTGATCGCGCCGCAGCGTGTACTGAATGCCTGAATTGAAAGTAACAGAGCCGCTCCCGAGGTGCAGAACGGGTTGCAGCCCCCCATTGAAGGTGTAGTCGTAGGTATTGCGGTCAAGCACACGGAACTGGCTGGGCACTGAAATTTCACCGCGGGCGTTGCGCACCTGGAAGAACCCGCTCACAGTAGGTAAAGATCCCTGGTGCAGACGGAAAGCATTCGTCCAGAGTGTCTCGATTGAGGAGCGGGGCGGATTCAGAGGCGCACCGGGCCCGCCTAAACGCGCGTCATTGATGTAGATAGTGGCGTCCTCGAAGATAGGATGGACGTAGACGTCGCTGAGAACGCTGAGCTTCTGATTCAGCTGCAGGCCTTCTTCCGCGGCCAGAATATCTTGCCCACGCTGTGCAGCGTCGTCCTCGCCGGCCAGCATGTTGGCGCGGGCAAAAGCAGTCAGAGCACGCGCGGTGTCGTGCCGCTCGCGGTAAACATTGGCCATAGCGAGCGTGTAATCATAGTCGCTGGTAAGATCCCCGGAATTGCCCAGGGCCGCCAGTTGGGCCTCGGCGCGGCGCGGATCCCCCTGTGCGAGGTAAACGTTTGCCAGTCCGATGTTGACCACCTGATCTGCCGCTCCGGCTTCCTTGGCTTTTAGAAAGAACTTCTGCGCCAGGTCAAAGTCATACATCGCCAGGAATAGATTGGCGGCTTGGATCAGATTGTCGGTGGTCACTGGCGAAGCCTCGCCAATTCTTGATTCCGCAAATGCCAGGCTGATCTGCTGGCGGGCATCGCCCCATTGGCCGTTCCGCTGCATCAGTTTCGCGATCAGCAGGCGGGCATCGACCCGGTTGGCGTCGGGTGCTTCCAGCGCACGCTCGAATCGCTTCATGGCGGCGTCGCGGTCGCCCAGCGTCAACAGTGCGTCCCCGGTGTCCAGCAGGATGGCGGAGGAATCACTGTCCTCCTGCTCCGCTGCTAGAACGTAGCGCAGGGTGTCTTCGCGATTGTGCATCTGCGCGTGCGCGTGGGCCATTTTGGCGTAAATGGCAGCGTCATCGGGCGCCAACGCGAGGGCTTCGTTCAAAGCGCTAAGTGAATCCGGATAGCGGTGCAAGTGATAGAGCGTGTCGGCAAGCGCCAGGTGCAGGGTGACGTCGCTGGGGGCATATTTGATCGCGGCCCTGTATTCTTTTTCCGCCGGCCTCAGCAGACGCATTTGCCGGTAGGCGCCTGCCATCGCCAGATGTGTAGATCCCGACTCACCCAAAAGATTCTGCGCCTGCTGCGCCTCGTCGAGGGCCAGCTTGGCTTTGTGCAACTGCAGGTAAGAGAACGAAAGCCCAAGGCGAGCCACGCCGTTGTCGGGACTGGACTTCAGCACGTGCTCGAAGTCCTGAGCCGCCTGCTCGGCATTTTGCAGGTCGTTCAGCACGTATCCGCGGTTGATGTAGGCTTCCACCATGTTGGGATCGAGTTCGATCGCGCGCGTGTAGTCATCCACCGCCTCGCTCAATAGCTGCGTTTGCTTCTGCACGTGGCCGGAAAGCAAGGGGAAGTTGGGCTCCTTCGGAAGGATGAGCTGGTATTTGCGGACCAATTCCAGCACGTCGTCATAGCGGCCGAGGTTGTAGAGGTCGTAGGCAAGATAGACGGAACCGTCGCGATCGTTGGGAAGCTTCTTGATGACCTTCCACCCAAGCTGGGCCGACTCCAGGTACTTGCCCGTGTGGAACAGATAGCGCTCGCGCTCTTTCATGACGCGTGCGTCGTCTTGCATGGCTGGCGTAGCGCGGTCGAGCCAGTGCTTCGCCACCTCAATCTGTTTTGCTTCGATGGCGGCATTGGCGCCCCCGGCAATGATCAGGGAATTGCTGGGCGCGAAAGCATAGCCACGCTCGTAGTTCGCCTGCGCTTTCTGGAACTGTCGCAGGGCTGTGTAAAGGTCGCCGAGCGCCACATAGGCGACGTAATCGTTGGGATAGGCGTCGCGCAACCTGAGGAAGAACTCTTCTGCGGTCTGGTTGTCGGCCTCCTCGCGGGCGAGATAGCCGAGCGACTCCAGCGCGTAGCGGTTCTTGGGCTCTTTGGCCAAGACGCTTTGATACAGTCTCCGCGCTTCATCCGGGCGTTTCATGCGCCACAGGAGAGCCGCGTACTGGACGGTAATATTCAGGTTTTCCGGCGCCAGCGACTGCGCCTGCTTCAAGTCAGCTTCAGCGGCGGCCAGATTGTCGCCCGCCGTTTCGACGGAGGCTCGCATGCGCAGGAACTCAGGGCGCGATGCCCCCTGAACGTCGAGCTTGTCAATTTCAGCTTTCGCCAATGCGATTTGCTGCTTCGAGCCGTTGTCATCGCCGAAATCGCGATACTGCTCCGCCAAGTTGAGACGCAACTGGACGGGATAGAGCACGCCTTCCGCCACACCGGCGGCAGGAATGTTGGCCAGCGCGAGCTTGTATTCGGCGATGGCTTCATCGGTGCGTTTGGCAGCCCGCGCCATGTCAGCGCGAATCGCGTGCAGACGATAGTGACTGGGCTCGATGGCTGCGGCCCGCGCCAGATATTTCCGCGCACCGTCGAAATCTCCCACTCGAACCAGCGACTCCGCTGCTGACAACTGCAATTTAACCTGTTGGGGCGCCGCATTTGCGGCTTTAACGTAAGCGTCTGCCGCTTTCTCTTTACGTCCGGCCAGCGCATAGGTGTAACCCAGTTCGCCGAGCAGGTCGGGGGTCTTCTTCGGCAGCTCCAGCAGCGTCTTGATGGCCGAATCATAATCGCGCTGCTCGCGGTAGTAGTTGGCTACCGCGCGGAAGACATCGGCATTTGCTCCGCGCGATTTGGCGCGATCCAGCAACTGCTTGGCCCGCTCCGGCTGCTTCGATTTCATATAGGCCGTTGCGAGCATGACCTCGGTATGCGAACTGGGACGCAGGGCTTCGGAACGCTGCAACAGATCAATGCCGCGCTGCGAATCGCCAGATTGCAGGAACAGCTCACCTGCCATCATCAGGTCCACGGGGCGGCGGGGATTGACGGCCAGCACTTGCAGCAGTAGCTTCTTTGCCTCCTCTGCTCTGCCCGTGCGCATATAGGTCTGCGCCAGGCCTGACAATCCTTCTATTGAATTCGGATCATTGCGCAGGCCTTGCTGGTAAGCGTCTATCGAGGCTTGGCTGCGTCCAGCGAGGCGAGCGGTGTATCCCAGCAGAAACCAGAGATGGTTATTTTGCGGAGCCAGTTTGAGGGCGCGGGCGCTAAAGTCCGCGGCCACGCCTGCATCGCCACGCTTGACGGCATCTTCGGCCGCGCGTGTCAGCCTGCCTACTTCAATGCTGTTGCCCCAGCCGATCCCGGAGCTGGCACCCGCAGCTGCGCCTCGCTGCCCGGACTTTGCGCGCGGAGTGGCCGGCTGCGGCTCGGATTGTCCGCCGATCTCAAAAGTTTGCGACAGCGCCGGAAGGACCAACGCAAAGAGGGAACAAAATGTTACATACTTGATAAACGTTTTCACCGGGACCACTCGCACTATCAGCAGCACTCGCAAGAACACTTCCAACCCCAAATGATGCAAACTGCCCAAAATGCGGCAGTATGCAGAAACGAACACTTATGCGGCCAGAACTTATGGCGTACCGGTGTTCTCTCTGTTAGCACACTAATCACCACTCATGGTGACAAAGTAACCTCGACGCTATTGGGAAGTAGGTCAATTTACGGGCAAACCGGCGCTCCGGTTGGGAATCAAACCTGCTGCCAACCTGCTGTACTGTCGTGGAGGTCCTCTTGGTTGCAAGCTCCCCCGTGCATGTGAAGGACGCGGCCCCGGCCAGCCAGCGTGCCGCCATTCCGCTGTTCGCAATCGTCCTGCTGGCGCTGGCGATACATGCTCCGCTGCTGATGATGGAATTGCCCAACAATTCCTACGACGCGAACTTCCACATGTTCTTCGCGTCGCATTACGCCCAACACTGGTTCAATCCGTGGAACGAGAAGTGGTTTACGGGGTTCTCCCAGACGACCTACCCGCCGCTGCAGCACCAGTGGATCGCCATTTTTTCCAAGCTGATGAGCCTGGACATGGCCTACATGCTGGTGCAACTGATTGCCATCCTGCTGATGCCGATCGGGATGTATCGCTATGCGCGGCTATGGGTGGACGAGCGAACGGCGAGCTATGCCGCCATTGGTAGTGTGCTGCTGGGATCACTGTCGTTCCTGGTGTATCAATCTGGGCAGCTTTCCACCACAATGGCGGCCCCGCTTTACCTGAACGCATTGCCATACTTTTATGACTGGCTGACAAAGACCCGGGTACGGGCCCTGATCAAAGGCGTGGTGTTGTGTCTGGCGGCCGCCGCTGCTCATCACGTGACATTGTTGTTCGGCGCCGTGCTGTTCGCCTTGCCGGTGTTATGGCTGGCGATGATCGACCGCAAGCGGGAAGGCGCGTCGGTGGGCGGCGTGGTGTCGCGCGCAGCCGTGTTTGTGGCTATTTCAACGGTGGGCGTGGGAGCGGTGCTGCTGCCGTATTTCGTCGCGTTGATCCACAACCCGATCAAGCAGATGCCGATTCCGCATGCTAGCCGTGCCAATTTCCTCCTGGAGCCGATCTGGGGGGTGAATTTCTTCATTATTCCTTACGGCGCACTGCTGCTCGCGTTGCCGTACATATTCTGGAGAGGCTGTACGGAGAACCGTCTGCGGCCTTTGTTCTTCGGCTTCTGGCTGACATTCCTGCTGGGACTGGGCGGCACTACGCCGATTCCGCGGCTGCTATTAGGGCGTGCCTTTGAAGTGCTGACGTTCGAGCGTTTCGCTTTCTGGGCCACGCTTATGGCGTTGCCGATTGCCAGCATTCTGGCAGTCAAAATCATTGATCGTTTCCACACCAAGGGCGTCGTGGCGGTTTCCCTGCTGGCGGTACTGTCGTGCGGCGCCGCGCTCGGATGGGCGGTTGCATGGCGCCCGTTTGCTCCGCAGCGCTTTGATGTCCAGCCGGTGATCAGCTTTCTCAATCGCGACAACCACGACCGCTTCCGCTACCTGACTCTCGGTTTCGGCGGGCTGATGTCGAAGGTGGGCGCGTTTGCTAACGCCAGCAGCGTGGACGGGGAATACAACTCCGCTCGCCTGCTGCCTGAAATGACACGCTATGGCTCGGCCCAGTTGACCAACTCCAAGTACTACGGCACCTCAGGCATGGAATCGCTGCGAGCCATGCTGAAACACGCCAACAAGTATGGCCTGAAGTACATATTCGTGCACGACCGCTATTACGAACCCCTGCTGGCCTTTGCCGGCTGGCGTCCCACGGAGGTGTACGACAGCGGCCAGATCACGCTTTGGACCAAGGAAGACGTGCCACCTGCCAGACCAATGGAGTTTGGCGACGTACCTCCGCCCTGGCAGGGATTGATGTGGGGAATACTGCCGATCGGCAGCAGTATTCTCGCCATTATCGTCGTGCTGCTGCTGCCCGAACGCAAACGCCTTGCGGAGCCGCTGGAGTTCCCGGCTGCTCCCGGCGAAACCGTTTATGTACGGGAGGCCAAATAAGATGAAACGCGGCCTGCCCATTTTCATGATCCTTCTCACGTTGGTCTTCATCGCGGTAGCCAGCGTGAGACCTGGCAAAAAGACTCCGACCACGCCTGATGGCGCCGTGCAAGCAATGTTTCAGGCCGTCAAGGCCAAGGACTGGGACGGAGCATTCGCCCTCCTTGCAAGTGCCGACAAGACGGAGAAGCGGGCGTTCATAGGCGACCTGGCTGGGCGCGACGCCAGCCTGCGGACGTATTCGTCGCTCGAACGCGTGGACACTAGCGTTCTCACCAGTAACGACCGCGAAGCGCTAGTCCGCGCCTCGCTGCACTATTCCAGCGCGGTGGGCGCATTGGAGGACACCCGCGACCTCAAGGTGGTTAAAGAAGGTGCAGACTGGAAAGTTGTCTGGCCGGTGGAGAAACCTTCCAAAGTTCCGCCGCAGGTGATCCCGGTCAATTATCTTCGCTGGGACGTGATTACGCGTGGCGTCGATGACGACTGGGGTGCGCAGAACGTCAACCCGCCTAAGGTCCGCATTATTTCGATGAATGCTACGGAGCGCGACGGCAGCACCATCATACTGGGCGAAATTGTGAATGAAGACACCGTGCCCGGGTTCGTTGCAGTGACTGCCACCCTGATCAGCAAAGACGGTTCGGTGCTGGGCGAGGAGACCAGTTTTGACAAAATTTCTCACACGCTGCTGCCGAAGGAGGTGTCTCCATTTCGCATTGACTTTCCCGGGATCAAGCTGGCGAATGTGAAGAGCGTTCGCATGCAGCCGAACTCAATGCTGGTGCCGGCGTCTGCCGATCCGGTGATCGCGGTGGTGCACCAGCGAATTGAAACCGATGCTCGGGGCAAGCACGTGCTGAAAGGAGAACTGATTAACCAGAGCGGCCAGACCGTCAATATTCCGCATGTTCTCGCTACGTTCTACGACAACGCGGGGAAGGTCATCTGGGTCAGCGACGGCTATGACGACCAGGCGCTGCTGCCGCAAACGCCGGAGCCGTTTGCGGTGTCCATTGCCAAGGACCTAGCGAACAAAGTACACAGCTATCGCGTTACCGTGAACGAGTACAGCATCAACCGGGGTGATATGTAAGATGCGCACCTTCATTCAGGCTGTTCTACTCGTCAGCGTGCTCGTGGCCAGCGGCTACGCTGCCGATCTGAGACTGCCCGCACAAGCTGTTGCCGGTACTGCGGTTTCAATCCAGACCAGCGGCAGCGGCAATGCCACTTTTTACCTGGTGGGCCCTGCGGCCCGAATTAAGCGCAAAGTTCAACTAGGCGAGAGCATCAAACTGCAACCCGAAGAAGTGCGCCAGGCGGGCCGGTATTTAGCGGTCCTGCGCAGCAGCGATGGGGAGTCGGCCAAGGCGTTCTTCGTCTCGCCGGCTGAGCCCGTCAATATCAACTTTCTGGCGCAGCCGTCCCGAGTGCCGGCGGCAAAGCGCGGCGTCATCACGGGCACTGCGTTTGTCCTGGACCGCTTTGACAATCTGGTTCTGGCGCCGCAGCCGGTAAAGTTTGAGCTGTCGGTCGGCGAAAGCGCGCCAGTAACACGCACTGTGACCTCGCGCGACGGGGTCGCCTGGACTCGTATGGACTCCGGCCGTCGCGCCGGGGCGGCGCAGTTTGTCGTCTCCAGCGGTGAGGCTTCGGTGCGGCGCGTGGTGCAGCAGGTAGCTGCCGACCCCTGCAATCTCCGTATGCGGGCCGAGCGCGGCAAGGAGGGAATCGTCGTTGAAACCGACCCGGTACGAGACTGCGCCGGCAACCCGGTGCCGGACGGGACGATCGTTACCTTCACCGCCACGGATCCGCGTGGCAAGAGCACGGTGGACGCGCGGGTCAAGAAGGGTATTGCGCGCGCCGAATTTCCGCCCGCCAGCACGGCCACGATTACGGTCGCCTCCGGCGTTGTTATGGGAAATGAAATCCACTGGGGAGGTGGGCGATGAGCGACAGCTTCCGTGTGCGCTTCGTGACCGCTCTGGTCGCTTTGGCCATCCTGAGCGCAGTATTGCTCTGGCTGACGCAGCACGCGCTTGGCGCCAGCATCCCAGGCCCGCACGTCGTGTTAAACGCCGACAATGTGGGCCCGCGCGAGGTGGAGGAAACCACCGGCAACGCCATCGTGCGCGATTATGCGGCGGCTTGGAAGTCGCTGCAACGCGCGTTGGAGCAGAACGATGCCAGCCGGTTGGGCAACGTCTGGGTCGGCTATGCCCACGATCAGCTCGTTAATACCATTAAGGCCCAGACACAGTCAGGGCTGCGCACCCGCTACAACGATCTGGGACATAAGCTGGAGGCGGTGTTCTATTCTCCCGAAGGCTCCGCTATCGAGCTACGCGACACCGCGCAACTCGAGATCCAGGTTCTCGATGGCAGTTCTCTGATCCACTCAGAACAGGTTACAGTCCACTACATCGCTGTAATGACGCCCACTTCGGACCATTGGCAGGTACGGTTGCTTCAGGAGGCGCCCTAAACCAGGGCTGCTGTTGCCCTGCCGGTGTGGCACAGCCGCCCTCGGCTGTGCGAGCGGTTTACACCATCTCTGGTTTGCTGTACACCTTCTCCGGGTCTGCTCTAGTCTAATCGCCGGAAAGGCGATGCAGACGCGCGACGGTGGTGCGGAGGTACTTGTAAGGGTTCACAGGAGTGCCGCGCACCCAGACTTCGTAGTGCACGTGGGGACCGGTACTGCGCCCGCTGAGACCAACGTGGCCAATCACATCTCCACGATGAACAGTCTGGCCTTCCGTAACGGCGAAGGCAGAAAGATGTCCATACCGCGTGGTAATGCCCTGAGAATGCTCCAGCACGATCATACGGCCGTAGCCGCTCACGAAGTCGGCGAACGTGATCACCCCATCAGCCGGGGCAATTACAGGTTGTCCGTAGCTGCCGGCAATGTCCACGCCGCGATGGAACTCGCCTTCACCGTTGAACGGGTCAACCCGCTCTCCAAAGGCGCCCGTGATTCTGCCTTCCACCGGCCACAGAGTCGGTCCGGACGAAACCGTGACCCAGTCTGACAGGGTGACCGTGCGATTCAGCCCCATACCGATGCCCAGGGTTGCCGCTCCGTTCAGGGCGGTGCGCTTCAAGGCGTGCAATCGCGTCAATGAAGATTCCACCTGTTGTTCGCTGAAGTCGGTCGTGGTCGGGGTGAGCAGCGGATCAGATTTCAGCCCGTACAGGGCCGACACTTCGTTGGCTAGCGAGCCGAGCGAGGCCACCTGCAGGTCCTTCTCCTGGGCGGCCTGCTCGAGGCGCGTGTAGCGGGACTTAAGCTGTTCCTTCTCGGAGCGCAACTGGTTGAAACGCGCAACCTTCATCAGCATGCGGGTATAGGAACCCGCAATCCCGGTAATGGTGAACATGCCCAGTACTGCGCCGGCAAGGAAGACGTACATGTAATGCAGGGGGATATGGATTTTGCGGAGTTCGCCATCAGCATCGCGGGTGACGAAAAGGATGTAAAAACGTTTCCGCAAAGCTCTAACACCTCCACCTGATGTTTTGGTCGGGACGAAGCCTGGAATGAGCCACGAGACCCCCAGCCCGGAACGAAGTGAATCCGTCCCACGAAAACTCGGCCAGAGTGTAAGTAGAACGAAGTGTCACGGTAACAAAGCAGGTACATAGGTGTCAATTGAGAGTTCGGCCGATGACCAGAATGCAAACCAATTGTGGGTTCATGTACTCCTTAGTAACGTCGCAAGCCTAGGATGGGACGAACGTTGTCCCGGGTTCGCCTCTCGGTGGAAGGGATAGGGTAACCGGGACAAATACCGCAGGTGTGGTTGATACTGCCCTTAGGTAACCGAACCAGCCTCAGGAGCCACCGCAGAGCGATTTCGTCTGGCAACTTCACGGCGGGTTGGCACGGAAGAGTATAGTGTTTCCGTTGCTTGTACCGGAAAGACAATTCATCGCCGGCATCCGCCGCGCATACGGTCGACGCCGCTCGGCTGCTGTCGTCCAAGGCATCGGAGACGATTGCGGCATACTCCGTCTGCCGCGCAGACATGAAGCGCTGGTTACAACTGATTTCAGTCTTGAGGGAGTGCATTTCCGGCGGGAGTGGCATCCGGCGGAGTCCGTGGGCCACCGCTGCCTCGCCCGCGGATTGAGCGACATCGCTGCAATGGGCGGGGTACCGCTGGCAGCATTCTTGTCACTGGCGTTGCCGACAGATATTTCCCAGCGCTGGATGAACGAATTTCTGCGTGGCTTTGAGAGGCTGGCGAAGAAATTCAAAGTTGAGCTGGCCGGTGGCGATACGGCTCAGTCACAGTCGGGGGTGTTGGCGGACATCGTGGTCGTTGGGTCGGTGCCAGCGGGGAAAGCCGTGCTGCGCTCCGGTGCACGCGTCGGCGACGATATCTACGTTACCGGTGCTTTGGGGGGTGCGGCTGCCGTGCTGCACCGGTTGCAGCAGCAGAAGGCCGTTCGTGCCATTCGACCGCGCGATTCTGCCCCAGCATACCAACAGCGGGCGTGCTGGGGACCCATTTGGCCCGCGCATTTCTTTCCTGTACCCCGCATTGCTGTAGGCCAGTACCTGCGCGAAAAGGCGCTCGCTTCGGCCATGATTGATATCAGCGACGGCCTCTCAACCGATCTGGCGCATATTTGCGAAGAGAGTGAAATGGGCGCATGGCTGGCACAAGAGGCGATTCCACTGGCAAAGGGGGCGACTCTCAAAGAAGCGCTGCACGGAGGCGATGATTACGAACTGCTGTTCACGGCCCCTGCCGCCAAGCATAACCGCATCCCGGACCGGATCGCCGGCGTGCCGGTCCGCTGGATCGGAACCATAACCAGGCCTCGCGGAGTTTGGCTGGTTGACGCGGTCCGCAAGGCACGGTGGGAGCTCAAACCGGAAGGATGGGAGCACTTCAAAGGACATTGAAGCGCCCGGATTGCACGCCTCGGCAATATCCAGCAACCGCTCTTTTTTCTTGCGCCGCGCCCAAAGCGGAATAAAGTAGCTCCATGCTTCGAGTCATGACCTGGGTTGTTCTGCTGGTTACGATAATCGCCACGCAGACGATGGTGGCCGCGCAATCCACGCTCAGACCGGCAGAGCGGCGCGTCGCATCGAATGCCGGCGGCTCCGGTCGTAGCGCGGCGGATGCTTGCAGAGCGGACGAGAAGTGCCGAGCGGTGGTAGCTATGGCCGTCCGCGAATTCGGCCCCAGCTTTCAAATTGATAAGACGTGCCCTGTCCTCACCGCGGACTTGGACGGCGACGGCACCGAAGACGCTATCGTTGTCGCCACCGGCAAGGAAGTGCTGGTAGGGCAAACCGAATTTCGCTACAAGGTGATTGACCCGTCCAACGCCTATTTCGGGTATGGCGACCCGAAAGTGACCACACAATTCACGGCGATGGACGGTCCCCAGCCCATGCTGCTGGTCGTGCACAACTGGCGCGCCCCTACTCCCCGGGCAAAATTCGTCGTGATTAACCTCTCGTTCGCAAAGATTTCGATTACGCGCCAGTTGATTAAGAAAAAGATCGTGACTGCCATCGTCACCGAAGATGTAATGGGGATGACGTCGTCGGTATACTGGGCGGGCAAGCAGTACAAGTGGGAGCCGGGCGCGGTGGAATGAGGGCGGCAGTGGTGTCCCAGCCCGCGGCTGCCTTTGGCGGGGTGGGTGGAAACCGGAAGCAAGCCAAATGTTCTACGTGGAACATTTCTATAATTATGTATACATGACGCGATCTTCGGTATAATCCCAACATTCTGAAGAACTGCTAAAAATTCTGCGGACTATCCCGATGAAACTTGAAGAGAAGCTGGCGGAACTGAAGCATCGCGACACCCTGGCGGAAGCGGGCGGCGGCCCCCAAAGGCGCGAAAAACAGCACAAAGAAGGCAAGATGTCGGCGCGGGAGCGCATTGAGTTCCTGCTGGACGAAGGCACCTTCGAAGAAACCGATAAGCTGGTTACCCATCGCTGCACCGATTTCGGCATGCAGGAGCAGAAGTTTTACGGTGACGGATTCATCACCGGCTACGGCCGCATTGAGGGGCGCCTGGTGTTTGTCTTCGCGCAGGATTTCACGGTTTTCGGCGGTTCGCTCTCGGAGGCCAACGCGGCCAAGATCGTAAAAATCATGGACATGGCGATGCGCGTTGGCGCGCCGGTGATCGGATTGAACGACTCCGGCGGGGCGCGAATTCAGGAAGGCGTGATGTCGCTGGCCGGTTACGCCGACATTTTCCTGCGTAACACGCTGTCGAGTGGGGTGGTGCCCCAGATTTCCGCGATCATGGGCCCGTGCGCCGGCGGCGCGGTGTACTCACCCGCCATCACCGATTTCATTCTGATGGTGGACAAGACTTCCTACATGTTCATCACCGGACCGGACGTGATCAAGACGGTGACGCATGAAGAGGTCACCAAAACGCAACTCGGCGGCGCTCTGACGCACAACGAGACCAGTGGTGTGGCTCACTTCATGGCCGCAGACGACGCCGAATGCCTGTCCATGATCCGCGAGTTGCTCAGCTTTATCCCCTCCAACAATCTGGAAGACGCTCCGCGGCGTGAGTGCACGGATCCGGCTGACCGCGAAGACGAGTCGCTGGACACGATTGTTCCCGGCGAATCGAACCTCCCCTATGACATCAAGGACGTGATCAACACCGTAGTGGATGATCACTACTTTTTCGAAGTGCATGAGCACTACGCCAAGAACATCGTGGTCGGATTCGCGCGGCTGAACGGCCGCTCGGTGGGAATCGTTGCCAACCAGCCGGCGTTTCTGGCGGGCGTGCTCGACATCAATGCCTCGGTGAAAGGCGCACGCTTTGTGCGCTTCTGCGACGCTTTTAATATCCCGCTGATCACCTTCGAGGACGTGCCCGGCTTCCTGCCTGGAGTCAATCAGGAATATGGCGGCATCATCCGCCACGGAGCCAAGCTGCTGTTCGCGTTTGCCGAAGCGACCGTGCCCAAGATCACCGTGATCACACGCAAAGCTTACGGGGGCGCGTATTGCGTTATGGCCTCCAAACATATCCGCGCGGATGCGAATTACGCGTGGCCCACGGCGGAGATTGCGGTCATGGGTCCGGAAGGTGCAGTGGACATTGTTTACAAGAGTGACCTGGTCAAAGTGAAGGACCCGAAGGAACGCGAGGTACTGCGGATGCAAAAGATAGAAGAGTTCCGCGACCGCTTTGCCAATCCTTACGTGGCCGCTGATCGCGGTTTTGTGGACGCAGTCATCAGTCCACGACAGACGCGCAAGAAACTCATCCAGGCCCTGGAGATGCTACAGACCAAGCGGGACAAGAATCCGCCCAAGAAACACGGAAACATTCCGCTATAAGAGGATGGATCGCAGGAGATCTCGGCAAGGGCGCGGCGCCAGTGCGCTCCGGGTGCGAACACTTTGTCGTCTCCGATGGGTTTGACTCTTCACTAAGCCGCTTTCCAGTTTTGTCCCGCTCCCTGGCTTTTTTGAAACGGAGCTGGTGGATGAGCTAAGGGTGCTCCGGTTCGGGAGCACCTTTTTTGCGCCGCAAGTGGATGTCTGTGGATGTCTGTGGAAAAATTCAAGCGTGCCGGCGAAGCCAGCACGAATCTCGATGGCTTTAAAGCAGTTTCATGTTGGTTCAAGTTTCTGCATCGGGATGATGAAAAAATTAAATTTTCCACAGGCCCAAATTCGCGAGTGCGTGCATCGAATTTGGCGTACGATAATCCCCAGTTGTAGGGACCAAGCACGGACGTGACACGCCGGTTCCTGCCCAAACCTGATCGAAGGGAGCCAAGATGCTTTCCAAATGCGCAAATCCGGCTTGTCAAACTCCCTTCCAGTACCTGCGCGACGGCAAGCTCTTTCAGTTTGAGCTGCCGAGTCATTCCGGTCCCCAACTCGTCGGTGGCGATAGACCGGTGCGCAAGGTGGAACATTTCTGGCTATGCGGCCGCTGCGCTGCTACTATGACGCTGGCTTTCGAGCGGCAACACGGCATGGTTGTTGTCCCTCTGAAAGACCACACCATCGTCCGCCATGCGGCGGCGTCCTAATCCCTGGGAGTGACGGCGCCAAATATTCGGCGCGATGAGGGATAGATAAAGCCCAAGGGGCCATATTCCGCAGGGATTATTTCTCCTAGAGCAGAGCCGGAGTAGGTGTATACCAGGGCCGCGCAATGCACCGGGACTGATGTCCCGGCGCTGTGGGTACCATCCCTAAAGGGGCGGGGGAATCTAGGCACTAACCCCGCACTTCCTCACCCCTCCGGGGCTCGGGCGTGCGGGGCTATTCTTATTTCGTCCGCTGGCGTGGACTCGGCTTCTCGCGCCCACCTGGCACTTTGAGCTACGCCAACTCTGGTTGCGCGTTAGAGTGACACCTTCTGCTCTTCCACCCAGGCGAGTGCAGGATGAGCGTACTTGCCGGTGAGCGCGTACCACCTGATACGCAAAATTTCCATAAACATTTTGAAGCCGTCGGAAAGCGGATTGATTTTGGAGCGCTCGTCGTGCGCCCATTCCACCGGCACTTCCGCGACCTGAAGCCGCTGCTTGCGGGCCAGGAACAGCAGTTCCGGATCGAAGCCCCAGCGCTCGATGCGCTGCCGCGGAAAGATCTGCTGGG
Organism: Terriglobales bacterium; assembly: GCA_041946765.1. Classification (GTDB taxonomy): domain Bacteria; phylum Acidobacteriota; class Terriglobia; order Terriglobales; family Acidobacteriaceae; genus JBHGAZ01. The sequence goes on from JBHGAZ010000016.1 coordinate 62,265, forward strand.
CCGCGCTGCGCGTGAAGGCTTTCAGTCCACACTGTGTGTCCTTGAACTTCAGTCCCAGCAAAACACGAAGAAGCAAGTTGAAGATGCGTCCAAACAACTGCCGGTATAAGGGCTGACGTTCCGTTTGCAACTCGGGGCGCATCCAGCGCGAGCCAATGGCGACATCTGCGCCGCCACGAAGCGCGGCAATCAGCTTATCGGTTTCGTAAATGGGAGATGAGAGATCGGCGTCACTGAATATCAGGATTTCACCGCGTGCGTGCAGCATGCCGTTACGCACGCTGTATCCTTTACCACGGTTTCCTGGATTCTCGATCAACCGGAGGTGCGGAGTCGTTTCGGCGTACCGGCGCACGATGGCCGCGGTGTCGTCCCTTGAGCCGTCGTTTACCACAACGACCTCTGCGTTCCAGGCGCGCTCCGCGATATGCGCCAGCACCTTTTCGAGGGAGGCGCCAATGCGTCCGCTCTCGTTATAAGCGGGGATGACGATGCTATAGGTGGGGCAGCTCATCGCGACGGCAACATTGTACGGGATGCCGCCTGCGCTGAGCAGGTGGGGGTAGGGCTTGAGATTTCCGGTGGGACAACGAGGCGGGGTCGAGAGAAGAGAAGGGGGCGGTGCTATGCGGGCGTCACGTCGCTCGCCATGACATTCTCCTCCTAGTGAGGAGCGCTAGTATTATTCGAAAAAGCGGTATTTCAGGATGTGGAACAGTGCGGCTACCCCGTCCTTCCAGCCAATTTTCTTGCCTTCGGCATAGGTACGGCCGTGATAAGAGACAGGAACTTCGTAGATGCGGCAGCCGAGCCTGGCAGTTTTGATGGTAACTTCCGGCTCAAATCCGAAGCGGTCCGAGCTCAGCCGCATGCGCTCAAATAGTTCGCGCCTGAACACCTTATAGCCAACTTCCATATCGCTCAAATTCAAGTCGGTGAGCATGTTGCATAACAAGGTCAGCGCGCGGTTTGCCTGATAATGCCAGAAGTACAGCACGCGATGGACTCCGCCGTGGAAGCGGTTGCCAAAGACGGCGTCGGCGCGCCCGCTCAACAATGGCGCAAGCAGGAGGGGATAGTCGCCAGGGTCGTATTCCAGATCGGCGTCCTGGATAAGCACAAGATCGCCTGTGGCATTTTGTATGCCTGTGCGGATGGCCGCACCCTTACCCCGGTTCCGGTCATGAAAAACCAGTTTTAACGAGTCGCCATCGGCGAACTGCAGTTGGTGCTGCAGCACCAGCAGTAGCTCGCGAGTGCCATCGGTAGAGCAATCGTCGACGATAATGATCTCCTTGCGCAGCCCAGCGGAGTCGGCGTGCAGTACGGCATTCATCATCCTTTGGATTGTTGCAGCTTCATTGAACGCGGGAACCAGGATGGAAACGGTCGTGATGACATCCCCTGGCAACTCAAGGTGTGTGGCTGGGAGTCCGATCTCCTGGGTACCGATTCGCTTCAAGGTCTCCTCCATTTCATCAGCAGCGCACGACATTTGATGCATTCAGGTTGGCGGTAGCATTGCGTGTGTCCACTACCAACCGCGAGCGGCGTACGATATCGGCGTAGTCGTAGACGGAATGGTCGGTAAGGATGAGCACGCAGTCATATTTGCCGAGATCGTCCAAGGGCGTACAGCGCATCTGCAAGTCGTAGTGCCTGCCCTTGCCGACAAAGGGGAAATAAGGATCGTTATAGCTGACATTGGCTCCCGCTTTCTGCAGGAGCTCAATGATGGTCAGTGAAGGGGATTCGCGCAGGTCGTCAATATCCTTCTTATATGCGACACCCAGTACAAGAATTGAGGAGCCATTGAGTGCCTTCTTGTGCTGGTTGAGCGCGTCGGCAACCCACGAGACCACGTGATAAGGCATCCCGGTATTGATCTCGCCAGCCAGTTCGATGAACCGTGCCTGAAAATCGAATTGCCTTGCCTTCCAGGAAAGATAGAACGGATCAATGGGGATGCAGTGTCCGCCGAGGCCGGGCCCCGGATAGAACGCCTGAAAACCGAACGGCTTGGTCTTGGCGGCTTCGATGACCTCCCAGATGTTGATCCCCATGCGCAGGCATAGCAACTTCAGCTCGTTGACCAGCGCGATGTTGACACAGCGATAAATGTTTTCCAGCAACTTGGTCATCTCCGCCGCCGCCGGCGTGGACACGCATACCGTGCGATTGAAGATGGCGCCGTAAAGAGACGCCGCCAAATCGGAGGCGATCGGATCCAGTCCGCCGATTACTTTGGGGATTTCGCGGCGAGGGGTATCATTGCCGGGGTCTTCCCGCTCCGGGGAAAACGCAACGTAAAAATGCCGGCCGCCACCGTTCTGATCGCGCGCCGCAGTCAGTCCGGCGGGATTGCCCTGCTCGAGCAGGGGGACGAATACCTCTTCGGTAGTGCCGGGATAGGTGGTGCTTTCCAGAACGATGAGCTGTCCTTCGCGAAGAAACGGGGCAATGGCTTCGGCGCTGCCGGTGATGTAGCGGAGGTCTGGCTCGCGGCATTCGTTCAAGGGCGTTGGTACACAAATGATCACAGCATCCATCTCTGCAACACGCGCGTAGTCGCTGGTCGCACTGAAACCACGCCGGCCTGCTTCCTGAATGTCGGTCGCGGGAATGCGGAATATGTAGGAACCGCCAGCCGACAGGGTGTCCACCTTTTTGGGGTCAATATCGAAGCCGGTTACAGTAAATCCTTGCCCGCTGAACAGCAACGCGAGCGGAAGACCTACATATCCCATCCCAACCACGCCAACTTTCTCGATGCGCGGTTGAGGGCCGAGACTGTGCCTGACTGTAGTAGAAGCTTCAGGAACCGCAATCGCTGGATTCATGGATTACACCCTCTACGGTGAGCCTTTGAACGAACAGCCATCTCGCGGCGAAGAACCCGAACATGTCCCGCCGGAAATCGTTGTGTCTGGTTCGTGTTAAATCAGATCGGCCGAATTGTTGGAGGAGGCCGAAGGCAATTGGGACTATCTGCGGCTGCTGGGGGCAACGCAAGAGCTGTCGCCGGTTGCGTCGACTGCGGAATTGTGTTGCACCAGCCTGCCTTTGGGCGGCGGTGTCCACATAGGTGTTTTTGCTACCTGCTGCCGGATCGCACGAAGGGGGGCGGAAGCAATCATTTTCCAGAAGGGGCGCAGATCGTCCATAGCAAAGTAACCGGTTTCTTCTACTCCACGGAATGAACGTAGCCACTGAGTGAAACTAAGCTTGCCAAGACGAAAATACTCGATAGTGGATTTCAGATCAGGTAACTCGACCAGCCACCTGCGTCCTTCGCGGGGAACGGCCTGGGGTACGGACTGGCCGGTGAGATCCAGATACATTGCCCGGATCACATCGAGTCCGTTCTGCGCCAGGAAAAGACGGAAGGTGCAGCCAATCCGCGGATTTATGTCCAGAACCTTATAGTTCCCATCCCGCGCGTCGTACCGATAGCCGATGTCGAGAATGCCGCGGTAGCCGATTTCTTTCATGAAACGCCTGGTGGTGTTGCCCACAATTTCGTTGGTCAAGCAGACGCCGAGAGAGGTAATCCCGCGCGCAACCGGGTGCTGGCGAATCTTCTTGCCAGTGATACCAAAGAGGCAATCGGAGTCATGATTGAAGTAGCCGTTGAACATCCAGACCGTGTCGTCTTCGCCAGGGATGTACTCCTGCAACATCAGATTGGGCGCGGCAGTGTCTTCCAAGGCGTCGTATTTTTCCAGCAGCTCGCGCGCGCTGTGGACGATCACCATTTTCGTTCCCGTGCGTCGCGCCAGTTGGGTCCCGTCGATGCCTTTGAGCATCAGCGGGAAAGTCACACGTGCAGCGAACTGCACAACCTCGGCCCGGGTTTGCGGAAACAGGGTCTCCGCTGTCGGAATCCCGTGCCTCTTCGCCAGAAAATACATTTCCTTCTTGCTTATAAGTGAGCGCACGAGGGCCGCCGTTTGCCCAGGGTAGAGAAACGGCTCGCGCAACACCGGCAGGTGATCGTTGACGAAGACCACCGTTTCATCCGAGGTGGGCACTAGAATGGGACGCCCACCCACAGCTCGGCTGACATCCAGCAGATTTTGGAGTAGTGCATCGGCGCCGCCGTCTGGAAAATTCCAGTAAAAGAAGCCTTTGCAGTATCGAGAAAACTGAGATGGCATTCTGCTGCGCGAGTGTACGGCGTACACATCCACTCCCAGCCGCCCCAGGCTGCGCATGATCCCCAAAGGGCCGTGCGTGTCGAGGCCGACCACAACGACGGGAGTTGAGGTGTCGCCAATCTTGATGGGGACGGCACTCCTGACGGCGTGCCGTCCTGGAAGAACAGGTTGTAATCGTGTTGTCATTGAGATGGGCCCGCGTGGTGAGGTGTAGTGTGAAACTGCTAGGCCGCACGGATGGCGGCTTTGCCCGCAGGGGCAACTTCCATTGCCACATCGCCATGGTGCATGGTGTAGGTGGCATCCAAGTCGTTAATATGCGCGAGAATGAAATCGAAATCACGGAGCTGATTGGTGCGGCGCAAGTAGCCGATGCTGTTGCTCACGGAACACGCCGACGGCGGCAGGCCACGCCAGCGCTCAATGATCTCCATGGTCTGCGTGTTTTCGGGGACGTAACCGTCATTCAGCAGTTGTTCCCCGATCCAGGCGCAGCACATTTGATCTTCCTCGCGGAACTCGTTACGACTGCCCGCTCCAATGATGGCGACTTGGGGATGTTGTCGCGAAAGGTAGCGGGCGGTCGCTGCACTGTTGCGCAGGCAGGCAATGTATCCAGGTTCATCACAGCAACTGGCTTCGTACATCAGCTGGGTGCCGGAGGAGGACAACATAACCAACGGACGGTGCACATCGTCGCGCAGGGCCAGTTCCGCAGGACTGTTGTTCATATCGAAGCCAGCGGGCATATCACCGCCTAGTTCTCCGGCCAACAGCGGTTCCCGGAGCCGTGCAGCGATGTGTTGCGCCGACTCCAGGGATTCCGCTACGAAACAGCGCCGCCCCAGGGCAATAGCCGTAATGGCCACAGTGGTTGCGCGAATGACATCAATGGCCACTACGGCATATCCATGCCGATAACGGGCGACGCTGGAGGGAAAGCAGTCAATAACGACAGACCTTTTCATATTTGCCTCACGCCACCTGCGTTTTGACGCCGGCCACCTGCGGGCGCAGGTTTTCCCTGGCGAATGCGTCCGAATGTAAACCGCGACGATAGATTTCCACCCGGAGCAGTTCCTCCAGCCGCACGTTGCAGAGGTGAACCTCACGGCCGAAATGGTCCAGCAGGGCGAACTGGCTGGGTTTGTTGGGGGCCTCGAACAACGCGATTTTCAGCCCAAAAGCCTCGGCAAAGCGATCGGCGTAAGCGGCATTGAATTTCCCTTCGTCGTCGAACAGCCCTACACCTTTGGCACTCTCGCGCGCCTCCACTACGAGTTGCAGCGCGCCCGCTTCCAGCCAGCGATTCCCCTGCTCGATCAAGCCGGTGACCACCTCGCTGCTGAAAGCGCCGGTGTGTTTCTTCCCTAATTCGAACTGCACGTCCAAACCACGCTCGCGCGCCATCTGCACTACCTGGCGGGGAGGCAGCGGCATATCGGTGAAACCTTCCCCGGCCTCTATGCGTGTAATCCCCATGTCGGCGACAAGGTCGAGGTAGAGGGGTAACTGGTTCTGCTGCACGGCCACCTCGAACGGTCCTCCGCCAGTGACCGTCGGTACGTTGTAGTGCCTGGCGGCAGCAATCTTGCGCCGAGTGGAAAGCTCATTCGCCACCTGCCAGCACGCCATGGAGATTTTCATGATGGACATCAGATGGCTGCTCTGTTCCAGGTGAGCCTCAAACGTGACCGGGTCGTAGCCGGGGTCAAATGGGCTCGTGGAAGGGGGTATGTCGGGGACGCCGATCTTCTTCAGGTACTCCCATGTGTGCACTTTTCCGATCGGAACTTCGGCAACAACGGAATCACGTTTTTCAGACATGGCTTTGCTCCTTTGCGCAGGCGCCGGCGAGCGCTTCCGACTCGTTATTGCTACGTGCCGCGGAGTCAAGGAACTGCATCGCAGCACAGGGATAGATCACTACCCTGAGATGTGTTCGGCCCTTTTGCTCCTGGCAAATGCTTTCCAGGATCTGCTCCCAGGATCGGCTGTTTCGAAATCCCGGGAATTGTGGCAAGTCTTTCGAATCAGGATGAATCTGATAAAGCCAGATGGGGTTCTGCATCGGCCGTGATGTTGATTGAAGTTGGGAGCTGTGAAGCTGCCTGTCCACCTGCCTTGCAACTGCAGTGACAATTTGGCCAAAAGTCATGGTCGAAAGTCGCCTGAGGTAGTGGCGGTATTTCGGAAGTGGATTGAGTGCGGGAAAAAGTCCGTGAGTTCCAACACCTTCACAGCAAGACGCCAGCAAAATGCGTGATGCCGCAGGTGCAGCATGCTGCAAAGGTGTCATTCCCTTCATGCGTGCAAATTGCAGGGTTGCGTCCGTGGGATAAGCATTCGCGATAACCACGTCGGCGTCGCCAGGCGGTGGTGCGGCATAGTACTCGCGTGAGATTGATACCGACTCTGAGTAATGAATGCGGTAATCACCGCAGACTACTCGTACAGGCTTACGGTTCGCGTCCACATGGATCGTAACGACGGTGGACAGCCCCATCAGGCGTGCTATTTCGTCCAGGTCTTTTCGAAAACCGGTGCCGATGCCAGACGTGCCCCAGCCCGGAGCGCGATGCTTGTAGTGGAGGTGCACGATTGAACGCTTGCCAAGCACACCCAGGGCCAGCTTGGATCCGCCGCCGAAACCCGCCGAGTAGTTGGGATAAACCCCGCCGATGCCAACGAGGAAATCACTTGCCGTGAGTTCTTTGTTCACCAGTACGGGGGTGCCGAATGAGGTCCGGCCAATGTGGGTGGCCTGGTCCTTATGATCGTGGACCACCACTCGACAAGCCGAAGCGGCCTGCGCCCCGATCTTCTGAATCACGCCGTCCCGCGTAGGGCCAGGATGAGTGCCTGTCCCTACCAGCACGGTCACGTTTGCGGCGGGAATGCCGGCATCGTGAAAATGGCGCAGCAGCACGGGCATCACACAAGCAGCGGGTGTAGGCCGAACCAGATCGTCCACAATCAGCAACGGATGTTTCTTCCCGCGGCACAAGTCTCGAACCGGCGGCTGCCCAACCGTTCGATTCAGAGCGTCGGCAATCTGCGCCTCCGTCAACGGTGGAGGCGTATGGGGCCAGAACGTGGTGATCTCCCATTGGGGCGGGAACCGCAAGTTGAGCGGATTGTCTCCGTGCCACCCGCCTGTACGCAACGTGACTTCCGACAAGTCATTCATCCTGCCGTCCACGCGAGCTTAGGCCTGCGAAGGGTTCTTCTTCCCGAGCACGATGTACTGGGACCCGGTGGAACTCACCGCGATCACTCCACGATCAGACAGCGCCTGCAGCGAGCGATGTACTTTCATCCCCAGGCGCTCAGGCAATTTCTTCCCTAAAAAGGAAAACGGTCCAAACCCCAGCGTGAACGAATGCAGCACGCTGAAGCCGGCACGGGCAAGAGCAAAATCGAATTCACCCCGCGAATACATGCGCGACGCGAACTTTGCTTGTTTTGCATCGCGGGGAATGAACGACCGCAAGACTCCTTCCGCAATATGGCGAAATGGGACCAGCAGCGGACTATGCAGGGGATGCAAGATAGTGTTGAGTCGCCATCTATTGTCCGCGTTGATCACGATGTGACCGCCCGGTTTCAGGACCCGCGCCAATTCGCGCAGGGCGACAGGCAGCGAGTGGAGATAGGGAGTCACCCCCATAGCGATCACAACTTCGAACGAATTCTCGGGATAACCAAGACAATGACAATCGCCCACGCCGGCGTGTACCCGGTCTGAAAGTCCCTGCTGCTCGACTTTTCGCCGCGTAAGTTCGATCATGGCGGGAACGCTGTCGATGGCTTCCATTATGTGACCGCGCTTGGCCAGCGCAGTGGTTGTCAAGCCCGCACCGCACCCCACCTCCAGGATGCGCGCGCCTGGCGCCAACCCTAGTGCATCAACCAACCTCAACACGCTTGCACTACGTTCCCGATGGATTTCAGCGTAAACTCCATCCTGGTAATAAATGTCGTTCCAATAGTCGGCGTTCTGCTGAAAGTGCCTGTTGACAACTTCCTGGCCGACCGCATCGCCTCCGGTTTTCTCTGGCATAGGGCGCTCCAAGTGCGATGACATAAAAAACACTGGAAATTCAGTCGACCAAATCACTGATGCTGAAAGTCTTCTTTGGCATTTTGCTGCTACGTGACTGAGTTGGAAATTGCTCGAGGAGCAGCCTGCGACCGCAAGCGCAATGCTCTGTGTCGCTGTATGGGCTGCTGCACGAACCCTTGGTTCCTCAAACACCGATTTCACGCGAGCACAACCTAAGTAGGCCCGCCTAGAACACCTCGTCTAAGCACCTCATAGAACCTTTCCCACAGTCCCTATCAATTCTGTCCGTAAGAACGCCCGCGCTGCCTAAGGTTCTTCATTCGCCCAGCCGCAGTGGTCGTCCGATGGTGTCGCGGAGAGCACGACACTATCGTCAGCCCACTTCACAGCAGAGGTGAACTTGTGAAACAGCCCCTAGGGCCCGTCAAGGCGCGAGTGCGGGTATTCGCGGCAGTTTCTCTGTTATGTGTTGGGTTGCTAGCTTGTGGCGCAAATACCAATGCGGCTTACAAGACTCCCCTGACGCTCACCGTGGGCACTACGGCTCCAACCGACGAGCCCACTCAACCGCCGCCGACGGGCTCCAGCTACTACGTCGCCTCCAGCGGCAGCGACTCCAATAATGGCTCTGAGGCAAGCCCCTGGGCCACGATCCAGCACGCCGCGAATATCGTCGGTCCCGGCGCTATTGTGATTGTGGCGGACGGCACTTACAGCGACAGCAGCGCAGTGGGTCC
>JBHGAZ010000017.1:0-69292 GCA_041946765.1 Terriglobales bacterium
CAATGACTTGCGAGCGCTATTTCCGTGCTCGGTGGTGCGCCGCAGGCGCATGTGATCTGCGGTGAAAAGGTTCTACGCTCGCAGGTCGGGCGTGGCGGCTTCTCCCACCCCGTGCAGCAGGATATTGTCAATCAGCCGCGTGGCGCCGACTTTGGCCGCTATTGGCACCAAGGCTCCGCGGGAGATGTCTTCAATAGGATCAAGGGTCTCCGGATCGACGATTTCCAGATAATCAAGCTGCACACCCGGCTCTTCTGAAACGACCTGGCGGCCGGCTGCGGCCAGGGCCGCGGCGCGGCGTTCGCCGGTATCAGCCAGAGTTTGCACGCGGGTGAGCGCCCGGTACAGGACAGTTGCCGACTTGCGCTGCTGCGAATCCAGATAGGCGTTACGCGAGCTGAGCGCCAGACCGTCGGGCTCGCGCACGATGGGACAAATCACAATCTCCACGTCCATGTCCAAGTCACGGACCATGCGGCGGATGATCACGACCTGCTGGGCATCTTTCTGTCCGAAGAAGGCGGTGTCGGGCTCGGTGATGTGAAACAGCTTCGCCACTACGGTGGTTACTCCGCGAAAGTGCCCCGGACGCGACCGTCCTTCCAGTTTGTCGCTAAGGCCGGCAACCTCGATGAAGGTAGTGGCGCCTGGGGGATACATTTCTTCAGTGGTGGGAGCAAAGACCAGCGAGACACCTTCGGCTTCGAGTAGTTGGCAATCGCGCTCGAAGGTACGTGGGTATTGCGTGTAGTCTTCATTGGGCCCGAACTGCAGCGGATTAACGAAGATGGTGGCCGCGACCACGTCGGATTGTGTGCGCGCGGCGCGCACCAGTGAAAGGTGTCCCTGGTGCAGCGCGCCCATGGTAGGCACGACGCCCAGGCGTTTGCCCTCGCGCCGCACTGCACGGCAGGCAGCGTGGGCCTCATCAATAGTTCGCAGTATTTTCATCCGGATCTTTCGTCCGGCGAGATTATACAGAACTCCCAAGAACAGCCAATTTGCAGAAGAATCAGAGTGAGCGCATTTCCTTCTTCCGCTCCGCGATGTCCTTCAAGGCTTCCGCCGTATCCTTGGGCAGATGGTAGGATTCCGCATCGCTGGGATACTTGCCAGCGGCCACATCGTCCTTGTAGGCATTCAGCGCTTGCGTGATCTCGGCACCCAGATCGGCGTAGCGCCGCACGAACTTTGCCGGAGGCACGAACGTCAGCCCGAGCAGATCATGGAAAACGAGAATCTGCCCATCACATTCGGGGCCGGCGCCGATGCCGATCGTGGGCACGCTGACCTCACGCGTAATCATCGCCGCCACCTCGCGGGGGATGCCCTCCAGCACGATGGAGAACACGCCCGCCTGCTCCAGCAGAGTGGCGTCGCGCATGAGTTGCTCGATGGCTGCGAGGGTCCTGCCCTGCACCTTGTAGCCGCCCATTTTGTGCACCGATTGCGGAGTCAGGCCGATGTGGCCCATCACCGGGATTTCGGCGTCTACAAGTTTGCTGATCATCTCGCAGCGCTTCTCGCCGCCTTCAATCTTGACGGCTTCGCAGCCGGCTTCCTTGATGAAACGTGAAGCATTCACGAGCGCGTCTTTGCAGGTGTGATAACTCGAGAAGGGCATATCGCCCACGAGGAACGCGCGCTTTACCCCGCGCTTGACGGCGCGGGCGTGGTGCAGCATTTCGTCCATCGTGACGGGGAGGGTGTTTTCGTAGCCCAGCATGACCTGGGCGAGGGAGTCGCCGACCAGAATCAGATCAACGCCGGCTTCATCCACCAGCCGAGCGCTGGCGTAGTCGTACGCGGTAAGACACGTTATCGGTTCGTGGCGCTCTTTTTTCTGTTGCAGGGAGAAGGCAGTTACTTTAGGACGGTCGTTCGAAGATGTGATGCTCACAGTTCCTCCAGTGCCCCTCCGTCGGAGACGGATAGAGCCTGTTACGAAGCTATTGTATTCGAAGACGGAACTCGGGAAAGAGATTTTTCATGAACGCTCTGACGCAGAGGGCGCAAAGGACGCGGGGGTGTCAGAGGAGAGGTGGCGAGAAGCGACCTTGGCGGCGAAGTAGCCGCACATGCCATGCACGCCGCCTCCGGGCGGAGTTGAGGATGAACAAAGATAAAGTCCTTTTAATGGAGTCGAGTAGAGCGAAGCCGTCGGCCGTAAGAGGAGTTGCGAGAAGATGGCCGCGCCTCCGCTGATGTCGCCACCGACCAGGTTGGCATTGTGGCGTTCAAGCGCGGCGGGGGACATCACGGAGCGCGCCAGGATGCGCTTGCGAAATCCCGGGGCAAAGCGTTCCACCTGGGCTTCTATCTTGGCGGTCATGTCGCCTTCATAGCCGTTGGGCACGTGGCAGTACGCCCAGGCTGTGTGATTTCCTGCAGGCGCTCGCAAAGGGTCGAACAGAGAAGGCTGGGCTAGCAGAACGAATGGCCGCTCCGCAGTCTGCCCTCGCCATGGCGCGCGTTCGGATTGCGCAATCTCGTCATAGTCCCCACCGAGGTGCACGGTACCTGCACGCGCACAATCAAAAGATGTCCAGGGAATCGGGCCATCAAGGCTCCAATCGAGCTTGAATGCTGCCGACCCATATTGATAACGGCCGAGCTTGCGCCGGTACCAGTTGGGAAGAGCGTCGCCGGCGATGCTCAATAGCTGGCGCGGCGTTATATCACACAGGATGAGCCGAGCGGACGGAAGCTGCCGGAGCGAATGCACGCGCACGCCGGGAAAGATGTGCCCTCCCAACGACCTCAGGTAGGAAGCCAACGCGTTGCTGATTTTTTGCGCGCCGCCGCGCGGGAAGGGCCAACCCACCGCGTGTGCGGCAAGACCGAGTACAAGTCCGAACGACGCGCTTCCCACGGCGTCGAGCGCGAGCGCCGAGTGTGCCGCCAGTCCGGCGAACAGCGCGCGCGCACTGCGGTGGTGGAAATGTGAATCGGCGAGTCCCCGGGCCGAGCGCAGCGCCCGCATGCCGAATCGCGCCAGCGCGAAAGGATTGTGCGGCCAGCGCAGCGGGCCAAGGATGTCGTGCAGCAGCGCGTCGTGATGCACCAGGAGCGGGCCGAAGAGGTTGCGGTACGCCGTTGCGTCGGGGCCGAGGGCTTGCGCTGTGTCGTCGAGCGACGGCAGAAGCAGGATGCATGTGCCGTCGTCGAATGGATGGGCGAGCGGCACAGGCGGATAGACCCACTCCAGGCCGTGCTCGTGCAGCGGCAAAGTCCGAAAGAATGGTGATCCCAGGGCGAGCGGATGCACAGCCGAGCACATATCGTGGACGAAACCCGGCAAGGTGAGTTCGGCTGAGCGCGCTCCCCCGCCGATTTGCTCGTTGGCTTCCAACACTCCGACTGCGAGCCCCTCACGGGCAAGGACAATGGCCGCAGCCAAGCCGTTGGGGCCGGAGCCGATCACGATGGCGTCTAAGCGTGGGAGGTCAATTTTATACAACTGATAACTGTCAACTGCCGGCTGACTCAGCTTGCGTTGGCCGCTTCGCCTCCGCCCAGCGGCAGGAAGTATTGTGTTCCCCGGATCGGGACTTCCAGGCGTTTGAGCAATTCCTGCAAATCGTGGTTGTGCTCGACGAAATCAATCTGCGAGGTGTCCACTACCAGCAGATCGGATGCGGTGTAGTGAAAGAAGAAATGCTCGTAGGCCTTGACGACGGCTTCCAGGTAGTCGTCATGCACAGCGGTCTCGCTGGGATCATTCTTCTTCTTGAGCCGCTTCTTCAGCACGTCAGGGGTGGCGTGCAAATAGATCACAAGGTCGGGCGTGGGAAGCTGCTCGCGAAACAGGTTGTAGTAGCGGTTATAAACTTCCAGCTCGGTATCGGTCAGGTTCAGGCAGGCAAAGATTTTGTCCTTTTCGAACAGATAGTCCGTGACGATGGTCTTCCGCGACTTCGGGCCGACGTCGAGAGCGGAGATTTGCTCGAAGCGCCGCACCAGGAAGGCGAATTGCGCCTGGAAGGCCGCGCCGGGCTCGCCCTCGTAGAAGGCGTGCAGGAAGGGGTTGTGTTCCGGCTCGGTGACAAGTTGCGCATGCAGGCGCTCGGCGATTACCCGCGCCAGCGTGCTCTTGCCTACCCGTATTGGGCCCTCGACAGCGATGTAGCGGGGCAGTTCGAAAAGGTTCGCCATGACCGGTAGCAAGTCCGATGCAGGCAGCATATCCCGGCTGGGGGCGCGAAACAATTGCAGGAAAAGTAAACAGAAGCAGTACTCAGTCCACAGTACTCAGTACTCAGGTCAGTCCGGCGGGTTCCCTCGGGATAAAGCCCAGAGTTTCTGGGGCTCAGAGCGGCCCGGCTGAAGCCGGGCCCTTTCAAAGCACTATTCTTGAAACACGTTAACATGCTTTAGTTGAGTGCCCGCCGCAACCTGTCGCTGACTACTATGAACTGAGTACCGTAACTGAGTACAGGGGTACTGAGCACTTCATTGCTTGAACCCCCGGCGGGGCAGGTACAATCGAACTCAGCCATGATTGGTTTCCTGATTTCTACGGCTGCGGCCGCCGCGCTCACCACCCTGGGATACAACTCCATGGCGCCGCGCTCGCAGTTGTTTGGACCCACATTTATTGGGAATGGCGCCGGTTCGCGGCAGATTGCGCTCACCTTCGATGATGGTCCCAACGATCCCCATACATTGCGCCTGCTTGACGTGCTGGACAAGCACGGGGTAAAAGCAACTTTCTTCATGATCGGCCGGCACGTGGCGCTCAAGCCTAAAGTGGCCGAGGCAGTGGCGCGCGCGGAACACGTGATCGGCAATCATACGTTCACCCACCCCAACCTGATCTTTTGCTCGCGCACACAACTTCAGCTCCAGGTGGCGGAATGCGAACGCGCCCTGGACGACACTGTCGGAGCGCATTCGCGCTTATTTCGGCCGCCGCATGGAGGCAGGCGTCCTGACGTGTTGACCACGGTCCGCCGCCTGGGATTCACCCCCATCATGTGGTCGGCTACCGGCTACGACTGGAGCGCGAACGATGCCGGGGAGATCGTGGCTAACGTGGTGCGGCAAATCCAGGGCGGGGACGTTCTGCTGCTCCATGATGGCGGTCATGTGGACATGGGCATAGACCGCACGGCCACGATTGCGGCCACCGACCAGCTCATCCGGCGGTATCGCGACGAAGGCTACGAGTTTGTAACTGTCGAGCAAATGATGAACGGCGCCGGGTAGAGCCGAAGTTGCACAATGCGGTGTGCAGGCTGAAACACTTTTTTCGTCCGGGCCCAATTTCCCTCTTTACTCTGCCAACTGTCTGCGCGAATATCACGCCAAGCCAGGAAAATCGGTGCGCCACTTTGAAATCCACTTGCGCTCGTGTGTTTTCCGTCAGCCCCATTTTGCTGGCCGACTGTTTAATCCGCGGAGCGCTGAATGAAGAATATCTACGAAGTATTGCGGCAGAAAGAAACTGAGCTGAGCAGGCTGACTAAGGAAATCGAGGCGCTGCATATTGCGATTCGATTGCTGGCAGACGATTCCGATGCCCAGCCTGAAGCGACCCCCAAGCTGATCGCCGTAGCGGAGGGCTCCACGCCCGCTGGTGTGCGCCCGCTGCAACCTGCGCTGGTCAAGGAAGGCGGCCACAGCGCCGCCTGGGAGAATGCCCCGGCCCCGCGGCCATTCCCATAGATATGTTTTGGGCCCGAGCAGTGATCCTTGCTTGGAGTCACAAGATGCCCAAAAACAGCTCAAGCCACAGCCAGGGACCGATCTGGCCGATACGGCGACGGTACGACCGCAAGATCGTAATTGAATCCCAACTAGTGAAGGTGGACCTGGGCCGCCAGGGCCAGGCGCTGGTCATTGACATAGGCGAAGGCGGCATGCAGGTGCAGCCGTACGTCCCTTTGCAACTGGGAAATGCCAGCGAGCTCTGCTTCGAAATTCCCGGCAAGAATGCGCGGTTTCAGGGTACCGCCATGGTTGCTTGGGTGGGAGCAGGAGGACGCGCCGGCATCCAGTTCCTTAACGTGCCCGAATCTTCGCGGGCGCTGCTGCGGGAGTGGCTGGCTGTGCCAGTCCTCGAGGCCTCGCTTGAGGAAGCGCAGCCCGAGCCAGTGCCTCTGCCGAGCGCGCTCAAAGAAGCCACCCAAGAGATAGATCCCGACACCGCGCTTAGGTTGATCGCAGAGCGCACGGTCAGCATCACGGGCGCGCATGGCGCAGCCATTGCGATCGGGGACAACTGTGGCATGTTCTGCCGCGCCAGCGTGGGCAACGCTCCGGATGTAGGCGTGCCGGTGCGCGCGGATTCGGGCCTGTCCGGATTCTGTTTGCGCTCTTCGCAACTGGTGCAGTGCGACGATACGCAAGCCGATGTGCGCGTGGACCCGGTCGCGTGCCAGCAGTTGAATCTGCGTTCAGTATTGATCGTCCCGGTTCAATTCGGAGGACGGCTGGTGGGGCTGCTGGAAGTGTTTTCGTCCAAGCCTTACGCATTCGATACGCGCGACCGTGAGCGCTTGACGCGGATGGCGCAGTTAATCGCAGCCGTAATCGGCGGCGGGGACTTAGGTCCCCTCACGAGCGCTTCGGCTATGAGTACGGATGTTTCGCGCCAAGCTGTTCCCGGGCAAGAAGAGTCGAAGTCCACGACTGCGCAGGATAGCGCTGTGGAACCGCTGGCCAAGAGCGTCAAAGCGGATGCGAAGAAGGGCGAGCATGCTACGACTCCGAGTCCCGTGATAAAGGTTTTCCTTGCCGTACCGCTTGTGGTCGCCATTGCTTCGGCGCTTGGAAGGTTTGCCGCCTGAGGGTGACCGCAAATTTCACGCGTTGCAGGTCATGTATGACGGCGGGGCAGGCGGCCAAAGGGCTTCCGCCCGGGTTTGGGATTTTTGGGGAAATTTCCTTATTTACTATTCGGGCGCGCTACGCCAAGATGCACGCAAGGAGTGTGCCGCTCGTGCATCCGGGAATCGTGGGCCAGCGTATTTGGTGGAAATAAGAGTTGCAACCAGCATTCTGATCTGTGGCACGGTGAGTATGGAGGCCGTTTCCCCGAGCGGCGGAGCAACAGATGAAAAACATACATGAAGTCCTGCGTCAGAAAGAAGCCGATCTTCAGCGCGTCCAGAAGGAAATCGAGGCGCTGCGTATCGTTCTGCGCCTGATTGCAGATGAGAGCGACGAAGCGGTCGTATCTGCGCCCAGGATGGCGGCCGTGGGTGACGGCAGCACAGCAGTGTCGCCGGTCGCGTCCATTGTGCAACCTGGCTTTGCCAGCGAAGCCGGCTACAGCGCCGCTTGGGAGAACGCGCCCAGTCCGCGGCCATTTCCGTAATTGCAACAGCGGAGTTGAACCATGTCCCAAATCACGCCACCCTCAGGAGAGGGCCACCCGTGGTCTGAACGGCGGCGCCACGAACGCAAAATCGTATCGCCGCCGGTCACTGTAGACCTGGGGGGCGAGCTGCAGGCGTTGATGATTGACGTGGGCGAAGGCGGCATGCAGGTGCAGCCTTACGGGTCGCTGGAGCGGGGAGATACCGGCGACCTGTGGTTCGAAATCCCCGGCAAGCAAAGCCGCTTTGAAGGTACGGCAATCGTCGCATGGGTGGGCTCTGGTGGACGCGCGGGGATCCAGTTTGTGAATGTGCCCGAGGCATCACGTGCCCTGCTTAGGGAGTGGCTTTCTTCACCTGGCTCGAACGCCTGTGCAGAAGCGCCGGTTCAGCAACCAGCAACGGAACCAGTCGCGGAGGGAAACGAGTTTGCCGCGCTTGCCCCAGAAGTTGCTCTGCAACTGATCGCCGAACGCGCTGCTGTCCTTACCGGGGCACACGGCGCGGCCATCGCGGTTGGCGATCAAGAGCACATGCAGTGCCGCGCGAGTGTTGGCAATGCTCCGGATGTGGGCGTGCCTTTGGACAGGGATTCGGGATTGTCCGGACTCTGCCTGCGCACGTCTGAAGTGATCCAGTGCGACGATACCGAGAACGACCCGCGAGTTGAGCCGGTCGCGTGCCGGCAATTGCAGCTCAGGTCGGCGTTCATCGTACCGGTGCTTGCAGAGGCACGGTTGGTGGCAATTCTGGAAGTGTTCTCGTCGGCGCCGTTCGCCTTTCAAGCACGCGACCGCGAACGCCTGACGCGGTTGGCAGGAATCGTTGCAGCAGTTCTGACCGCGGGCGGAGAGGGTTCCACGGCGACGCGTGAAACCGCAACTGCTGCGAAGGTTTCAGAACGAGCGGGTCAAGCCGTCGAGGAAGCACCGCCTGCTGTACACTCGGAGCCTGCCGCCGAAAACAGTGGGCTCACGGGAGACGCAGCAAGCAGAGACGTAGCAAGCTACGTCTCTACCCCAGCGGGTTCAGTTGCAGAGCCGGTAGTCCAAAAGGCTACCGCCATTCCCATGAATGCTGCAGCTATTCCCATGGCTGCTGCTACCGCTCCCACGGCTGCTGTGAATACGCACCTCGTGCAGCACAGACATACGGTTCACGAACCAGAGGTCAAGCGGAGACGAGTTAGTCCAGTCAAGACCCTGTTGTTGATTTTGCTGCTGGTTGCGCTGTTGCCGCTCCTGGGCGTAGATCCCCGACGGCAGTTTCGGAGGGCCAGCCCTCCTGTGCAGCGCCCTGCGACAAGTGCGGCAAGCACGACTTCCACTTTACCTGCAGCCATATCGGTCTCGCAGGACGAACTCACTCCCGCATCTCTCGGTTCCGGTGACTCCCCATTGACGCTCGGTTCACGAGTGGAAGGATGCAAGTTGATTCATAAGGTCAACCCTGTGTATCCGGTGATGGCGGGACCTGTTCCTACCGAAAAGACGGTGTTGTTGGGGGTGACCGTCACCAAAGAGGGCACGGTTAAGAACGTGCACGTGCTCAAAGGAGAACCTGCGTTGGCCAAGGCCGCTGTCACTGCGGTCCGGCAGTGGCGATATCAGCCGTATCTGGTAGACGGCCGTCCCACCGAGGTCGAAACTGTCGTTACAGTGCAGTTCTCGCCGCCGAAGAAGTGAGATGCTGGTCCGATGCACTCTTACGTCGCCCCTTCGGGGCTGCGCTTTTGTGCTGACGCGTACCCGGGCTTGCTACGCTCGCCCGGGGCTACAATACGCGCGACCCGCTTCGCGGGCTGAGTCTTGCCACTTTAGGCAGTCCATTAGCAAAGGAAGTTCTCGCGGTCTGGCGCCGTGGTTGTGACACCAACTATCCTGATCCGAAAAGCAGAAGGCTAGTCTAGTCGGGCTAGCGCCCTGCTCGTCATGACAGCAGATTACGCGTGAACCAGCGCGAAAGCTTCGCGGGCAGCGGCAATGGTCTCGTCCACGTCCTGCTCGGTATGGGCGGTGCTGAGGAAGGCCGCCTCGAATTGCGAAGGTGGCAGATAAATACCGGCGTCCAGCATGGATCGAAAATATGTGCCAAAGGCTGTGGTATCGCATGTTTCGGCTACTTGCCAGTTGGTGACGGTCGCTTTGGTGAAGAACCATGTGAACATCGATCCTACGCGATTAAAGGTGACGGGAACACCAGCCTCGCGGGCGGCTTCGGCGACCCCGGCCACCAGCTTGGCGGAAAGCTGTTCCATGCGGGCGTAAAGTTCAGGATTGTCACGTAACTGACAGATCGTGGCCAAGCCAGCAGCCATAGCTAGAGGATTTCCCGAAAGCGTTCCCGCCTGATACACGGGGCCAAGCGGCGCGATCATGTCCATGAACTTGGCAGCGCCCCCATAGGCGCCCACTGGCAGTCCACCGCCGATCACCTTGCCCAGTGTGGTCAGGTCGGGGCGTACCTCGTAAAGCTGCTGTGCGCCGCCAAAGGCGACGCGGAAGCCGGTCATGACCTCGTCAAAGATCAGCAGTGCGCCTTCGCGTTCGGTGATTTCACGCAGCGACTCCAGATAGCCCTCCGCCGGCGGCACGCATCCCATGTTCCCCACTATCGGCTCCACAATGATGCAGGCGATCTGGTCCTTGAACCTTTTGAATGCAGCTTCCACAGCGGTGTGATCGTTGTAAGGGAGAGCCAGCGTGAACTGCGCCAGTTCTTCAATTACACCCGCGGAGCCGGGGATTCCCAGCGTGGCTACGCCGGAGCCGGCCTTCACCAGCAGCGAGTCGGCATGGCCGTGATAGCAGCCTTCAAACTTGATGATGTACTTCCGATTTGTAGCTGCGCGCGCCAAGCGGATGGCGGACATTGTGGCTTCCGTACCGGAACTGACGAAGCGCACTTTTTCCATTGAAGGGAACGCTGCCAGTACAGCCTCCGCAAGCTCCACTTCGGCGGGCGTAGAAGCTCCGAAACTGGCACCATTGCGTGCAGCGCGAACGATGGCTTCCAACACGGAGGGCTCGGCGTGACCGAGAATCAGCGGTCCCCAGGAGCCAACGTAATCTATGTATTCGTTGCCATCAGCGTCCCAGACATGGGCACCCTTCCCTCGTACGATGAACGGGGGATCACCGCCTACTGCCTTAAAGGCGCGAACAGGTGAATTGACGCCTCCCGGGATAACGGCTTCGGCGCGCTTCTGCAGCTCGCGCGATTTCTCCAGTTTGCGGGACATACAGGGCTCCAGTCTGAATGGGATCAGCGATAGAAACCACTAATATACCGCAGCGGGTTTGTGAATTCCGGAACGGTCCAGCCCGGCCGAGGGCGGCCGGGCCACACCTAGAGAAAAGGACTACACCAGTTGGCGGGCGGTGTCGAGCAATGACTCCTTCATGATCTTCATGGCTTCGGGCTCGCCGCGCGCCAGCGACTCGGCGAAGCGCGCTGCCTGCTCGGCTGTGATTTTGCCCGGCAGTGGCGCCGTCAGCGGATCAACCTCGGCTTCGAGGATTGCTGGTCCATCGGTTCTCAGGAACTGCTCCACGGCATCGCCGCACTGTTTCGGGTCTTTGACATAAAAGCCGGTCGCACCGCATGCCTTGGCGAACAGCGTGAAATCTATAGGCTGCAACTTCACCCCGAATTCCGGATTTCCCAGCAGCACCATCTGCTCCCACTTGATCTGCCCGAGATAGTTGTTCTTGATAATCACCACTTTGACCGGCAGTTTGTACTTGACGGCCGTGGCCAGCTCGCCCATGAGCATTGTGAATCCGCCGTCTCCGACGAAGGCAATCACCTGCCGGTCGGGATAGGCGATCTGGGCAGCGTTGGCGTAAGGCAAGCCGGGCGCCATAGTGGCAAGGTTGCCGGAGAGGGTATGCATCTGGCCGCGCTTAACCGGGATGTGCCGCGCCCACCACGTTGCAATGGTGCCGCTGTCGCAGCAGACAATGGCATCATTGCGCAGGCGGATTCCCAGCTCGTGGGCGACGACCTGCGGCTTCATGGGCACATCTTTTGCCGAGGACAGCCGGTCCATGTACTCCCACCAGTCCTTCATTCCCTTCTGCGCTTTTTCAAGGAATCCACGCTCGGACTTGCGCTTGAGCAGAGGAACAAGTTCCTGCAGAGTGCGTTTGCTGTCGCCGACAAGGCCGACATCAACGGGATAGCGCAGCGATATCCGTCCGGGATTCGTGTCTATCTGTACGCACTTCGCGTCACCGGGCTTGGGCAGGAATTCGATATAGGGAAACGAAGTGCCGATCATGAACAAGGTGTCGCATTCCTGCATTGCTTCTTGTGAAGGTTTGGTGCCGAGCAAGCCGATACTGCCGGTGGTGTAGGGACTGTCGTCGGGCACGCAGGCCTTCCCCAGCAGCGGCTTGACAATGGGAGCACCGAGAAGTTCGGCGGCTTGTTCCAGTTCATCGGCCGCATGTAGCGCGCCGGCGCCGGCCAGAATAGCGGTTTTCTTCCCCTGATTCAGGAGCTGCGCGGCGCGTTCCAGATCAGGGCGTTCCGGCAAGCGCGCACTGCGCGCAAATACGTCCGAGGTGTGATGAGGAACGTTGCGGCGGGAGTGCTGAAAGCGCTCGTGCACCTCTTTCTCCTGCAAGTCCACAGGAAACCCGATATGAGCGACCTGGTTATAGGCCAGCGCGGTGCGGCAAGCCAGGTCCACTACATTCTCGACGTGCATGGGCCCCATGATGCGCTGGTTGTAAATGGCGACATCCATGAATACCTTGTCGGTCTCCACGTCCTGTTGCGTGTGAGTGCCGATAAGATCGTGATACGACATGCCGGTTATGGCCAGCACCGGCTGGCTGTCCATCTTGGCGTCGTAGAGGCCGTTCAGCAGGTGGATAGCCCCGGGACCTGAGGTGGCAAGGCAAACCCCGAGCCTGCGAGTAAACTTGGCGTAAGCGCACGCCATAAAGGCGGCGGCTTCTTCGTGGCGCACCTGGATGAACTTGATCTTTCCCTGGTGCGTGCGCAGCGACTCCATAATGCCGTTAATGCCATCCCCGGGAAGCCCAAAGACGTACTCCACTCCCCAGTCAATCAGGTTTTCAATCAGGACATCCGCAGCAGTCATTGCAACTCCTTCACGTTGCCGGGCGGAATTCTTGCGAATCTCGCGCCAGAGCTTTCTGGGTGAATGTGGATTGGTAGCTCGCTACTAACTCAGATGCCGATTGTTCGTCGGTTGTGGGACGCCCCTCCGCACGAATCAGAACTGCGCAATCGTGAATGTAAAGAGATCAGCCGAATCGAATAGAGGCTGGCCAACTTTCGCGCGCAAAGCTCAATCGAAACGATGTAACTCGCTCCCCGCTTCCGGAAAGGCCGTGTTGCGTTACAGCGCCGCCAGTGGCTTCGGCACATGTGCAGTCAACGTCCTGGGGTGAGGGAGCTTGGGTGGGCAACGCCTGCGTGGAAGGGCTTGACGCGCAGGGATGTGTTCCAGGTCCCAAAGTCGAAAGTGCAGAGAATGGGACAAATTTTTCATCGCAGCACAAATACCATTTCCCGGCTTACGATCGTGCTGGCGGTGCTATTCGTAATGGGGCTGTTCTGGTTCTTTGAGGAAATGCAGCGCTCGCCCTATTACTCGCAACGGGGCATTCCCCGCATGCAGCCGGTCCCTTTCAGCCATCAACACCACGTGGGCGGACTCGGCATTGATTGTCGCTATTGCCACACCTCGGTGGAGAACTCCAGCTTTGCCGGCATCCCTCCCACCAAGACCTGCATGAACTGCCACTCGCAGATCTGGGCCAATTCGGACATGTTGCTGCCGGTTCGCGAGAGTTTCCGCTCGGGCCGGTCGCTGCTGTGGACGCGCGCCAACGACCTGCCCGACTACGTCTACTTCGATCACAGCATTCACATTAACAAGGGAGTGGGATGCGATGACTGCCATGGTCCGGTTGAGCGCATGCCTCTGATGTATGCCTATGCCACCCTACAGATGGAGTGGTGCCTCAACTGCCATCGTAAGCCGGAGAAGTTCCTTCGTCCTCGGGAAGAGGTCTTTAATCCCCGCTACCAGAAACCGAGCACGCGCTACCCGGTGACGGTGGACGGCAAATCATTCACCGATCAACTCGTCCTGGGCAATTACCTGAAGACGAAATACCACCTGCGCAGTGTGCAGGACATTATCAGTTGCACCACGTGTCACCGCTGAGCTCAGCTTGGCGGTGGATGGAAGCAGAACGAAGATGCCCGACAAAGAAGAGAGCAGCCGCCGGGAGGCAATCTGCCCCGGCAAGCTGGACAAAGCGGAGCTGCTTGCAGCGCGCGAGAAGCTGGCTGCGACGGAAGGGCCGGAGTATTGGCGCAGTTTGGAGGAACTGGCGGGCAGCCCGGAGTTCCGCGAACGCTTGCACCGTGAGTTTCCGAAAGGGGTGTCTGAGTGGCTGGACCCGATCTCGCGCCGGGGATTCCTGAAGCTCATGGGCGCATCGCTGGCCCTGGCGGGCATGACGGGCTGCGTCAAACAACCGTTAGAGACAATCGTCCCTTACGTCCGCCAGCCGGAGCAACTGGTCCCCGGCCGTCCGCTCTTTTACGCCAGTTCCATGACGCTGAGAGGGTATGCCTTCCCCGTGCTGGTAGAAAGCAACATGGGACGACCAACCAAGATCGAAGGGAATCCCGAGCATCCGGCCAGCCTGGGCGGCAGCGATCTGTACTCGCAGGCTTCCATCCTCGGCATGTATGACCCTGACCGCTCCGAGACCATTTTGTTCAACGGAGAAATTCGTCCGTGGCTTTCGTTTGTAGGCGCGGTGCGGAGCGTGCTGGCGGCGGGAACGGTACGCCCATCCGGCCTTCGTTTCCTGACGAGAACGGTTTCTTCTCCGACTTTCGCCGCCCAGTTACAGGACTTGCTCAAACAGTACCCGGGCTCGCGCTGGCATCAGTGGGAACCGTGGAACCGCGACCGAGTCCGTGCGGGCGCGCAACTGGCGTTTGGTCGGGACGTCGAGACGCAATATCGAGTGGGTGAGGCGGATATCATCCTCTCACTCGACGCTGATTTTCTTTATCCAACTTTCCCCGGGTTTCACCGCTACACGCGGGAGTGGGCCAGCCGGCGCCGTCCTGATTCCGAACTGCGTCCGTTTGCCGATGGAACTGGCACCCTGTTCCCCGGCCGCCCCATGAACCGCATCTACGCGTTGGAAAGCACGCCCGCGGTCACCGGCGCCAAGGCTGACCACCGGCTCATGCTCAGCCCTTCGGAAATCGAACGGTACGCGCGCATCATTGCCAGTCGGCTGGGAATCAGTGCAGGCGGCGGTTCTCCCAGGAACGACTCGGACGAGAAATGGATCAATGCCCTGGTGAAAGACCTGCGGGCGCACCGTGGCGCAGGCATGGTTATCGTCGGCGATCAAATGCCACCCGTAGTGCACGCGCTGGCGCACGCGATGAACGAGTCGCTGGGCAACACGGGCAAGACGGTTGTTTATACGGATCCGGTTGTCGCGGCTCCAACCGATCAGCTTACGTCCGTCAGAGAACTGGTCAGCGACATGAACGCGGGCAGGGTAGATATGCTTGTGATCATGGGCGGAAACCCTGTCTATGACGCGCCCGCGGACCTGGACTTTCGCACCGTCCTTGAAAAGGTGCCCACCTCCGTTTATCACGGACTGTACCTGAACGAGACCGGCGCAGTCTGTAAGTGGCACATCAATGCGACCCATTATCTCGAAGCCTGGAGTGATGCGCGAGCGTACAACGGCGTTTACAGCATCGTGCAGCCGCTGATCGCGCCACTGTACGGCGGCAGGAGCGAGCACGAACTGCTTGCGGTTTTGGGCCGCAACCCCGAGCGGTCCGGCTACGACATTGTGCGGAGTTATTGGCAGGCGCAGTGGAGCGGCGACGCCAGGCTTCGCGCCGCGCAGCCGGTGCCGGGCGACTTTGAGCATTTCTGGCGGCAATCCGTGCACGACGGCTATGTGCGCGGTACCGAGCTTCCGCCTCTTCCGGTACGCGTCAAGACCACGGGGTTCGAGTCGGCCGAAAAAGTGGCTGCACCCGCTCAGGGCGGAGAAATGGAACTCATCATCCGTCCCGATCCTTCCACGTATGACGGCTGCTTTTCAAATAACGCCTGGCTGCAGGAAGTGCCCAAGCCGCTTACCCAGCTCACTTGGGACAACCCGGTCATGTTTTCGGTCAAGACGGCCCAGCGCCTGGGGCTTGAGAATGGTTCGGTCATAGAGCTGGAGTTTCAGGGACGGAAGCTGCTTGGGGCCGTCTGGATGCAGCCCGGGCACCCCGACGATGCGCTCACGATATTTCTGGGCTACGGCCGTGAACGCGCCGGACGCGCCGGCACAGGCATGGGCTACAACGCCTACAAAGTGCGGGTCAGCAATGCCCTCTATGGTGGCATGGGGGCGAAGGTCCGTGACACGGGAGACAAGTACAAGCTGATTACGGGTCAGGGCCTTCAGGACATGGAGGGCCGCCCCATCATTGTGGAAGGCACGCTTGACGAGTATCGCAAGGATGCACTCTTTGCCCATCGCGAGCTGGAAGAGCCTCCCAACCAGGACACGTTGTACCCCAACTATCATTACACCGGCTACGCCTGGGGCATGTTGATTGACCAGAATGCCTGCGTGGGATGTAACGCCTGCATCATTGCCTGCCAGTCGGAAAACAACATCCCGGTGGTGGGGAAGCTCCAAGTGGCGATAGGCCGCCGCATGCACTGGTTGCGGGTAGATACCTACTACAAAGGGGATGCGAGCAATCCCCGCGCCTTCTTCCAGCCGGTTCCCTGCATGCACTGCGAGAACGCGCCCTGTGAGCTGGTGTGTCCGGTCGAAGCCACGGTACACAGCACCGAAGGACTGAACGAGCAGATCTACAACCGCTGTGTCGGGACACGATATTGTTCCAACAACTGTCCTTACAAAGTGCGGCGTTTCAATTTCCTTTTATTCCAGGACTGGGTACAGCCCCAGTACAAGATGATGCGCAACCCCGAAGTCAGTGTGCGCAGCCGCGGAGTGATGGAAAAGTGCACCTATTGCGTCCAGCGGATTACCGCTGCGCGTATTCAGGCTGAAGAAGAGAACCGCCTGATCCGCGACCACGAATTGCAGACCGCCTGCCAGCAGGCGTGTCCAGCGGACGCCATTGTCTTTGGCGATATCAATCAGAAAGCTCATCGCGTGGCTGAGCTGAAAGCGAATCCGCGCAATTACGGATTGCTGGCGGACATGAACACGCGCCCACGCACCACGTATTTGGCCATGGTTTTCAATCCGAATCCCGAGATCGCCGTATCCGGGGAGCACCACAAGGAATAAGCTGTGCCCGAGATCCGCGACACCGAGCAGATGCAAGAACGCACCGGGCGTCCGCCTGTGATATTGCCGGGTCATACCTACGCCACGGTGACCGACAAGATTGCGGCCATCGTGCTTACGCGCAGCACTCCCCTGGGCTGGTTTTTGCTGTTTGGGCTGGCGGCATTCCTGGTCGCGCTGCTCATGTATGGCATTGCCTACCTGCTGATGCGGGGGGTGGGCATTTGGGGCATCAACATTCCCATTGGCTGGGGCTTCGCCATCATCAACTTTGTTTGGTGGATCGGAATCGGCCACGCGGGCACGCTGATTTCCGCCATTCTTCTACTGCTAAAACAGACTTGGCGCAGCTCCATCAACCGCTTTGCCGAGGCCATGACTTTGTTCGCGGTAATGTGCGCGGGCATGTTTCCGCTTTTGCACTTGGGCCGGCCCTGGCTGTTTTACTGGCTATTTCCCTATCCCAACACGATGACGGCGTGGCCGAATTTCCGAAGCCCGCTGGTCTGGGACGTGTTCGCGGTTTCCACTTACTTCACCATTTCGCTGCTGTTCTGGTACCAGGCCATGGTGCCGGACATGGCGACATTGCGAGACCGCGCCGTGAGCCGCGTGGGAAGGGTCGTGTATGGAATGCTGGCGATGGGCTGGCGGGGCTCGGCGCGGCACTGGAAGCGCTTCCAATCTGCTTACCTGTTGTTAGGCGGATTGGCCACCCCGCTGGTGCTATCTGTGCACACGGTGGTGAGCTTCGACTTCGCGGTCGCGGACATGCCCGGTTGGCACGAGGCCATTTATCCGCCCTACTTCGTCTCCGGCGCGATCTTCTCCGGGTTCGCGATGGTGCTGCTGCTGGCCATTCCTATCCGCAAGTTCTATGGCCTCGAAGATCTGGTCACCATGCGCCATTTGGACAACTGCGCCAAATTCATGATCGCAACCGGACTGCTGGTCACGTACACATACTTTGCCGAAGCCTTCTTCTCCTGGTACGGACACGACGTGTACGGCGCCTGGTGGGCCTGGAATCGCGCCCATGGTCCTTACCAAATCGTCTGGTATCTCGACGTGATCATGGTCTGCTTAGTCCCGCTGGCGCTCTGGTTCCGGCGCGTACGCACCAGTCCCAAGCTGCTGTTCCTGGTTTCGCTCGACATCGTGACCGGCATGTGGATCGAGCGCGTCATGATCGTGGTCATCACGCTGAACAGCACGCACCTGCCCTCGTCCTGGGGGCTTTACATTCCCACGCGCTGGGACTGGGTGATCCTGCTCGGCACGATCGGCTTCTTCTCTTTCTGC
Organism: Terriglobales bacterium; assembly: GCA_041946765.1. Lineage (GTDB taxonomy): Bacteria > Acidobacteriota > Terriglobia > Terriglobales > Acidobacteriaceae > JBHGAZ01. The sequence goes on from JBHGAZ010000017.1 coordinate 17,984, forward strand.
TTCCTCCTGTTCGTCCGCCTGGTGCCGATGATCACTATCTTCGAAATGCGCGAACTCGTACATGAAACCACCGAGGAGGCGGCCATCCGATGAGACCTCCGTTGTATGGAATTGTGGCCGAATTCGAAACGCCTTCGGAGTTGCTGACGGCGACGCGACGCGCCTATCTGGAAGGTTATCGCAAGATGGATGCTTACACGCCGTTCCCCATCCCCGATCTTGCCGAAGCGCTCGGTTTTCACGAAAACTGGGTTCCGCTGCTCTGCCTGATTGGAGGAATTCTCGGCGGCAGCGTGGCGTTCCTGTTGCAGTACTGGATCAATGTGATCGCGTTTCCGGTGAACGTGGGCGGGCGGCCGTTGTTTTCCTGGCCTTCGTTCATCCCGGTGACGTTCGAGATGACCGTGTTGTTCGCCGGGTTCGGTGCGTTTTTCGGGATGTGGGCGCTGAACGGGCTGCCGATGCCGTTTCACCCCGTGTTCAACGTGGAGCGCTTCGCTTTTGCCACCCGCGACCGGTTCTTTCTTTGCATCGAGTCGTCGGACCCGCGCTTTGACCCGCAAACCACGCGAGCTTTTCTCGAATCGCTGAACCCGCACTTCGTGCAGGAGGTGCCGAATACGTAGGGGCAGCAAAGCCGTCTCCCGTTTCCCGTTTCCCGTTTCCCACTTGCCGAACTCCGGAGAAACGGCAAACGGGGGATGCGAAACGTGTCGCGGGAGGCGTGCTGGGTTTGCAAGCCTGGTCATTGTAGTGGTGTCCCTAGCCGTGCTCACTAGCTGCCGTTCCGACATGCAGGACCAGCCAAAGCTGAAGCCGCTGGCCCGCAGCGACTTTTACGAGGATGGCCGCGCCTCGCGCCCGCTCGTGCCTGGCACCATTGCGCGCGGACAGCTACGCGCAGATACCTACTATTACACGGGCTACATGGGGAACACGGTGGGGAACGTGATGCCGTTTCCTATAACCAAACAGGTTCTGGAGCGCGGCCGGGAACGCTTCAACATCTATTGCGCACCCTGCCACTCGCGCACCGGTGACGGCAACGGCATGATCGTGCAGCGTGGATACCGGCGTCCGCCGTCGTACCACACTGATCGCTTGCGGACAGCCCCGCTGGGCCACTTCTTCGACGTGATCACGAATGGGTTCGGCGCCATGCCGGACTACGCGGCACAAGTAGCGCCGCACGACCGCTGGGCCATTATCGCTTACATTCGGGCGCTGCAACTCAGCCAGAATGCGCCAGCGAGCCTGGTACCAGCCGGAACGAAACTGCCTTCAGCACCACCGCCGCTGCCCAGCACCCCTGCGCCGGGAGCCACTCCCGCGCAGGCGGCTCCGGCCTCGGGCAATCTGGCGGCGCCTGAGCAGCCGCCGAGTCCCCATCAGCAGAAGGCGCTGGAAGAAAAGAAGAAGCGGGAAGAGAAAGAACGGAAGCTGGAGCACAAATGAGCAACGGCATTCAACGCGAACTGGATTTCACCGCGCCCGCGGTGGTCAACGTCTGGCAAAGACGTGCGCTCGCGGTGGGCGTGGTTTTCGGTATTGCCTCGATCATCGGGTGGATTCAGGAATACGACCAGTTCTATCGCTCCTATCTGCTCGGCTATATGTGGTGCTTCGAGCTGACGGTCGGGTCGCTGGCCTTGCTGATGCTCTACCATCTCACGGGCGGCGCCTGGGGAACGGTTATCCGCCGCATTCTGGAAGCGGCGACTCGCAACATCTGGCTGATGCTGGTTTTGTTCGCGCCAATCATTATCGGCGTGCACCGGCTGTACCCTTGGTCCCGTCCTGACGTACTTGCTGAGAGTGAGCATCTGCAGAAAATCGCGAGTCAATACCTGCGCCTGGGCCTCTGGCTTCCACGGGCAGCGTTGTACTTCCTGGTGTGGATTTCTCTCGTCTGGATTCTCGATCGGATCTCGCGGCGTCAGGACCGAGATCCCCAATTCCAGCCTGACCGCCTCCTGCGCCAAATCAGCGGCCCCGGCGAGGTGGTGTACATGCTCATGACGCTGTTCCTCTACACCGACTGGCTGATGTCGCTCGACCCCGAATGGCACTCGATGATCTATGCGCTGATCTTCAATTCCGGGCACGGACTGGCGGCGATCAGCTTCAGTGTTGTCATCGCCGCCCTGCTGGTGAGACACGAGCCCATGAAAGACGTGATCAAACCCGACCAGTTCCTGGATCACGGCAAGATCATGCTGACGTTCGTGATGATCTGGGGATGGTGGACCTATGCGCAGTGGATCATCTACTGGTCCGGCAACAAACCCGACGAGATCGGCTGGTACCTGGCGCGCACGCGCGGGGGCTGGGAGGTCTTCGGCCTCGTCTGGATTGTTGGGTATTTCTGCGTTCCCTTCGCGCTGCTGCTGTCGCGCAGCTTCAAGAGCAACTCGCAGCATCTGATGAAACTTGCGATGTGGACGCTTCTGGCCCGCTACCTGGACCTGTACTGGTTCATCATGCCGGAGTTCCCCAACCGGGCCGGTAACTTTCATTACTCCTGGCTGGACGCCGTGGTCCCCATCTCGTTGGGCGCATTCTGGCTGGCGCTGTTTTTTCAGCACCTGAAAACGCGCCCGCTGCTGGCCGTACACGATGCGCACGTGCGAATCATTCTGGAAGAAGGTTATGCGCATGAGCGATAGCGGGCAGGTTAGCGGCGAGCATATACGGCACCCCGAAGTGCAATACGAGCGGCGCGACCTGAGCGCACGCGCCGTGATCACCTTCTTCATCTCGTTGGCGATCGCCGGTGTCTTTGTGCAGGTGCTGGTGTGGGCCTACTTCAAGTACCTTGGGCGCTCGCAATATGCGGGGAGGCCCACAACCAATCCCATCATGACCAGCAGCCGCCAACTGGAAGAAATCGGAGGAGACCCGGCAGTCAATTTTCCTGCGCCGCGTCTGCAACCCGATCCACCCGCGGACCTGAATAAATTCCGCGAGCGCGAGGAGCAGATTTTGAACAGCTACGGCTGGGTGGACCAGAAGGCCGGCACCGTTCATATCCCGATTGAGCGTGCCATAGACATGCTGGCCAACTCCGGCTTACCGGTGCGACAGGCAGCTCCGGGGCAAAAAGTGCCGGCGGCGCAATCGGAAAGCGTGCTCGGTGCCGCTCTCAGCAGTAGGGATCCGGCCAGCAAACAGTGAATTCGGCAGAGGCTGAATGGTCAAGACGCAGTGATGATGAAGCTAGGAAGAAAGCAACTACCGTGGATCCTGGTCCTCCTCCTGGCGGGTGCGCTGCCGACGGCGGCGCAGATGACTAGAGCGCCGCGAGTGGAGGTGCTGCCGCCAGGGCTGGGCAGGGTCAACATCGAGCAGCACCTCGGCCAGCAAGTTCCTCTCGACCTTCTGTTCCGGGACGAAAGCGGCCGCACCGTCGCTCTAGGCCAGTATTTCAACAATGGCAAACCTGTAATCCTCAACCTTGTTTACCTCAACTGCCCGGTCATGTGCAGCGAGGTGATGAATTCACTGACCGGCTCCTTGCGGGTGCTGAACTTTGATCTGGGCGCTCAATTCAACGTGCTGACGGTCAGCTTCGATCCGCGTGAGAATCCTGCGCTGGCAGCAACAAAGAAGAAGGAATATCTGGCGCGCTACGGGCGTCCGGGCGCGGAAGTTGGCTGGCATTTTCTAACAGGGGATTCCAGCTCCGTAACCGCTCTGACCGATGTTGTTGGTTTTCACTATCAGTGGGATCCGAAGACGCAGCAGTTTGCGCATGCTACGGGCATCATCATTCTGACTCCTCAGGGACGCATCGCCCAGTATTACTACGGCGCCGAATACTCGCCCCGGGATCTCCGTCTCGGGTTGATTCAGGCCTCGCAGAGCCGGATCGGCACACTCGCCGACCGGGTGCTGCTCTACTGCTACCGCTACGATCCCCGCGTTGGGCGCTATGGCGCGATGGTCACCAGGATTGTTCAAGTCGCGGGCGGCGCCACGGTGATTTTGCTTGGAGGACTGCTGCTGTTTCTTTTCCGCTCTGATCCCCAACAACGGCGAACTAATGCGGTTTCGGAACACCAGCCAGGGAGGTCTGGCTAGGCTATGTGGCAGAACCTGCCTCTTTGGCCAGTGAATGCATCCACGATGTCCGATCGTGTGGACGCGCTCTACATCTTTCTTATTTCGGTCTGTAGCGCCGTAACGCTTCTGATCATCGTCCTCATCGTTGCCTTCATCTTCAAATACCGTCACTCGAAGCATCCTGTTCCAGAACAGGTCGCCGGCTCGGTGCCATTGGAGATCGTCTGGTCGGTAATTCCGCTGGGCATTTTCATGATCTTTTTTGCGTGGGGCGCCAGTATTTACGTCGCCGAGGCCACCCCGCCGCGCAATGCGCTGGATATTTATGTAGTCGCCAAACAATGGATGTGGAAGCTGCAGCACCAGGACGGACAGCGGGAGATCAACGAGCTGCACATCCCGGCATACCGCGATGTTCGCCTGACCATGATTTCGCAGGACGTAATCCACAGCTTCTACGTTCCAGAATTTCGCATCAAGGCGGACGTGCTGCCCGGCCGCTATACCACCATTTGGTTTCGCGCGCAAAGGCCCGGACGTTATCACCTGTTCTGTGCGGAATACTGCGGTGATCAGCATTCCGGGATGATCGGTCAGATCGTGGTTCTGGAGCCGGCGCAATACGAGGCCTGGCTCAGCGGCGGTGGAGAGATGGGATCGTTCGCCGCCACCGGCCAGAAGCTGTTCCAACAACTGGGCTGTGCGACCTGTCACCGCTTCGATACCCAGGGGCGCGGGCCCAACCTTCAGGGTGTCTACGGTAAACCTGTGCTGCTGGAGGACGGCAGCACCGTGCTGGCGGACGACGCGTACATCCGCGAATCCATCCTAAATCCCGGCGCGAAAGTTGTGGCGGGATTCCGGCCGATCATGCCCACATTCCAAGGCATTCTGTCCGAAGACGAATTACTTTCCTTAATCGCTTACGTGAAATCGCTCACCACGCCGCAGCAGCGTGAGCCGGTCAGCGCTCGTCCGGCCGTGCCGCCTTCGGCGGGTCCTGTGAAGGTGCAGTAAATATATGGCTACCGCCACGCAAATTGCCGAGAGGGAACATTACCTGAACGCCGAATACGGCATTAAATCCTGGCTGCTGACCACGGACCACAAGCGCATTGCGCTGCTGTACCTGATCTCCATCACGCTCATGTTTTTTGTGGGCGGCTTTTTTGCCCTGATGATCCGGCTGGAACTGCTCACCCCGGCGGGCGATCTGATGCAGTCGCAGACCTACAACAAGATGTTCACCATGCACGGTCTGGTGATGATCTTCTTTTTCCTGATCCCGTCTGTTCCGGCCGTGCTGGGTAATTTCCTAATCCCGCTGATGATCGGCGCCAAGGATGTAGCCTTTCCGAAGATTAACCTGTTGAGCTGGTACATATACATGCTCGGCGCCGGGATGTTCATTTACACCATCCTGACCGGCGGCTTGGATACGGGCTGGACGTTTTACACGCCGCTCAGCACAAGCTACGCCAATACCAGTGTTGTGGCCGGAGCGCTGTCCATTTTTGTGGTGGGTTTTTCCTCGATTCTCACCTCGCTGAACTTTATCGTGACGATCCATCGCCTGCGCGCGCCGGGGATGACGTGGGGACGCTTGCCGCTGTTCATCTGGGCCAGTTACGCCACTTCGGTGATCATCATCCTGGGCACGCCCTTGGTGGCCATCAGCCTGGCACTGGTTGGCCTGGAGCGCATCTTCAAGATCGGGTTCTTCGACCCGCTGCTGGGCGGCGACCCGCTGTTGTTCCAGCACTTGTTCTGGTTCTATTCGCACCCGGCTGTTTACGTGATGATCATACCGGGCATGGGCGTGGTCAGCGAAATCATGACTTGCTTCTCGCGCAAGCGGATTTTCGGCTACAGCGCCATGGCTTTGGCCCTTCTGGCGATCGCGGTGTTTGGATTTCTGGTCTGGGCACACCACATGTTCGTGGCCGGCATTTCAGCCTACTCCGCCATGATCTTCAGCATGTTGAGTTACATGGTTGCGGTGCCGTCTGCCATCAAGGTCTTCAATTGGACCGCCACCATGTACAAGGGCAGCGTGTATCTGATGACACCCATGTTGTATGCCTTGGGGTTCATTGGGCTGTTCACGATTGGAGGCATGACCGGGCTATTCGTGGCCTCGCTCGGCATAGACGTGCATGTGACCGACACCTACTTTGTCATTGCACATTTCCACTACATCATGGTGGGCGGCATGGTGATGGCCTATATCGGCGGGCTACACTATTGGTGGCCAAAAATCAGCGGCCGGCTTTACCCGGAGATCTGGGGGAAGATTGCCGCGGCTACGATTTTTATCGGCTTTAACTTGACTTTCTTCCCGCAATTCATCCTGGGCTATATGGGAATGCCCCGCCGGTATCACGCCTATCCGCCCGAGTTCCAGGTTTTGAACGTGATGTCTACCGCCGGGTCTTCGATTCTGGCAGTGGGATATGTGCTCCCTCTCATCTACCTGCTCTGGTCGCTTCGCTATGGAAAGCCGGCGGGGGACAATCCCTGGAACGCCGCCGGGCTGGAGTGGAAAACGCCTTCGCCTCCGCCCACGAGCAATTTTGAAGAAACACCCATCGTGACCTGGGATGCGTACAACTACGGCGACCTGCCCCCAGCAATTGAAATTTCGCGGGAGGCAAGCGTTGTCGGAAAGTAGCCAGACGAACCAGGTGAATACGGTGACTGCTGAGCGGACTATCTCTGCCCACGCGCTGCATCATCATTTTGGCGATCTTGACCAGCAGCGCGAGAGCGCGAGCCTGGGGATGTGGGTCTTCCTGGTCACCGAGATCATGTTTTTCGGAGGAATGTTTACCGGGTATTTGGTATATCGTGTGGCCTATCCCGCGGCCTTTCGTCACGGCAGCGAGCACATGTTGTTCATCGCCGGGACGGTCAACACCGCACTGCTGATTTCCGCGAGCTTGTTCGTCGCGCTTGGCTTACATGCGGCCCAGGAAGGACACCGGAAGAAACTGGTGATGTTCCTGCTCCTCGCCATGTTCCTGGGAATCTGTTTTCTGGCGGTGAAGGGCTACGAATATCACGACCACTGGCTCGAACATAAAGTGCCCGGCTCCACTTTTCGCTATGACGGGCCGGACCCGCGCCATGTGGAAATGTTTTTTGTCATGTACTTTTTCCTGACCGGCTTTCACGCCCTGCACATGCTTATTGGCGTGGGGGCCGTAGGAATCGTTGCGTATTTCGCCTGGAAAGGGAGGTACACGCCCGAGTATCACAATCCCGTGGTGAATGTGGGCTTGTACTGGCACTTCGTAGATATCATCTGGATCTTCCTGTATCCGTTGCTGTACTTGATCAGCCACAAGCACGCTTGAGGAACAACGATGGCGGAGACGGTTGTCGGCAAGAAAACTTATATTCTGGTCTGGGCCGCGCTGATGGTTTTGACTGCACTGACCGGCGCGGTTTCCTTCATTGACTTGCACCAGTGGAGCAGCCCGGTTGCCATGGCAATAGCTTCCTTGAAAGCTATACTGGTGGCGCTGTTCTTCATGCACCTGCGCTACGAAAAGCAGAAGGTCATATGGGTTTGGGCCATCGCCGGCGTGTTCTGGCTTTCTATCCTGTTTGTTCTCAGCATGGCCGACTATCTCACCCGCGGGTTCCTGAATGTGCCAGGCAGGTGAGAAAATAACAAGTATCAGGGAACAGGTGTCAATTGATCGAAGCCTCCCGCGACGCCCAAGCAACATCTCTTAGAGAAAGAATCATTCCGGATCTTTTCCTGGCAAGCTCACGAAGCGTTGAAAGGACGATGCGATCGCAAGCCGCCGGAAATTCCTATGGACGGGACGTTAAGCACGAGCAGCAGTTCGGTTCCCATCAGGAAGATTGAGGTTTCCGCGTTCACCATCCCCACAGATTTTCCTGAAGCGGACGGCACATTGCAGTGGAACAAGACCACCATGGTGTTAGTTCATGTGGAAGCGGGCGGTAAGTGCGGCCTTGGCTATACCTACGCGGATACCGCCACCGCAGAGCTCATTAGAAGCACTCTCGCTGATGAAATTGAGGGCGCAGACGCACTGGCTCCCGGGGCGGTATGGAACAAGATGGTGCATCGTATCCGCAACCTCGGCCGGCCGGGGATCTGCTCCATGGCGATATCAGCCGTTGACCTCGCGTTATTCGATCTAAAAGCCAAGCTGCTGAACCTACCGCTGGTCACGTTGCTCGGGCAGGTGCGGCCGGGCACGCCTATTTACGGCAGCGGGGGCTTCATCTCCTACAGCAATGCGCAACTCGAAAAGCAGCTTGGATGCTGGGTCAAGGAGGGCATTCGTCACGTCAAGATGAAGGTTGGCCGCCATGATCTCGGTAACCCCGATCGCGTGCGGACGGCGCAGCGCGCCATCGGCCGTGAGGTTGAACTCTACGTGGATGCAAACGGCGCCTATAGCCGAAAGGAAGCGCTCCAGCAGGCGGAGATGTTCGCCGAATTCGACGTCACGTGGTTCGAAGAGCCGGTTTCGTCTGACGACCTCGAGGGTCTGCACCTGATTCGTGATCGTGCGCCCGCACGTATAGACATCGCTGCAGGAGAGTACGGCTATGATCTCGGGTATTTCCGCCGCATGCTCGACGCGGGGGCGGTTGATGTCTTGCAAGCCGACGCAACGCGATGCGGCGGAGTCACCGGATTCCTGGGTGCGGCTGCGCTTTGCCACGCGCATGGCATGCCGCTTTCGGCGCATACTGCGCCCACCCTGCATATGCATCTTGGCGCCGCCGCCCTTCCCGTGCGCAATCTCGAATATTTCCACGACCACGTGCGCATCGAGCGGATGTTGTTTGACGGTCTGCCCAAACCGGAGAAAGGTGAACTGCGCCCCGACTTGTCGCGTCCTGGAGTGGGTCTGGAACTCAAACGCGCCGACGCCCAGCGCTTCGCAGCGTAGCTTCGGTTCTTGCCGGCGCCGCTTGCCTCACTGTGTAAGAGCTTGGAGCCAACAATGCTCGCCGACACAAACCGGTTAAATCGGATGGAGCAGGCTCTCAACGCCGCCAAACTCGATGCCCTCATCTGTGCGCTGTCCGCCTATGTCGTGATGACGACCGGCTACTGGCCGGTCATAGGCGCCAGGTTGTGATTTAGTGGCGGTCACAGAACCGGGTCTTGAAGTGCTCACGCCCTTTCAAACCACTTTAAATGAACTCGTGATCCGGGCGAGCGCGCCCGCCCCCCGCTCGCCGGTGTGGCGGCATAGCTCAGCGCCGCGGCGCCCAGTAGCCGGCGCGCGCGTGCACCTTGAATTCCCCAGCATCGGTGATGTGCACGCGAACGCGGTAGAAAGCGCCGTTGCGCTGGACGCCGGGAACCTTGTAGGTCACGGCGTATTGCGACCGTAGCTGCTCCTCAATGGCGGTGAAGGCCTGGTTGTACTGCTCGGGTTTGGAGATGACAAAGGCAAGCCCGCCTGTGGCGCCTGCCAGTTGCTCCAGGATGATGTCACCGTCAGTCCTTTGTCCCTTGTGGATGCTGATTGCGTAAAGGGCAATCTCAGCGCGCTGTGCTGCCTCCGCCGCCTCAATCACGGAGCGAAGGCTAAAATTGTCTTCGCCGTCACTGAGCAGCACGATGGCACGCCGCATTTGGGCCTCATTGGGCAGCAATCGCTTCGTGCAGACTTCATAAATGGCGTCGTAGAGTGCGGTCATACCGACCTCGGGCATTGTGGCGTCAATGGCCAAAGTCAGTTTCTGCAGATCGCCGGTTTCCTCCTGCTGCATGCGTGCGTGCGCAGTAAAAGTCATCACCAATGCGCGGTCCTGGTCGGGCCGCAGCACGCGTCCCAGGAATTCTCTGGCCGCCCGCTGCTCGGCAGGAAATAGCCGGTCCACCGATGCGCTGGAGTCAATCAGGAGGCCAAGCCGCAGGGGCAGATCGCTGTCGCGCTGAAAGGATGTGATCTGCACCGGCTCGGCCCGGTCAAGGACCACCACCTGCTCCGGCTTCAGGTCCCGCACCGGACGGTTTTGCCTGTCAGTAACGGTGAACAGCAGCCGCACCTCATGCACGTCCTTGTGGAGTGTCATCAGTACAGGCGCAGGCTGTGTTCCAAGCGCCTGTGCTGTAGACAGCGGCGGCGGAGCATCAAGGCGCTTGGCCGTCAGGAGTTGGGTCGCGCCGGCCGTCTCCTGGGCGGCGGCGCTGAAAGTGAGGGTCAGGGTAAGAAGGAGAACGGCGGGAAGGCGGTGGTACATGGATGACTTCCTCAGCTGGAGGCGGCCCCACGCGCCGCCCGGCTGTACTTATGATCATTTCGATATGACGTAACCTGATATTGGTTACCACTGCGAGAACCGCGGCCTTTGGCCAACGTTCCCTTCCGGACGGTTCCCAAAATGGGCATTTCGATTCCCTTGCCGCTAAGCAGGTTGGCCCCGAGAGCGCGATCGCAGACGACTGTGGAGGAATCGTTCGTTGGGCACCTGTTCTGGAAACTGCGTATGATTTCTGCTGTACGCGCCAAAGCATGTTGTTGCAGTTCAGCGAGGAGGGCCAACCATGAGCACGGCTGAGAACCAGCGGCCGACAGCGGAATACTCCCGCCTGCTGGAGTTGACGCTACGCGGTTGCGCAGTGGCGCGCGCCGCGGCGGTGGCGCTTGCCGACGGAATGAGCAGCGGTTCGGCTGAGTTGTTCAACGATGTAGCGCCGCGAGAAGAAGAGTTGGATACACTGGATCGCGAGATCAACGAAGGTGTGACCAGCGCCATCACGCAGGTGTCGCCAAAGGAAGCCCGCGAGTTGCTCTCCTGCCTGAAGTTCATCATTGAATTGGAACGCATCGGCGACTTGCTGTTGGGCTTTGGCAATCGTGCGCGCACAGTGGCGCCGCGCCTGGAGCCGCAGGACACAAAGGACCTGTCGACCATGGCAGCGATTCTGGTCAAGATGCTGGACGAGGACTACCAGGCTTTTCAGCACCGCGACGTCAACCTCGCCGTTTCCGTGCTGCGCGCCGATTCAGAGCTCGACCGTCTGCGCAACCTGCTTTTCGTCCGTCACATTGAGAATCCTGATAACGTCCGCAGGCAGGAGAGTTTCCACCTGGTGTTCATGAGCCAGTTGCTGGAACGCGCCGGGGACCACGCCAAGAACCTGGCGGAAGAAGTGGTGCACCTGGTTACAGGCCGGAGCGTGCGTCATCTGCTACGGCAACAAGACAAGCCCATCGAGACCATGTTTGTGGAATTCATGCGTCGCCGCGAGCTGCGCAAACGCTGATCCAGCAGCAGCTACTCTGACGAGCAACTCTGACCAGAGTCTCTGGATTCATGAAATAGAATCTGTCTCTCGCCAAAATCCAAAATTTTGTACCGAGCTGCTGACCCACTCTGCTAAGTGCTTCTCTTTCAGTGCGCAGGTGTTTGGCTCTTCGATTGCGTTCCCATTTCAGGAACATATCGTCTGGCGACATACCGGGGCACTCGAAGAGAGCTGCACGCGTTAAGAATCCCACCTGAGCAGCCGTAACTCCCCGGACAGAGGCGCGATCACTGAATGCGGTTTACACGCCATCGCATGCGTCCACTGCGGCGTTGGCGCACCACAAAGGGCACGTCCTGACGAGGACCGGCGCAACTGTCTGGAGAGCAACAATGAAGGTTTCCCGTAATTACCTGATCTTGTGCATCACCATCCTGCTGTTCTCGCTCGCAGCTTCGGCACAGCGGTTCACTGGGTCCTTGCGCGGTACAGTGCAGGACCCAAGTGGTGCCGTCGTAAGTGGCGTCACCGTGGTCGCGACCAACGAATCGACTGGGGTTGCCAGCACAACCACGACGACCAGCGCAGGCGAGTACGTGTTTCCCGACCTACCCGTGGGGCCCTATACCGTTACGGTGCGACCGACACGCGGACTGCAGAAATTTGAGCGCCGCCACGTGCAGGTCCTGCCCAACCAAGTGGTCACGGCAGACGCCAAATTGGGTGTCGCCACAGCCGGCACTACGGTAGAAGTTACGGCGGGCGCGGAGGCGGTGCAAACCACCACTTCGCAACTGACTAATGACTTCAGCGGGCGCGCGGTCACCGATCTCCCCAACCCCGGCATTAGCGGCAGTGGCAGCCCGTATGAGCTTGCTGTGCTGGTACCCAATACCACGACGCAAGGTGGGGGAGTTTTGGGCGAAGGTGGCTCGATTGGCGGCACCCGTCCGCGCATGAACAGCTTCAGCATTGACGGAGTGGACGACAACCGCGTAGATGTCACCGGCCACACGACCGACGTGATCCCTGAAGCGGTGGCCGATTTCAACCTGATCACAAATATGTTCAACGCTGAGCAGAGCCACTCGGCCGGTGGCCAGTTCAATATCATCACCAAGTCCGGCACCAACACCTGGCACGGTTCCGCCTGGGAGTACAACAACAACCGTGACTTCAATGCCAGGGACAACTTGGAGAAGGCTTCCGGCCTCAGCGAACCTCGCCGCATAGACCGTAACCGCTTTGGCGCCGACATTGGCGGTCCCATTATTAAGGACAAGCTGTTCGTTTATGGCGCCTATCAGTTCAACAATATTGGGCTGGCGGCCGCCTCAGTGGCGCAACTTGCTCCGACGGCGGAGGGCTTGGCCCTGTTGAACGGCATGGCCGCCAATGACGCTGTTCGCAACATCTTAAGGCAGTTTCCGACCGCAGCTGCCGCCGATTCTCCTCCTGAAGTAGTCAACGGAGTGCCAATCCCCGTGGGCACGTTCCAGCCAAGTGCGCCAAGCTTCTCAACCTCGCATGACTTCAATACCAATGTGGACCTGAATGTAGCCAAACATCAGATCCGCGGGCGGTTTCTGTATGACCGGACACGCCAGCCCAACGTAAATCCGGCCACTCCGCTGCCGCAGTTTACGGGGACCCTAAACGCCGATACCCGCAAGGTTATCTTCACGGATGCGTGGACTATCAGCGATCGCGTGCTCAACGATTTCCGCGCCTCCTATTCGCGTTTCGTGCAGGCGTTCACGGTGCCAAGCGAATTTGCGAATTTCCCCAACGCGGAAATTGATACTCTCGGACTGAATATTGGTCCCGAAGGAAACTCGCCTCAGAGCTACATTCAGAACAATTACCAGGTCTCGGATAACATCAGCATTGTTGCGGGTAAGCACAGCATCAAGTTTGGTCCCGAATATCTCTGGTGGATCGCGCCGAGCAATTTCCTGCCGCGCGAACGTGGGGAATGGGATTACACCAACCTTCAACAGTTCATTAATGATCAGATCCCGGTCGGCTTAAACGGTGCGCTGCGCGGGGCTGGCTCGGGTGTCTTCGACGGCAACCAGCACGCCATTTTCGGGTTCATCCAGGACGACTGGAAGGTAACACCCCGGTTGACCCTGAATCTCGGTTTGCGATACGAGTGGTATAGCATTGCTAATGGCGAGAAGCTCCAGACCCTGAATGCAATCTCGAATGCGCCCTTCACCTTGCCGTACCCCTGCATCGAGAACTTGCCATGCGGCGGGTACATCTTCCGCGTGCCCAAGAGTGACAAGAACAACTTCATGCCGCGCGTTGGCTTTGCCTTCGATCCCACTGGAGCAGGCAAATGGGCAATTCGAGGTGGATTTGGCATCTCCTACGATGTCATTCCACAGAACTTCCCGCTGCTGTCGCTGCCGCCCCAGTTGCAGACGGAGCAGAGCCCGGACGTCACCTGTTCTGGCGCTTCCGGTCCGCCGCCGGCATGGTGCGCCACTGGCGTCGGCTTCTTGGCGGGTGGTGGCCTGCTGCAAGTGAACGTGCCTCCCAGCACAGTGGCGGACGCCAGGAGCGCTACCCAGGGCATCATGCTGGATCACGTGATGCCGAAGGTCCTGACGTGGACTCTAGGGGTGCAGCGGGAAATCGCTCGGGACACCATCCTCGAAGTGCGCTACTTGGGCACGCGTGCAACACAGTTGCCCATACAGGCGCAGACCAATCGTGTGAGTGCCTTCACCGCCGGATTGCAGCCACTGCCAACCTTCTTGAACGCCGGTCAGGTGCCGGCGGTGATCACGGGTGGACCACGGCTGTCTGATTTCGAGAACTTCAAAGCCAATAAGCGGTATCTAATCAACCCCGATTTCAGCACCCTTACAACAATCCCGTCGCTTGGCGGCAGCATTTACCATGCTGCTTCAGTTGACCTGAACCGCCGCTTCACGCGTGGGCTGATGATACGCGCCAACTACACATGGTCGCACACCATTGATGACTCCACCAACGAGCTGTTCAGCAGCCTTGTCAACCCGCGGCGGCCCGAGGATTGGATGAGGCTGATTCTGGACCGGGGCAATTCGGTGCTTGACGTCCGCCATAAGTTCGCCCTGTCATGGGTGTACGACCTTCCCAAGGTCGCCACGGACAATGGCTTCCTGAAGGCCTTGCTGCACGGCTGGGAGTACACGGGGACGTACCTTGCACAAAGTGGCCAGCCTATCTCCATCCTCTCGGGCGTCGATTCGAATGGCAACAACGATGCGGCGGGTGACCGGGGCATCCTGAATCCTGCTGGGATACCGGGAACCAGCAGCGACGTCAACCTTGTCTGTGTTGGCGCAGGTGGCGCTACCAGTATTGCTGCGAGCTGCCCCGGCGGCAGTGCTAACGTGGCCGGTTACGTCGCCCAAAATCCCAATGCGCGCTATATCATCGCTCAACTCGGCGCTTTCCCCACCATCGGACGCAACACCTTCAGGGCTCCGGGGCTGAATCTATGGAATATGGGCTTACTGAAGAACACCAGTATTACCGAACGGGCGAGTCTGCAGTTCCGGGTAAGCGTGTTCAACATCTTCAACCATCGCAGCTTCTCCCTGGGGCAGCCCACTGTATTTCAGACTGGCTCAGGTGGGATCATCGGTACGGTGAACAATGCCTTGAGCACCACCTACGCCAACATTGGGTCTGACCTGTTCCTGAACGCACATCAGTTTACGGGTTCGGCCCGGCAGATGCAGTTAGGCGTAAAGCTGCTTTGGTAGCGGGTGATTAGCTTGTCTCTCATGCCAGTATGGGGCTCGCAAGAGCCCCATTTTTGTTGCGCGTAGAGACGCAGCTTGCTACGTCTCGCGTCCTGAGCTGATTCATGGAGACGCAGCAAACTACGTCTCCACAAGTCTTAAGAGTTGTGCCGCGTGCGCCCCCGCCCGCGCGGCATTCGCGAAATCACCCATCCGTTACTTCCTGAAGCGGACACATTCACTCCTCCATCTAATTGCGTGGAGAAAACGCCATGACAGAAAAGATCAAGAAATCCGAGCAGGAGTGGCGCCGCGAACTTACCCCGAAGCGCTATCACATACTGCGCGAAAAGGGAACGGAACCGGCCTTTAGCGGAGAGTACGTTCACACGAAAGACCCCGGGATGTATCGCTGCGCAGCCTGTGGCCACGAGTTATTCGCTTCCGATACCAAGTTCGAATCCGGTACGGGATGGCCGAGCTTTTGCCGGCCAGTCGCTGCCGATCACGTCGAGGAGCACGAAGACAACAGTGATGGAATGCGCCGTGTGGAAGTCACCTGCTCGCGTTGCGGCTCACACCTCGGCCATGTCTTCCCTGATGGACCACGCCCCACGGGCATGCGCTATTGCATCAACTCGGCTTCGCTGACGCTGGACAAAAGGTAGCGCACACGCTCCCGCCGGCAGTCGTTCGCGTCATTTTGCAGCGCGCGTCCAGGAGAAAATCGGTCGCGGTGCTCGCTCAGCAATAGCTTTAAGGTCGCGCCTAATTCAGGCGATATTACGCAGGCGGGCAGTAGCGCGGTCGGGCTCGATCCCGTACTGGCGGATCTTATAAAGAAGGGCCTTGTAACTGATGTTGAGAATGCGGGCGGCTTCCTTGCGGTTCCAGTTCGTCTGGTCCAGAGCGCGGCTGATGGCGTCCATTTCAGCCTCATCCTTGAGACTCCGGACCAGGGATTTCAGATCGCCAGGTTCGTCACCGCTTGCGCTGCTGCGCCTCCCACCCGGGCCAGGCAGCATTGAATTGGCCGGATCCAGCTCGCTGATGATGAGAGATTCGTCGCCCAGAATCAAAT
Organism: Terriglobales bacterium; assembly: GCA_041946765.1. Taxonomy (GTDB): domain Bacteria; phylum Acidobacteriota; class Terriglobia; order Terriglobales; family Acidobacteriaceae; genus JBHGAZ01. The sequence goes on from JBHGAZ010000017.1 coordinate 34,125, forward strand.
ATCGCTTCACGAGATTTTCCAGCTCACGCAGGTTGCCGGGCCAGTGATACCGCATGCAAGCCTCCAGCAGCGCCGGAGAAATCGGCAACGGAGGACGCGCATAGCGCTCCGCCAGCGTGCGAATGAAGTATTTCAGCAGAAGCGGGATTTCTTCGCGCCGCTCGCGCAAAGGCGGCAATTGCATGGTAAACGCGTTGAGACGGTAGTAGAGGTCTTCGCGCAGGCGCTTGGAAGCGATCGCCTCCCGGATGTTCACGTTGGTGGCGGCCAGGATGCGAACGTCGACGGAAATAGTAGAGCGCCCTCCCAGGCGCGAGAACTGCTGGTCTTGCAATACGTGCAACAGCTTGGCCTGCAGTGTCGGCGGCATCTCGCCGATTTCGTCCAGCAGGATTGTGCCCTGATTGCAAAGTTCAAATTTCCCGGGCTTTGCGCGCTGTGCGCCCGTGAAGGCGCCGGGCTCGTAACCGAACAGTTCGCTTTCCAGCAGTTCTGAGGGCAAGGCGGCGCAGTTGACTTTCATGAAGGTGCGGTGCGCACGCGGCGACAGCTTATGGATGAGCCGGGCCACCACTTCCTTGCCGACACCGCTTTCCCCCAGCATAAGTACGGGCACATTAATCTTTGCAAGCTGTTGCGCCTGCACGTACAACTTGCGCATGGCGGGGCTGGCGGCGATGAAGAAATGGTCTTCATCAATTTGTTCCTGTTGGCAGCCGGCCAGCGGAGAGTTATCGTCCTGCTGAAGGTTGAGACAACGCTGGATAGCGCGCTCAAGTTCGAACAGCTGAAAGGGCTTGGTGATGTAATCCTGTGCGCCCAGACGCATGGCATCCACCACTTTGGGGGTGGCGCTGACACAGGAGAGCATGATCACCTTCAACCCCGGCCGTAGGTGCTGCAACCGGTCGAGGGTTTCTATGCCATCCAGGTCGGGCATCACTACATCCAGCAGAACCACATCAGGAATCGGGCCGCGGAGCAGAGCGTCGAGGGCCTCGGAACCGCTGTTCGCCGCTTCCACGTGATACGACTTCAGCTCCAGCATGGTGCGCAAATAGCTGAGCATGCTGGGCTCGTCGTCCACGAGGAGCACGTTTACTTTGCGCATCGCCTAATTCCCTTCCTGGACGGGATAGCACGGCAGCAGAAAAGAAAACTTGCTCCCCGCGCCCGGCTCGCTTTCTAGCCAGATCTTGCCGTGCTGTGCCTGAACCAGGCGGCGCGCAATGGCGAGGCCCAGCCCACTGCCGGAACTCTGCCCCGGAGGACACATGCTGAAAAATTCCTCAAAGATTTCCTGGTGGAATTCCGGCGCAATCCCAGGGCCGGTATCGGAGACGGTGACGCGCACCGCGTTCGGTTCTGAACTGCCAGCGCGACGGCGGTCCCGGCCGCTCAGATGCAGTTCGCGCCCGCGCCGTTCCCAAAAGTGGGGCTCCGCAGTGAGCCACACGCTGCCGCCACGCGGCGTCCAGGCATAGGCGTTTTCCAGCAGGTTGGAAACAACGCGCTGCACTTTGTGATAGTCGAATGCAAAGCAGCGCAGCCGTTGATTAGCAGGAAAATAAAGTGCGACTTCGTGCTGCTGAAAACGCACCGACCAAATAGCTGCCAGTTCTGCGAGCGCTGCGTTGAGATCGCCGACTTTCAGATCCAGTTTCAGTTTGCCAGTGTCCAGCGCGGCATAGGTGAGAAAATCCTGAATAAAGCTTTGCAGTCGTGTGCCACTGGACTGCATAGCCTGGAGCACTTGTCGCTGGCGTCCGCTCAGCGGCCCCAATTGCTCGCTGAGCAGCAATTCCAAATATCCTGACATGACGGCCAATGGCGTCTTAAGTTCATGTGCGGCCGAGGCAAGGGCCACCGTAGACCGATGGTTTTCCTCCTCCAATTGCATGAAGGCAGCGAGCAATTCGGCGTAGCTAATCTGGGAGGAATTGGTAAGCACCGGCAGCGGTAAAGTGGTCCTGTTGGTTGCAGCAGCCGAGGCTTCCGCCTTAGGCGACGCCACGCTCGCAGGTGGTTCAGCGATGTGCGAAGACATTGAGCCCTTGCCTCATGACTTACAGGCAGGTTGCGCCAGCGCAGCCCAGCCACACCCGATTGGAGATACTTGAGCAGCTCTGGGTTGCCAATAAACCTTCCCAAAGTGCAAATACATTCGCATTTGGGAAACAAAGCTTCTCAGGAGGTATGCGGCTGTGACAGCCGAGTCAGCAGCATGTCGCGGAGCTCTACGCTGGAAAGGACTGGCAACAAAGGACACTTAGATGCCTGGCAGAGGGGGCTAGCATCTCCCGTTGTTGTTGGTCTTAGACGTGCCACACACGTTGGCGATGGCACCACACTCGCACCCGATGCCCGAGCGCCGTGCCTGGCCGCGTCTTCCGCTGGCCCTACCGGTGTTTGTACGAGGCAAAGACCGGGAAGGCAATGAATTTCTAGAATTTACCACCGCACTCAATGTAAGCGCAGGCGGAATGTTGGTGGGCTTACGCCGCAACCTGCATCGCACGGCACGGGTGCAGTTGGAAGTGCCCTCGGCTCCGGCGCCGAAAGCTTTAGGCGCGAAGGTCCCCAGTGCGAGCCAGCGGCAAACGCTGACACAGGCGCCCCCGCCCCCTGAACACAACCTGCAAGCCCGGCTGGTTCGCGTTACCGAAGCGGTTGGATGGAAGCTGTGCGGCTTCCGCTTTGTCCGGCCGCTGGATTCGAGCAAAAGGGAAACTGCTTTCCGCCAGTGAAAATGTTTTCCACTCCCGCCCGTTTCGGGCCGCTCATGGTCTGACACCACTCCGGGCACCTCCCCTCCATAACGGAACGCAAGAACTCCTAAATCACTGAAACAGGAAAGGTAAGTTCATCACCTTGGGAGGTCCTGGGAGTTCGCTCTGAGGGTGATAAGTCCCGATTTGGGGCGTCATTTGGAGTCTCAGGTGCATAACTGGAAAACAGTATGGCCACACTTATCACTGCGCACACTCCGTTCAAGTTGCCGCCCGAAGCGGTGATTTTTGGCCGCTCGGAAATAATGCGCCTGGTCCGCCACAAGATCGAGAAACTGGCCGGGTCAAACGTGCCGGTGCTGATCCAAGGTGAGAGCGGCACGGGAAAAGAAATCATCGCCAAGCTCATCCACTGCTTTTCGCCGTGGGAAACGGGCCCTTTCGTGAAGGTGAACTGTCCTGCGATCCCGGCGACCCTGTTGGAAAGCGAGCTTTTTGGTTATGAAAGAGGCGCTTTTACCGGTGCCTACGGGACCAAGCCCGGTCGTGTCGAGCTGGCGCACCGCGGGACTTTATTTCTTGATGAGATCGCGGAGCTCGATCCCGCCTTGCAGGCGAAGCTATTGCAATTGTTGCAGGATGGACAGTTCTGCCGGATTGGCGCACAGGAAGACAAGCGGGTGGAAGTGCGCATGATATGCGCCACCAACCGCGAACTGCACGACGAAATCGAAGCCGGCAACTTCCGGCAAGATCTCTTCTACCGCATCAACGTATTGAATGTACAACTGCCTCCGTTGCGGCAGCGCCGCGAAGACATTCCTGATCTGGTCAACTACTTCCGGGATACCTACAACGAAAAATACAACTGCCAGGCGCAGGCGGTTTCGCCGCAAGTGATGGAGAAGCTGCAGCACTACGAGTGGCCGGGCAACATCCGCGAGCTGGAGAATGTAATTAAGCGATACGTGATCCTGGGCTCGGAAGAGATGATTCCGGGAGAGCTACTGCGGAGTGAAGCCCGGCAATACACGCCTGAAATTCCAGCGGGCGGTTCTATTTCGCTTAAGAAAGTGACGCGAGAAGCGGTGCGCGAGCTGGAACGCGTGGTGATCCTGCGCTCTCTGAAAGCCAACAACTGGAACCGCAGACGTGTGGCGCGAGCCCTGGACATCAGTTATCGGGCATTGCTGTACAAAATTCGTGATGCGGGTTTGTCTTCGAACCGCAGCGGCGGCCGTATTGCCACTGAACAATGTCCGCCGCAGCAATCGAAGTCCGACAGCCAGGCTGCGTGAACGAATTTTCGGCTGAAAAGCTAAAAGACTGAGTCCATGCGCGCCGTTCTCCAATCCGTGGTCTTCGCGAGTTGCTATCCCGAGCTGCAGCGAAAGAACACCCACAGTTCTTGCGCAGTTGTGGGGCGCTCATCCCCGCCGAAACCGGGGGGAAAACAGGTAGCTCTGCTGCGAAAACGTTTGCTCAGCGCCAGTTCCCCTCGGGGTTTGACACCGCGATTGTGTCTGGAGGAAGTACTGGAGCCACACGAGGTTGCGGAGCCGGGCGGGGGAGGGCAGTCTCTCGCGTTTGGTAGCGACCGTGCTCAGGACGGATGCTTGGGTCGTGTTCCCACCGTTGGGAATGGGTACGGTTTCCGCAGACGGTCCGAGAGGTCTGGCGGCGGTCCGGCGGCAAGCAGGAATTTGCTTCTAAGTCTCTGACGGGCAGAGGCTTACATCGACTTACGGATGTAAGTCACGTGGGCGAAGCTGTATCTAGAAGACGGTCGTAGGCATGAACGCATCGGTTGGAAACCGCGATGTCGCAGAGGGGCAGACACTGTACCCAGAGCCTCTGGAATATCGCGAACCGCATTGGTATGCGGTGTACACATTCCCGCGTCACGAAAAAACAGTGCAGGAGCAGCTATTGCTCCGCTCCGTCCCCAGCTATCTGCCGCTGTACGAAAGCCGCTCCCGATGGAAGGACCGCATGGTTCGCTTGCAATTACCGTTGTTCCCTGGCTACGTGTTTGTGCGCATCCCTTTGCGGCAGCGGCTCAGAGTTCTGGAAATCCCGGGTGTGGTGCGGTTGGTCGGGTTCAATGGACATCCGGCGGTGCTGCAGGACGATGAAATCGAATCCTTGCAACGCTCGCTGGCAGTGCGGAACGCGGTCCCGTTTCCCTATTTGGCTACGGGCAAGCGTGTGCACATCAAGTCGGGCCCGCTGCAGGGACTGCAAGGGGTTGTCGTCCGTCGGAAAGGCAAGCTGCGAATCGTCGTTTCCGTGGATTCCATCCTGCGTTCCATCTCGCTGGAAATCGAAGCTGCTGATCTGCAAGCTGCCTAGAAAGATCCACATACCACCAAACTCAACAGCAGACGCTCGATCCCGGGAACGAGCCGGTTAGAAACGGGCACGCAGCATATCGTCGTGAGAACAGTTCCAGCGTACGGATCCCCTCAATATATCCAAGTCCGCTTGAGCAGAACTAAGGAAGGTACCCAATGAACGAAGCGTTCCGCGAAACACTGTCGGTCCTAAAGAGCATCGTTAGCGAACCCTGGAAGCGCAGCAAACGTGAAGCCGGCCTGATCCGTTGGCGCGAAGTGATGATACGGATGGCGGCCGATGTCCTGTTTGTAAACTTCTCCATGCTGTTCGCTGCATTGATCTGGGCCGCGTTTCATCGCGATCACAACAGTAGCGTTGCGGAACTGATCACCGGAGGCCGACATTCGGTCTTAGCTTACATGGCCCTCTGGTCGATTATCGGCATCGCATTGTTTCACCTTCATGGCTTCTATACGCGGACCCGTGGCTACGCCGGCAGGTACAAGCTGTTGGTCATCTTCAGAGCAGTTACGCTCGTCGTGATCGCGATACTCCTTGCCGATTACATGTTCCTGGGCAGGGGGTTTTCGCGTGCGGTAGCCGCGCTGGGCTGGGGATTCATGATCATCAGCGTCGTCGGTGCGCGTTTCGCCAAAGATCTGGTCCTGGACATGTACCGCATCGAGCCGCGTGCGCGCTCACCGAAACGGGTGCAGCGAGTGCTGGTCCTGGGCGGCGCCGGCTACGTGGGAACGGCGCTGGTTCCGCAACTCTTGGCGCGAGGATACAAGGTGCGGGTACTCGACTCCTTCATGTTCGGCAGCGCAGGCATCCAGCCATTCATGACCAACCCGAATTTTGAGGTGATGACCGGCGATGTAAGGGAAATCGAGGCTGTGGTCGAGGTCATGCGCGATTGCGACGCGGTGATTGATCTGGCCGCCATCGTCGGCGATCCCGCCTGCGAGCAAGACCGGCAACTGACAGTTGAGGTCAACCGCGCTGCTACTCGCATGCTGATTGATATCGCCCGTGGATACGGGGTGACCCGCTTCCTGTTTGCCTCGAGTTGCAGCGTTTATGGTGCCTCGGAATTCCTGATGGACGAGCACTCCACGGTCGCACCGATCTCGACTTATGCACAGACAAAAGTCGATTCCGAGAAGCTGCTTCTGGATGCGGCGAGTCGGGATTTCCATCCCACTGTACTGCGTCTGGGCACACTGTTCGGCATGTCGGGCCGGCCGCGCCTCGACCTGGTGGTAAACCTGCTTACCGCGCGCGCCGCCACGAGCGGAAAAATCACTGTCTACAACGGCACACAATGGCGTCCCTTCCTTCACGTCGCCGATGCTGCCCGCGCGTTCGTAACGTGCCTGAGCGCGGATCCGGCGCTTGTCTCCGGAGAGATCTTCAACGTCGGCGATTACGAGTTCAACTACCGGCTGAACGACATCTCGGAAAAAGTGAAAAAGCTGGTTCCATTCACCGAGATCGAACACGTAGAGAACGGCGACCGGCGGAACTACCGCGTCTCCTTCGACAAGATCCATTCCCGCCTTGGGTTCCGGTGCGAAAGAACCGTAGATGAGGGCATGGCGGAAGTCTACGAATGGGTAAAAAACAACAACGTGACCGATCTTGCCGCCGCGCAGTTCAACAATCTGACTATGATGCGCGCTTTCATCCAGACAGACCAAGCGCAGAAATCACCCTTGCGTGTTCTTGCAACTCTTTCGAAATGTGCCTGATTAAACAAACCGATAGCCAGCCTGAGCTCCCAGAGCTGCGATAGTTGCCCAGATCTTTTGAAATCCTGTCTATGTTTCTCAAATTCTACGGATTACGCGAACAGCCATTTGGGGTGACACCCAATCCGCGATTTCTGTATCAGTCGCCTACGCACCGTGAGGCGTTGGCCTCACTGGTCTATGCGATTGAGAACGACCTGGGGTTTACGGCACTGGTGGCTGAGCCGGGAATGGGCAAGACGACCCTGCTGTTCCATGTCCTGGAACTTTTTCGCGACAGCGCGCAAACCGCCTTCGTATTTCACACCCAGTGCACCTCAAACGAGCTACTGCGGTATCTGCTGGCGGACCTGGGCGTGACGACGGCGGATACTGATCCGGTGGTACTGCACGAAGAATTCAAGCAGGTTCTGCTGAGAGAATCTCGCCAGGGACGCCGGGTGCTGATCGTTATTGACGAAGCACAAAACCTCAAGCCGAGCGTTCTGGAGACCATACGGCTGCTTTCCGATTTTGAAACGCCGGAGTTCAAGCTACTGCACATTATCCTGTCGGGGCAGCCAGCCCTGGCCGGCTTACTGGCGCGGCCGGAGCTATGTCAACTGACCCAGCGCGTGACGATCCTGAATCGGCTCACCCCATTCACAATGGAAGAGACCCGGCAATACATCGAGCATCGCCTGTACATTGCCGGGTGCGTAACTCCCGCGCTGTTCACGCGCGAGGCATACGAGAGTATCGCGCGAATCACCGGCGGCGTGCCGCGCGAAATCAATCGTCTTTGTTTCAATGCGCTTTCGCTGGGATGCGCGTTGCAGAAGCGAACCATAGACGCAGCCATCGTGGCCGAAGTGGACAGCGATCTGGACTTGAATCCACTGCTCAAGAGAAGGGACCGTACTCCTAGAGAGGTGAAGCCAGTTGAGTCCGCTGGGCGCGGCGTGGCCATGGTGCCGAGCGAGTCCGAGTATGTGCTCCTTTCGGCACCGCGCCAGTCACCAGCGCCGCAGGTGGCGCCAATGACCATGGCACTGCTCTCAGCGACTCCAGTCGTTCCTGAATCGCCCGTGCGTAACCCTGAACCGCAATGTCGCCCCCAAGTTAACCCCGACATAAGAGGCGAACCGCAGGTTAAAGGGAGCCAAGCCCCCCAGGAGGGCCAGACACGCCTTGATGATGACAGCATCAGAATGCGGGATCCGTTGGGCATGGGCCTTAAGCCGCGTCCCGCAACGAACCGCAGGAACCTGCTTTATGAATTCTCTGCCGCGGGACTGGTGCTGGCAATGCTGCTTTGGATAATCGCGTACTTAGTTGCGCGTTACCCTACCTTGTTCCATTAACGCATTATGTTTCTGAAGCACTACGGCTTTCGTGAGCAGCCCTTCGGCGTCACGCCAAACCCACGTTTTCTATATCAATCGCCGACCCATCGGGAAGCGCTCGCATCGCTGGTTTACGCCATTGAGAACGATCTTGGCTTTACAGCTCTGGTGGCCGAACCGGGCATGGGCAAGACAACCCTGTTGTTCCACGTTTTGGAGAAGCTACGCGATACAGCGCGAACGGCCTTCGTTTTCCAGACGCAGTGCACACCGCAGGAGTTGTTGCAGTACGTGCTGTCGGAGCTGGAAATTCTCGTACCTCAGGAAAATGCGGTGGCATTGCACGAGCACTTTCGGGACGCACTGCTGCTGGAGTCTCGGGCTGGACGCCGGGTTGTGATCGTTATTGATGAAGCCCACAATCTGAGCCCCTCGGCGCTGGAAACGGTGCGATTACTTTCCAACTTCGAAACACCCGAGAGCAAGCTGTTGCACATCATTCTTTCGGGACAGCCGAAACTGGCGCGGATGCTGGCCAGCGAGGAGCTTTCACAGTTGCTGCAGCGCATCGCCATCTTCTGCGAACTGAAGCCGCTGAACTCCGAGGAGACCCGGGCCTACATCGATCACCGTATGCAGACCGCCGGTTACCACGGCGACCCGATTTTCACCAGCGACGCCCTGGCGCAAATAGCCAAATTCAGTGGTGGAGTACCACGCGAAATCAATCGAATCTGTTTCAACGCGCTCTCGCTCGGCTGTGCACTGCAGAAACCGCGAATCAGCGCGGAGCTGGTTGACGAAGTAGGAGATGATTTGCACATCACTGCCCTGTTGCGCGCCAAAGCGAGTAGTTCGCAACCGGCCCCAATTGATTTCACGCCAGTCACTCCGCAAGCAGCAAAACCGGCCGTTGCAGCGCCTGCCGTCCGCCCGGCCGCAGCAAAGCCGCATTCTGTTGTCGCCAATCCAGTGGTCCGTTCGCCGCTCGCCGTGACTCCTGCAAACAGCACCTTCCCGGCCACAGCATCGTACGCGAAGGATCGGCGGCCAGAAGTGCAAAGCGGTGGACCGGGAGTAGCGAATCCGGCGCCCACGGTCCCGGCAACAGTCGCGCCGCCGAAACCGGTTGTGACCGCGATAATGACGCCGAAGACTTCCGTGAAGACGCCCCAGCGCCAAGTTCATGCCCGCCGCAGCGTTCCCGCCCCAGTACTGGGAATGTTGCTGCTGTGCGTTATTGTGGTTGGCGGCTGGGCTGGTGCTGCCCGTCTGCAGCAGTGGCTCGGGACAAAGGAACACGACGTCCGGTCGGAACAACAATTGCCACAGACCGCGGGCGCACAAGAACAGACTTCCGGCGACAGTGCCCCTTCCGACAAAACAGGCGGGGTGGAGCGCGGCGCGAATCCGCAGCCGGCTGCTCCAGCGACCCGCACAGAAGCAAACTCGGCGGCCCAGACAAGACACCAGGTTTCAGCACGTTCCTCCAATTCGCGACAGTCGGGCCCGCGAGCTTCCCGCTATGCGCGCGGCAGAAAAGAATCTAGGCTGCGGACCAGGAACCTGTCAGAAGAAGTGAGCGGGGGTGGTGGTGTTTCTGCTGCAAGGGAAGTCGAAGCGCCTGTTGACCGAACACGTTCCCTCAGCGCGGTTGCCAGCCCGCAGCGGCAACCCCAGCCGGTGGGGGTCGCGGAGCCAGTTCCAGCGGCTGCGACCCAAGTGCCTGCGGCTTCAGATTACTTCGAATCGGCCTATCCGATTTCGAAGGTAACGCCGATTTACCCGGCGTACGCGCGCGAGAACAGCATTCAGGGATCGGTAATTCTGAACGCACACATTGGCAAAGACGGAAGGGTCACGGACGTAAAGAGCATGGGTGGCAATCCGTATCTTGCCCAGGCAGCCGCTGATGCGGTGCGGCAATGGGTGTATAAGCCCTACAAGCTGAATGGGCGTCCGGTCGAAACGGACAACGTGGTGGTCATTCAGTTCTTGCTTCCGGAAAAAGAATAAGCGGCGAGACAACCACACAAACGTCAACTTTCGCCTTAAGACTTCACTCAGCTCATGTGCGGAATCGCAGGAATACTTCACGTTGACGGCCGGCCAGCCAGCGCCGCGTTAGTGCGAGCCATGGTAAGCAGCATCGCGCATCGCGGGCCGGACGAGCAAGGTGTGCACACCTCCGGTGCTCTGGGCCTGGGACACTCTCGCCTGAGCATCATTGACCTGGTGGATGGCGCCCAGCCCATGTGCGCGGACGCTGGAAATCTTTGGATCAGTTTCAATGGCGAAATTTACAACTACCTCGAGCTGCGGGAGCAGTTGACAGCGAAAGGCTATCGCTTTGCCACTCGCTCCGACACTGAAGTCATCCTCCGCATGTACGAAGAGTATGGCGAGGATTGTGTCCGGCACTTCAACGGACAATGGGCCTTCGCCATCTGGGACAACCGCAAGCGTCAGCTCTTTCTTTCGCGCGATCGAGTGGGCGTGCGTCCGCTGTTCTACATCAGCAATCCGCGGCAGTTTGCCTTCGCTTCCGAGGTCAAAGCGTTGTTCCAATTGCCCGGAGTGGTGCGCGAACTCGACTTGGAGGCGCTTGCCCAGATCTTTACATTCTGGTGCACTCTGCCTCCGCGTACTGTTTTTCAAGGCGTAAGCGAGCTGCCTCCGGGATGTTCCCTCGTGGTGGAGGAAAACGGGCAGACGCGGCAGTGGCGCTATTGGCAACTCGTTTTCGAACCGGCAACGAATGGATGGTCGGAGCAACGCTGGACCGAAGAACTGCTCCAGTTGCTGACGGCAGCAACGAGAATCCGCTTGCGAGCGGACGTCCCGGTCGGCGCCTACTTGAGCGGCGGACTGGACTCGTCCGTTGTCTCGGCCATTGCCTCACGTTTGGTCAGTTTTCCGCTGCCAACGTTCTCGATCGGGTTCGAAGAGCGGGAATTTGATGAGTCTTCCTACCAGGACGAAGTAGTTCGCACTATATGCAGCGAGCACCATCGCGTGCACTGTATGCGTGGCGATGTTGCGGCGGCGCTGCCGAAGGTGATCTGGCACACGGAAAAACCCATTCTGCGAACGGCGCCCGCCCCCTTACTGCTGCTGGCGGAACGCGTGCGGGCAGCAGGACTCAAGGTAGTACTGACCGGCGAAGGGTCCGACGAGATGCTGGGCGGCTACGATATTTTCAAAGAGGCAAAGCTGCGGCGCTTTTGTGCCCGCAGACCGGATTCGCGCCTGCGGGCGTCATTGTTGCGCAGGCTGTATCCCTACATGCCCCGGATTCAGGCGCAGCCTGGGGCCTACTTGCGGGCGTTTTTCCATGCCAATGGGGACATGGACGATCCCTTGTTCTCCCATCTGCCCCGGTGGGAACTCACATCTCGCACGCAGATCTTCTTGTCCGATGAAGTGAAGCAGTCCATCGCCCTTTATGACCCCTACGAGGAACTGCGAAGCTCGTTGCCGAACGAGTTCCATCGCTGGGATGGGTTCTCGCAAGCGCAGTACCTGGAGGCCATGATTCTGCTGCCTGGCTACATCCTTTCGTCACAGGGCGACCGCGTCGCTATGGCGCACTCGGTGGAGGTGCGACATCCCTTCCTCGATCACCGGTTGGTAGAGTTTGCGGCGGTCATGCCGCCCAGCCTGAAAATGAAAGTGCTTGATGAAAAGTATCTGTTGAAACGTTGCGCGTCCGGTCTGGTGCCTCCCGCAGTGGTTCGCCGCCCGAAGCAACCGTACCGGGCGCCGGACGGATGCAGCATTCTCAGTGACCCCGTCCCTGAATACGTACGCGAAATGTTGCACGAGGACACGATCACGGATTACGGAGTTTTCAACCCCATATCAGTAAAAAAACTCTGCCAGAAATTTCAAACTGCGCGGGGCTTCGGTGCAAAGGACGACATGGCGCTCGTAGGAATCCTCTCGACGCAGTTGCTGATAAGACAATTTACCCGGCTTCCCCGGTACGAACAGGAGTTGCCTGCATCATGAAAGAAGCGTTGCGGCTGTTCATCACGGAAAACTTTCTCTACGGCCAGAAGGTGCAGTTCTCCGACGACGATTCTTTTATCGAACATGGCCTCATTGACTCAACCGGCATTCTGGAACTGGTCAGCTTTATCGAGCAGGAATATGGAATAACTGTGGGTGAGGACGATCTTGTCCCTGACAATCTGGATTCGATCAATCGCCTGACGACCTTTATCGCCAGAAAGCAGACGACTGTTCCGGAAATTCCAGAAGAAAGGGGTAGGGCCCTTGCAGGTTGAAGAGTTCCTGGAATTCAGCGCAGCCCGCTTTCCGGAAAAAGAAGCACTCATCTGCGGGGCGCGGCGGTTGACCTACGCCCAGATGAACTTATTAGCAGACCGGCTCGCCAACGGCCTGATCGACCATGGTTTGCAGCGCTGGGACCGGGTAGCAATATATCTCGAGAATTCAATCCCGGCGGCTGCGGCAATCTTCGCAGTGCTAAAAGCGGGTGGAGTCTTCCTGGTCATTAACCCAAGCACCAAAGCCGAAAAACTTGCCTACATTCTCAACAACTGCCGCGCGCACAGTTTGGTGACCAGCCGCAACAGGCTTGAGAACCTCGCCAGTTGCTGGGGTCAAACTCCTCATCTTAAAAATGTGCTCCTCGTTCAGGGCGGGCAAGATCTGCCACAGCACACTGGAATCGCATTCCTCGATTTCGACAGCGTCGTGAATGCTGCCAGCGAGCGTCCTTGTCCGAAGCGCTGCATTGACGTGGATTTGGCAGCGCTCGTTTACACGTCGGGCTCAACCGGGCGCCCGAAAGGCGTCATGCTGACCCACCTGAACATGGTCTCCGCGGCAACCTCGATCACTACGTATTTGGAGAACACGCCACAAGACATCATCTTAAGCGTGCTGCCACTTTCGTTCGACTACGGACTCTACCAGTTGCTGATGGCCTTCAAGATCGGCGGCACGCTGGTGCTGGAGCGATCGTTTACATACCCGCATCCGGTCCTGCAAGCTTTGGAACGGGAGAGGGTGACCGGCTTCCCGGTTGTGCCCACGATTGCCTCGCTGCTGTTGCAGATGGATTTGAGCCAATACAGCTTCGCCTCGTTGCGATATCTGACCAACACTGCTGCCGCGCTCCCGGTGGAGCATATTAAGAGATTGCGCCGTCTGCTCCCGCACGTGCGGATTTACTCGATGTACGGGCTGACGGAATGCAAGCGGGTCTCGTACTTGCCCCCTGAGCAGCTTGATATCCGTCCCGACTCGGTGGGCCGCGGCATGCCCAACGAGGAGGTCTATATCGTGGACGAGCAAGGCCGCCGCGTAGGCCCCGGAGTCGTTGGGGAACTGGTAGTGCGCGGTTCAAACGTCATGAAGGGCTACTGGGAACTTCCTGAAGAAACCGACAAGGTACTGAAGACGGGACCGTTCCCCGGCGAGAAGGTGCTTTATACCGGGGACCTGTTCCGGTCTGATGAAGACGGATACCTCTACTTTATGGGACGACGCGACGACATCATTAAGACCAAGGGCGAGAAAGTCAGTCCCAAAGAAATTGAAAACGCACTCTACAAATTGCCTGCAGTTTTGGAAGCCGCGGCACTGGGAGTTCCGGATCCCATCCTGGGGCAGGCCGTCAAAGCAGTCGTAAGCCTGCGCGCGGGTGCTCAGCTTAGCCAGCAGGAACTGCTGCGGCACTGTGCCGAACACCTCGAAGATTTCATGGTGCCCAAGTTTGTGGAAATACGAGAGTCGCTGCCGAAGACGGACAGTGGGAAGATTGTCCGCCGCGAGTTGATGGGGGCAGCATGAGCGCCACTGCGTGCGAAATGCCACTGCTGCGGATCGACGCTGCCGCGGCTGCGGAACAGATTGAGCGCGGGATTCGGCGCATTGTGGTCTCTGAATTGCGCCGCCGTGGCGCAGTGATCGGGCTGTCCGGCGGGATTGACAGCAGCGTGACGGCGGCCCTGTGCGTGCGCGCTTTGGGCGCTCGGCGTGTGCTTGGAGTATTGATGCCCGAGCGGGAAAGCGCAAGCGAGAGCCTGACCCTCGGCAAGCTTATCGCCGAATGGCTCGGGATCGAAGCGGTGGTCGAGAATATCGGGCCCATCCTGGAGGCGGCCGGATCCTACCGGCGGCGGGATGCGGCGCTTCAGGCACTGATTCCGGAGTACGTCCCTGGCTGCGGTCTCAAGCTGGTGCTGCCGGGAGTGATCACAGAGGGCCGGTTGCCGGTGTATTTCGTTGTCGTAAAACTGCCCAGCGGGGAGCTCCTTCGCTGCCGTCCTACCGCAAAAATATTAAATGAGATTCTGGCGGCATCCAGTTTCAAACAGCGCACGCGCAAAATGATCGAGTATTATCATGCCGACCGGCTGCGCTATGCTGTCGCGGGCACGCCCAACCGTCTCGAATATGACCAGGGGTTTTTCGTAAAGAACGGCGACGGTGCAGCTGATCTCAAACCGATCGCCCACCTCTATAAGAGCCAGGTTTATCAATTAGCCCGTTATTTGCGTTTGCCCGAGGTGCTGCAACAACGGGAGCCCACTACCGACACCTTCTCTTTGCGCCAATCACAGGAGGAATTCTATTTCACGCTGCCGCTGGAGCAGTTCGACCTTTGCCTCTATGGCAAGAACCAGGGCATGGATCCGGCGCAAATCGCCGAAGTTGCCGGAATGCCAGTCGAACAAGTAGCCCGCGCCTATTCGCAGATAGAACTCAGACGCCGGGCGACTCAATATCTTCATACTGCACCGATGCTGATCGAACCGGTGGACCTCACTGTCACCACGCCAAATTCAGATTCTCAGTAGCCAATGTTCATCCCGGCGTGGCACAGGCTCGGCCGTAAAAAGACCAGTTCTCCATGATTGTGAACAACCAAGTCGCTGGGGCCGCCGTGCATCAACCGCACGCGGCAATTCCTGCGGTTCGCGCGGACGCTGGCGTTCGGATTCGAGAGACACGCTTCGACGATTTTGAGCAGATCGCACTGCTCGACCATCGCTATGGCATGGAGAGCAAAGACCGCGATGAGTGGGTGCGACTGTGGATCGGCAACCCCGCGTACATCGCTAACCGGCAGAGCTGGCCGCTGGGTTGGGTCCTTGAAGCCGATAACGGCACCATCGTTGGCTACATAGGCAACATACCTATGTGGTACCAGTTTTGGGGAACGCGGCTCCTCGCGGCGATTGCGCGTGGATGGGTGGTAGACTCGGAGTATCGCAGCCGCTCGTTTCTGCTCGTGACGCGATATTTCAAGCAAGCCGGCGTAGATCTCTTCTTGACCAATACAGCCGGTCCAGTCGCGGCCAGAACCTTCAGGGCGTTTGGCGGATTCTCCCCGCCCGGCGACACATGGGACAAGTCTCTTTATTGGGTAACGAACTATCGTGGTTTTGTTTCCGCGGTGATATCCAAACTGGGACATCGAATTCCGCGTTCGCTGACGCCTGCGCTGGCAGGGGGGCTGTTCTGTGCGGACGCCATCCGGGGTAGACGCTTTTGCTCCTCTTTTTTGTCCGTTGAACCGGAGTGGTGCACGAGCTTTGATTCCCGCTTCGATGAATTCTGGGGAGCTTTGCAGGGCGGGAGCAAAAGTCTGATGGCCGTCCGCTCGCGCGATGTGCTGGACTGGCGCTTTGGTGAAGCTCTCCGCAAAGGACGCGCCTGGGTCGTCAGTATGTGCGACGGTCCCCGCATTCTTGCCTACGCCATTTTTGTCCGCGCCGACAACCCCGTGCACAACCTCACACGCATGACGTTGGCCGACCTCCAAGTTCTGGATCGAAAGTACTCGTATATCCAACCGATGCTTGCTTCTGCATACCGGCGTTGTAAGCAAGAACGGATACACGTGCTTGAGAGCATCGGGTTTTCCGAGGAAAAGCGCGCCGCCTTGACCGAATTAATGCCTTTCACACGCACTCCGCAACTTGGAAGCTACTGCTGCAAAGTGAGGAATTCGGATTTGGCCTCTGCCTTAAGGGACCAGGCGGTATGGGATCCCTCGTGCCTTGATGGCGATGCCTGCCTCTGAGAGCTGTGCTCGCTAGCGCCGCCTGGTCAGTCTGAAGTCAATACCGACAAGTGATAGAGACTTCCCCCTTCGGTGGGGTACTGAGGCAACGAAAAATGCCTGATCACAACTATTCGTATCTCCCGTTTGCGGTCCCCTGGTTCGGGAGCGCTGAAAAAGAAGAGATCCTCGCCACTTTGGAATCGGACTGGATCACCACCGGCCCCCGTGCGCAGCAATTCGAAAGAGAATTTGCTGCCTATACCGGCTCGGCATATGCCTTGGCGGTGAACTCCTGCACCGCCGCGCTGCACCTGGCACTGGCGGCGTTGAATGTTGGGGCGGGAGATGCCGTCATTACAACGCCCTTCACCTTTACAGCCACCGCCAACGTCATCGTCCATCAGCGCGCATACCCTGTTTTCATTGATATTGACCCTGACACCTATAACCTTGATCCCGCCAAGCTGTCGGATTTTCTGAAACGGCGCTGCAGTTGGCGCCGGCGTGAGCGCGCACTCTGCCTGAAGCAGAATGGGCGCCGCGTTCGGGCCATTATTCCTGTGCATTACGGCGGTCATCCCTGCGATATGGACGCCATCACTGCACTGGGGGCGCAGTACGACTTGGCGGTGATTGAAGACGCGGCACACGCTGCGGGCGCAACCTATGGCGGCAGAAGGGCAGGGTCACTCGGAACGGCCGCCTGCTTCAGTTTCTACGCTAACAAAAACATGACCACCGCCGAAGGCGGAATGCTGACCACCAGCGACCTGGACTTGTATGAGCGCGGGCGGGTGTTGTCCCTCCACGGGATCAGCAAAGACGCCTGGAAGCGCTACAGCAAGGAAGGTTCGTGGCGCTACGACGTGGTTTGTGCGGGATTTAAGTACAACATGCCGGACACGGCCGCCGCACTGGGACTGCACCAATTGAAGAAGCTGGACGGTTTCATCGCCCGCCGCGCGGAACTGGCCGCACGCTACACCAAAGCATTTTCCCGGGTTGCAGGACTGAAACTCCCATCGGTGAAAGCCGGAATCAAATCAGCGTGGCACCTGTATCCTGTGCAGATCACCTCTGCATCTGTTTCTCGTGACCAAGTAATCGAGCATCTCCGGCAGCGAAACATCGGGTCGAGCGTGCATTTCATCCCGTTGCACCTGACGTCGTTCTACCAACGCGAATTCGGATATCGACCCGGCGATTTTCCCGTAGCCGAGCAGGTGTTCGAGCGCATTGTGTCTTTGCCATTCTTCCCGCGCATGCGAAACGAGGATGTGGACCGTGTCGCGGCGGAAGTGTCCTCCCTCGTTGCGCCGATGACACTGGCTCAGGCGAGCTAACACAAGAAAATGCAGGGAACAACAACCATCCCGAACCTGCGCGCTATCAGGATTGCGCCCTGGTGCCGGTGCCGGCGCAAAAGAGCTTTCGACGTGCTCTGCGCCTGCGCGCTGCTGCTGCCAGCGCTGCCGCTGATGGCCGTAGTCGCGGTCCTGATCCGGTTGAGTTCACCGGGCCCAATTCTGTTTCGCCAGCGCCGAATAGGAATTTGCGGCAGCGAGATTACTGTTCTGAAGTTCCGCACCATGGTGCAGTCCAGTTCGGCAGGACCTGGGGTTACCGCGAGCGACGACCCGCGCGTGACCGCTATCGGAAGAGCGCTGCGAAAGTCAAAATTGGACGAACTGCCGCAACTGTTCAATGTCCTGCGCGGCGACATGAGCATGGTGGGACCGCGCCCCGATCTCCCCGACTACCTGGCGCAATTGCCGCCCCGCCTGAGCGAATTGCTCATGATGCGTCCGGGCATTACCGGTTGGGCCACTCTGCGCTATCGCCACGAGGAAGAGCTGTTGGCGGCCGTTCCTCCCGAAGACATAACCGACTTCTATACCCGCGTGTTACTGCCCCGGAAAGCGCGTCTGGATTTGGAGTATGGCAAGCGCGCCACTTTTTGGAGCGACTTGTCAATCCTGTTTCGCACCGCCCTGGCAGTGTTGAGCTGACCTGTGAAACTCCTGTTCGTTACGCCCTATTTTCCGCCTGAGGTTGGAGCTGCGCAGACCCGCATCCACGAACTGGCGGTGTGTCTGGCGAAGTTGGGGCACGAAGTCGCGGTGCTGACGACGTTTCCCAACTATCCATCAGGCATCGTGCCGCTGGAGTGGCGGGGAAAGTTTTTCTGGAAGGGCACGGACTGCGGTCTGACGATCTATCGCGTATGGTCTTACGCTGCGCCGAATCGCGGTTTTCTGAGACGCGTGGCATCGCACCTTTCATTTGCGTTGTTTGCTGCCTTAGCCGTCCTGTTTCTGCCACGACACGACGCAATGATTGTGGAATCACCGCCCCTGTTTGATGGGTTTATCGGCGTAGGCGCCAGTGCATTGCGGCGCATACCGTACCTGTTTATGGTCTCGGACCTATGGCCCGAATCCGCGGTGCAGATGGGAATGTTGCGAAATCGCTTTCTGATATGGGCATCCAAGCGAATCGAGCTGCTTTTTTATCGCCACGCCGCTGCGGTGCTGGCGCTTACGACAGGTATCCGGCAGGGAATCATTGCCGATGGAATCAATCCTGCGAAGGTGCTGTTATTCCGCAATTCCGTGGATTGCGATTTCTTCCGGCCCGGTATCTCCGGAGATGCCATTCGCGCTGAAATTGGAACTCCACCCTCAGACTTCCTGGTGTTGTATGCCGGAACATTCGGGCTGGCGCAGAACCTGAGTACGGTACTCGAAGCCGCTGCCCTTCTCCAAGAGACCAACGAACGCACCGTGCACTTCGTGCTCGCGGGCGATGGCGCTGAATCCGATCTCTTGCGGGAGAAGGCGCAGGCGCTCGGGCTCGAAAACGTTTCTTTCGTGCCTTCCATGAGCAAAGCGCGAATGCCGGAATTGATGAACGCAGCCGACTGTGTACTGGTGCCGCTGCGTGATCTTGCGATTTTTCGCGGTGCTTTGCCGACCAAGATGTTTGAAGCCATGTCATGCGGGAAGCCGGTCGTGCTCGGTATCCGCGGCGAAGCTGAGGAACTGTTGCGCGACGCCGGGGCTGGATATTGCGTGGCGCCCGAAGTTCCCGGCGCGATCTGCGCCGCAATTGCCGCCCTCCGCCAGGATCCTGGCGAGGCCCGCAAGATGGGGGAGAACGGCCGCACCCATGTCCTGCAATATTTCAGTCGTCAAGCCCGGTCGCGTGAACTGAGCGAAGCATTGCAAAGAGTGATAGATGTACGCGGCCAGCACCCTACTGTTACTTGCCCACAACCGCAATCGACGTTGAGAGGAAACTAATGACCACCGTTCCGCAAACCGCACCGCTCTCACCGGCAGCAGCATCGCAACAATTTGCCTTCCTCGATCTCAGGGCGCAATTCGCGGGCATACGCGACGAAGTGCAAGAAGCCGTGTTGCGCGTCCTTGAAGCTCAGCACTTCATACTTGGACCGGAGGTGGAAAAGTTCGAAGCCGCGGTGGCGCGCTATGTCGGCTGCAGTTTCGCTGTGGGCTGCGCTTCCGGCTCCGACGCGCTGCTGCTCGCCCTTATGGCGCTGGGAGTTGACGCGGGCGATGAAGTCATCACCACCCCGTTCACGTTTGTGGCCACGGCCGGGGCGATCGCGCGTCTGAAAGCACGACCGGTGTTCGTGGACATTGATCCGGAAACTTATAATCTCGATCCCCGCAAGCTGGAAGCGGCAATTACGCAGCGCACACGCGCCATCATCCCCGTCCATCTGTTTGGGCAGTCCGCCGAAATGCGACCCATCATGCGAGTCGCCGGTGATCACAAGCTGCCCGTCATTGAAGACGCGGCGCAGGCTATCGGCGCGTGGTACCAGGGCAAGCCGGTGGGCAGTATCGGCGCCATGGGCTGCTTCAGCTTCTTCCCTTCGAAGAATCTCGGAGGCGCCGGTGATGGCGGTATGGTGACCACCGACGATGAGCTGTTGGCGGGCCGGCTCAAGGTGCTGCGCGTACACGGCAGTCCCGAGAAATACCATTACGAGCTGCTGGGCATGAACAGCCGTCTGGATGCATTACAGGCGGCGATCCTGTCGGTGAAGCTGCGCCACTTGGACAACTGGACGGCGGCGCGGCAGCGCAATGCCGAGCGCTATCGTCGCCTATTTGCCGATGCCGAACTCGATTCTTGGGTGCAACTGCCGGCCGAGCCAACCGGCCGGGTGCATGTCTATAACCAGTTTGTTGTTCGCGTGCAGGACCGCGATGGATTGCGCCAGTACCTGCGCGCCAGTGGCATTCCCACGGAAATTTACTACCCGTCACCGCTGCACCTGCAACCTGCATTCGCGTATCTCGGCTATGGCCCGGGTGATTTTCCGCAGGCCGAGGCCGCCAGCCGCCAGACGCTGGCGCTGCCGATCTTTGCCGAACTGGACGAAGCGCAGCAGCAGCGGGTAGTCGCAACCATGAGCGCGTACTACAGCGGCACGGCAGAACGCAAGCAGGCGGCGTAGCGAGGAGAGACCATGACAGCAAATGTTGCGGTTCTAGGTTGCGGATACTGGGGAAAGAACCTGGTCCGGAACTTCCATGAATTGGGAGCGTTGCGCTGGGTGTGCGACCCGCGCCCGGAGGCGCTGGTCGAAGCCCAGGCCCGCTTCGGCATCCCGACAACGCCTGAAATCAACAAGGTACTGGCAGACCCGGCGACGCAGGCAGTAGCCATCGCAGCGCCGGCCGCGCAACACTTCGAGCTTGCGCGCCGCTGCCTGCTGGCCGGCAAAGATGTGTATGTGGAAAAACCGCTCGCACTGCACGCCGCGGAAGGCCGCGAACTCGTGCAATTGGCGGCAAATGCGAAACGTGTGCTGATGGTAGGTCACATCCTGGAATACCACCCCGCTATCCTGGAGTTGAAACGGCTGATCCGCGAAGGCGAACTGGGGAACATTCAGTACATCTACTCGTCCCGCCTGAACTTGGGGAAGCTGCGCACCGAGGAGAACATCCTGTGGAGCTTTGCTCCCCACGACATCTCCGCGATCCTTTACCTCCTGGCGGAAGCGCCGACGCGCATATCGGCGCACGGCGGCAGTTATGTCAACCACAACGTGGACATGACCCTTTCCACCTGCGAATTCCCGAGCGGCGTGAAAGCGCACATCTTTGTGAGCTGGCTGCATCCCTTCAAGGAGCAGAAGCTGACGGTGGTGGGTGGCAAGAAGATGGCGGTGTTTGACGATATGGAGTCCGAACACAAGCTGGTGCTGTATTCCCACCGTATCGCCTGGGTGGACCGCGTTCCCGTCGCCCAGAAGGACTGTGGGCGCCCGGTGCCTCTCCCCAAGAGCGAGCCGCTGCGACTGGAGTGCGAACACTTCCTGCAATGCGTTGCCACTCGCCAAAAACCCCGCACGAGCGGCGAGAGCGCGGTGCGGGTTCTGGAGGTGCTGGAAGGGTGCGAACAGTCACTCAAGCAGAATGGTGTGCCGGTGAATATCGCACAGGAAAAGCCAGACTACTTTGCGCATCCCACGGCGGTCATTGACGAAGGTTGCTCAATCGGCAAAGGCACGCGCATCTGGCATTTTTCCCACATCATGTCGGGATCGAAGCTGGGCGCCAACTGCAACCTCGGTCAGAACGTGGTGATCAGCCCGGGTGTGATCATCGGCAACAACGTGAAGATCCAGAACAATGTGTCCGTGTACACCGGTGTGGAACTGGAAGACAACGTCTTCTGCGGGCCGTCAATGGTATTCACCAATGTCGTGAATCCTCGCAGCCACATCGTGCGCAAGAACGAATACCGCAGGACCCTGGTAAAAGAGGGGGCATCTATCGGCGCAAATGCTACTGTGGTCTGCGGCATCACGCTGGGGCGCTATTGCTTTGTGGCCGCAGGCGCTGTGGTGACCCGCGATGTTGCCGACTACTCGCTGGTAAAGGGCGTCCCGGCGGCGCATGCGGGCTGGATGTGCTATTGCGGCGTGAGTCTGCCACCCAAGACAGCAACTCCGACCTGCCCCGCTTGCGGGCGCGAGTACAGCATCCAGGATGGCCGGTGCGAGCCGCAGATCGCCAAGGCGGCGGTTAGTGAAGTGGCCGCTTAAAGCAAAGCCCTGGTGATGTGGTGAAAATTGCAACCGTTGTCGGCGCGCGCCCGCAGTTCATTAAAGCCGCAGTGGTCTCGCGTTCGCTGAGCTCCTTCCCGGAGCTATGCGAAGTGCTGGTACATACAGGCCAGCACTACGATCGAGAGATGTCAGACTGCTTTTTCGGCGAACTCGAACTCAGGGCGCCCGACTACAACCTTGGTATCGCGTGCAATTCCCACGGGACACAGACCGGGCGCATGCTGGAAGCCATCGAGCGCGTGCTGATCGCGGAACAACCCCATTGCGTGCTGGTCTACGGCGATACCAATTCCACCCTGGCGGGCGCGCTGGCTGCGGCCAAGCTTGGGTTCCCGGTCGTGCATGTGGAAGCCGGTTTGCGTTCATTTGACCGCCACCAGCCGGAAGAGATTAACCGCGTCCTCGCGGACCACGTTTCTTCCTTGCTGTTCGCGCCGACGGCACAGGCAATCGAGAACCTGCGGCGCGAAGGCGTTACGGAAAATGTGCACCTTTCCGGTGACGTAATGTACGACGCCGCATTGTTCTACGCTTCCCGTGCGGAACAGCGCAGCCTAATACTCCAGCAGCTCGGGCTTCGTCACAAGCAGTACGTTCTCGCCACGATTCATCGTGCGGAGAACACCGACAACCTCCGACGCCTTCGCACCGTGCTGGGCGCGCTGGCGAAAATCAGTGCTGAGATACCGGTGCTGCTGCCTCTGCATCCGCGAACGCGCAAGATCATGCAGCGTGAAGGCATGCTGGATGATACGGCGTCTCGGCTCCATTTGACGGCTCCGGTCGGATACCTGGACATGATCCAGCTTGAGAAGCATGCTCGCCTGATCGCCACGGACTCGGGAGGTGTGCAGAAGGAAGCATTCTTCCATGGCGTACCGTGCGTAACCCTGCGCGAGACTACCGAGTGGGTAGAACTGGTCGAGATGGGATGGAACCGCCTGGCGCCGCCGACGTCAATCGCCGATGTGCTCGCTGTTATTAATACCGCCTTGAGCACCACCCCGCCGCCCGCACTCGATCCTTATGGCGGCGGAATCGCCGGTGAGCAGATCGCGCGCGTCCTGGCATCACAGGCCGGCCACTTGCAGGCAACTGCATAGTCCGCGGCCAAATTTCTTCCAGTGGAGAACACTTCGAATCGCTGTTGTGGCGAGGCGTCGCGACCTTCAAAAGGGGTCTGCTGAATTTCTCTGCATTCAAAGACTTCTTCGGAAGCCAAGCTGAGTGCGGCGCTAAACAGGTGAAATATGAGCAAGAACTTTGAACTTCTGAGGAGTTCCGGTGAACGAGAACTTCTGAAACCACCATTTGAAGTGACTACGCCAAGTGCGATATCTCCGCCCCGTCACATGGCCGCTCATTTCCCGGCGGAGGAAACGCCCGAATGGATGCACGCACTGCAGTCCATCCAGAGGCACTGGCGGTTCGCGGCAAAGTTTGCTGCTGCCTTCACTTTCTGTGTGGCGCTCATTGTATTCCTGATGAAGCCCGTGTACGAACCGATAGCGCGCATCGAGGTTTCTCCTCCTGGAAATGAGCTGTTTTCGTTGAATCCCGGTTCGCCATCCGATTCGGTCGCTTATGCAGAAACGCAAGCCAAGAACCTGCAAACAGATCAGTTGGCGGTGGCCGTTATCCGCAAGCTGCAACTGGACCGAAATCCAGAGTTCGTTAAGGTTCCCGCGTACGAAGCAGCGGCAACGGAGTCCGACGCGGCGCATTTCAATATCACGCCGGCGGAACGACGTGCCCTCAAGGTTTTCAAGGAGTCGCTTCAGGTGCAAAGGGACACTGCCAGCTGGCTCATCAACGTGAGCTTTGGCGCTCAGAATCCTAAGCTCGCCGCGCTGGTCACTAATACGATCGTCGAACAGTTCATCGAGACGAATTACCAGACCCGCCATGATGCCATCGTGCAGTCCACAAAGTGGCTCTCACACCAATTGGACGACATCCGAGCGCGCATGGACGAATCCAGCCGGGCGCTCGCGGAGTTCCAAAAGACTTCCGGCATCACTCCCGTGGGCAACGCGCAGAGCAGCTTCAATGAGAAGATCTCGGAGCTGAACAAGCAGCTCACCTTCGCCCAGGCGGATCGCATCCAGCTTGAGGCTTTGCTGCAAAAGGTCGGCAGCCAGCCCGACTCCCTGCCGCAGAGTAAAGCCGATCCTGTGGTGCAGGAGCTTTCCAGGAAGCTGGCCACTACCCGTGCCGATCTCCGGCAGGCACTGGTCATTTATGGGGAGAATCATCCCAAGACAAAAGAGCTAAAGGCCCAGATCAACGAGCTCCAGGTGCAGATCGAAGGTCAGCAGAAGAGTATTTACTCCAACCTGAAGACGAGTTACGCAGCCGCCCACACGCGTGAAAATCTTCTGAACTCCGAGTTAAAAGAGGCCGCGAAAGTCATGGGTCAGGTGGCAGAGTATGAGGCTCTGCGAAAGGAAGCACAGGCGAACGAAGCCCTCTACAACACGCTGTACACAAAGGTGAAAGAGGCTGGCATTGCGGCTGAATCGAAATCCAGCAATATCCGCTGGGTGGATCGTGCCCGGGTCCTGGACGCGCCCACGCGGCCACGCCGGCTGCTGACCATTTTCTTTGGGATGTTGGCGGGTATCGTTGGTGGAGTAGTGCTGTCGTGCGTCCGCGGAGGTCTGGATAACAAGGTTCACACGTTGGACGACGTCAAGAGCCTGGCCGCCGGATCTGGTATATCCCTGGTGCCGGTGATCGGCTGCTCCAACCCCGCGGAGAACACGCGTTGGCTCGCAAAACGCAGCCAGAAGAGTCAAGATTCCGTAGAACTGTTCCTGCTGGATCGGCCGAACTCGGCCGAATCTGAGGCACTGCTCGGACTTTATACTTCCGTACGCCTTTCCCGTCCGAGCCGCCCACCGCAGGTGTTGCTGATCGCATCGGCCATGGCATCGGAAGGTAAGACCACAATTGCAACGAATCTCAGCGTTGCCCTGGCACACCATGGCAGCGCTTGCATTGTGGATGCCGACCTGCGCAAGCAACGTGTGGCTACCATCTTCGGCTTCGATTGCCAGCACGGCTTATCAGACGTTTTGAAGAAGTACTGTACACTGGAGGAAGCTTTAGTGCCCGTGCCCAGCAAACCCGGCCTTACTTTGCTCCCCGCTGGCGCTGTTCCGGAGAGCGCTGGAGAGCTGATCTGCTCAGAGGGCATGCGCGAAGTTATACGGCAGCTGCGGCAACGCTTCCAATTTGTGGTTGTGGATTCGCCCCCAGTCTTGCCCTACGCGGATGCGCGGACTATGGCGACCCTGGTGGATGGAGTGATTTTTGTCGGTCGCTCTGGGGTTAGTACGCGCCAGGCCATCAAGCGTAGCTTGGAACTGTTACGGCAGGGGCACTCGGCGCCGGTGCTCGACATCGTGCTTAACGGAGTCGAATTCACTACATCAGACTATCGCCAGTACTACTACCACGGCTACAAATAGGCGCAGCGATCAGTTTCATTCAACCGCTCAAGACTAGAGCTCCAGTCAGATCATGGCGCACCTGATACAAGCCGATCCATCGCTCACAACCGCAACTGAGCCAGCCTCCGAAGGCATGCCGGTTCGTGTGCTTTCCGTGATTCCCGCCGGCTTGTCGAAGGCCTCCATGATTTTTGCTCGCCGACAGGTAGCCAGTCTGCAACGGGTCGGCGTTGTATGCGAAACCTTCCTGCTTGCCTCCAGAACTTCGCCGCCGGTACTGGCAAGTGAGTGGAAGCGGCTGCGACGAGCAATTCGGTCCTTCCGGCCTGACGTGCTTCATTCCCACTATGGAACCGTGACCGCATTGCTTACTGCTCTAAGCACCTCAATCCCTCTTGTAGTGACCTATCGAGGCAGCGATTTGAATCCCGACCCCAGCGTCTCGTGCGTGCTTTGGTCAGCGCGCCGCCTGCTCTCCGAACTCGCTGCGCTGCGGGCTGCCAGCATCATCTGCGTAAGCGCACAACTCCGCGACCGGTTGTGGTGGCGAAAATCGCGTGCCCTAGTAATCCCTACCGGTGTAGATACCGAAGTCTTTTACCCACGCCCGCGAACCGAGGCTCGCATCCAGCTTGGCTGGGGGCAGGATGAACGCGTGGTCCTGTTTAACGCCGGCGGGCACCCTTCGATTAAGCGACTGGACCTGGCCCAGGCCGCCGTGGATGTGGCGAGAAAGCTCACCGGGGACATCCGCTTCGCCGTACTCAACGGCGACTTCGCGCCTGAAATCATCCCGCTCATGATGAACGCAGCCGATTGCCTGCTGGTGACGAGCGACTGGGAGGGCTCTCCGACCGTGGTGCAGGAAGCCATGGCTTGCAACCTCCCGGTAGTGACCGTTGACGTGGGCGACGTACGCGCGCGTTTGGCAGAAGTTTCGCCCACCCACATCGTAGAAAGAAATCCGGCCGAGATAGGCAAAGCGGTCGCGGACATCCTGAACCGAGGCGAACGATCCAATGGAAGCACTCGCATTGGCGAGGTCTCCAACGCTGCCATCGCTGAGCAGCTAGTTTCAATCTATTGCGCCCTTCGAAGACGCGCCAACCCACAGCCGCGCATCTCATCGGCTTTTCAATCGCGAGCACACGGGTAAGGAATCCTGCTGACTTGTAAGCCGAAGCTTTCCCAAATCCTGAACCATTAGACTAAAGATTGTAAACAGAGCACGACAACAAAATGGAGTGGCTTCCCTTCAGCATCGTTCTGGCTTTGATAATTGCCATCGTGATGGCGCGCTGGCCCGTGGCAGCGTCCCTCGGCTTTTACGCCTTCTTGCTACCGTTCGATTCAATTTTGATTGCGGCGAGGGTGGGAGAAATACATCTTCACGTGACCTGGTTGGTAGGTGCAGCGACTACCGTTGTCCTCGTGCTCACCGGGCTCCTGGGACGCCGACTACTCCGTCCACCCCAAGCAGCCGTTTTTGCGGTCCTGATTGTATTTTGGGCATTCATGAGTTATTTCTGGGCCATCAACATAGACCGGGCCGTATTCCGCTTACCATTCCTCGCACTGCTGCTTTTGCTTTACCTCGCTGGTGTTTCTGTTCGCATAACGGAGAATGAAGTGCGGGCAATTGCCTGGATGGCAATTTTTGGGGGGGTGCTAGCTGCTGCTATCAGTCTCTACGCGTTCTCTCAGGGGGAGTGGTGGAGATCACCCGTAGCAACGCAGGTTCTGCGGGAGCTATCCGGCAGGGGAACATTATCCAGCGGCGGTAGAGTTACAGACCCAAATACCTTGGGAGCTACTCTTGTCCTGCCGCTTTCGTTAGCGGTTGGCTTTCTGATGTCCAGTCGTACATGGCCCAGACGGCTGCTCCTGATAGGGTCGGTTGTTGTCATTGGCGCCAGTGTGCTCGCCACAATGTCTCGCGGAACGATCCTAGGTGTCACTATAGTTTTTCTGGTCTTTCTCTGGCGTTCTCGTGCAAGCTGGCGGTTGTTGCTTCCTTTTGCTCTCATTGGCGGTGCCGCTACGACGATGCCGTTGGTTCTTGCGCGATTTGCCCAAACCCAGGCGGATCGAGGTGCAGGGCGGTTGGACATCTGGGGCGTCGGCCTGCGAGCGTTCGGACACTACGCTTTCCTCGGAGCAGGACTGGACTGTTTTCCCGATGCATTCAACCAATACGCGCACACCGCAAAAAATTTCGTCGGCTTCTTCCGGGCTCCGCACAATATTTTCCTGGGGACTGGTGTTGAACTCGGCGTCGTTGGTCTTGTGCTCCTGCTGTTATTCATCTTCCGCCATATTGCGTTTGCAGTGAACTCGCGTCGCGCTGATACTGACGAGGCCTTCCGCCTGCAGCTTGTGAGCTTCGAAGCCGGGCTCTGGGGACTGGTGGTTTGCGGCCTGTTCATCGATCTATTTTGGGAGGGATATTTCTGGCTAAGCTTGATGTTGCTGACAATCCTGGTGCGTGCTCGCCAGGAGAGTCGAGAAGCAGCTTACGAAGCTTTTGACCGATTTGCGCCCTCACCGGCATTCGAAATACCGACCAATCGCTTTATCCGGCCCTAACTTATTCAGAAGTTTCGGTGTAGGCACCCTTAAAAAGGCAGGTCCTTTCTTTCCTATTCGTCTCCCGACGAGAACTCGATAGACAAGCAGGGAGAGTAACAACAGAGGATATGTCCAGCGCAGCCGAAGTTTCGTATTCGGAGTTGCCCGGCAGAACAGAATACGGGTTGCGGTTGACAGTACAACTGTCTTCGCTTGCCGGCCTGCAGATTCTGTTCTCCTTTTTCATCCAGGCGTACACAGTGCTTCGCCTCGGTGCTGGATTACAGACAGATGCCCTGGCCGCCGCTTATACGATACCGCAGGTCGCCATGATCCTGAGCAGCGAGGTATTGAGCTTGGTTCTTGTTCCGGTACTGGCCGGGAGAGCGGAAAGTGAACTGAAAAAGAACGGTTGGGAATTGTTTGTTGGACTCGGTGCGCTGTTCGCGATATTAACGGGCATCATTTACGTAGCCGTGCCTGTGCTCATTCCGCTGCTGGTGCCCGGATTCAACGCCACCGGGAAGCAGCTTGCCGTCACGCTCGCACGTATCCAGCTTTTCAGTTTGCTCGGTTCCGTGTTGTATGTTGTCCTTACCAGCCTGTACCAGGTTCGGGCCCGGTTTGTTTTTCCCGCGGCGGCGCTTCTGATCTCCCATGTTGTCGGTGCGGCGATACTCGTATGGCAGCTCCCACGATTCGGGATTACCCTCGTTGCCTGGATACAAGTGCTGATCACAGCGGCCCCAGCGCTGCTGCTGCTCCCCGTCCTTGGGTCCATACGACACGGTAGTTTCAGCTCCTCGACCGTACGGCAGGTGCTCCGCAATATGCGCCCACTTTGCCTTGGAGCGGCATACTTCAAGACCTCAATAGTACCGGATCGGATCATGGGATCTTTTCTGGTACCCGGCAGCATTATCAGCTTGGACTTGGCGAACCGTACATGCGCTGCTATCGAGCGGATCCTTAATCAGGGTATCGTCACCCCGATTCTTCCCTCTTTGGTGACGCTGCGCAAGTCCGGCGATTGGGCGGGTTTCCGTCGGTTGTATAGGTACAAGCTATTGGAGATGTTCTTTACGAACTCCCTTATCGTTGTAGCGATCGTTCTGGCATACATCGCAGTGGTGGACACACGCGTCATGGGTTTCGTGGGACATAAGTTGGGACGCCTCGGTCCCGAGGGTGTCAAGACCATTGCCCTCGTGTTCTTGTACCTTACTGGCAGAGTGCTTTTTTCGGGCCCGAATCACACGCTGGCCTGCGTTTTCTATGCGGCGGGGGATTTCACCACCCCAACGAAAATTACTGCAGCCACATATACCGTAGGATTGGTCGCCAAGGTTGCAGGATTTTTCCTCTTCGGGTTGCGGGGCATGGCCCTCGCAATCTCGTTCACCATATTCATCAATTTCACTGCTCTCTTGTGGCGACTCCACACTCGCCACGTTGATGAGATCGACACTTCCCGGGCGGTACCATCTCCGCATGGCTTCAGCGTGATTGCTCATTTGGCGCGAACCGCTCAGAAAGTTGCCCGTGCCAGCATTGAGTTCGTGACCGGATACTGACCGGAACGGCCAAGCATGATGTCTCTTCCTCCTGTGGTTTTGATGTACCACGGTGTTCCGCATCGCGGCACTCTGCAGTGCCTCAACGGCGCCGCGTTCGAGCGACACATATTGTTTTTGAAGCGTAATTGCACCTTTATACATCCTCAGGAATACGCTAGTGCCACCAATAGCTCGCTTCGCCGTCCAGCAGTACTGCTGACCTTCGACGACGGGTTTCGCAACAACAGCGAAGTGGCCGCGCCGATTTTGCGGCGGCATAGGGTGCCAGCGGTATTTTTCGTCTGCTCGCGCCACGGTGTTCCAGGCAGGTACCTTTGGTTTACCTACCTGAGAATGCTCGAGGCATTTTTTCGCGGTGATGGTGTCCGCCTGAATGGCGAGTTCATCTCGCTGAGGCCGGCGGAGCGTCAAGCGGGAATCCAGAAGCTGACTCGCCGCCTTTTTGCGCTCAGGCCCCACCCCCACGCCATGTACGAAGCTATTGAATCCCAACTGCCTGCGCTTGCAGGGTTCGTAAAAGCGGAGGTCCTCGCCGACGAGGCCGAGGGCATGACGGCCGCAGGGCTCCGCGACTTGGCCGCCGATCCGCTGTTCACGATCGGGGCGCACACTGTGGATCACCCCCAACTGACGAAGTGTTCACCAGAGGAAGTCGAGCGGCAGATCAGGGAAAACAAGACTTGGTTGGAACGGGTCACAGGCAAGCAGTGCGATCAATTCTCCTATCCACAAGCCGATTTTGATGCTCCGATTGTACAGCAGTGCCGGAAGCTTGGGTTTCAAAAGGCTTATGCGACGGAAAGTCCGCGGATTGTGGACGGCTTGTTTGCTATCCGGCGAGTGGGCATTTATTCAACCTCACTTACTCGTCTGGGCGTGAAACTTTGGTGTAATCGCTGGTTGCCAATGCGAGCCATGCAGAAAGCGCGGGTGTTTCTGCCAGATTCAGCCAAGCGTGAGAACTTTGCGTCGTCCGCTGCGGCAGGCGACGTCTGAGCCCGGTAGAAGGCATATCTTCATTTTGTCCTGTAGACGGGTGGGGTGCAAAACTGTTCTTCCAGTTGCAACTCAGCGCCCGTGGAGGTCTCCGATGACTCCTATGTCTCGTGTCGTGATTGCATTTGCGATATGGATGTTGTGCATAGGTACTTTACTTGCCCAGAGCACAACGACAGCAACCCCGGCCCCCGTGTCGGCTATACCCACCAGTGACGCGAGCACTGCCGCGGCGCCCCCCGACAGTGGAAGCAAGTCCGCTATGTCCGACGTATCAGCCAAAAGCGCCCGACAGGATGGAACTAGTCCAGCGGCTCCGGCGAATCTGAGTATCGGTAGCGGCGATTTGCTCCAGGTCAGCGTTTTCGGTGCGCCTGACTTCAATGCCGAAGTGCGTGTTGCGGAAGACGGCACAGTCAGTTTGCCACTGATTGGTGCCGTGGCGGCCAGCGGAATGACCGCCCAGCAGTTTGCAAAAGTTCTGAAGGAGCGCCTGTCCACTGGCGGATACTTTAATAATCCTCAGGTTTCCATATTCGTGAAGGAATACGCGACCAAAGGCGTCTCCGTGCTGGGAGAGGTACAGAAGCCTGGCATTTACCCGCTACTCGGCCCACGTAAGCTCTATGACGTCATTTCTGCGGCTCAGGGTACTACTCAGTTGGCGTCCAACCGGGTGACCCTTATCCATCGCGACCGCCCAGAGCAACCACAAGTCATTAAGCTCGCTTACGGCGAGCAAGGATCGCGCGAGAGCAACGTCGCAGTCTTGCCGGGAGACACGGTCGTGGTCGAAAAAGCCGGCACCATGTACGTGGTGGGTAATGTGCAAAAACCTACAGAAATCGTAATGGCGAATCCGGATCTGACAGTCCTTCAGGCCATTGCCATGGCCCAGGGCATCAGCCCTGGCGCCGCTCTTGACAAGGCTAAGTTGGTACGAAAGACCCCCGAAGGTCCTAAGGAAATTCCGTTGCCGCTGAAAAAGATGCTCGCCGGGAAGGCTCCTGACCAGAAAGTGGAACCGAACGACGTCGTCTTTGTGCCGAGCAGCGCAGCTAAAGGTGCAGCAAAGCGCGGTCTGGAAGCTGCGTTGCAGACCATCACCGGCTTGGCCGTTTACGGCAGGTACTAACAAGAGGTCCGGTACTGGAGCAATACAAGCAGGCAAACGTCTATTGCATATGCATCATTTCTTTGCTTTTGGCCCGCGGGTGACGAGAAAAATGAATTGGCTAATCCTGGCAATCTTGCTCCTGGCCCGGGCAGTTGCGGCTACGGATTATTACGTGTCGGCTCGGGGCTCCGATTCCAATCCGGGGACCAGCAGACTGCCATTTCGCACGATCCAGCGCGCGGCCAACATCGTCAAGCCGGGTGATACCGTCATTGTGGGAGACGGAACGTATAGCAATCCCGTAGCTTCCGGATCCGGCAGCACGCTTCTTGACATTACCCGCAGTGGAACTCCCGGCAGCTATATCATCTTCCGCGCCCAACATAAGTGGCGCGCCGTGCTGGATGGTTTGAACAACACTACCGCCGAGGGAATTGCGATTTCGGGCAGCTACATTCGCCTGCAGGACTTCGAACTGACCGGATTCTCCGATGACGCGATCTCCAACTACCGAGGCGGACAGTTTATTGAGATTGTCGGCAATCACATTCACCACATCGGAAGGTACTGCACCGACACCGCGATAGGCCGAGACGGCATCTTCGTCGCTCACGACAACATTACCGTTGAACAAAACCTCATTCATGATATTGGCAGATACTCAGCAGGCGAGAATGGCTGCGCGCCCTCCAAGCCCTACTACCAGGGTAACGACCATGGGATCTACATTTCAGGCGCCAGTAATGTCGTGATTCGCAACAACATCTTCTACAACATTACTCATGGCTGGAGCATCCACGTCTATCCTAAGCCGGTACATAATCTCTCGATCGTTAGCAACACTTTCGCTTTTCCCAATCCTTGGTATGCAGGCCAAATCATAATTTCCGCTCCAGTCACGAATTCGTGGATCGCCAACAACATCTTCTATGAACCCAAGGCTGCGGCCATTTACTTCAATCCGTCGGACCGCAAGTTTCCAAAGACGCACACCATTTCCATTACCCACAACATCAGCACAACGGCGATGACGCAGTTGCACAGCGGGTTTTTCGGCCGGCTTGTCACCAACTTCCAGGCGCCCGGAATCGTGTATGCCAGCAACCGCGAGCAGACGAACCCGTTGCTTGCGAGTCCTTCGACCCAGGATTTCCGTCTCGCCAGCGGAAGCCCCGCTATCGGCACTGGTTTGACGCTACCGCAAGTTGTGAACGATTACAGTGGCGTTCGGCGGGCCAATCCACCGTCCGTCGGAGCTTACGAATACATACCATAGTTTCCTCTGGCTCAGGCTCTATTGAAAGTATGGAAGCACTACGAAATCAAGAACCATCTCTG
Source organism: Terriglobales bacterium (assembly GCA_041946765.1). Classification (GTDB taxonomy): domain Bacteria; phylum Acidobacteriota; class Terriglobia; order Terriglobales; family Acidobacteriaceae; genus JBHGAZ01. The sequence goes on from JBHGAZ010000017.1 coordinate 67,474, forward strand.
AGGCTTGTGACCCCCGGGTTTAGCCGGCGACAGCCTGCAAAGCTGGTAGACCGGGCAGCAACTTGTATTGTTCTACTGCTTGGCGCGTACCAGATCTTTCTTGCCCGCCAGTACATGAATCCCGACGGAGTGGCTTATCTCGACCTGGGGGACCGTATTTGGCGTTACGGACTATCCCATGCCATCAATGGGTACTGGAGCCCTTTGTACCCCGCAATTCTGGGCGGTGCTATGAAGCTGTTGCATCCTTCGATGGAACACGAGTTCTGGCTTGTCCACGGAGTGAATTTTCTTATTTATTTGGTGGCACTGTTTGCATTTAAACACTTCTGGCATGTCACGAGAGATTCACGCGGGACAAGTCTTGTCGAACCTTGGAATCAGGAACAACTCCGTGATGCATGGACAATCCTGGGCTACGCACTCTTCACGTGGTCTTCTCTGATTCTCATCACCCTTGACGAGGTCACGCCGGACTTACTGGTAATGGCTTTTGTATTTTTGGCCGCCGGGGTTGTCCTGCGCATTCAATCAGGTGACGCTTCCGTGCAGCGTTATACCGTACTGGGCGTCGCCTTGGGCCTTGCGTATCTTGCAAAGGCGGCAATGTTTCCGCTCGGCGTAGTTTTTCTGGCTGTTGCAACCTTCGTCTCAGGAAATCTAAGAAAATCCGCCACAAGGCTGCTACTGGCTACCATGCTGTTTGTAGCCATCAGCGGGCCCTGGATTGCGGCTTTAAGCCGGGCGGCCGGTCATCTTACATTCGGAGAAAGTGCGGGATTGAACTATGCTTGGCAGGTCAGCGGAGTGGTGCAATACAGCCCTCATCCCAATGGATTCAATCTCCCGCATCCAGTTCAGAAGGTCTACGACGTTCCGGCGGTGTATCAATTTCGCGGGCCGGTGCGGGGTTCATACCCGTTCTGGTCTGACCCTTCTTATTGGCTTGCTGGTGTAAGAGCGCATTTCCGCTTGGATGGCCAGATTCATAGCCTGACCGCAAACCTGGGTCGTCTGCTGACTTTTCCGGGGCAGTTTGTCTGGGCCGGAATTTGTCTCTTCCTGTTCCTCATCACCTCTCGATTGCAAATCTTGCCCGCAACGGTCCTCAAAGCTTCGAGTTTGTTGGTACCGAGCATTGCCGCCATTGCTATGTACGCGCTCGTTCACCTGGAGACGCGATACGTCGCGGCATACCTCGTACTGCTCTGGACTGGGTTCCTGTTGATTGTTGCTGGAGACACTACTTTACACCTCCGGAAGATCCTGTTGCCGCTCAGTACCAGCGTGGCAGTTGTGCTGGTTTTCTGCGTCCTGGTGAATTCCACTGTTACGATGATGAAGCGGCGCGCCCTTGGTCTTGACGGACAGCAAGATCTCCACGCGGCCGTGATGCTCCGGCAAATTGGATTGCGCCCCGGCGACCAGGTGGCCTCCGTCGGCGATACTTTTAGTGCGTACTACCTCCGCTTGGCCCGCCTTACCGCTATATCAGAAATTACAGTGGAAGATGCCCCCCGGTTCTGGGCGGCCGGACCGGCCACCCAGGCACAGGTTATCGAAGCGTTCAGGCGTACAGGCGCACGCGCCATCGTTGCCGAGAATGCTCCCGCGCCAGAAGCGTCGTCAGGTTGGCAGCAGCTCGGAAACACTAAATATTACGTGTATCAACTGCAATGAGCGGATGGCTTTCCCGTCGCCGAGTCTGTGCGCATCGGAGACACCATGCTTGTGGATAGGAGTGAAAGCAAAATGCTGAGGGGGCAACCGTGGTTGCCCCTCCAGATTGATTGCAACGTGCTTGCTCAGTCGTAGGCTC
>JBHGAZ010000018.1:0-66541 GCA_041946765.1 Terriglobales bacterium
CATTCACACTTGCTCTGCCGGAAAACGAAGTCCAGCAGGCGTTGCTCAGGCTGGAAGCCAGCGGCGCTATCCTGCGGGGACAATTCATGACTGACAGCATAAACCCAGAGGGCGCTAAGGACCCGGAGGGCGCAAGGGTCGAATGGTGCGAGCGGCGCTTGCTGGCTCGCATTCATCGGCTCACGCTGGGACGCCTGCGCAAAGAGATCGAGCCGGTCACGCCCGCGCAGTTCATGAATTGGCTGCTGCGGTGGCAGCATGTGGCGGCTGCAACGCAGGTCTCCGGCGAGAGGGGCACGCTGGAGGTCCTGCGGCAACTACAGGGGTTCGAAGCCCCGGCAAATGCATGGGAACGGCAAGTGCTGGCGCGCAGAATATCGGATTACGATCCAGACGTGCTCGACCGCCTTTGCCTGACCGGTGTCGCAGGCTGGGGACGACTTTCTCCCCATCCCGCCACGGTCGAAGTCATCGCGTCCAAGAATCGGCGCGTGATTCCCACCAGCGTGGCCCCAATCACCTTCTTCATTCGCGAAGAATCAGATTGGATGAGCATGCATCAGGCGGGCGATACCGGCACCTTTCCTCCGGGCCTGAGTCCGTCCGCGCGGGCGGTGCTGGAATTTCTCCGGCAGCGCGGGGCTTCGTTCTTTGGCGACATCGTACGCGGCACATCCGGGCTGAAGTCAGAAGTTGAAACCGCGCTGTGGGAACTGGTGGCGGGGGGATTGGTTACGGCAGACGGTTTCGACAACCTGCGAGCGCTGATTGATCCCAAGCGCCGCGCCGGCCAGGGACACGGGCGTGCCGCGCGTCCGCGCCACAGCACGGGACGCTGGTCGCTGCTCTATCCGGTTGTCACGGCAGACCGCGCACGCATGCTGGAAGCGACCTGCTGGATGCTGCTGAAGCGCTACGGAGTCGTGTTCCGCGAATTGTTGGCGCGCGAAGCGATGCTGCCGAAATGGCGCGAACTGCTGATGACATTTCGCCGCCTTGAAGACCGTGGCGAAATACGCGGCGGACGCTTTGTTTCCGGCTTCCTCGGCGAGCAGTTTGCGTTGCCGATTGCAGTGGAGTCGCTGCGAGCCACGCGCAAGCTGCCGCCCAGCGGCGAGACCATCACGATTTCCGCTGCCGACCCGCTGAACCTGGCAGGCATCGTGGTACCGGGCGAGCGCATCGCGGCAAACTCGGGAAGAGTGGTGGCGTTCCGCGACGGCGTCGCCGTGGAGCCTCCCGCGCGCGAGCTGCTGCCCATAGCGCTTGCGGCTTCATAAATCGGAGAATTAACCAAAGTGGTTTGAGATCAGGCGAGCACCGGGGTCAACTGGCGCACGTAGTCGCACTCGCTCTTCGGACAGGCGATGACCGGACCCTCTTTCGCGAACTTCTGCACCAGATATTCGTTGCCGCACGCCGGGCACTTTTCCGCGATCGGCTTATTGGCCGAAGTGAACTTGCATTTTGGATAGCGCGAGCAGCCGTAGAAGGTGGTGCCGCGTTTCCGCGCTTTCTTCTCGACCAACTCGCCTTTCCTGCACTCCGGACACTTCACGCCAATGAAGTTCTGCTTCACGTACTTGCATTCCGGATAGCCGCTGCATGAGGTGAACTCGCCGTAGCGGCCGTGACGCAACATCAGATTGCGCCCGCACTGCGGACATTTTTCTTCCAGCGGAATATCGGGAACCTTCTTCGCCTGGTCCAGCCGCCGCGTGGTCTTGCACTCGGGATATCCGGTGCAAGCCATGAACTGGCCGAAGCGCCCGCGCTTGAGCACCATGGGACGGCCGCAGTTCTCGCAATATTCTTCCTGCGAGGTCTCCTGCATATCGGCGCTGTCCAAGTCGGGCAGATCAATCGGGTTTTCCTTGGTGAAGGTACAACTGTTGGGATCGTTCTTGTCGTACGCGCTGCACGCATAGAACGAGCCGTGCTTGCCCCACTTGATCACCAGCGGAGAGCCGCAGCGCTCGCACTTCTCGCCCGTCGGCTTCTCCATCCGCTTGATGTTTTCCATGTGCTTTTCGGCGTAATGGAGGTCCTTCTCGAACTTCTTGTAGAACTCGGCGAGCGCGTCAGTCCACTTCTCTTTGCCTTCTTCGATCTCGTCCAGTTCTTCCTCAAGGCGCGCGGTGTACTGCACGTCGAAGATGTCTTTGAAGTTCTCCACCAGCAGATCGGTTACGACCAGGCCGATCTCCGTGGGCGCGAACTTGCCGCCGACCTTCTGCACGTACTGCCGCTCCTGAATGGTGCTCAGGATGGCGGCGTAGGTGGAGGGGCGCCCGATCCCGCGCTCTTCCAGCTCTTTCACCAATGAAGCTTCGTTGTAGCGCGGCGGCGGCTCGGTGAAATGCTGCTCCGGAATCAGCTTCTTAAGCGTGAGCTTCTGGCCGGCTTCCAGGGGTGGGAGCTTGTGCTTGAGTTCCTCGTCCTCTTCGTCCTTCGTGTCCTTCGACTCCTGATAGGTCTTGAGGAAACCGTCGAATTTCAGGACCGATCCAGTCACGCGGAAGCGGAAAGGCGTGGAGCCGTCGGCAGGCGCGGCATCAACGTCCACCGTGGTCTGGTCAAACACCGCAGGGTTCATCTGCGACGCTACGAAGCGCTGCCAGATCAGCTTGTAAACCTTGTACTCGTCCTCTTTCAGGTACCTCTTGATTGCATCGGGATGACGCATCACAGAAGTGGGACGGATGGCCTCGTGCGCGTCCTGCGCGCCTTTCTTAGACTTGAAGAAATTGGGCGATTCCGGAAGATACTGAGCGCCATAGTTGGAAGCGATCATTTCGCGCACTTCGGCCAGCGCGTCGTTGGAAACACGCGTGGAGTCGGTACGCATGTAGGTGATGAGGCCAACCAGGCCTTCGCCGCCAAGTTCCACACCTTCGTACAGGTGCTGGGCCAGCATCATGGTGCGCTTCACGCTGAAACGCAGCTTACGGGAGGAGTCCTGCTGCAGCTTGCTGGTTGTAAACGGCGGCGGAGCGTTGCGGCGGCGTTCCCTGCGGTCAACCGAGACCACCGTCCAGGCAGCTTTTTCCAGCGCCGCGCGAATCTTTTCCGCTTCCTCGCTGCTGGGAATTTCGAGCTTCTCTTTGTCGTCACCGCGAGCGATCAGGCGGGCGTCGAAATGCGGCGGCTTGGCAGCATGCAGATGGGCGTCAATGGTCCAGTATTCTTTCTTCTCGAACCCCTTGATCTCGCGCTCGCGCTCCACGATGAGCCGCAGGGCGACGGTTTGCACGCGGCCCGCCGAAAGTCCGCGCCGCACCTTGTCCCACAAGAGCGGCGAAACCTGGTAGCCCACCAGGCGGTCGAGCACGCGGCGGGTTTGCTGCGCGTCCACCAGAGCGCGGTCAATCTCACGCGGGTGCTGAAACGCCTCCTGCACCGCCTTCCGGGTAATTTCGTTGAAGGTGACGCGGTGAATGGGCCTGCCGTCCGCCTTCTTCCTGCGCTTGGAGGCGCCGTCCCCGCTGAGTTCTTCGGCCAGGTGCGCGGCGATGGCTTCGCCTTCTCGGTCCGGGTCGGGCGCCAGATAGATTTCTTGCGCGCTCTTGGCCAGCTTCTTCAGCTTGGCCAGGATTTTCTCTTTGCCCGGGATAACGACGTATTCCGTCTCGAAATTGTTCTCGATGTCAACGCCAAGGTTGCTCTTGGGCAGGTCCTTCACGTGACCCAGCGAGGCTTCCACTTCGAAGCCTCTGCCCAGATACTTTTGAATGGTCTTGGCCTTGGCGGGCGATTCGACTATGACTAAACCCTTGGACAACTGTTTCCCTTCTTACGTGTGATTCGTTTGAAACTAGCATGTTATGCGCTGAAGCGCAAAATCTCGTAGCTGTCAGCTGTAAGCTCTTAGCTGTTAGCTCTTAGCTTCCTGCGCTTGCGCTCGCCGCTTTCGCCGACAATTTTCCATCGTTGGCATTGTCCTTCAAACGCGCTGAAAGCGACGAGAGCATTTTTAGGACTTCTTGTGTGGAAGCATTCAGCGTTTCGAACTGACTGCCGCCCAGGAACTTCAGGTCGCGAGAGAGAAGAAGATGATACGAAAGCTCCGCTGGGGATCCCATCGCAATCTGTACATACCGACTCATCTCCCCATCAGACCGCCGGCCACAACCTTCGGCGAGGTTCGCTCCCACCGATGCTGCACTCCGCCGGAGTTGGCTCGTGAGCCCGAACCGCTCATCTGCAGGAAATGACTGCGTGGCTCGATACACTGCAAGCGTCAATTAATGCGCCTTTACCCAGACCTGCAAATCTTTGTAGTTCCTCATGTGTTCTCTAGGCCAGCATTAAAAGCTAAGCGCTAACAGCTAAGAGCTATAAGCTAAAAGCACTTTACGTAATTCTTCCCCGGCAACTGGCGCACCTTGCCACTTAACTCGAGCTCGAAGAGGGCAGCGAAAATCTCCGACGAGGCCAGCTCGGGCTCCAACTGCTCCACGAGCTGGTCAATATGGGTGGCTTCATCAGCCTTCAGCAGTGCAAAGATCTTCTTCTCGTGCGGTGAAAGTCCTTCGCCGTCAAACAGAGATGCTGTGGTCTGCGCCGGCGTTGCAGAATCTCCGGCCGGTGCCAGCTGCAGACGAATGGAGGCAGGCAGTTCCTCCCAGACATCCTCCCAGGTTGCCGTGAGCTTCGCCCCCTGCTTGATGAGTGTGTTGGGCGTCCACGAGTTCTTGTTGACAACATTCCCTGGGACCGCAAACAGCTCGCGATTCTGCTCCAGCGCGCAGCGCGAGGTGATACGGGTGCCACTGTACTCGCTGGCTTCCACCACCAGCACTCCGACCGAGAGCCCGCTGATAATGCGGTTGCGAATAGGAAAATTCTGCGGCGCCGCGAACGTGCCGACGGGAAACTCACTCACCAGCGCGCCGCCGCACCCCAGAATCTGCTCGGCAATCTTCTTGTTTTCGCGGGGATAAACGACATCAATGCCGGTGCCGAAGACGGCCACCGTCTTCCCTTTGGCGGCCAGACAGCCGCGATGCGCGGCTGTATCCACCCCGCGCGCCATCCCACTAAATATGATGAGGCCACGCGCCGCCAGGTCGCAGGAGAGCCTCTCAGCCATGCCCAATCCATACGGCGTAGGGTGGCGCGTGCCAACGACTGCAATGCCGGGGCGCACGAGCACGCTGGCATCTCCACGTACATACAACGCGACCGGCGGGTCGTAGATTTCCTTCAACTGCGGTGGGAACCCCTCATCATCAAGCGTCAGGACCTGTGCTCCGACGGTGCCGGCGCGCACCATTTCTTCCTCGGCGTCCGCCAGCGCCTTGCCGCCAGCAATGGCTTGCGCAGAGACAGCACGAATCCCGGCAGCTTCCAACTCCGTGAGCGACGCCTGGAACACGTTGTTCACGCCGCCGAACTGGTCAACCAGACGGCGAGTGCGTCCCGGCCCCAGGCCGGGGGTCAACGCCAAGGCTAACCATTGCCGCTGGCGCGCATCAGACTTCGCGGGCATAGGTCCGGATGAAGACATGTGCCTCCTAGAAGCGCAGGACGATATACGGTTTGCAACTCCCGTGCAAGCAAAGGAGGCTGAATTCCGAATTTCGGAACAGAGCGAGTTTGCAAAGTGAGGAGGAGTGGTTGCCCGTCTGTTAGAATTACGAGTTTCCGCCATGCACCGGCTTCGGATATCTGCCATTTCCTTTCTGAACACCGCGCCGTTGATGTGGGATTTTGAGCACGGCGGCGCGAGCGCCGATTTTGAAATCTCCTATACGTTGCCGTCCGGATGTGCGGATGCTCTAGCCGAGGGCGTGGCCGATATCGGGATCATTCCGGCGTTTGCCTATGCAAGTATCCCGCGGCTGGTGATCCTGCCGGACGTCGCTATCGCGTCGAAGCGCGCGGTGCGTTCCATCCTTCTGGTCAGCAAAGTTCCTATTGGCGATATCCGAACAGTGGCGGCCGACACTTCTTCGCGAACATCCGTAGCTCTGCTGCGTGTCTTATTTGAGAAATGGTTGGGCGGCGCGCGCGCGATGGTTCCCATGGCCCCTGATCCTGAGACCATGCTCAACCGCTGCGACGCCGGTCTGCTGATCGGTGACGCCGCGTTGCTGGTGGACCGCTCCCGCTACCTGACTTATGACCTCGCCGAGGAATGGCACCGGCTTACGGGCAAGCCGTTTGTCTTCGCCTTCTGGGCGGTACGGCTCGAGGCTTTGAAGATGTTGCGGGCCGGAGTTGACCTCGCAAAAGTGTTTCAAATGTCGCGTGATCACGGGTTGCAGCCGCTGAACCTGAGTGCAATTGCGCAGCAGTGGTCCTCTCGCGTTCGCATGACGGAAGCTGAAGTTATTTCTTATTTGACGCAGAACATTGACTTCAGTCTTGACGCCGCCAACCTTGAGGGCATGGAACTGTTTTTCCGCTACGCCGTCGAGTGTGGAATTGTTCCGGAAGCGCCAGTGTTCCGGTTCCTGGGCAACCTGGGATGCTCTCTGGCTATTGCCCGCAGCGCTGACCACATCTGAACGCCCGCAAGAATCGTTTTCCGGACAAAGCAAAGTTGCTCCCAGTAGTGCTGGATTGCGTCTAAAAAACAGATGCTCCCGGCAGGCGGGTGTTCTTGCCCATGCGCCGATGGCGCACTGTCTGAAAGGTAGTTGATGCGAGCTGCGCTTGTTTACATAGCGGTATTGTCTGCCGGCTCGGCGGTGTGGAATTGGGTACACCGGCTGGGCGGAATTGGGCTCATCCTGCTCGGGTTGGCCGACAACTCTGCTATTCCGCTGCCGGGAAGCATGGACGTTTTCACCATTGTGCTCTCGGCCCACAAACGTGAGTGGTGGCCGTATTATGCGGCCATGGCCACGATTGGGTCCGTTCTTGGCGGTTATCTCACCTATCGCCTGGCGGCCAAGGGAGGACACAAGGAACTGGAAAAGAAAATCGGGAAGAAGCGCGCGGAAAAGGTCTACAAGAAATTTGAGAAACGCGGCGGCCTTTCAGTCTTCGTCGGCGCGATCCTGCCGCCGCCAGTGCCGATTGTGCCCTTCCTGATGGCGGCGGGCGTGTTGCAGTATCCGCGCAAGAAATTTCTCACCGCGCTCTCGGCGGGGCGCGGTGTCCGCTACTTCGCGGATGCCTACGTCGCCCATATTTACGGGGCCGCGATCATCGGTTTCTTTTCTCAATACTACAAGCCGTTGCTCTATGCGCTCCTCGGGCTGGCAGTGCTGGGAGCGATCGCGGCGCTGCTCTTTTTCAAGTGGTACCGGCCGAAGCAGCAAAAGTCGGGTATTGCGCAGGAAGAGCGGAAACCGGAACACAAGGTGGCGTGAGCTCTCCCATTGGCGCTAGCCACACGGTACAATTATTGGTCCCCCGACGCCTATGTCGCTGACGCATGCCCAAGCCGTGGAGATGTTCCGCTCCGATGATCTGATCGGCATCGGCATGGAAGCCGACGCCGTGCGCCGCAAGCTGCATCCGGACGGCATCGTCACCTACATCATTGACCGCAATATTAATTACACGAACTTCTGCACTGAGTACTGCAGCTTTTGCGCCTTCTATCGCCCGCTGAAAGGGCCGCTGGCGAAGGAAGGCTACATCCTGGATTTCGACACCATTTACGAAAAAATCCGCGAGACGGTGGAACTTGGCGGCACGGGCGTGCTCATGCAGGGCGGTCTGCATCCCGACCTGAAGATTGACTGGTTTGAGCGCATGCTGCGCGGCATCAAGCAGCGTTTCCCGCAGATCTGGCTGCACTGCTTCTCGGCATCGGAAATCCTTGCCATTGCCGAATACAGCGGCCTGAGCGTACGCGACACCATCGCCCGCCTGCGCGACGCCGGACTGGATTCCATTCCCGGCGGCGGGGCGGAGATCCTCGACGACGAGGTGCGCCGCAAAGTCGCGCGCCTGAAGTGCATGACCGATGAGTGGCTGGACGTGCACCGCACCGCCCATCAGCTCGGCATGCGCACCACCGCCACCATGATGTTCGGCGTCGGCGAAACTTTCGAACACCGCGTCAATCACTTCCAGCGTATTTACGATTTGCAGGAAGAGACGGGCGGGTTCACCGCGTTCATCCCCTGGACATTCCAGCCGCACAATACCGCGCTTGGCGGGCGCCACTGGGACGAGACTACATCCGTCGAGTACCTTAAGACGCTCGCCATCTCGCGCATCTTCCTCTCCAACTTTCAGAACGTGCAGGCAAGCTGGGTGACGCAGGGGCTGAAAGTCTGTCAGCTCGGGCTGCGCTTCGGCGGCAACGATGTCGGCTCGGTGATGATCGAGGAAAACGTGGTGCGCGCCGCCGGGACTACGAACTGCACGACGGAAGAAGAACTGCGGCGCATCATCCGCGATGCCGGCTTCCGCCCCGTGCAGCGGGACACGCTGTACCGGACGTTTTTTCTAAACTGAACTTCGTATGTCGGAGTCGGACTGTGACAAAGTGTGTCCGCAGACTGCTGGTGCTGTATGGTTTTACTGCTGCCTTTCTCTGTATCCCGACTACAGCGCAGAAGTTTGAAAAGATCAGCATCAACGCTCCCCGGCCCATAGCAGAGGCCGTCGAGATGCTGGAGCAGAAATACGGGTGGGTAATCACGTATGAGGATCCCGAATACACCTACGCTGCGGATTTGAAGGACGTCACCGCGATCATGGCCGGAAGACGGGCACTAATGTCCGCCGAGCCTGTTGATCCGAACGAAACAATCTTGGTGCCCGTCGGCGGCCGGTTTGAATTTAAGTATCGGATAGAGGATGGCAAGCCCGAGGAAGAGCCATTGGTATTTCTGCGCCGGATGGCAGCGGAGTACGCGGCAGGAGCTCCCGGATGGCCTCTATTCCAGGTCGAGCAGCGTGGGAACAAGCTGCACGTGTTTCCTCTCAAAGCACGAAATAGGCAGGGGCACTTTGTCCAGAGCCGGCCGATACTTGGGCGCACTATTTCAATTCCGCGCGAAACACGCAGCGCCAACCAGATGTTCGCCCAGATAATCGCCGAGACGATGCGGGTGTCGGGGCGGCCGATAAGAACCTTTGCTAGCCTTGTGTACACCCACCGCTATTTGGCCGAATACGGGTGTTCCGATTTACCTGCTAGAGAATGCCTGGAAAATATGTTTGAACAGATCAGCTACCCGCTCGAGAGTCGCGACTCGTGGAGACTTATCTATGACCCCGGGAGGGGCGCATACACCTTAACTTTCCATTGGGTGCGCTGCAAACGACCACAATAACCGCAATTTTTCGGCTGCTCTTCTCGTCTAAGATCCGAGACTGACCGCACCGGAACACCCGCAGGACAACTATCCTGCGCATCCGGCGTCCAACTTCAGGTACAATCATTTCTTCCATCGCAGCGGGCACACGCCCGCGCCATTTTTTGCAAAACGGAGTTTGAGGACTGACCAGTTTGTCTGCAATATTCGCATTTGCCTTTGTCGCTGAACGCGGCGGGGTAGGTGGCTTTTTCCATCGTTTAGTATTCAACCCCTTCCCTCGCGGGTTATACCAGCTCAACACCTTCGACCTGTGCCTGCTCGTCCCGTATTTTGTGGTGCTCATTTGGCTGGCAACGTACGGTGTGCATCGCTACGTGCTGGTTTATCTCTACTACAAGCACCGGAGGAACCGCCGCTTCGATCCGCCCGCTCGTTTCAAAGATGACGAACTGCCGCGCGTCACCGTGCAACTGCCTATTTTTAACGAGCAGTTCGTGGTTGACCGGCTGGTGGATTCCGTCTGCCGTCTGCAGTACCCGCGCGAGAAGCTGGAAATCCAGGTGCTGGACGATTCCACCGACGAGACCGTCGAAGTCGCCAGCGCGGTGGTGGAGCGCTATGCCGCCCTGGGGCACCCCATCGTGTACATCCACCGCACCAATCGCGAAGGGTTTAAGGCGGGCGCGCTACAGGCGGGCATGGAGCAATGCCAGGGCGAATTCATCGCCGTCTTCGACGCCGACTTCACTCCGCCGGAAGACTGGCTGCTCAAGGTGATCCATCACTTCACCGATCCGCAGATCGGCATGGTGCAGACGCGCTGGGCGCACATCAACCGCAATTATTCATTCCTGACGGAGGTCGAGGCCATCCTGCTGGACGGCCACTTCGTGCTGGAGCACGGGGCCCGTTCTCGCAGCGGTGTGTTTTTCAACTTCAACGGCACCGCCGGCATGTGGCGGCGCAAGGCCATCGAGGACGCTGGCGGCTGGGAGCACGACACGCTCACCGAAGACACAGACCTTTCCTACCGCGCGCAGATGAAGGGCTGGAAATTCGCTTACGTGCAGGACATTGAATGTCCCGCCGAGCTGCCGGTCGAAATGACCGCTTTCAAGACGCAACAGGCGCGCTGGGCCAAGGGGCTGATCCAGGTATCGTTGAAAATTCTGCCGCGGCTGCTAAGAAGCGATGTGCCGCGCCGGGTCAAGTTCGAGGCCTGGTACCACCTGACCGCGAACATCAGCTATCCCCTGATGATCGTGCTCTCGACGTTGCTGCTGCCGGCCATGGTCATCCGCTTCTATCAGGGCTGGTTCCAGATGCTGCTGATTGACGTGCCGCTGTTCCTGGCGTCCACGTTTTCCATCTCCAGCTTCTACCTGGTCTCGCAGAAGGAACTGTTCCCGGGGAAGTGGTGGCGGACGTTCGCCTTCCTTCCCTTTCTGATGGCCCTGGGTATCGGCTTGACCATTACCAACACGAAAGCCGTGATGGAGGCGTTCTTCCGGAAGCAGACGGCATTCGCGCGGACGCCCAAGTACCGCGTGGTGAACAAGTCGGACAAGCCCATTGCGTCCAAGTACCGCAAGCGCCTCGGCCTGGTGCCTTGGCTTGAGCTGGCAATCGGGACCTATTTCGCTTCCACTGTGATTTACGCCATCACCAACGAGAACTACATCACCGTTCCCTTCCTGGCGCTGTTCGTGCTGGGGTATTGGTACACGGGACTGATGTCTCTGCTGCAAGGGCGGTTCGAATCGTTCTCTCTCCGCGGCGCCCACGAGCCGCAGACCGCCAAGCCGTATCCGGCGGTGGGATTTTAAGAGCAGGTTCCGGTTTCCTTCTGCTGTCCTCGCGCGCATTGTCAACGTGGGGAGAAAGACCAAAAACGCGTCCGCGCCAGCGGACGCGACGAAAGTAGCCCAGCACACCGAGTCGCGGAGCGACGAGGAAGTGCTGGGTCAGGAACACCTAGAGGACCAGAGTCCCGTGAGCCTGCATTATTCATGAACGGGTGGAGCAGGCACTTTAAGGCCTGCATAGAGGAGGCAACAACGATGCGGGCAGTTCTCTTCGTGCCGACCTTCAGTTTCTCGTGGACTTCGCGCTTGATTGTTTGCACCCGCTTGGCAAGTGCGGCATGCCGTTGCTTGCAATTGACAGACTTGCGGTAGTACATCAGCCCAAACGAACATGGGGCTGCAGCGATAAGCAGCGGCAAAATCAGCCTTGTTTTCGCTCGCATGGTATTTGGGCCAGCAGATTTTTCTTGAGCAGCAACACTAACATGCTAACGCCTACGCAAAAAATTATGTTTGTGACGCTAGGAAACGCCCTGCTGACGCCAAGCTGCTGAATGCGGTATGCTAGGGAGCAGTGTTGATCATGTACCTCATTCTGGTACTGTGCACGCTCGCAGTAGTAGGCGTGGCCATAGCGTGTTACCGGCACATACGCCTGCACATGACCTCCCCAGCGCGCCCACGGACAAGCGTGCCGGGGGCCTCGATGGCGCACCCAGATTCCCATGTGCCCCGGATGCGGGGTGGCGGCAGTATTGAGCCGCGTGCCGGCCAGAGTTAAGCAGTGCGGGCCCTGTAGTCAGTTCGAGCATGGAGACAGAGACGATGCAAAAACCGGTAGCCCAGCGGCTGACGCTCCGGGCAGATGCTTTCACCATTCCCCGGCAGGTCCTGATTGTGTTTGGCGCGAGCGTTTTTGTGGCGCTGTGCGCCCGGCTCAGCCTGCCTTTGCCCTTCACTCCGATTCCGCTGACCTTGCAGAACTTCGCCGTGCTGGTGGTCGGCCTGTTGCTGGGCAGCAAGCGCGGGTTCGCGGCATTGGCGCTGTATCTGGCACAGGGCGCCACGGGATTGCCGGTGTTCGCTCCGAGCGGCCCGGGCGGAGTCGCGCAACTTCTGGGACCGACCGGCGGGTACCTGATGGCGTATCCGGTAGTGGCGTTCGTCGCCGGCTGGATTGCCGAGCGCGGCGCGCGCGAGTTCAAGCGCGCATTGCTGGCGTCGGTTGTGGCGGAACTGGTGTTGTTCGCTTGCGGGATTACGTGGTTAATGGCCCTCGCGCACGTCTCGTTCCTGAAAGCAGCTAATTTCGGGTTGTATCCGTTCGTGTTTGGTGAAGTGATTAAGGTAATGTCGGCCGCCGGCATTGCCAGCCGTTTCCACCCGGCGAAGCGAATCCAGTAACAAGCCCAGGCCGCGCTCAATAACGAGCGCGGCCTGGGAGCAACAGCGGCCCGGCAGCTTCGGGCCAATCTCGTTGCATGCGATTGCCGTCGATGGTGTCGCCGGGCAACGAGCACGGGGCGTAGTTCCAGGTATGGGTATCAGCGGTTCCACCGTCAATCGAGAAATCACCATCGCGCACAGCCCGGATTCCGACGACGCCTTCATGTTCTACGGGCTGGCGACGAACAAGGTCCGCGTGCGCGGCCTGAAGTTCACGCACACGCTGTGCGACATCGAAACTCTGAACCGACGCGCCATGGGCAACGAAGACCTGTACGACGTCAGTGCCATCTCTTTCCATGCTTATCCCTATGTTCAGGAGCGCTATGCCCTGCTACCCAGCGGGGGCAGCGTGGGTGACGGCTACGGGCCCATGGTGGTGGCCGCAAAAGCTTATTCGCTGGAAGAGCTGAAACGCGTAAAGGTTGCGGTACCCGGAAAGCTGACTACTGCCTATCTTGCGCTGAAGCTGTTCGCGCCGCAGATCGAAACGGTGGTGGTTCCCTTCGACCAGATCCTTCCCCAGGTGATCGAGGGCAAGCACCAGGCCGGATTGATCATCCACGAAGGACAGCTTACGTATGCGAAGTCGGGCCTCTTCCGTGTGCTCGACCTGGGGAAATGGTGGCAGGAAACTCAGGATTTACCGCTGCCGCTCGGCGGTAATGTGATCCGGCGCGACCTGGAACCGGAGTTGATGCGCGACGTCGCTGCCGCTATCCGCGAAAGCATTGAATACGCGCTCGACCACCGGGAAGAGGCGCTGCAGTACGCCATGCAGTTCGCCCGCGACCTCGATCCGCAATCGGCCGACAAGTTCGTGGGTATGTATGTCAACGAGCGTACGCTTGATTACGGTGAGGATGGTCGGGAAGCGGTCCGACGGCTACTGCAGATGGGACACGATGCCGGCATCATTCCGCATCCGGTTCGGCTCGACTGGGTAAGCGACGGCGCGGAATGGAAACAGAGAGCCAAGACACCAGCGGACTGAATTTCGTAATTGGGTAATTTCGTAATTGGATAATTGAAAATCGAAAAGGGTCCCCATCAGTTCGCACGATTACCCAGTTGCCAAATTACCCAATTACCAAATGTTCTAGGCTCCGGCGCCGTGGGCAGCGGAGTAGTATTTGCCGATAATGACACCGATCTCCACCGCCGCATCCGTGCTGAGTCCCAGGAACTCAATTCCAATCCCATCCGGCGTGTGGTAGCGAACGGCCGCGTCGAGTTCTCGCCGAATGCCTTCACTTTCGTCCACGAGGCGAATGTGGATGCGGCTGAGCTGGGTAAATTTCTCTTCGGTTTCTATCGCGAGGCCGCCCTGACCGATGGTGCGCACGCGTCCGATCGTCTTTCCCTCGCGATTGCAAACCACTACGTTGGCGGTATCAGGCAGGCGTACTCGCTCGTATCTTCGACGTTCCTGTATTGAGTCCATTTGAAGTTCCAGTTACCAGACGGGCAGTGTGTCTGTCAGCCGGAAGTGTACCCTGAATTTCTGCTCACCGCACCTTTTCTGGAAAGGAAAAAACAGGGCTGATGTCCACGGGGATGTCTTTCTGCCGGTTCAGTTGCGCCGCCATTTCCGGCGGCATTTTGTCGTACTTGCTGAACCAGGCTTCAGCGCGGGCGCGATCAGCAGTGGCTTCAATCTCCAGCAGTTCCTTGGCGAGCACGGTGACTGCGGCCGGCATTTTGCCGTAATCCACAGCGTAGCGGCCGCTCGCGTCACGGGTGACGGCCTTCTGCTCGGCCAGGTAATTTAGTTCCATCATCTCGGCCTGACCGTGCGCTTCGGAAACCCCGAACCGCAAGGCCCGGAAAAAATCGGCAACATAGGAAGCGAAGTATTCTTTGCGTTTGCTCTGGGGAACGTAGCCATGGTCTATCAGCCATATCAGGCCGTACATGCCGACCGCATCTGCCTTGGCCTCTTCCACCGAGCTGTAGATTGGACCAAGGGCTTCACGGATATCTACCTGCTTGCCGTTGACACGCGCAAAATTTGGCCCCAGGCCGTGTGAGATTTCGTGCATGATGGTGGTGACCAGGTAGCCCTCGCCGCTAACCAGCGCCGCCTGGTCCGGTTTCATCATGCGCTTCGCCATTGGCTGGACCACGTAAGTCACGCGCGCATCCATAAAATTCTTAAAGAAAATTCTCTTGCTGCCTTTTTCCTGTTGAATCCTCGGATCGTTAGGCAGGTTAGCTGCGACCGGCTGGTAGCCGTGGTTGAGATCGCCGGCGCGGAACGGCGAATCCACCACTTCCATGGGCGTGCGCTGGCCCTTCTTGGACGGCCGGTCTTCGGCGGATAGCGGCAGCGCGTCCTGGATGTCGGCCACGTACCTCTCAAAAAGCTGCAGCTTCTTGCTTTCCGTTTCGTTGCGGATCAGCACCGCCGCGCCATAAGACGTCTTCACGCCCAGCAGGTCATCCAGGTAGACCTCGTAAGGTGCGAAGACCACGTCGAACTTCGGGTTTTGCAGATCAACCCAGGCGAGATCGCTCTCGTAGTAGTCGTCGGTAAGCAGTGCATCGGCGCGAAGACGCAGGAATTCCGCAAACTGTTTGTCGGAACTGAGTGCCGCCGCTTCCCGCAACGCCTTAGCGGCCGGGTCCAGAAAAGCGCGATAGACAACGTGATACGGCAAGCCCGCAAGCTCGTCGCCCTGACGGCGCACCACTGTTCTGCCGCTGTATATCTCGGCCTTTCTTTCAGGGCGCGCTTTGACGTACTCCTCGATCTGCTGGCGCGCGATTCCCGGCGGATAGAAATCGCGGCCCGGCGGCATGGAACCGCTGCCGATAAAGGGCGAGTTGTCGTCCAGCAGATCAAAGCGGCTTGCATTGATGAACAGGAACCGCCGAACTTTTTCGTCCCGCGGGTACTTGCTGTTCCGCAACTGCTGATAAAGTTTCAGCGCTTCCGGATCACTCTGCCGCCAGAAAGCGCTTTCCAGGTACTGCGACGCCTCAACCAGTTTGTGCACCATCTGGCGCTCTCGCACTGTCAGAGCGGCCGCGTTGAAGGACATGCGCACGGTCTTGTACTTTGCAAGTCCAGCGTCCACTTCAGAGGAAACCTTCCAATGAGCGGAAATCGGCCCATTGCCCGCGCGTCCGAATCCGATCGGACCCTTGCCGTTGCGGGGCGAGACCTTGGCCCGGTTTTGTGCGTTGACAGTGACTGCCAGGCTAAGAAGGAAGAGCAGAAGAACCGCTTTGTTCCGCATAAATTGCGGATTCTAACAGATGAGAGGTGCTGCCGTTTTCTGGTAAAGTGCGAATAAGTGTTTCTATCCAACGTAAGAAGCTGGTTTGATCCCCTGCGACTAACCCCTGGGGAGCATCTATGTTGTTTACGCCTGTGATGAAGTGTATTGCCGCCGATGCGAGAAGTAATTGAAACCAAAATTGCCGCTCCCTCCGCGCCAGTCGTAGCGCCAATGCCGCAGCGCGAACTGACGCTGAGGGCGGTGCTGGTTGCCGTTGTGGTTGCTGCATTAATGGGGTCCGCGGAACCGATGGTGGTCCTGCGCATCGGCTATGGGCCAAATATATCCGTAGTCAGCGCGTTTCTCGGCTTCATTGCGATCTCCATCATCGGAGTAATCACGCGGGTAAGGGGCACACGGTTTGAGAACAACCTTGTCCAGACCGCCGGCACGGCCGCGGGTTCGGGTGTCGGCTTCATGGCGGTCGTGCTTGCGGCCATTGATATGCTGAACCAGCGCGGCCTGCTGGCTCTGCACCTGAATCCGTTGCAGATCTTCGTCTGGCTCGCGCCCTCTGGTTTGCTGGGCGTGCTGCTCGCGGTGCCGCTGCGTAAACACTATATAGATCAGGAGGACCTGCCCTTCGCGGATGGCACGGCGGCCGGCGAGACACTGCTCGTCCTTGATGAGGGTCCAAGACAGGCCGGGCCGCGTGTCGCCGCGCTGGCGATTGGAGGCGGAATTTCTGCATTTATCGCCTGGCTGCGTGACGGCATCCACATGATCCGGGAAGACGTTGCTTTCACCTTCCTCACGCGCCATGCCGAGGCCCTTCGCGTGGGATCGGAGATCGGCGTGCTGTCGCTCGGCGCCGGTCTGCTGATCGGCCTGCGCATCACGCTTTCGATGTTGCTGGGCCTGGTGCTCGCCTGGGTGATCGCGCCGGGACCGCTGGTTAGCATGGGCGTAGTGCCGGAGCTCAGTTTCAATGTCATCCTGCAACGCTGGGTGATGTGGCCTGCCACCGGCCTGATGGTCTCCGGCGGTCTGGCCGCGCTCGCTCTCAAATGGAAGGTCATTGCCAAGACATTCCAGGGAATTTCGGGGAAGGAATCCAGCGATGGCAGCGACTTCCCCATGCGTTGGGTCCTATGGGGCGGGATTGCGTGCGCCGTGGTGCTCGCCATTGTGCAATGGAGGTCGCTCGGTTTTCCCTTGTGGCTTACAGCAGTATCGGTGTTCCTATCCATGATCCTGATGCTGGTGGGAATCCGCGTGCTGGGCGAAACCAATTGGGCTCCCATTAGCGCCATGGCAAACGTGATGCAAGCCGTGTTCGCGTTCCTCGCCCCCGGCCACATACCCATCAACATGGTCGGCTCGGGGATGAGCGGCGCTATCGGAGCCAATGGCGAGCACCTGATGCAGGACTACCGCGCTGGCAAAATTGTGGGCTCCACCAACCGGAACCTGACGTATCTGCAACTGATCGGCGTGCCGGTTGGCGCGGCCGCGGTTGCGATCGCCTACCCCGCGGTGCGCGCAAAGTACGGCGTCGGTGGCGAGGGCGGCCTGACCTCCCCCATCAGCGTAAAGTGGGCGGGTTTTGCGGAGCTGCTGTCGAAAGGGTTCGGGGCGCTGCCTAACAGCGCGTTTTACGCGCTCCTGATCGCACTGGTTATCGGCGTGGTGCTCACCCTGTTGGAGACACGCCCGGTGATCGGGCGATTCATCCCCTCGCCCACCGCGATCGGACTGGGCATGCTGATCCCTGGTTTTGCCGTGGTGCCCATGGTCATCGGCGGCATCATCCAGGAGATATGGAAGCGGTTCTCGCCCCGCACGGAGGAAATCTACAATATCCCGCTGGCTTCGGGATTTATCACCGGCGAAGCGCTGTTACTCCTCTTCCTTGCCCTGCGCTCTGCATTTTTCAGCCAATAAATGCCGTGGCGGGCCGTTTAGTGTGGAGCTCCGCCGCCCCGCGGAAGTGGCGGGATACGCCCTCGCAGCCGCGAAACCGTGTAGAGCTGGACCTGGGCGCACCAGCCCGAATCAACAGCTTCCAACCCGAACAGACGCAAATTCAGTGCTAGATTCGTCACGAACAGAAATTGCCCATCTTTACTGAAGGCCAAGCTTGCCGGAAACAGCAGACCGCGAGGCTCACCTTTGTTGCTCAAGCCATCGAAGTCGCCCAGCTTGGCAATCACTTTCCCGGTCGGATCAACCACAACGATCTCGTCCTCCTGGTTGGCGGCCACCCAAATATTGTCGTGCGAATCAATGATGAGCCCGTCAGCGCCGTTAATGCTGTTCACAAAAACGGTCGGCGTTCCCGGCGTTCCACTCGTAACCGGGATTTGCACAATGGTGTCGCTGCCGGTGTTGGCGACAAACAGTTTGTCACCGGCATTATTGAACTGTAGACCGTTAGCGCCGAAGGGAGGCACACCTGCCGTGGTGAGCAAGGCATGGGTGACCCACTGTGTCGGGGCACCGCCGCTGGGGCCCGTCTTCCAAATGACTCCCTGGAAAGAATCCGACACGTAGACATTGCCGTCGCCGTCGAATGTGAGCGCGTTAAGTCCCGGCCCAGTGGTCACGGTCGGCGCGGTCATAAACACAGTAGAGGCGCCGGTATTCGGGCTGACGTTCAACACCGTTCCGCTGCCGAAGTCAACCACCAGCAAATCGCCTGTGCTGGGATGGAACGCCAGCCCCAGCAGGTGAGGACTCGATCCCTGGATCCCGACTTGGCGTATCAAATGACCGCTATTGCCGTCGAAGACGAACAGTTGGCCCAGCCCGGTATTCACTGCCGCATTGGCCGTGAATCCGAAAGTCGCCACGTACACATTTCCGTCCGGACCCACGGTCAGGCCTTCCGGTCCCGTGGAGCCCGCAGGCAAGACGGCGAAAACGGTGGCGGCGCCGCGAGGCCATGCCCCCGCAGGCACGGCAGTCACAATTGCACAGATCAGCGCCAGCACCATAATGCGAAACCAGTGTCTTTCCAACATCATCATCCTCCTGTACGCACAACCACTCCCGATGAGCAGGCATTGTCGCGCCTGGCGGTTGTGGCCACGATGAGCCAAAGGATGTCGGAACTTAGCTGTCCGTTGCATTTCAGAGTAGCTTCGGGCCGAGCAGCGTTCCGGAAGAGGATCGATGGAACTTTGCTATCATGAACAGAACGCATCCCAGCATGACCTCCAACTGCAAACCTAACGGCACGCAGACCCTGTTGATAGATGCCGACGACACCCTCTGGGCCAATAACGTCTACTTCGAGCGGGCAATCGCCAACTTTATTTCGTTCCTTAATCACCACGAGTACACCCCGCAGCAGGTGCGGGAGGTGCTGAACGAGGTGGAACGCGAATGTATCGTGAAGCACGGCTATGGTCTGCACAGTTTTGCACACGCGCTGGTGGACACCTTCGAGCGCCTCTCGGTTGAGTCTCTGACACCCGCGCTGCACGACGTGATTAACGGTTTCTGCCACACCATTGCCGAGCATCCGGTGGAAATCTTCGAAGGTGTCCCCTCAACTCTCAACTATCTTGCCGGCCGCCACCACCTGATCATGCTCACCAAGGGAAACGTGACCGAGCAGTCCGGCAAAGTGGACCGTTCCGGGCTGAAAGACTACTTTGCGGCGGTGGAGATCGTCGCCGAAAAAGATCCGCCCACCTATCACTCCGTCGTGGAGAAATATGGTTTGACGAAAAACCAAACCTGGATGATCGGCAACAGTCCGGTCTCCGACATCAATCCCGCGCTGGCCGTAGGCTTGAACGCGGTTTTCGTCCCCAATGACATGACTTGGGTGCTGGAAAACGAGGAAGTTCGTGCCGACGGCGCCCCC
Organism: Terriglobales bacterium; assembly: GCA_041946765.1. Classification (GTDB taxonomy): domain Bacteria; phylum Acidobacteriota; class Terriglobia; order Terriglobales; family Acidobacteriaceae; genus JBHGAZ01. The sequence goes on from JBHGAZ010000018.1 coordinate 19,580, forward strand.
GGCACGCTCATCGTGGTAGACCGCTTTGCGGACCTGCGAAAACACTTTTAATTAACACCCACCAAGAGACACAGAGGCACAGAGAAATTCAACTGATTTTCGAATTTTGATTTTCGATTGTGTCTGGCTTACGCCCGATTTCCCGGCGCAATAGCGATTGCGCGTTTCACTCGGAATGACATTCCTAAGGTATCTGTGTCTGTGGTGGAATTTCTTTACCTATCCCCGCACCAAACTGACTAATACGCACGCGTATGCCGCACGGCGCGGCACGCGCCGGGACGTGCTACTCTCGTCTTGCTCTGGCGACCTCCCGGCACGCTGGGTGGGCGCAACCGACAGCTTCCGGCGACTCCTGCTCACATTCGAGGCGGTTTCGGACCTCGGCAGGGAGATGACGGCTGACCGGGACTTTCCCGAGACGGCCCGCGTCCTGCTGTCTTCGCTTTGCGACACCGTGAACGCCCGCGAAGGAGCGCTGTTTCTTTACAGCGACCGTCCATCCATGCTGGCCTCGGTGGCGGCACAGGGGTTTGCGAATTTTCCGCCTGTCGCAGTTATCCCCCTGCTACCAAAGCACGTACACGCTTTGACCCAGATGCGCCTGCCCCAGGTGCTTTCGGCAGGCAATCACGAACTCTATCTCAGCTCCAATGGCAATGTCGCGCCGGACCTGTTCAAGTTCGTTGCTCCCCTGCGTGTGCGCGGAAAGCTGGTGGGGCTTGTGGCCCTGGGACGCCGCCAGCAGCAAGCCCTGTATGGCAACGACGAAGTGGAAGCCATGGCCCTCTTGTGCGACTACGTCGCCCTGGCCGTGCACAATCATTCGCTGGGCGAATCGCTGGAGCAGCGCATCAGCGAGAACCTTCGCCTGCTGGCCTCATTGCACAAGTTCTATGACAATGCGCTGGAGGCGTTCGCCAACGCCATAGACATCAAAGAATACGTTCACGGCCATTCGCTCCGGGTGGGGCATTATGCAGCCTGCATCGGCGAGGCCGTTGGACTGGGAGCAATGGATGTCTCCGGCCTGAGGGCGGCTGGATATCTGCACGACATCGGCAACGTCGCCGTAGACAAGCGCATCTTCGTCAAGCCGGCCGCGCTGGATGCGGACGAGTTCCGCGAAATGGCCGACCACACCATCGTTGGCCACCGCATCGTTTCCGGCATTGAATTTCCCTGGCCGATCATTCCGCAAGTTGTGCGGAATCATCACGAGCGCGCCGACGGCTCGGGATACCCCGACCGCCTGCGCCTGGACGAAGTGCCCCAAGCCGTGCGCATCGTCAGTGTTGCCGAAGCCTTTGACGCGATGGTCAGCGATCGTCCCTATCGCTCCAACATGTCCGTCGGACAGGCACTCAGCGAATTCGTTCGCCTGACCCCCGACAAGTTCGACCCTCTGCCCGTGCAAGGATTGCTTATCCAAGTGCGGCGCGATGCCGTGGGCAGTAATAAAACTCCCTTCCTCGACAAGCAGATCTACTGCAACATCGCACCCAACGACGTGGACCAGATCGCTGCCCTGCTCCACCATAAGCTCAGCAACGGCCGCGTTTATAACTGCTAAGTGCCAAGGCTGCGGCAAGCCAGTTCAGGGAAACCACAGTTCCCGGTAGCGCCCAGCCGCAGTTTCCCGTTAGAATGATGCATTCCTAAACGCCAGCCTCTGCAATCGGCAAGAATCTGGGAGTGTGGATGAAAGTGTCTCGTCTGAGTGGCTTCATAGCCACGGTGCTGCTGTCCTTGTGGTCCACTGGTTGCGGTGATACATTTCGCCCCGTCGTAAACCCGTTCTCGCCTCCGTTGCCCGAACCAGCGGCGCACGGGCTGGCGGTGACGGTAAACAGCGGTGGTCTTCTTGACGGAAGCACGACTTGCGTTAATGCAAGTGCGCCCCCCTGTCCCGCTGGCTCCGTCACCCAAATCAACGTTTCCGGTGACACTCCGGCAGCAAACCCCCAGCCCGGCGGCTTCGGCCAGACCCCGGTGCATGCCACGTTTGTTCCAAGCGGCGCCAACACTTTCGCAAGAGCGGTGATCGCTAACAAAAGCAGCGATAACGTTTCCGTGTACACCCCGGATTCTACTGTCCAGGCCAACCTGGTTTCGCTGGGAACGGGTGCGCAGCCGGTTTTCGTGCTCGCCACCGCAAACGGCTCAAAGGTCTACGTCGCTAACTTCGGCAACAGCACGATTGGCGTGGTCAGCCCGCTTGCCAGTCCACCTGTGCTGGCCGCAACTATTGACAATGCCGGCTCCCAGCCGAAGGTCATGACCGAGAGCGCCGACGGCAGCAAGATATATGTGGCCAACGAGGACGGCAGTATCAGCGTGATTCCCACTGCAACCAATCCGGCCACAGTTTCAGTGAAGGTGTCGTCCATCTCAGACACTCCGATGTGGATAGCGACCAATCCGGCAGGTAATGCGGTATACGTTCTGTATCACGGGGCAACGGATTATGTGGCGATCCTCGACCCCGGCACTGACAGCTTCTTGTCCACTACCGTGAACGTGTCCACTGGATCGAACTACATGGTGTTCGACAGCAATCTCCAGCGCCTGTATGTGAGCGGTGGTAGTTCTGTCAGTGTGTTGAACGCTGCCACTCAGGTGCCAAGTCTAGTTAAGAATGTCACCATCCCGAATGGCAGCGTGGCCATGACGGTGCTTCGCAACGGCAGCAGCATTTACGTAGGAACGGGTTCAACAGATGGGTGTGCCAGCGAAGCCGATCATGGCCGCGCTTACGTTGTTAATGCAGCTAGTCTTGCTGATCCTGATGCGACCTCGTGCATCACCGTGGGGGCCAGCCCGGTCTGGATGGCGTCTTCTGCCGATTCGCTGAAAGTCTATGTCGCCCACCAGGGGACCAGTCCGGGGACGACAGTCATTGCAGGTACAACGCGGGTTGCAGAAATTGCCGCTCCCTTCACGGACCCGAATTGCGATCCGGAGACCGCAACCTGCTTTAAGGAACAGCCGGTGTTTGTGATGGCGAACCGGTAATCGGCGGGACTCCGGGAGCTGCCTGTAATCTCCGCGATTTTTTTGAAGCGTTATGAAATCGAATTAGTACCCCACATCTGCCCGGGTTTGGCAGAGGTGGGATTTTTGCGGAAGCAAACAAAGCAGGCCCTTTGGCTCCGCTGAGCTTCACCTCAGGATGACGTTCCATGGAAAGCTATGGAGGGTACATCTTGCATAAGACCGCCACAAACGCCCACATCTGCTGCGCAGATGTGGGGCACCCTCAGTAGGTGGCGCCTACACCACTGCGACTTCCCGCTCGCTCTGCCGGCGACGATTATATCGGATGGCGATATTCATATAGACGCGGCCGCTGGGCGTGTCCAGCGACATGACCAGCGCTTCCGTGTCTTCAGTGCTGGAGACCCCACGTTCCGCGGTGTGTAGCTCAGGGGGGTGGACTTTGAAGTGGAATCCCTGGTCATTGAGGGTGACGACGGCATTGCCGATGACCTGGTTGGCGAGTTCGCAGATGGTCTCGCGCACCAGGTTGTCGCTCTCCGGCACCTCGGCGCCGGCCAGGTGGCTGGCCACCTTAACGGCGGTCTGCGGCTCCAGGTCGAAGATGACACGGCCTTCGATGTCTCCATTGATGCACACGGTGGCGGCGACGCCCTTGCGGCGATAGGCCTCCTCTTCCATGCTGACCTCGCCGATACGCGTGTGGCACTGCAGGCACTCGGCCAGCACGGCATCAGCCGCGTTGATGAAAGGCTGAATCAATTCCATCCTCATGGCGTCACATCCCCATCGTTGATGCGGCAGCGGCCGAAGACGCGGTGGTGCCGTCTTCGCCCATCACGTACCGGATCACTTCATACAGCACTTCGGGTTTGACCGGCTTCTGCACGAAGTGGCGCGCTCCTTTTTGCAACGCGGCCACAATGTTTTCCTGGTAGCCGACCGAGGACACCATGACGACGCGCGCCTCCGGATGCTGGCGCACGATTCGATCAGCCGCCTCAATGCCTTCCATCTGCGGCATGGTGATGTCCATCAGCACAATATCCGGGCTGGTTCGGTCGTATTCGGTGATAGCGGTACAGCCGTCACCGGCTTCGCCCGCTACCTGCCCGCCAAAAGCTTCGATCATCTTGGTCAGGTTCTTGCGGGCGAAAACGGAATCATCCACCACCAGATAACGTACCGGTTGCCGGTCCTTGCTGCGAAGCAAAGCCGCAAATTCCATAGCGAACTCCTCCAGCTACCAGCCTTCCGCAGAGTGCAGTTGACGCAGCAGCCTACGCCTGCACAGCGGGAAGCTAGATCTTGATCCCTGCGCCCGCCTCCTGGGCGGCCGCGCGCGTGTTGTCGTTACAATGCACCTGCAAAGTGTTGGCGATTGCGTCCAGCGGAACCACGCGCATCACGTAGCCACGCTCGACCGCCGCTTTGGGCATGCCATAAACCACGCAGGAGTCTTCGCTCTGCGCGATGGTCAAGCCGCCCGCAGCTTTAATATCCCCCAGTCCTTCGGCCCCGTCGTCGCCCATGCCGGTCATGATGAGCCCCACACTGTTTGGCCCGAACTCCTGCGCGACGGAGCGGAACAGCACGTCTGCCGAGGGGCGATGCCCGTTCATTTTTTCGTCGTCGGAGAGCACCACGACGTCCGCCAGCGGCATGCGGCGCACCTTCATGTGGCGGTTGCCCGGACATATCAGCGCTCGCCCGGACAGCAGCAGGTCGCCGGATTGCGCTTCCTTGACGTCAATGGCGCAGGACTCATCCAGGCGGCGCGCGAACATTTCCGTGAACCCTTCCGGCATGTGCTGTACCACCACGATGGCCGCGCCGAAATCACGGGGCAACTGCGAGAGCAGATACTGCACCGCGTTCGGCCCCCCGGTAGAAACGCCGATAGCGAGCACGCGCCGGGCGCGTGTCAGAGGGCGCGGAGTTTTCACCACTTTGGGAGCTTCCGGAATGATTTCCACCGGCTTGTGCGGCACCCCCGACTGGGCCGCAACTTTGATCTTGCTGATCAGGTCGGCGGCGATCTCCTCCATGTGCGCTGAAGCGGCGTCCTTGGGCTTGGTGATAAAGTCGAAGGCCCCCAGCGCCAGCGCCTTGAAGGTGGAAGACGCTCCCTGCGTGCTGTGGGCACTGACAATAATCACCGGCAGCCGGTGCTTGCGAGTGATGGCCCGCAGCGTTGCCATTCCATCCATACGCGGCATCTCAAGATCCAGGGTGACGACGTGGGGCCGCAGCTCTTCGATCTTCTTCAGCGCGAAGGCGCCATCCATGGCCGTACCCACGACGTGAATCGAAGTGTCGCGCTCGATGATCTGCGGAATCAGTTTCCGCATCAGCGCTGAATCGTCCACCACCAATACCCGGACGTGCTGTTTCATGCGTTGGCCCCCAGAAACTTCTCACGCGCCCCACCTTCTTGCAAAGGCCTGGCCGGCGCGCTGCGAATTCGTCCCAGCTTCTCTACCACTGCCGCGAGGTTCAGAATGAGAACTACCTTGCCGTCGCCCAGAATGGAAGCGCCGCTGATCATCTCCGTCGAAACGAGCTGATCGTCAATCGCCTTGATCACCAGCTCTTCTTCGCCAATGAGCTGCTCCACCATCAGTCCGAATTTGCGGTCCGCGACGGAGATCACAATCACAAAAGATCTCCTGCTCTTCTTGCGGCTGCCGTTATGACCGTTCAGCCGGCTTAGCCGCACTATCGTCAGCACCTGATCGCGCAACTGGATGACTTCATGGAAATCGACGCGGTGGATTTCTGCCTCCGAAGTCCGAGCGATCTCCAGCACCGAGGCCAGCGGTACCGCGTACATGCGGCCGTCCACCAGGAACAGCAGCGCCTTGATGATGGCCAGCGTCAACGGCACCTTGAGCAGGAACTTGGTGCCTTCGCCCGGGCGGCTCTGTACGGTGACGGTACCTTTCATGCGCTCCAGCACGGACTTCACAACATCCAGCCCAACGCCACGGCCGGAGACTTGCGTGATCTCCTCGGCAGTGCTGAAGCCCGGCTCGAAGATCAGGCCCAGCAGTTCGGCGTCAGTGAGGTGTGCCAGTTGTTCGCTTTTGACCGTTCCAAGCTCGACCGCTTTTTGCGCGACCCGCTGACGGTCGATGCCACGGCCATCGTCGCTGACTTCGATCACCACATGGTTTCCCTGGTGATACGCATCCAGTCGCACCGTGCCCGTGGCCGGCTTACCGGCGGCGACGCGGTCCAGGGGGGACTCAATACCGTGGTCCACAGCGTTGCGGACCAGGTGAGTGAGCGGTTCCGCCAGGGCATCGAGGATGCTCTTATCAAGGTCGGTTTCCTGACCGCTCAGCACCAGCTCCACTTCCTTGCCCTGTTGTTTGGCGACATCGCGCACTACCCGCGGGAATCGCCGGAACAACTGTTCCACCGGGACCATGCGGATCTTCATCACCGAGCGTTGCAGATCATTGAGCACCTGCGCCTGGTGGGCCATCATGTCCACGAACTTGTTGCGTAGCGGGTCCTTGGGGAAGCGTGTGCTGAACTCGCTGACGGTCTGGTGCAGCATGGATTTTCCGATGATCAGCTCACCCACCAGGTTCAGTACCGCATCGATGCGTTCCGCATCTACGCGCAAGATGTTTTCCGCTGCCAGGGGCACATGCGAAGGCGCGCTCGACGGCTGTTCTTCGCCCGTCACGGGCGGTTGTGTGCCGTTCTTGACCGCTTCAGGCGGCTTAGGCGCAGGCGGATCGGGGACCGTGAGAACAGGTGGCGCAGTCGCATTCGGCACAGCTACCCCTGTGACCTCCAGGGGCACGACCACTACGTTTGCGACGACCGACGGAATGCGGCACTTGCGCATGATCCAGCCCGGTTCCTGCTGGCTGGCAATCGCGGCTTCGACTACATCTACCGGTCCGGGTGAGCCGTCCTCGGGATGGATAACCAGCACGGCGCCGGATTCCTGAAGCACGTTGCGCACCAGTTGCAGCGCAGCCGCACGCATCGGGCATTGGGCATCAATGGCCACGGCGACGTTAAACACCTGATTGCCGTTAGCGCCTTGCTGGATGATCAGCCGTTCGTACTCGCTCCAGGCGAACTGTGGCTCGAAGACCGCGCTCACGTGGGCCGTTTGGTTCTGCGCCAACTGCCGGATCATTTCACGCAAAGAGGCGCCATCCGGAGGTTGCATGTTGCCGCGATAGGCGGACAGCATGCTGTCGAACATGTCCGCGGCGCTCAGCACGAGCTGCGCGGCAGCGTCATCGCTGCGCTGCACGATTGCCGGCGTGAGCGCATCTTCCAGCTCATGCGCCAGCTCGCTCAATTCCTTGAACCCGCAAGCGGCAGAGTCACCCTTGAGCGTATGCACCGTTCGCCGGATGGTGCGCACGATCTCGGCGTCTCCGGGACGCTTCTCCAGCTCGAGCCCTTCTTCGTTCAGCGCCTGCAGCAGTTCCTGTGCGCTCTCAAAGAAGAGGTCCCGGAGTTCGGACGCCCGCTCATCGGAGAAAAAGGTCACGCGTTCGCCTCGATCCGCTGGTATGCCGTCCCGTTGTTCTTGTGGATCATGCGGAAACGATCGGTGAGCCCGAATAGGCTCTCAGCATGGCCCACGAACAGATATCCATCGGCATTCAAGCAGCGGTAGAACTTTTCGACCAGCCGCTTCTGCTCGGCTTCGTCAAAGTAAATCATCACGTTTCGGCAGAAGATAATGTCGTTGCGCTGGGGGAGGAACTCCGTTTTCAGATTGTGGAAGTCGAAGTGAACCAGCTCCTTCACCGCCTTCTTGATGGCGTAGTGATCGCCCACCTTGTCGAAATAGCGCAGGCGATACACGTAATCCACCGGCTCCATGTGGGCTTCCGAATACACTCCTTCCTGCGCCGCCCGCAGCACCGAATAGCTGATGTCGGAAGCCAGAATCTCGACCTTCCAGGGAGGAGGAATCAAGGGCTTGGGGGAGGGCATTTCAAAAGGGAGGGGGTTGCGCAGGTAGTAGTACGCCATAACGTCGCTGATGATCATGGCCAGCGTGTACGGCTCCTGGCCGGTGGAACACCCCGCGCTCCAGACGCGCAATGACCAGTCGCGACGCTCCTGCTTGCGATGCAGCAGGTCCTCCAGCGTGTTTTTCTGGAAGAGCTCCAGTTGCGGCTTGTTCCGAAAGAAACTGGTCTCGTTGACAGTCAGGTTTTCCAGCAGCGCTGCCAATTCAGCTTTGCCGTTATGGCTGGTGAGCAGGCGGTAATAGTTGTAGAAGCTGTCAAGCTGGCATACTTTCAGGCGCCGCTGCAGGCGGTCCTGCAAAAAATGGACCCGACGCTCATCGAAGTACATGCCGCACTCCTGGTAGATGAGCGTCTGCAACAGCTTCAGTTCCGGTTCCGTGAGCTGGATTTGGATGGATGGAGTCGCCATTGCCTCTCGATTCTGTGGCAAGTCTGGTCCCGCCGGGCGCGCGCTGCCGCTCACCGGACTGCCTGCCAAACGCCGCTCTCCTGTCCGGCCCGACCGCCTTGGGTCCGGTTGTAGCATGAAGCCCGCAAGTCCTCAGGCTCCGGCGCCCGCGGCACTTGCGTCGGATGCATCCCGTTCTGCCTCTTCCGTGAAATCGCTGAGGCGGCGGAGCACGCCGCGCTGCAACACCTTGTTCAGGTCAACCAGGATGATCAGCCTGTCGTTCAGCTTGCCCACCCCGGTCACATAATTTAATTCGCCTTCCTCAAAGACGTTGGGAGGCGCATCAATTTCGTTGGGAGCGATTTTCAGCACCTCGGAAGCCGCGTCTACGATCAATCCCACGCGTTTGCCTTCAACCTCGGCTACGAGGATGCGGTTCTTCTTGCTCGGCTTGATCACTTTCTCTCCGAAGCGCTTGCGCAAATCCACCACGGAGATGATCTTGCCGCGCAGATTAATCACACCTTCCACGCAGTCCGGCGCTTCGGGCACGGCAGTGATCTCGGGTACGCGCACGATCTCGTGCACGATCGCGATGGGCACACCGAAGGTCTCTGGCCCGATCCGGAAGCCCACCAGGTGCAGGTCCTTGCTTGCCATATCCGCCTCCTAGGCGTGCGCCGCGACGGCCCGGCGCGCCCGCGGGGAAGGAGATTCTTCGGCGGCAGCCGCCGCCACCTCCTCCAGCTTGAACCGCTCCATGGATTCCTTCAGTCCGCGCGCCATTTTCGACATCTGCTCCGCTGAGGCTGCCAACTCGGTAGAACTGGACGTTGATTGCTGCACCAGCTCGCGCATGCGCTCCATCGCCTTAACCACCGCCTGCGTGCCGGACGCCTGTTCCTCCACCGAGGAGTTGATCTCGTGCGTGATTTCGTTCAGCCGCGTGGTCGCCTTTGCGATTTGCGATGACCCGTGCGACTGTTCGTTGGTAGCGGCGCCGATTTCCTGCGCGAACTTGTAAACCTCCGTGACCACGTTGGAGATCTTCTTTAACGCCGTGCTCAGCTCCGTCCCCAGGGTGAGTCCTTCGTTGACGATAGACGTGCTCTTCTCCATGTTGTCCACCGCGCGGCGGGCTTCCTTCTGCATGCTCTGGATGAGCTCGGAAATTTCCTTGGTGGACTGGGCCGACTTTTCCGCCAGCTTGCGCACTTCATCCGCCACCACGGCGAAGCCGAGTCCATGCTCTCCGGCCCGGGCCGCTTCAATGGCCGCATTCAGCGCCAGCAGGTTGGTCTGCTCGGCCAGATCGTCAATGACCTCGATGATCTTGCCGATGTCATCAGCGCGCTGTCCCAGCACGTCAATAATCTCCGAAGACGCCTGAATTGAGCCGTTGATGCGGTTCAGACCGTCGGTCGCCTTTTCCATGCTGTTGATCCCGTTCTGCACTTCCTGGCGGGACCGGTTGGAGATGTCCAGCAGCACCTTGGCGGTATCCGCCACGCGCTGGATCGAGGCCACCATCTGGTCAATTGACGCCGACGTCTCACTGACGCTGGAGGCCTGCATCTGCGTGCTCTTCACCATGTTCTGCACGTTGATACTCATCTCGTGCATGGTGCTGGTGACTTCATCAATGGCCGAGGAAGCCTGCACACTGACTTTGGCCGAATCCTCTGACGCGCTGGCTACCTGGTTGGCGCCGCTGGCCACCTGCTGCGAGCTCTCGCGCACGCTGCTGACCAGGCTGGCCAGGCCCTCCGTCATGCGCCGGAATGCGTGCCCCAGGGTGTCGCGTTTGGAGCGCGGCTCGACTTCGTTCGACAGGTCGCCACCGGCGATGGCCTCAGACACCGAAGCCATCTCTTTCAGGTAGCCGACCATGTTGCCGAAGGAGCGAGCCAGATCGCCGATTTCGTCCTTACGGTCAATATCAATCTGGTGTTCCAGGTCGCCCGAGTCGCCGATATCCCGCGCCACGGACATGAGCTGCTCGAGGGGTTCGGTAATGGACTTGGAGGTCTTGTAAGAAATGACGAGTCCCAGTACCAGCACCAGCAGCGTGCCGCCGATGGTGACGCGCATGGTCCACGTGCTTGCCAGGTCGTCGTACTCCCGCCGTTTCTGCAGCAGGTCGTTATTGGCTTTTTCCAACTGGTCCAGAAAACTCGTGGAGGCACGGGTCCACTGCCCCGGATCCTGCTGCAGGTAAGCGATCTGTAACTCGGAAATGGTAGCGGCACCGCCGTCCACCTGCTTGCGTCTTTCGATGAGCTGGTGAGCGAACTGTTCCTGCCAGGCGCTTTCTTGCTGTCGGAGCGCAGTCAGCGGCTGCCGCTGGCTCTCCGAGCCAGCCTTTTCCTGTGCGGCGCCCAGAACCAGGTCAAGCTTGCGCCCCCCCTCAATTACCTTCTCGGCCTCTCGCGTGTCTCCGCTCAGCAGGTAGCTGCCCAAGTCGAGACGGTTCTGCATCATCTGGTTCCGCACTGCTGCGCTGGCGTTCGCCATGTCCAAGGAAGCGGAGGTCGCGGCACGTCCCGCGTGCTCCCGCCGAATCGCCATGATGTTCACAATAAAGAGCACCAGGACGATGACCAGAATGGCCCCGAAGTTCAGATATAGCTTCTTGCCTATGCTCATTGCTGCTGCCTCCCGGACGCGTTGTTTCGCCGGTGAACTTTCCTGCCATCACTTGGGAGGTGGAGCCCTGTCGCGCTCCGCGATCCCTTCCCACCGCGCCAACCCCGGCGGCGGGAGCCCCAATACCCAAGAAGAACGGCAAATTCGATCATGCTTAAGGGCGGTTTCGCTGCGCCCCGCCGGGCGCTAAACCGCCAGACCAGGCAAATCCCCGCAAGACAGGTGCACGGGTCTTGCCACCCAAACACATGGGGCGGCCAAGTACGCAACCCATCTAAGTTGCTGAAAAAGTTGACCTCAGTCGAAAGGGCTCATTTACCAGGGCAGGTTTCTCGCACTGGATTACGTCTCAACTTCCGGCGAAATGCTGATTTCTCATCTCAGCTTGAGACAAACTGAGCTCGCAACGGGGGTTCCAAGCCTGATTCCCGCTTCTCAATTCCCTTGACTCAAAATGAGATTCCAGAGTACTTTGCAGTTCCCCTTTGAACTGAAGTGGCGATGTACTCTGGCCGATATGCTTGATGGGAATACGTCCGCCGGGGCTCCTCACGAGGAACGCCGCCGTGCCGAAGTGCTGATTCAATGCGCACAGGTGCTCCACTCGCGCCTCGACGTGGACACCGCCACCGCCGCACTGGTGGAACGTGTTCGATCTCTGTTCAACGCAATGCTGGTCGTGATCTTCCTCCGGGAAAGCGAGGAGTTCCAGCTTGCCGGGCTGGCTGCCGCCAATGACGAGCTAGCAGATGCGGTGCGAGCTCGCAATGCTCGTGAAGGTGGCTGCCGACTGGCAAAGGAGGTCGCCACTGCTGTCATTGAGGAGGGTGAGCCAATGGTTGTGCGCGTGCCCGAGGACACGCCCGACTTGCCCGAGTATCTTCCTGGCGGTAGTGAGCTTCTGGGAGCTCCCATCCAGACCAGCCGTACCGCCGGCGCCCTCCTGGTCTACTGCGGACCTGGCAACGTTTTCGGCAAAGAAGACAAATCGCTGCTGGGCGCAGTAGCCCGTTTTGGCGCGCTGGCTATCGCCAACTCCGAACTGTATGCCACCGCTAACGCGCGTGCGCGCGAGCTGCAGCAACTGCTGGAAATTTCCGCGGAGTTGGGCAGCATCGGCGAGCTGAGCAAATTTCTGGAAAAATTTGTCGTCCGCGCGGCCGAATTTCTTCGCTTCGAGCGTGCGTTTATTGCTTTGCACGACGGCGGCTCCTGCGAAGCCCGCTGGATTGCGGAAAACGGCGCTGCCTGGCCGCTGAACTATCCGGTGCCCCGGGGCATCGCCGAACGCGTCTATGCGCAACGCGAGCCCACCTGGGCCGATGACATTACGCAATTCATCGGCGCCGACCTGGAAACTGCGGCCATGTTCAAGATACGCCAGTATCTGGCCGTGCCGCTGCTGGGGCCTCACGGCCCTCCGCTCGGCCTGCTCGTATTGCTGGACCGTAAGGATGGGGGGCCGATCAGTGGCGAGGACGTGCGCCGCGCCAAGGCGCTGGCGGCCGAGGTCGCCGTGGTACTGGAAAGCACTCAGAATCTGCACTTGGCGAACCAGCATCGCCGCCGTGCCGAAGACCTCATGTCGGTGGCGCTGGAGCTGAACTCGTCTCTCCGGCTGCCCCAATTCGTACGCAATTTCACGGAGCGGGCCGCCCATATCCTGGGCGCTGGCGTCGCCGCTTTGGCCCTGGCCCAACGCTCAAGTTTGGAGACAGTCGTTTTCCACGACCCCTCCGGTCCACCCGACAAGAGTGTGCTACGACGCTTCAATATGGTATTGACTTCAGCTAGCGCGCAGTTGACGGAGGACATTGCTTGCGTTTCTGCGCCCGAATTCCTGGGTCAGAGCCTGGCCTCGCAGCTGCACTGGCGCGATGTCACCGTGGCCCGCTTAACCGGCGCGGGTGGCGATCTGATCGGCGTACTTTGCCTGGCCAACCGCGATGCCGAGCTTGCCCCCGCAAATCGCAACCTTTTGCAGGCGCTTACCGGTCATGCCACCGTAGCTTTGGAAAACTCGCGCCTGTTCACGCGCATGGAGCAGGCGAACCGGCATTGGATTGAGATTTTCGACGCCATCAGCGACTTCATCGTCGTGCACGACCAGTCCTACAACGTGCTCCGCGTGAACCGTTCTCTAGCCAACTTCATCGGCGTGCAGCCTTCGGAATTGATCGGCATTGGCATGCGGGCGCTGATCGCCATTGCCGACGACAAGGACGCCCAGCCCTGCCCGTTCTGCCGCGCTGATCAAAGCGCCAGCGACGAATATATCCATCCGGTTCTGGAACGCACCTATTTGGTCTCGACCTCGCGCATACATGGCGCTTTGAACGAGGGCTTCCAGACCATCCACGTGCTCAAGGACATCACTGATCGGCGCGAGGCAGAGCGACGCTACCGCGAACTATTCGACAATATCCAGGAAGGCCTGTTTTTCTCCACCGTGGACGGCCGCTTTGTTGAGGTCAATGATGCCCTGGTTCGTATGCTGGGTTACAGCAGCCGCGAGGAGTTATTGCAGGTTGACATTCTCTCGCAACTCTATCTTGTCCCGGCGGAACGGAAGCGCTTCCAGCAAGCGATAGAAAAACGCGGCGTGCTGCGTAACTACCAGGAGGTTTTGCGGCGCAAGGACGGCTCCCTTATCTACGCGCTCCTGAATGCATTTGCCGTGCGCGATGCTCAGGGCCGGGTAACACAATACCGCGGGCTGATGCTCGACATCACCGAACTCAAGAACTTCCAGACCGAGTTGCAGCGAGAACGCGACTTCAGCAGCAAGATCCTCAACAATACCCAAAGCCTCATCCTGGTGGCCGATACCGCGGGGCTGATCAGCTATGCCAACAAGCGCTGCCTCCAGGCTGGCGGCTACAGCCCTACAGATCTGCTGGGCCGCCCTCTTGTGGATTTGGTGCTGCCCACGCGCAGCGAGGCGATGTCCAACGCGCTGAAAACCACTCTTCTCGGACAACAGGTGGACAACCTGGAGCTGCCCATCGTGCTGGGCGACGGCCGCGTGGGACAGTTCTCCATCAACCTGAGCCCCATGCGCGACGAACAGGGTAACGTCAGCAGCATTGTGGTGGTGATGACCGATGTCAGCGACGCCGTCATGCTCAAGGCGAAGCTGATGCATACCGAAAAAATGGCGGCTGTGGGGCAGCTCGTAAGCGGGGTCGCGCATGAGGTGAATAACCCGCTCACCGCCGTGCTGGGTTTTGCTGACCTGCTGCTGGAAAACCCTGACGTCCCCGAGCCGGCAAAAAAGGACATCCACGTTATTCTGCAAGAGGCGCAACGCACCAAGCAGATCGTGCAGAACCTGCTCAGCTTTGCGCGTCAGACTCCACCTCAGCGCCAGTACGTACAACTCAACTCCATCTTGCGGCGTACCTTGGCCTTACGCTCTTACGATTTCGCCAACAACGACGTCCATGTGGTGCAGTCCTTCGACGATCGTCTCCCCGAAATGCTGGGCGATTCCCACCAACTGCAGCAGGTCTTTCTGAACATCCTCAACAACGCGTACGACGCCATTAGCGAAACCGGACAACCGGGCCGCATTGAGATCAGCACTTCCACCCGCGGCGATTTTGCCGAAATCAGCTTCCGCGACAATGGCAAGGGCATCGCGTATCCTGACCGCATCTTCGACCCGTTTTTTACCACCAAGGAGGTAGGCAAGGGCACCGGTTTGGGTCTGAGTATTTGTTACGGAATCGTGCGCGAACATGGAGGCGAGATCACCTTTCATAACAACCCAGACGGCAAAGGCGCCACCTTCATCGTGCGCCTGCCGCTGGCGGGCAAGTTTCAGCAAGAGCTCGGCACTGCCGCTGCCCTGGGAGCGCAAACATGAAAGGCTCTACCCCCAGCCCGCGGCTTCCCATTCTCGTCATCGAAGACGAGCCCTCGGTCATGGCCTTCGTGCGCGCCGCCCTGGAACGTAGCGGCTACACCGTAGTGCCGGCGGAAACCGGTGCCCAAGCCCTGCTCCTGCTGCGCGCCAACAGTTTTTCCGGCGTGATTTCCGATATGCGGACGCCCGGCGGCGTTGACGGCGCCGACGTCTGGGAGTGGATCGGCCAGCATCGCCCGGACCTGCTCTCCAAGGTGATCTTCATTACCGGTGACATCGTGAACGAGGAAACCGCCGCTACGTTGCGCCGCACTGGCGCACCCTACGTGGAGAAGCCCTTTCGCGTGCAGCAACTTATGGCTATGGTCGAACAGTTTCTGGGGGTCTCGCCGTCATGACTGGCGAGTTCCGCATTTCGTGCCTCATTGTGGACGACGAGCAGTCCATCCGCACTCTGTGCCGCCGTATTTGTGAATCCATCGGTTTCCACTGCTTCGAGGCGGAAAGCGCGGAATCCGCCCTGGCCTACCTGGAGGCTGAGTCGCCCAACATTGTGCTCACCGATCTCAAGCTGCCCAACCAGACTGGTGTGGAGCTGCTTCGGCAAGTCAAAATCCACTTGCCACGCACCGAGGTTGCCATCATGACGGGTCACGGTACCATCGATTCCGCCGTGCAAGCGATGAAGCTTGGCGCTTACGACTATGTCCTCAAGCCCTTCCGCGTGGACGAACTCAAGCTAACGCTCCAGCGCATGGAGGAAAAGGTCCGGCTCGTCTTTGAAAACGAGTACTTGCGCGAGCGGGTCCGCAATGACGAGGAACTGAGCGAGATTACAGGCTCCTCGGCCAAAATCCAGGACGTGCTGCGGATGATTTCCCGTCTGAAGGACACGCGCACTCCGGTGCTCATCACCGGCGAAAGCGGCACCGGAAAAGAACTGGTCGCCCGCGCCATCCACTTCCGCGGTTCCCTGGCCAAGCGGCCTTTTGTCGCTGTTGATTGCGGCTCTCTGGTTCCCACGCTGATCGAAAGCGAACTGTTTGGCTATGAGAAAGGCGCGTTCACGGGTGCGCTGCGGTCCAAGATCGGCCTGTTCCAGTCCGCCAACGGCGGCACCATCTTTTTGGACGAAGTTGGCGAATTGCCGCTGGAGATGCAGGCCAAACTGCTGCGCGTCTTGCAGGAGAAAGAAGTGCGCCCTGTGGGAAGCAATGAGAAAACCAAGATTGATGTGCGTGTCATTGCCGCCACCAACCGCGATCTCGAGGCCGCCTATCACGAGGGCAAATTCCGCAAAGACCTGTTCTTCCGTCTGAACGTGGTGACCATCCACATGCCGGCCTTGCGCGACCGCCGCAACGACGTCCCGGCGCTAGTCCACTCGCTGGCGTCGCGCTATCTCGCCAACGATACTCTTCAAGTGACCACCGCCGCCATGAACTGCCTGATGAGCTACGACTGGCCGGGCAATGTTCGCGAACTGGAAAACTGTATCGAACGCGCGATTGCGTTGGGCAACCACCACACCATAGACTTGCCCGACCTCCCAGTTGCTATCCGGGCGCTGGCCGGAAAAACCCCGGCCGAACCTGCCAGCCCGGCGCTCAGCTCAACCGACTTGGAAGACATCGAGCGCTCCACCATCGAGCGCGTCTTCGAGCAGGTGAACGGAGACAAGGTGCAGGCCGGCAAAATGTTAGGTATCAGCCGAGCTACGCTTTATCGCAAGCTGAAGCGCTACAACATCGGTATCAAAAGCGCCGCCGCAGGAGCTGCCCCAGGCGGCAGTGCAAGCTAGCGCAAAACTAGGGTTGCTGTAGCCCTGGCGGTCGTCCGGGCAAGCATGAACCGTGTGGCACAGCCGTCTCGGGTGTGCGAGCGGTTTACACCATATCTGGGTTTTCCCACCAAGTTCTTGACAATAGTAGGGATTCCTCGGCCGCCTCCCTGCGCCCGGCGGTTTCGGAATGACAATCTCAGAAAGCTGCGTTGGCGTTAAGCATTCGCCGTTTGAAAGACCCCGGTCTCCCAAAAACTCGCTGCGACCAAATGCTGTTTCATCCTGAGACGCGACAACCATCTGGTTTCCTCAGGTCCAGTCGTCGCGTTCGCCTTTTCAGCAACTTACCCGTCCACAGTCTTTGGCTGTTTTCTTGCATCCTCGCCCATGGAATCTTCACGCCTTCGCAGCGTTCCCGCCGCTCACGCGGCGGGAATGGGAGTGAAGAACCAAATTCTTGATGAGGTAGAACGCGGTGTCGCATGAGGCCGCCCTTCCACCCCGTCCCGCGCAACTGCGGATTCGGGATGGCGTAGCGTCTCGTTCTGCGAGCGATTCGATTAGCCAGCCACAAGGCGGACGTGCCGGCGCGTCCGATTCCGCTGTGGCCAGGCTCGCACAGTTCTTTCCCCAGGCTACACCTGTGCGCATACCTGTGCGGGTAACCGACGGCGGAGAGCTGAGCGAGAACACGGTCATTGAATTCGGCACCCCGCGCGAAGTGCTGTTTACCTGCACGCTTCCCTTCGAATTTGCGGATAAGGTAAGGCTGAAAAATGTGGATGGCTCGCTGGATACGTGGGCATTCGTGGTTGCGGTGCAGTATCACGCGGGCAAAACTGCGGTAGCCGCACGCTTTGCCGATGAGCTCGTCAATTGGATCGTGAAGTCATGACCATGGGCCCCGAGCAACTGAAAGCGATTGCGTCCGAATGGCGCGCTGCGCGCCGCCTTTACCCCTTGTTCCTTGGCATCGCCCAGCACTTCGGCCTGGAAGTAAAACCAAACAAGGATCTTGAATCACCCATTGACCGGTCTGACCCGGAAGTGCTCGCCGGCATCCGTCAGTGGCTGACGCATGCTGATGAGTGGATTCAGGTCTATCAGTTGCGCCAATTTCTGCAAACCAGTCCGCTGTCAAACGAAGCCAGCTTGCGTGCGCTTATCGTCCGCTACCTCGGCAAAGAAGTTCGCACCGATTCCGACCGCGACAAGCTCGACTTCCTGCTGGTGCAGTACTTCTCCCAGTGCGCACCGTCCTCAATGCTGGACCGCGACGTCAGCATGCAGGACGTGGCGCAGGTAATGGAGCCCGTACTCGGCAAGATCTCCGGCGGCGCCCCCGGGTGGCTGGAGGCCCTGGAAGACGGCCTGCGCCGTGTTCGCAGTTGCCACTCCATTCGCGATTTGCTGCGTCATGGCGTGCTCTATGAGATTCGCAAGTTGAAAAAGGGGGCCGATGAGCTGTACTTCGCCCCTGTCGCCCTGGTTGCGGTGACCCGTTGCAACTATCTGCTGCGTCAGGCTTTCTTCCGTCTGATGCGTTCGGACCTGGAGTTTACCCGCAACGGCCTGCACGCCCTGGAATCCCACGGAACCACGGAAATCAACTGCCGCCAGGCACAGCTTTCCAGCAAGGAACCGATTTCACATGTGATGGAATTGGTCCAGCAATGGAAGAAGGCATTTCGGGCCGAATACTCTGCGGGACATACTTTCGAGCAGCTTGGGGAGATCCGAGCGGCAGTCGAAGCCGCGATGGAGCAGGCCGGTATATCAATTGACTCGCCAGCTGCAAGATCGGCTGCACCCAAGAAAGTTCCGGCTGCGAGGGCCGCGGCCCAGGCGGCGCCCAGTGCTCCTGCGCAGCCCCCGCCGGTGATGCTCTATCGCACCCCGGCCAAAGCATCGGCCGCGTCAACACCCGCAGCCCCGGCCGCCGCTGTTGCGACAAAATCCCCGGCCGCTGCTAATTTGCCCGGAACAGGGGATGATCACCTGACGGAAGCAGCGCCAAGCGCCGCGCCTACGCGATTGCCATCCGCCCCAGCGGTCTCGTCGGAACGGCATGCGCCCACGGCACAGCCCACTACGCCCGCTGCTACGGCTCCCGTCGGACTGGCAGCGGAAGTACAAAGCATCCTGCGCCAGCTTTCACAGTATGTAACTGCGCAGGCGAAACGAAGTCCCAGCGCCAGCGCCACCATCGTAATGGGCGACGCCCGCCTGGTGCTGTCGTCCTGGGAAGTAAAGGCGTTCACCGAAGGCTTGGGCGAGTTTTCCGGGCCCACGCAAGAGGCGGTGGCGGTTCGCGTGCTGCTTTTCCAGACGCTCGAAGCCGCCAAGCGTGGCGCCCCGGTCAAGAAACTCACCCAGGTCGTGAGCCGCGCTCACGACGAAGCCGCGCGCTTGCAGGAGACCATTGCTGAGTCGCGCGACGCGCGCAACATTGATGCTACGGTTACTCTTTCGGCCACTTCCCAACGCCTGCTGCAGCAAATTGAGCACGCGGAAGCTTTTCTGAATCGCGTCAACTGAGACCATATATATGGAACAGGCTACAGTACTGATCATCGCCGACGACCCCCACTTTTCTCGCACCGTGGTCAGCCGCTGGCAAACGGAACGCTCCGTTCCCGCTTTCACTGTTGTCAGCAGCGACGTCTGGCAGGAAAACGGCGGACCGTACGAGTTGGCCATCGTCGGTGCCATGCCTGCCGTCAAGCTCATCAACACGCTTCAAATCCTGGATAACAGCACCCCCCAGCGGCCGGCGATCTGCGTATGTAAAGATGCCGGTACGGTTCAGCAACTCCGCGATAGTTTCCCACGCCTGCTTGTGCTCCGGCCGTACGAAGGATGGCTCGATGCCTTGATGCTGGTCGCGGGCGAAGCACTGCGGCGCGTGGAAGCCAATGCGCGAACCATTCGCGCCGAAGAAATCGCCCACACCAAGGCTCGCGAAGCCACTCTCGGCCGATACATCCTGGAAATGCGTCACAACATTAACAACGCCCTTACCTCCGTGTTGGGGAATGCGGAACTGCTTCTTCTTGAGCCCGGCACCCTTAGCACTGAGGTGCGCGAGCAGATAGATACCATCCACAGCATGGCGCTGCGCCTGCACGAAATCCTGCAGCGGTTCTCGTCTCTAGACGCGGAAATGAACTTCGCTGAGAAACGGTCTCAGTCTGAGACGCATAGCCGCGTTCACGGCTTTGCCGCAGGCTCTTGAGACAGCCGCAAATATCAACGTAAGTGCCTCATACAAAACAGCTTTCGCATCCTGCTACAAGTCCACGCAGAATTGCAGTGCTGGCGGTGCAATTGCTTCTGTTTTTCTGGAGTTCCCGTGTCCCGGTCGTCGAGTGACATGAGCTTCCTGGTTTTGGGGGATAAAACCGAGTGGCCCTGAAGAAAATTTTGATCGTTGACGACTCCCTGGCGGAAGTGCGGCTCATGCAGGCCGTACTCGAACAGGCTGGCTATTGGTCGGTCGCCATCAACGATCCCACAAAGATCGAGCACACCATTGATATCGAACGGCCCGGCTTAATCCTGTTGGATGTGGTCATGCCCCAGCGCAACGGGTTTCAGGCGTGCCGGGAATTGAAGGGACATCCCGAGTATGCCCGCATTCCGGTCGTTCTGGTTACCTCCAAGAACGGCGAAAGTGACAAGTTCTGGGCCCAGCAGCAGGGCGCCGATGGCTATGTCGTCAAGCCCTTTACGAAGGAAGAATTGCTGACCCAGGTGCAGAGGTTCATTTAGCAGATTTGTTATGTGAAATGTGAAATGTGAAATGTGAATTGTGAATTTTGAATTTTGATTTTGCTCATTGAAAGCGGTGGCCAAGAGCTAATGCCTAAGCGCTAAAAGCTAAAAAGCTAATGTCCGACGAGCCACAACTCGAACCCGTCGCAGCGGCCGACGACGGTGCTCCCTTAGAAGCCGTCCTGGAAACGGAGGAACCCCTTCGCGAGCGCCAATACTGCATCTTCCGCTCCGGGCGCGAGCGTTTCTGTCTGGCGGTGCTCGATGTAGAGGAAGTGGTTGAGTGGCCCAACGTCACTCCCCTGCCTCTCGGACCTGCGTTTTTGCTGGGAATTTTCAATCTGCGGGGTTCGATTGTGCCCATCGTGGACATTGCATTCACAGAGGCGCGTCGGGCCGATCTGCCACCGAAACGTGTGGTGGTGGCCGCACTCAAGGGTGAAGGTGACAAGAATGACCTGCGGCTCGGCATTGCCGTGGACGAAATTATCGGGACTTACTCGACCAGCGAGCCGTTGCTCCTGGACGAGGCCCCGCGGGACGTGCCCCATTGCTGCGGTATGTTGCGCCACGACGATCGTCTGGCGCTCGCACTGGATCTGCAGCGACTGGTAGCGGCTTTCCCCGTGCCGGTGATTTGAAAAATGGGCTGGAAGTTTCGGCTTTCAAGTTTCTGTAGTGTTGCTGGGGCTGTGACAGCTAAGCGTCCGAGCTAAGAGCTACAGGCTAAGAGCTGATCGCTGCTCCAGCGGAGGTCATTATGAAAGGTCGTTTAAGTTCGACCGTCGTGCTCCTGGTGGTGGTCAACATCATGGCCCTGTGTGCGGTGTTGGTGTTGGCGTACGGCGCGGGCGCACATTCCGGGGGCCTGTCTATCCGCGACGCCGGTGCATTATCGGGCAGTGCCGGGATGCAGCTCGTAGGCGCAGCAATTGTTGCCCTGATCGCCTGTCTGGTGCTCGTCGTGGCACTGAGCGCCAAGGTGCTGAAGCCGGCAAAACAACTCGCCGATTTTTCCGAACAACTGGCCGGCGGCAATTACAAGGCGACGGCGGACATCAAGTCCAATGACGACTTTGGCTTCATTGCCGAGAATCTGAACCGCACGGTGGAAAAGGCGGGCAAAGCTGTGTCCAGTCAGCAGGCGCAGGAAGCCTTGCAGCGCAGCGTTACCGACTTTCTGACCGTCGTCAGCCAGATCGCGCGCGGCGATTTAACTCTGCGCGGCAATGTGACCAATGACGCTCTGGGCAATGTCGTGGACTCGGTCAACTACATGCTCGACAACTTTGCCAAGGTGCTCGAGCGTGTGCGCAAGGCCGCAGTGGACGTTTCCACCAGCGCCAACGACATCCTCGTGGCCTCCGAAGAAATGGCCAACGGCGCCACCCAGCAGGACCAGGAGATCACCAACACGTCCTCTGCCGTGGAAGAACTGACCGTCTCCATGAAGCAGGTGTCGAACAATGCCGAGGCCAGTGCCGAAGCGGCGCGCCGCGCCCTGGATGCCGCTGAGCAGGGCAACCGCGCCGTGCGCGACACTCTGGAAGGCATGCAGCGCATCCGCGCCTCCGTACAGGCCACCGCCAAGAAGATCAAGTCCCTTGGCGACCGCTCGCTGGAAATTTCCGAGATCATCAATGTCATTAACGACATCACGGAGCAAACGAACCTGCTGGCCCTGAACGCCGCTATCGAGGCCGCCCGCGCCGGCGAGGCGGGCCGCGGCTTCGCCGTGGTCGCCGACGAAGTCCGCAAGCTGGCCGAGCACTCGCGCAACGCTACCAAGGACATCGCCGCGTTGATCAAGGCGATTCAGGCGGAAACCAACGAAGCTGTGGTGGTCATGGAAGAGGGCACGAAGGAAGTGGAAGTCGGCGCCCGCCTGGCCGATCAGGCCGGCAAAGCGCTGGAAGCCATTTCCAGCGTGGTGCGCCAGTCTGCCGAACTCGTGCAGGAAATCTCGCTGGCGTCGAAGCAGCAGGTGCGTGGTACCGAAGGTGTCGCCAACGCCATGCAAATTATTTCCAACATCACGCGCCAGACTTCGCAGGGCGCACGCCAGACGGCCCGGACCGTCGAGCAGATGGTGAAGCTTAGCGAGCAGTTGAATGAAGCGCTGTCACAGTTCCGCATCAGCGCCGGCGCTGCTCCTGCGGCCACGCCGCTGCCTATGGCCGCCGTGGCGGCCAGCCGCTAGAGGACTCGTTTGCAGCTAAGAGCTAAAGGCTAAGAGCTAAGAGCTGTCATGCCCAGCCACCAAAAGCCGGTCACCATCAGCGAGCACGAATTGTCGGAGATCAGCGCGCTCATCGAGCGCCGCTCCGGGATCCATTTCGACACCTCGCGCGAGCGCTTTTTTTCCACGCGCGTTCGCGAGCACGCCGTGGCGAAAAAGATGGCGCACGGCTCTGACCTGCTGCGCATCATTTCCGGCTCCAACGTGGAATACGATTCCCTGCTGGAACGGCTGCTCACCCAGGAAACATCGTTCTTCCGCTATCCGGACGTCTACGACGCTCTCGAAAAGAAGGTCCTCCCCGAACTGCACATGAAAAAGTTCTGGGAAAATCCGCGCAATATCCGCATATGGAGCGCGGGCTGCGCCACCGGCGAAGAGCCCTATTCCATCGCGATCACCCTGGCCGACGCGCTCGCGTTTGCCGACGCATGGAACATTCAGATCCTTGCCACCGACATCAGTCGGCAGGCGCTTCGCCACGGGGAGTGCGGCGTGTATCCGCGGCGTGAACTTGAGGCTCTTACTCCGAAACAGATTGACTCGTATTTCACGCGGATCGGCGAGCAATTCATGGTCAAGCCGCGCATCCGCAACATGGTTTCGTTTGCGCCCATGAACCTCGCGCAGGCCGTTTACATGGGCCGCTTCGACTGCATCTTCTGCATGAACGTCCTGATTTACTTTTCCGAGGAGCGGCGCAACGCGCTAGTACAGCGCTTCCACGACTATCTGGAACCGGGCGGATATCTCTTCCTCGGCCATGCGGAAACGGTTGCGGGTACACCGGTGAAGTTTCAGACCATCATCAATCGCGACGCGCGCATTTATCAGAAGCCGCTCGACGGTACGCGCATCGTCAGTGCAGGAGGCGAACCACACCTGTGAGCTCACCTGGACAAGAATTCGTCGAGGTCTTCCTGCAGGAGGCGTCCGAGCAGTTGCAGTTCCTGCGCGAGTACTCGGCTATCTTGCAGGACCCGTATCCTGTGCCCGAGGATATCGAGCGGCTGTATGTCGCCTCGCACACGCTCAAAGGTTCTTCGGCGATGTACGGGTATCCGCAGTTTTCCGAAATCGCCGCCAAGCTGGCGCACATTTTCCAGTACGCCATGAATGCCGCCATCAGCGTGGAAGCCGCGGCGCCGCTGGTAGAATTCATCTCCGAAGCGGTGGCCGTGCTCGAATCCGACCTGTTGATGATCAGCGCCAACAGCGTTGAGGCAGTGGACGACATCGCCGCCTTCAAACAGAAATATCCTTTTGCATTTCAGCAGGCTTCTGCCCCGCCCGCCGAAGTTGCACAGCCTGAACCGGAGCCACTGCAATATCAGGAATCTGCGCCGCCTCAGGACGCCGCGATCAGCGAACAGGCCCCCGAACCGTTGCCGCCGCCAAAACCGGCCGTCGTCGCACCCGAGATAAGAGTTCCCGATCTTCCCCTTGAAGGCGAGGTGGCGCCGGAAATCCTGGAATTCTTCGTTCCCGAAGCCGAAGAGCACCTCCAGGTTGTCACCGAATGCCTGCTGGCACTGGAAGCGAATCCCAACGCTGACGACATTCACCGGCTTTTCCGCGCCATGCACACGGTAAAAGGCTCGGCGGCACAGGTCGGGCTGCCGCGCATCGCGCTGGTCGCGCATCGCGCCGAAGACCTGATCGGCCGCCTGCGCGACGGCGTCCTCAGTCCCAGCGCCGAAATTGTGGATTTGTGCCTGGAATCGGTAGATGCCCTGAAGAAATTCCTGTACCACCAATGGCCTGACGAAGCCGCGATGCAGCGGTCCGTGAAGTCACTGCTGACGCGCATCGCTCGCCTGGCGCCGCAAGAAGAAGAACACACAACCGCTGCTTCGCAACAGTTGCCCGCACCCGCGATTCAGCATGGCGACGGCGATGTGCTTGAGATCGACGTTGAGGCTGATGCTGGTGTGGCACAGCCGCCCTCGGCTGTGCTGGATTCAAGTGCTCTCGATCAGCCCGCACAAGCATCCGAGGCGGAAGCTCCCAGCACCACTGACGCGGCTGCGCTTCCTCCCGAAGCCGTTAGACCGGAAGGAGCGGCTGAGCCCGCTCCCCCTGCGGCCGAGGCCGAAGCCGCCACTGGCGACAAGAAGCCTGCCGCCATGCCCCAGTCCAAGTCTGTCCGCATCGCGCTGGAGCGGTTGGACCGCATGATGAACGCGGTCGGCGAACTGGTCATCAACCGTACCCGCATGCTGGGCCGGCTGGCCGAACTGGAGCGGCTTGCCGACGTGCTGAATTTCTCCAAGGCCCGCATGTCCGACAAGATCGTAGAGTTCCAGGACAAGTACGAATTCAGCCGGCTTACAGGCAGCCATTTCTCCGAGCCGGGCCTAAGCGCGCCGGGCGAGCCGACCACCAGTGATCCTTTCCCCTTCCGCGGCGGCTACTCCAGCTACTCGCATTCTTTTGACGCCTCGCTCGCCGAATTCAGCGAGCTGGAGATGGACCGCTACGACGATTTCAGCATTCTCTCGCGCTCGCTGACGGAAATCTCCGCCGACATCACCGAAATCCTCACGCAACTCGACACCTTTGTCCGCCGCGTAGACACCGACATTGACGAGTTCACCAAGCTCGCCCACCGCCTGCAGGACGAAATCACTCAGGCGCGCATGGTGCCCATCGGCAACCTCTACACGCGCATCTCGCGCACCGTCCGCGACGCCGCCAAAGCTGCCGGAAAGCAAGTGGAACTGGAACTGTCCGGCGCAGAAACCGAGCTGGACAACAACATCATCCAGCAGATCGCCGACCCGCTGCTCCACCTGGTGCGCAACTCAGTTGCCCATGGTATCGAGCGCGAAGACGAGCGCTATCAGGCGGGCAAGCCGGACCACGGCAAGATCGCCGTGCGCGCCTATCATCGCGGCAACCACATCTACATCGAGGTCGAAGACGACGGCCGCGGCATTGACTACGACAAGATTCGCAGTGCCGCCGCAAATCTCGGACTCGTGCCTGCCGAAGAAGCCGGCCGCCTCACCGATCGCGATCTCCAGGAACTGCTGTTCCATCCCGGATTCTCCACTGCGCCGCGTAAGACCGAACTCGCCGGGCGCGGCGTCGGCCTGGACGTCGTGCGCGCCAACCTGAACGCCCTCAACGGCGAAATTGAAATTGAAACTCAGAAGGGCTTCGGTACCCGCTTCACCCTCAAAGTCCCACTGACCCTGATCATTTCGCAGGCGCTGTTCGTGCGCTGTGGAAAGCACACCTTCGCCCTGCCGTTGGCGTTTGTGGAAGAAATTCGGCGGCTGAGCGAGACCGATATCGAAGAGGTCGGCGGCAAACTGCTCACCAAGGTGCGCGACGTGGTCACCGAGATCGTCCGCCTCGACCAGCATCTCGGGCTGGATGCGGTCCAGCCGGTGAACGGTTATTACCGCCTGATCATCGTCAACGTGGCCGGCCGGCAAGTCGGCATTGTGGTCGAAGAAGTCCTGCGCAAGGACGAAATCGTAATCAAGAACTTAGGCGAGTATCTCCGCAACGTGAAGCTGTTCCCGGGCGCGACCATTGCTCCCGACGGCAGCCTCATCCTGCTGATTGACGTCAACCGGCTGATCGCCGGCGAAGCCATCGAGCGCCGTCCGCTGATGACCGCTGCCAATGCTACCGCAGCGCGTATCTTCGCGCCCGGCGCGCTGGCCGTGGCCGCGGGCGAAATTCCGCAAGAGGCCATAGATCAGGTTCAGGAAGAAAAACTTGTGGTGCTTGCCGACGATTCCATCAGCGTTCGCAAGTTTGTCGGTCGCATGCTTGAAAAAGCAGGCTACCGGGTGAAACTGGCGGCAGATGGACTGGAGGCTCTCGAGATCGCCACCCAGACTCGCTGCGATCTGGTCGTGACCGATCTCGAGATGCCTCGCACGAACGGATACGAGCTGATGGCACATCTGCGCCAGCAACCCGAAACCCGCGGCATCCCCATCATGGTCGTGACTTCTCGCGCCGGGGCCAAGCATCGCGACAAGGCCATCCACCAGGGCGCTGCGGAATTCCTCGTCAAGCCGGTGCAGGAAGATCAGTTCATCGCGGCGGTGCAACAGTTGATCGGCGGCGGCAAACGGCAGCCTGCCGCCGTGGCTCAGGGACAGGCATGACTCCGGGCGGCAAAATTCGCGTCTTGATCGTGGACGATTCGGCGTTCATGTGCAAGGTGCTGCAAAGTATCATCAGCGCCGATCCCGAGATGGAAGTCGTGGGTCTGGCCCGCGACGGTCGCGAGGGTGTGGCCAAGGCCGAGAGCCTGAATCCCGATGTAATCACCATGGACATCAACATGCCCCACGTTGACGGTTTGCAGGCCACGGAAATCATCATGTCCAGCAAGCCGCGTCCCATCGTCATCGTCAGTTCGGAATCCCGCGAAGGCGCCGAGACCACACTCAAGGCGCTCGAACTCGGCGCCATAGATTTTGTCGCCAAACCTTCCAGCGCCATTGATCTGGACATGAACAGCGTACGCCAGGAACTCTGCCGCAAACTGAAGCTGGCCGCCAAGGTTCGCGTGGTGCGCACAGCTACGCGTTCGGCGTTCGTCCAGGGATTCTCGTCCGCGGAAATGGCAGCCTCGGCCTCTGCTTCCTCATCGCCGATGCCACGCGCTTCGCTCGCACCGCCAGTGGCGCCCGCGCCCGTAAGTCCGTCTTTTGCCGCCACACTGCCGGCGCGCGGCACGGGGAGATTACCGGTAGTCGTGATTGCCGCTTCCACCGGCGGACCGGCTACGCTCATGAAGTTCGTCCCCATGTTCCCCAACAATTTCCCCGGAGCGATACTGCTGATCCAGCATATGCCGGGCGCATTCAGCACCAAGTTTAGCCAGCAACTGGCGGAGATCGCGGCCATTCGCGTCAAGGAAGCGGAGCAGGGCGAGCTGATGCAGCCCGGAACCATGTACGTCTGCCCGGGTTCGCACCATCTGCGTATTTCCCCCACCGGCCGAATCACGCTGGATGACGGGCCGCGCGTCTCCGGGTATCGTCCTTGCGCCAACCTGACCATGGAAACGCTGGCGGCATTTGCTGGACCCATGAGCACCGCTGTGATTCTCACCGGAATGGGCACAGACGGCGCACGCGGCGTTATCGCCATTAAGAATGCCGGCGGTTACGTGCTGGCGCAGGATGAGTCCACCTCCGTGATCTTCGGCATGAACGCCGAAGCGATCAAGACCGGGGCCGTGGACCACGTGCTTCCGCTGGAAGCCATATATCCGGCGATTGAGAAGCGCGTCTTGTATACCTTCGGCGCAGCGAAAGTAGGCGCGTTATGAGATCCGGTGCAGACAGCCGCGCGAAGAATGGGGAAACAAAAGGCAAGCGCGCCGCCCGCCGTGCCGAATCCGTGATCCTGTTTGCCGTGGCCTCCAGCACCTTCGCCATTGCTGCCACTGCTGTGGATGAAATCCGCAACACGGAAGGCTTGAAGCCGCTGGCGCATTCGCCGCTGGCGCATGCAAAGCTCGCGCGCGTCCGCCACCAGCTTGTACGCGACGGGAAGACGTATTTCGTAGTGGACGCCGCTTTCCATTTCTGCATGTTGCCGGTGCCCGCCACCCGCGTGCTTGTCCTGCGAAATTCTTCAACCGCCGTACTGGTGAGCCGCATTGATCGCATGGCGGAGATCAATGCCATTTACCCGTTGCCGCGCGCCTTCACGGGCGACGAGCGTCGCTGGTATCGCGGACTGGCTTTGATGTCGGTCAGCGGCCGTGGCCAGGACGAGGACGTAGTCCCCGTGGTCAATCCTGAAAGCTTTCTCGGCGCGGTGGAACAGCAAGCTCTGGCAGCCAGCGTGAAAGCGGGAAAAACCAAGGGGGCTGCCTTGGCATGATCAGCATGGGCGCCAATTCGTTTGTGCTGTTCCCGCTGGGCAAAAAGCGCTTCGCGCTGCCCTCGGATTCGGTCGCGGAATTGGCCCGCCCCGACAGCCTGCAGACGTTTCCGCATACCACGCCTTTGCTGGCCGGCGTGCTCCTGCGCCGTGGCCGCATCGTCCCCGTCTGCGACATTGCTCCTGTACTGATCGGCCCGGGCGCGCCCGCGCGCAAGTTTTACCTGATTGCTACCCGCCGCTTCGGCTCCGCTTCCGAATGGACGGCCATACCCGTTACCGGCGAATGCGAACTAACCAGCGCCAACCTGCTGCCGCGCACCGGCAAGCTGCCCGCCTATGTTGCCGGCCTGCTGTCGCTGGAAAAAGACATCATTGAAGTCCTGGATTTGGAAAAGTTGATGGCTGGAGAGGCGCGGCGCTTCGCGGAGACGCAGTCATGAGCACGTCTGCCAACCTGCTTCCTCCTAAACTGCTGATCATCGACAGCAATGTTTTCTTCGCCAAGCGCCTGGCGGACGCGCTCAAGCACGAGGGCTTCGAGGTCGTGCACAGCACGCAATCGGCTTATGCGCTCACCATGATCGAGTGGAACATGCCCGCCGCCATCCTGTGTGCGACCAATTTGCGCGAGATGGGAGCCTACGAGATCCCGCGAATTCTGCGTGCCGATGTGAAAACTGCACAGATCCCCATCATCGCCGTCGGGGACGGCGGTGACCACGCGCTGATGCAGGCATTCCGCGCTGGCTGTGATGATTACGTAGACCGCCGCCTGGGTCCCGACAACATCGCTGCTCACGTCCGCACTTTTCTGCGCAGCCAGAACGAAGGCTTCCAGCCCACGCAGATGCTGGGCAGTTCGGAGACCGCGCTGGAAGGCAGCCTCTCGCACCTCGACCTTCCCGGCGTCATTCAGATGCTGAACCACTCGCGCCAGACGGGCG
This sequence comes from Terriglobales bacterium, assembly GCA_041946765.1. Classification (GTDB taxonomy): domain Bacteria; phylum Acidobacteriota; class Terriglobia; order Terriglobales; family Acidobacteriaceae; genus JBHGAZ01. The sequence goes on from JBHGAZ010000018.1 coordinate 49,108, forward strand.
CATTGCACATCAATGCCGGCGAAACTGACGGCATCATCTTTTTCGACACCGGCGACATCTCGCACGCCGAAAGCGGCGATCGCATCGGCGATGAGGCCGTCGTCCACATCGTGAAGAGCTGTGACAGCAAGGAAAAGGGCGTTTACAAGTTTGTCCCTGGCGACACCGCCTGCACCCGCACCGTCCTGCGCTCGCCCACTGAGCTGATGCTCGATGCCCTGCGCGCGCTGGACGAAGAGCGCGACCTCGCCGAGGGAGGTATGCCATGAGCGCGACACCGACGGTTTACTTCATTGACGACAGCGCCACCATGCGCGAAGTCATCAAGATCGCTTTCCGCCGCGAGAACATCAACGTGCTCGCCTGCAACGACGGCGCCAGCGCCCTGGCGCAAATGGAGCAGACCCGACCGGACGTGGTCATTAGCGACGTCATCATGCCGGAGAAGGACGGCTACGAAGTCTGCCAGCAGATCAAGCAGGATCCGCGCCTCAGCCGCACCCCGGTGATCCTGATGTCCGGCGTCGTGAACCGCTCGGTGGCCGAACGCGCTTTCGCCGTTAAAGCCGACGAGTTGATCCGCAAGCCATTTCAGCCGCAGGACCTGATCAATCGCGTGAAACACCTGCTTCAGCCCAAAGCTGCGGCGCCGATGAGCGCCGCTGCTGCCGCCAATGCGTCGGCGGCCCTCAGCAGTATTTTCTCGACTCCGGTAACAGCTCCAGCCTTTACAGCACGGCCGACGTCAGCAGCGGCAGCCACTTCGCAAGCCACACCTGCGCCGCCTATGGCGCGTCCCGCTGTGCCGGCGCCGTCAGCGCCGCTAATAATTTCCGCGACTCCGCCTTCACCCGCGGCTGCACCGACGCGCGCTGCCGCTGCGCCGCGCTCCGGCAATACCCCGCTGGAAATTCAGAAGATGAAAATCGAAATCCTTCGTCTTGAAGGTCTGGTCAAGAAGCTCCAGTCGGAACTGCAAGCCGAGCGCGAATACGCCCGCGCCCTCGAAGAGCACATCAAGACCTTGCAGGAAGCCGAGTAGGCTTGAGTTAGACTAGTCTAGAGCAAAACTAAAGTTGTGCGACGCCAACGGGCAGGTCTGGATTCTGTGGCACAACCGTGTGGCATAGCGCCCTCGGCTGTGCGATGTTGCTCTGGCATGTGCCTTTCCCTGGTTCTGCTATAGAAACTATGATCCCGGATACCCAGGTCAGCTCACCTGCATCTAACCCCGGTGGCTGATTCCCATTTTGGGATATATAATCCAGGTGCTGTGCACAACACTGTGCCCGGTGGTAGTTGGAGGATTGGAATGTTTGAGGGTCTTTTGCAGCCGATGCACTTGCTGGTCATTCTTATCGTTTGTATGTTCGTCTTTGGCCCCAAGAAACTGCCTGAACTGGGCAAGGGCTTGGGCGAAGGGATTCGCTCCTTCAAAGACGCCATAAAAGACGGCGCTTCTGGCGACACCGACGCGACCTCAAAGACCGACGAGCAAAAGCCGGCTCAACTGAAGAACTAGGCGTTCAGCTATACGCCCACTTCTGAGCTTCGGAAAGAGTGTACTCACATGGTGTCATCCCGAGCGGCCGCAGGCCCGATTTTGGCCGGAGGGAGTCGAGGGACCTGCATTTTTTAACTCCGCGTTCCCCTTCTTCACGCAAACAGAAATTCTTTGGTCTTCAGATCGCGAATGGTATCGCGTAATTTCGCCGCCTTTTCGAATTCGAACTTCCTCGCGGCTTCGCGCATATCGTTTTCTAGCTTGGCAATGAAGGCGTCCAGTTCTTCCTGATTCTTGAACTCGGGGATACCTTCGGCCTCAGGCATCGCCAGCTCCGCGTAGTCGGCCTGCACAATCGCGGCCAGTGACATCTCCAGCGGACGCACGATGGACTCCGGTGTAATGCCGTGCTCCTGGTTGTACGCGCTCTGAATGGCGCGCCGCCGCTCCGTCTCGTCGATGGCTCTCTTCATGGATTCCGTCATGTTGTCCGCGTACAGGATGGCACGGCCGTTCAAATTCCGCGCACACCGCCCGATGGTCTGGATCAACGATCCGCTGGAACGCAGGAACCCTTCCTTGTCGGCGTCCAGGATCGCCACCAGTGAAACTTCCGGCAAGTCCAGTCCTTCGCGCAGCAGGTTGATTCCGATGAGCACGTCGAATTCGCCCTTGCGCAGATCGCGCAGGATTTTCACCCGCTCCAGGGTTTCGATTTCCGAGTGCATGTAACGGCAACGCACGCCGACTTCGCTGTAATACTCAGCCAGGTCTTCGGCCATCCGTTTCGTTAGCGTCGTCACCAGGACGCGCTCGTGCCGCGACACCCGCTGCCGGATTTCATGCAGCAGGTCGTCAATCTGCCCCTTCACCGGACGCACCTCGACCTCGGGATCCACCAGCCCCGTCGGCCGGATGATCTGCTCTACCACCACCCCAGCGGACTTTGTCAGTTCGTACGGACCGGGCGTTGCCGAAACGTAGATCGCCTGGTTCACGCGGTGCTCAAACTCCTCGAACGTCAGAGGACGGTTGTCCAACGCCGACGGCAGCCGGAAGCCGTATTCGATCAGATTTTCCTTGCGCGAGCGGTCGCCGTGCCACATGCCGTGCAGTTGTGGAATCGTCTGATGCGACTCGTCAATGAAGATCAGGTAGTCGCGAGGCACGTAATCAAGCAGCGTCGGCGGTGGCTCGCCCGGCAGCCGTCCGGTGAAATGACGCGAGTAATTCTCGATCCCGTGGCAGTATCCGACCTCCTTGATCATCTCCAGGTCAAACCGTGTGCGCTGATGGATGCGCTGCGACTCCACCAGGCGTCCCTGCTTTTCCAGTTCCGTCTCCCACCACGCCAGCTCTTGCAGGATGGACGCGACCGCGTTGTTCTTCGTCTCCGGCCTCATCACGTAGTGCGACTTCGGATAAACCGGCAGGCGGACATACTTCTGCTTCACTGTGCCGAACAGCGGGTCAATCTGCGCCAGCGATTCCACCTCGTCTCCCCACAGCTCAATCCGATAGGCGTTGTCGTCGTACGTGGGAAAGACTTCAATTACGTCGCCGCGCACGCGAAACGTCCCGCGACGGAAATCGGTGTCGGTGCGCTCGTAGAGGATCTCCACCAGCTTGCGCGTGATGTCCTCGCGCTTGACCTTCTGCCCCTTTTCCAGGAACAGCAGCATGCCGTAATACGCTTCCGGCGAGCCCAGGCCGTAGATACAGCTCACTGAGGCCACGATCACACAGTCGCGCCGCTCAAATAATGACTTGGTAGCCGACAGCCGCAGCTTGTCCAGTTCGTCATTGACCGTGGCCTCTTTCTCGATATAAACATCGGCAGAAGGGATATAGGCTTCCGGCTGATAATAGTCGTAATACGATACAAAGTACTCGACTGCGTTCTGCGGGAAAAAGCTCTTGAACTCGTGATAAAGCTGCGCCGCCAGCGTCTTGTTGTGTGCCAGCACCAGCGCCGGCCGGTTCACCTGCTCGATGACCTTGGCCATGGTGTACGTCTTGCCGGATCCGGTGACGCCCAGCAATACCTGGTGCTTCTCGCCTTCGTACACACCGCGCACCAGCGACTCGATAGCTTTCGCTTGGTCGCCCTGTGGCTTGTACTCACTAAACAGCTTGAAATCCATGCGGCTATTGGCTCTCTGCTCTCGGCTGTTAGCTCTTAGCCTTTGCTCTTAGCTGGGTGCCCCACCCTGAGCACAGCGAAGGGTGGGAGTGTTCGCAACACCATCGAGCTCCCGACTTTCAGCACAGTGCAGGGTCGCGATGTTCCTAGATACGGCTCACAAACTGCGGAGGAGCTCGATTCCGCAGTTCTTTCGGATGGGCACGACTTCAGTCGTGCCGTTAAGCCTCTCATTAATCTTGTCATCCCGAGCGGGCTCCGGGGCCCCCAGAATGCGCCGATGTTGCGCGTTCTGGGGTGGAGGTCGCGAGGGACCTGCTGTTATGAGTTTTTCAGCAGTCTCTTCCGCTGCGACTCGCATCCCGGCGTCGCCCACAGGTTCCGCCCCCAGCGCCTGGGCAAACCTTTATTATACCGTTCTGGCGAGAACGCCTTACGGCCCGCCGCTCTGCCTGCCTTCCACGATGCGCGTATCGGCGCGGAACTTTTTGTAGTCGCGATACCGCACATCCAGGTCCATACCGAATTTCGAAAACAACTTGCGCCCGTCCAGCGAAATGGCAACGTGACGCGGCAGCCAGACTTCATCGTTCACCCTGACCTGCTCGGCGCGCAGGCGACTGCCACGATATAGTTTTCCCAGAAACCAGCCGAATGAGATGTTGTCAATCGCTTCCGCGTCCAGCTTCACCCACTGGTTCTCCGCCTTATCAATCCAGACGGTGAAGCGGAATTTGGGCAAGATTTTGGCCTCTTTGCGGCGTGGACGATAACCGCGCCGCGGCGTGCCCTTGAGGACATACGTATCGCGGCCGTTCACGACCTCATCGCCAATTAGCTGGAAATCGTACGCATCGGCAATCTCATCCACGAACGCCCGCTTCTTGGCGCGTTCCCGGTCGTAATCCGCAAGCCGCTTGGCCTGCTCTTCTTCAGTCTCTTTCTTGCGCTTTGCAATCAGCTTCTGAATTCGCGCCTCCTCGGCTGCCTGGTCCTTCGGCGAGAGCGGCTGATCATTGCGCGCGATCACCCGGCCCACGTATTCGCCATACAGGATCATGATCTCCGACGTCTGCGATTGCGGCTCGCCAACGTCGTCGCCGTGCTTGCGCTTGCGCGTCTCAACTCGCTCGATGTAGGTGTAATTGCGCGCCCGCTGGAAATTGATGCGCTCGTGCTCGGCGGCGCGCCGCGCGATTTCGCGGGCATCCGGTGGTGTTGCAGATTCCGGGACGGCCTGACTTGACGCGAGTATCGGTCCGAGCGCAAATAACGCGGTAACGAGCGCAAATACGCCAAATCCTCGCACCGGGCATGGCGTTGTTGCCTTCCATCCCATATGCCTAACTTACCAGTTCTTGACCGCCGGGAAACAAAAACGTGCTGGTCAACAAGCAACACTCACGAGGACGCCGGAATCACAGCACTAGCAAAATCGCAATTTGATCAAATGATTGAGGAGGTATGTGCCCATGCGTTTTCTGTTGAGAGTTTCCCTGCCGGTCGAAACAGGTAATCAAGCCATCACAGCAGGCACTCTGCCGACGACAATTGAATCTATCCTCAACGATCTGAAACCCGAAGCCGCTTACTTCGCCGAGGACCACGGCCAGCGGACCGCCTTCATTTTTCTGGACATGAAGGACACGTCCCAGATTCCTGCCATCGCCGAGCCCTGGTTCCTGAACTTCAACGCGCAGGTGGAATTTCACCCCGCCATGAACCTCCAGGACCTCAAGAACGCCGCTCCCGGCATTGAAAAAGCCGTCCGAAATTACCGTGCCATGAAGAAAGCCGCGTAAAAAGCAGTACTCAGTACTCAGTTATCAGTCGTGCAGTTCTTGAGAGGCAGGATTCGAGAGGAAAATCGAGGACGGCGACTGAGTGCTCACTGGGTACTGAGTACTGACAACCGAGTACTACCTCCGCTTGTGCACGCTATACCCGACCAGGCCGGCGGCCTTGGCGCGGGCGTCGAGCCGGTTCAGTCGTCTTGTCTGATACGGCGTTAACAGCGGTGTGTGCTTGATCTCCACCAGGTGTTCGGGGATGAACCACACCGGCTCTTCGGTCGTCATCCAAGCTCGATCATCAAACCGGCTCAGGTCCACAGGACGCGAATAGGCCCGCAGGGTGCGCTCGCCCAGCAGATTGTAATAAACGTCGAAGTAGCTGATGGCCAGTTCGCGCAAGCTGCGATGCACAGGCTCGCGAAAGCGCAGCCCGGCGAAGTTCGACTTGCCCACCGCGCCCCAGTGCCCGTCGTAGCGATAGACGGCCAACACGTGGTCCACGTCCCGCACCGCCTCCAGGTCCCACAGCAGCGGCCGGAATCCCAGCACGCGCAGCGCTGCCGCAGCAAAGATGGCTCCCTCAAGACAATGCGCCGTGCCCTCTCGCAGCACCCGCCGCGGCGACCACGCCGTCTGCGCGTGATGATAAGGCAGGCTGTCCAGAAATCGCTGGACGCCAAACGGCGTGCGCAACGCGCGCAGTTTCCGCAGTTCGCGCGGAGTAAATCCAACAGTTTTCATCGGTAAAGAAATTTAACCACAGAGAACACGGAGGACACAGCGGAATCATTTCATCGGGTGATCGGGCCATCGGGCGATCGGATCTTCGGGGCGATATGATCACCAGCCCGCAAGGGCGGCATTTGTGTGAGCCCACCACGTAAGTGGTGGGTTGCAGGCAACATAGAATCAGAGTCCCGGAGGGGCGGCACTCCTGCTCAGAGCTAAGAGCTAACAGCTAACAGCTAAGAGCTAGCTTTCAAACACCAGCGGCAACTCGGAAGCGTGGTCCACGAGCACGTCAGGCGGAGCATCTTCCAGCGTGTGCGGAGCCAAGCCGTAGGTCAGCCCGCAGGTCCACATACCGGCGTTGCGCCCGGTAAGGACATCATTGGATGAGTCGCCGATCATGACAGCTTCATCAGCCTTCGCCCCGGCCTCTTTCAACAGTGTGAACGCCCCGAACGGATCCGGCTTCTTGGTATGGAAGCTGTTGCCGCCGTACACCTGGAAGAAGAATTTTCCCAGCCCGAGCGCCTCCACGATCGCGCGTGACGGGTTTACCGGCTTGTTGCTGAGCACCGCCATCTTGCGGCGCTGGCCGTTGCTGGCATGATGAATCTTCTCTAGCGCTTCGAACATGCCGGGATAAACATAAGTGGTGTCGAGCTTATGTGCGCGGTAATAGTCGAGGAAGTACTGGATGGCGTCTTCGAGAAAGTTCTCATCGTCGGGATCGCCCAGGGCTCGCCGGATCAGCATAGGCGCGCCGTCGCCGATATAGGTCGCGATCACGTCGCTGGGCAGCTCCGGCCGGGAGAAATGCCGCAGCATGGCGTTGACGGAATTCGCCAAGTCCAGGCGGGAATCCACCAGCGTGCCGTCCAGGTCGAAAATGAGCAGCTTTATCCGCTCGCCGGGCAGGGGACGATTGATTCTCAGCATCCTTCTCGTAACCGTTCCACGTTCAAAATTGCGTCCTGGGACCCGGTATGAAGCATCTCAGTAGTTGGTAGGTAGCGGGTTCAGGACTTCTGGAGATGCAGCGGGGCTGCAGGCTCCAGCGCAAGTTTCAGTATACCGTTTGTCGGAAGCCGCAACAGAATTGAGCTGAGAGCATTTTGGATGGCCACCAGCAAGGTGCCAAAGATGATAGGGAGTCTGCACACTGAAACCTACCAGGGACTCACGCGCAAGCAGCTCGTTGAAATTTACCGGCTGATGTATCTTTCTCGCCGCCTGGACGACCGCGAGATCCTGCTGAAACGGCAGCAGAAAATTTTCTTCCAGATTTCCTGCGCCGGCCACGAAGCCGTGCTGATCGCCGCCGGCATGGTCCTAAAGCCCGGCTACGACTGGTTTTATCCCTACTATCGCGACCGCGCTCTCTGCCTTACCCTGGGCATGTCCCCGCTGGACCAACTGCTGCAATCCGTGGGCGCGGCCGACGATCCGAGCTCCGGCGGGCGCCAGATGCCCTCACACTGGAGCAGCCCCAAGTTGCACATTGTGACCGGCTCCTCGCCCACCGGAACACAGCTCCTGCAGGCGGTGGGATGCGCGGAAGCAAGCCGCTACTGGGTCAAGCACCCCGATGCGGCGGCTAACGGCGACAACGATTACCGGCGCTTCAAGGAAATCAGCTTTCACGGCGACGAAGTCACTTACGTCTCCTGTGGCGATGGCACCACCAGTGAAGGCGAGTTCTGGGAGGCCATGAACACCGCCTCCAATCGCAAGCTGCCGTTGCTGCTGCTGGTGGAAGACAACCAGTACGCGATTTCCGTCCCCGTGGAGGTCCAAACCGCTGGCGGCAACATTTCACGGTTGATGGCCAATTTCCCGAATTTTCATTTCGCCGAAATTGACGGCACCGATCCCATCGCCAGCCACGCCGCGCTACGGGAAGCGGCGCAGTACGTGCGCGCCGGCCAAGGACCGGCCTTTGTGCACGCGCATGTCATTCGCCCGTACTCCCATTCCCTTTCGGACGACGAGCGTCTCTATCGCCCTGACGAAGAGCGGCAGCGCGACGCTGCCCGCGACCCAATCACCAAGATGCAGATGTTCCTGATCCGCGAGGGCGTTCTGGACGAGAAAGGAATCAATCAGCTAGAGAAAGAAGCCGATGCCGAAATCCAGGAAGCCACCGAGATGGCCCTGAGCGCCGCCTTACCGGACAAGACCTCGGTGACCCGCTTCGTCTACTCTCCCCATCTGGACCCAACTTCCGCCGCATTCGAGACCCAACCGGCGTTTTCATCCGCGAAGGTGGCCACCGCCGCAGGGCAACAGAAGCCCGCGCCCAACCACCAGCAGGCCCGCACCATGGCCGACCTGATCAACGCCTGTCTGCGAGACGAGATGAAACGTGACGAGCGCATCCTTGTGTTCGGCGAAGACGTAGCCGATTGCAGCCGTGAGGAATATCTCCAGCGAAAACTGATCAAGGGAAAGGGCGGAGTTTTCAAGCTGACCGCAGGCCTGCAAGCACAGTTCGGCTCCGATCGCGTGTTCAATACGCCGCTCGCTGAGGCCAACATTGTGGGTCGCGCTATCGGTATGGCCACGCGTGGTCTCAAGCCGGTGATCGAAATTCAGTTCTTCGATTACATCTGGCCGGCAATGATGCAGTTGCGTAACGAGATGCCGCTGATCCGCTGGCGCTCGAACAATGGCTTCTCCTGTCCTCTGGTTGTCCGCGTAGCCATCGGCGGATACCTGACCGGCGGCGGACCCTACCATTCGCAGTGCGGCGAGAGCATCTTCACCCACATCCCGGGATTGCGCGTCGTCTTCCCGTCAAACGCGCTAGACGCGAACGGCCTGCTGCGTACCGCCATCCGCTGCGACGATCCCGTGCTCTTCCTGGAACACAAACGCCTCTACCGTGAAACCTACGGGCGCGCGCCTTACCCTGGCGCTGAATACATGGTCCCGTTTGGCAAGGCGCGTACGGTGCAGGACGGCGCTGACCTGACCATCATTACCTATGGCGCGCTCGTGCCCCGTTCGATCCAGGCGGCCCAGCGTGCGCAGCGTGAGCACGGCATTTCCGTCGAGGTGGTTGATCTCCGCACGCTGAATCCCTATGACTGGGACGCCATCGCCGCTTCCGTGCGCAAGACCAACCGCGTGATCGTCGCCTATGAGGATTGCCTGAGTTGGGGCTACGGCGCAGAAATTGCCGCCCGCATTGCCGCGGAGTTGTTCGAGGATCTGGATGCGCCCGTGTGCCGCGTCGCCGCCCAGGACACTTTCGTCGCCTACCAACCTGTACTGGAAAACGCGATCCTGCCGCAGGTCGAGGACGTGTATCGCGAGATCCTCGCCCTGAGCAACTACTAGAGCAGAACCGGAGAAGCTGCACCCTCGACGGTATCATCCCGAGCGACCTTCGCCCTTCTTTTGGGCGAAGGGAGTCGTGGGATCTGCATTACAATCCGAGAACGGTCCCGATAGCTTCACTCCTTATTAAAGCAGGTCCTTCGGCTTCGCTCGCCTCAGGATGACGCTTCGTGAAAGCAAGACGTTAGCGGGAAAAGGCGCAACGGGGAACGGATCCTCTACTTCCGGTAGGCCCGGCTGATGTCCATCCCCAGCGCGTGCCGGATCAGCAGTTCCTGCCACGAGATGTCATCATCAACCAGTGGAATGCGGAAGCGCAGTGCGGAAGCAAGCTCCTGCGGGACCACCGGGCTCACATTTGTAACGGCTAGAAGATCGCTGGTGGCGGCCACATACACCGGGCCATTGGTCAGGCTCAGAGATTTGATAAGACTGCGCAGCAGGTCGGGCACGCGTTCTCGCGCCTCGGCATGCAGACTGGCGATCACGCGCCGCTGATCAAAGAGACCCAGCACGCGGAGCTTGCGCTCAGTCATCACACCCGCGAGCTCAATTCCCCTCTTGCCCATGTCCGCCAGTTCCAGTCCGGCAGCGTTCAACCGCACTTCGAGTCGTTTGCGGTCGCGCAAGACATCCCCGGTTTTGGGTGGATGAAATGGCAATCCCAACATGCTGGCGGCGCGCGCTGCGACTGGCAAGGGGCGTTCGTCCCCCACCACGATGGCCGCCAGCGGGCAATCCATCGCGTACTGCACAATCTGCAGCGCGGAGTCGCGCGTATTGAAATCCAGCGTGAGCCCGCCCTCACCCTCCTCAGTGCCGCTGATCAACTCCAGCCCAAGCTTGGCAGCAGCGGCTGCAAAGGCTTCATGGCCGGCCGCACTCGTCGCCAGCAGGAGAACACGCTTGGCCTCGGGCATGGTGGGTGAAGACGATTGAATCATTGAAACATTGAATCATCGGATCATTTCTGCTGTAGGTCAATGATCCGATGATCCGATCATGAAATGATTCAATCTCCTCCGCGTCTCTGCGACCTTCGCATCCTCTGCGTTTAAGCTTTTTAATCCGACGCGATGGCCGCCCGCCGAAAGTACGCCGGGAACACACGCGGCCACGCCTTCTTCTCCCGGTACGACCGCGCCAGCTCCATGTAGATGCCGAGGTCGCGGTCGAGGTCCGACTGGGTGCCGTCGAAATAGAAATTGCGGATGGGGATGCCGCCGTAGTCCTTGCTCAGCTTCGGGTATATGGCTTCGCTGACAATCCCATTCATGCAGGTGAAGGGACTGATATCAATGATCCCATCGGCGCCGTGCTTGGCCAGGTACGCTGCTTTGCCCACGCTCAGCACCATCTCGCCGAGCACTCCGCTGTTGGGCAGATACGGGCGCGCCAGATCCAGTATTTCGTAGATGTCGGGTTCTTCGTAGCCGACGAAATCCTCTTTAAACGGCGCCAGCAATGCGTGCTCATCCGATCGCTGAAACTGGGCACGCAGCTTCGATTTCAGCATATCCGTGGAAAAGGTCCGGCCGCACAGTCGCAGTTTGCGCTCCACCTCGGCATTCGTATATCCGACCCACTCGGCGATATCGCTCAACCAGGCCTCGCCGTCATAGCTTTCCAGCTTGCGGACAAGATCGTCATTGCTGAAGGTATTGAGCCGGCAAAAGATTTCGCCCACCACCCCGATCAGTGGCACCTCAGTGTCATAACACGCTGGCACGCGCCGGAAACGGCCGCGCGCCCGCATCATGCACGTTACCAGCGATTTCAACTGGCACGTCATGTCCCCGCAACCGTGCTCGAACGTGTCACAGAGGTCCGCAACCGATTCGCGAAAAGCGGCATCCGCGGCCCCGTGAGACGTCTCATACGGCCGGGTCTTCAGCAGGCATTTGCGCAGAACATCACCGCAGACCAGCGCTCGCCATGCCGCCCGCGTGAACGGCGTCGCCACGTCGCCCATATCCGCATAACCATTCTTGCTGCTCGGCGATAGAATCTGCAGATTGCCATACCCGGCTTCCTTCATCGTCTTGGCCAGAAACGGCGCGTACTGGCCGAAGCGGCAAGGCCCGTCGGCGGTCGCCATGAAGAAGACCGTCCGTGCTGGATCAAAATCCGGCTGCTCGACAATGCGTATGAAATCGCCCATGGTCACCTTGGCGGGATAGCATTCGTCGCCGTTGGTAAACTTGGCTCCCAGCTCCCGGGTACGTTCGTTGGAAGCCGGCGTCGGCCGCGCGTCAATGCCCAGCCAGCGAAACACCGACGCCAGCGCCTCCACACTGCCGTCGGCCATTGTGGGGATATAGACCGTTTTGCCGGCCAGCGGATGCGCCGGGCCAATCTTGCGGCCTAGATGGTTGCAGCGGAGTGACATCTAAGGAATCCTTTGCTGTCGAGATAAGCTTCGCACCGGGTGATGAACCCGGCGTCGTTAGAGTGACCATCGAATTGCAGCACCAGCGAGGGCTTGCCCGTGGCGTTGTCCATGAACGACTTGATATACGAATCCGGCCCGCACTTGAAGTTGGAAATGTAGACCACGTGCAGGTTGGGATAACGACGCGTGATGCGCGCTGCCGCCAGGATTCGGCGCCCGGAATTCCAGTACATGTGCGGGTTGACGTCGTTGATGTCTTCCACTTCCACTGGCAGAAAGTCCATGGGAAGTACATTGACGCCGTACAGCGTCCGCAACTTGCGCGGAATATCGCAATTCACGCTGCGGTCGTACAGGTTGTAGGGACGCCCGACCAGCACGATCGCAGGCTCTCCGCTGGCTTCTAGTCGCGCCAGCGCCCTCGCCCCGACTTCCTGCACTGCCTCCGTGAACGCCCCCTGCGCCGCATAACCCGCGGTCACCGCGCGGTCGCTGGCACGCCGCGAGATGCCCAGCTTCGCCTTGACGAACGCCGCCAGTTCCTTCTCCACGTGCTTGCGCCCGTAGCGGAAGTGGACCGTCGGCGACAGCAGCTTCCTGTTCTCATTTTCCAACTGCGGCACCGCCCGGATCACGAACGGCAGCGTCTGGTTCCATGGACACAGATGCGACTCCGTATGCGCTTGCACCAGTTGCGGCGGCTCCGCATTCACGATGTTGGGGACCAGCACGTAATCCACGCCTTTGTCCAGCAGTTGCTGTACGTGCCCATGCGCCACCTTCACTGGGAAACAGGGCTGTGCGATGGCCAGTTCGTCCCCGGCGGCGCAAATCTTCCCGTCCGTCGGCGCCGACGTTACAACGTCAAACCCGAGCTCCTGAAAGTACGCGCACCAGAACGGAAACCGGTCATAGAAGTACATGGTGCGCGGAATACCAACCGTCTGCCGCTTGCCGGTAGCAGGCCGAAGCGCTTCTTCCAACACCTTGTCGCGATACTCCAGCAGGTCCTCAATGACCGGCTTGCGGTCCGTCTTGGCGCGCTTGCGGAATTTGTCTGAGCACTTGTCGCCCCAGTAGCTCTTCTGCCCCTCGATCTTGAATTCCTTCATGTCGCAGTAGTTGGAGCAGGCGTGACAGACGAACTCCCGCGTCGTGAAGTCCACCTTGCCCAGATCGTAGCCACGGAATTTGCTGGGCTTGCCGGCGTCTTTCATGACCTCGCGCGCGATCAGCGCCATCCCAATCGCGCCGATGACACCGTTGTGCGGCGGTACGATGATGCGCTTGCCCAGCACCTGCGAGAACGCGGCCGCCACGGCATCGTTGTACGCCGTACCGCCCTGGAAGAAGATGGTGTTGCCGATCTTGCGTCCGCGCACCACCCGGTTCAGGTAGTTCAGCGCCACCGAGTAGGCCAGCCCAGCGCAGAGGTCGCCTACTTCTGCTCCTTTCAACATGAGCCCCGTGACATCGCGCTCCATAAACACGGTGCAGCGCTCGCCCAGCCGGGCCGGCTTGTTCGACGCCAGCGCCATCTCCGCAAACTGCCCCTTGATCGAGACGCCCAGCTTTTCCGCCTGCTCTTCCAGGAACGATCCCGTGCCCGCCGCGCAAGCTTCGTTCATGGTGAAGTCAACCACCACTCCCTTATGCAGACGGATGAACTTGGAATCCTGGCCGCCGATTTCAAAAATAGTGTCCACCGGCTCCATGCCCAGCTTCTGGGAAACATGCATGGCGCCGGTCTTGTGGGCGGTAATCTCGTCGTTGACGGTGTCGGCGCCAATCAGTTCGCCGATCAGTTCGCGGCCAGACCCGGTTGTACCGGCGCCGCGTATGTTGAGCACGTTCCCCAGCTTCTGCTCGATTTCTTTCAGTCCCGCGTCCACCACTTCGATCGGACGCCCCTGCGTGCGCAGGTAGATTTCGTGCAGCAGATTGCCGTCAGCATCAGTGACTACCAGGTTGGTGCTGACCGAGCCGACATCAATCCCGAGGTACGCATCCACTTTGGAGCCGGATGCCGGCAGGGGCACATCCTCCACGCGATCCCGCAGCAGGACCACATCCTTCATGACAAGCGGTTCGCTGCAGGCGAACTGCTGTTTCATGGCGGCGTGCTGCTTGAGCTGATGGATGCGCTTGAAGGAGCGCTTGCGGGTTTCCTCGGCCTCGAACATGGCCGCGCCCACCGCGCCGATCCAGGAATAAAGGCTGGGCACCATGAATTCCTGTTCCGTAAGCTTGAAGGCCTCGCGCATAGCCTTCAGCACGCCCTGGTTCAGGGCAACGGCGCCAATGAACGCCACCGGCGGCACGACCTCGCGTCCCTTCACGATGCTGGACTTGAAGTTCCGTGCCACGGCATCGCACAGGCCGCGCAGGATCTGATCGGTGCCATATCCTTTCTGCTGCGCGTGGATCATGTCCGACTTGGCAAACACCGAGCAGCGTCCGGCAATCCGGGCGGCGCAACTGGCCCCACAAGCCGCGGGCCCCACTTCCTCCACCCCGTACAGCAGCCGCGACGCCTGCTGATCAATGAACGAGCCGGTGCCGGCGGCGCAGTCTCCACTGCTGGAGTAGTCGGTAATCCCAAGGTATTTGCTGGTTGCCGTAGGCTCCAGGCGCAGATACTTGCTGGCCTCCCCGCCCATCTCGAAAACGGTGCGGACCTCCGGGTAGAAGACCCGCATGCCTTTGGCGACGGCGCGAAACTCGTTTTCGAAATAAATTCCCAGAATCTTCGCGATCAGTTGGCTGCCCGACCCGGTGACCCGGACGCCTTCTACATTCTCCTCCGGGACATATTCATACAGCTCTTTCAGCAGATCGAAGGTGGACTGAATAGGGCTGCCCTGAATGCGCCGATAACGCGACAGCACCAGCGGCCGCGCCGCCAGCGGGCTGGACGGCGGAAATTCGCCAGCAAAAAACTTATCGCATTTCCGGGGAAGAGAACCGAGTAACTGGGTGTCACTTGGGGCGCCGATCGCCGCCAGCTTCAGGCTGACCGCGCCGATATCTAATCCGATATTAATGCTCATGCAGTATGACTCACCTGCCGTCTATAAAAGGGCCTGTAGGGTACAAAAGGGCCTGTAGAGTACTCCAGCAGCTTACCAATGAGCAGCCCTGTTATGCCAAACAAAACACAGCCGTTCTGAGTCCCCGGAAGGGTGAACGGCGCGCCTTGGCAGGTGAATGGGAACCCGAAAAATCGGGTATTCAGGTGATCTGCCGATCGGGTGAACTTTATCGAGACCTGCAAAAGCAATGCCCGTATGCGTTGTCATTCCGAGGACGGTGAACGTTGCGAGTCGGACGATGAATCCCTGTTCCCATCAAGAACTGTGGGGTAATAGGGCTCCTCGCGCTCGCGCGACGAACGCTTGGAATGACAACTCATGGACATTGCTTTTGCAGGAAATCAATACGCCAATACCAGAAACACTGTATCCGAGACGGGTGTCATCCCGAGCGGCCGGAGCCCTTCTTTTGGGCGGAAGTACTCGAGGAATCTGCATTGTCTGCCCCTCCACGAGGGGCAGCGAGCAGACGAGCCGAAGAGGTTACCCTTGCAGGACCCCTCTACCCGCTGCGCCGCCTGCGATAGCGAAGACCCAGTTCAGTAATCAAGGCCAGCGCTGCCAGCACCAGAAGCAGGTGGAGCAAGCCCCCCAATGTGTGTGCGGTTGCAATTCCCAACAGCCAGAGCACCAGCAGAATGACGAAGAGCGTCCACAACATTTCCCGCTCCGAAGGGACTGTTTGAACATCAGGTGCACTGGACGCGTGCCGGGTTGCAAGATGCTGGAGGGATTACGCCATCAGGTGGAGATCAGACGTTCCAGTCCGGTCCGATTCCGGATAACCAAGTTGGAGCCTTTGATATGGGCGAACTGTCTCTTTTTGAACTCGGCCAGAATGCGGGTGACGGTCTCGCGCGACGTCCCGATCATCTGTGCAATTTCTTCATGCGTCATGGCCAGCTTCACGCGCACCCCGTCGCGCGTTTCCTCCCCGCTGGTCGCCCATTCCAGCAGTACGCGCGCGAGTTTTTCGCGGGCGGAATGCGATAGCCCCAAAGAGCGGATCTGCTCAAAAGCGCTCTGGCAATTATTGCTGAGGTGCTCAGCGGCCCGCAGACAGGCGTCCGCATGCTGCTTGAGGAAGTTCAGAAAATCTTCGCGTTTGACGAAATTCACCTGGCACGGGTGCAGCGTTTCCGCGGACATTTCATACGGGGTGCCGGCGACCGTGGCATGCATGCCCAGTACTTCTCCCGGTTCGGCGATTTTCAGGATCAGCGCCTTGCCATCAGTAGCAGTAACGGAAAGCTTCACGCGCCCGCGGCACAACATGTAAACCCCACGCGGGCTCTGGCCCTCGCTGAACAACAGCGCCCCGCCCGGATACGCGGCCGCGTACTTGATCGCGTCAAATGCCTCCAGCGTCGGTTTCGGCAGGTTGCAGAAGAACCGCTCGCTCTTCAGCTTGCAGATCATGCAGCTGTCAACGATTTCCAAACCATATGGCGAAGCCACAGAACCCTCGTCAGACCGGCAGGCTGGCTAGACTATATCACTACTGTCTGTGACTTGCATCACATTTATTTGACTTCACAGCATTTGGGGGGATTGATTGGACTTCACGTCATTGAGAAGGATTCCAGAGTTGATGCAAAGCCAGGTCAGGTGTATCCCTCTTTGAAGGGGCGCGGCTTCAGCCGCAGACTGGACTTTACGCCCTGAGGGGGGGTGGCCCTGAGCGGGCTAAAGCCGAGTTCCTAACCGCCCCTTGCGGCACGGCTGAAGCCATCGCCCTTTCAAGGATCCGGTCCAAGCAACTCTGGTTCGCTCAAAAACGCAAATGATTGCCTCCGAATTCCCGTGGCAGCGGTATCTGTCCCGCCGCTCACGACGCCGGACGGCTGTCGGGGTTCTCTTCCTGGCGGCGCAGCAACCTATCTACCGTGCTGAGCACGTGGGGAACGTCAACCGGCTTGAACAGCACCTGCACGCCTTTGTGGCGCGCGCCTTCAGGCAAGTGCGGATCCGGGTAGCCGGTGAGTAGTATGCAGGGCAGGGGCGATTCCCGCTGCCGCGCCGCGCGCACCAAATCCAGTCCGCTTTCACTCCCATCAAGCGCCAGGTCGCATATAAGCAGGTCGAAATGGTTGTGGTCCATCGCCTCCAGTGCTTCCCCTGAACTGCGTACAGCGGTGACGCGATAGCCCTGGCGTTCGAAAATGATCCGGTAGGTCATCAGGATCGGGACTTCATCATCTACCAGAAGAATATGCGGTTGAACAGCAGCACCCATGTACATCTATTTTACCGGCGTTTGCACAAATCTGCGGCGTGATAATGAAAAATTGTCTTCTTTGAGACACGGGCGGAGTGGCCGTCTTTAAGCGCCGCCCTGCCATTTCGTCCCTACTCTTCCGCGGCCTGCAACCTGGCAATTAGACTAACACTTCCCCTTGCCGGGCGTGTAGAGGACTTTCACCTCCAAGTGAGTGCGCCCTG
>JBHGAZ010000019.1:0-66286 GCA_041946765.1 Terriglobales bacterium
TGGCGTCGGTGCCCCCGTCTGTCTTGACAACGCCAACGTCGTTATAGACGGAATGACAAATCACAGATTCCTAGTGCTCTAGGTGCCCGTACCCGCAACCGCGCCCGGAAGGAGCCTGCCGATCATACTTACCAGATCCTGTGGAGCAAAAGGCTTGGTCAAAACGGCGTCAACGCCGGGAGTGTCCTCATCCTGCAAATATCCTGAACTGAGAATAACGCGCACCAAGGGCCACTTATCTTTGATTGTGGTGACCAGCTTTGCCCCGTCGGTATCGGGCAGGCAGCAGTCGAGGACGATCACATCAACATCGCCTTGTGCCAGCTTTTCCAAAGCGCTTTGGCCTGTAGTTGTGGTGATGGTACGGAAGCCGGCGAGCTTCAGAACCAGCTCCAGGCAGGTCAGCAGAGCCGTGTCGTCATCTACAACAAGAATTGTGCCACGCAGACTCATAACCACTTCTCGAAACACGCAACAGGGCCCAGAGAGGAGAATGAAGAATTTCAGCAGCTCTTCCCTTAGCCTTCATTAGATGTTGCTGCGCTTGGGAGAGAGCTTCTAGTGAGCGTGATAGGCGTGCTTACGGAGCCGATTCTTTGTCTTCTTACCGAACCTAAAGAGGCTGTCGTGGCACGACTGTAGGGTGTCTGAGAACCCTGCCGTCCTAAGGGGGCTCTTCCAGTTTACCCCGGTCTCACACCCGAGGGCTAAATTCCGGCGCCCGCAAGAACTGCGGCCAGGAGCTGTTTACCGGCTGAACCTGCCGATCAGGTAGAGGACTATGGTAAGCACGACACTGATGACAATACTGGTGACAATGGGAAAGTAAACGGTGGTGTGGCGGCCGCGATAGACGATGTCGCCGGGGAGGCGTCCGATCGGCAGATGTAACTTTCCGCCGAGCATCAACACGATTCCGAAAACGACAATGATGCCGCCGATTATCACCAGGATTTTGCCGAGATCGGTCACAGAAAAAATTGTAAAGGATCGGGCGATTTGCGTCGCGACCGCGCCCCTCTATGCAGAACCAAAATGGAACACGGTTCCGGTCGGACGAATCCCTTTCGTAACCTCCGCGATGGGTGGGTTTGTTGCATGATTCCGGAATGGCAGGAACACTGCTGAAACGCATGTTATTTACGTGCCGGCATCAGTTCTCCTGGCCACGGCGGGCAGAGGACGGCGGCTACTACCAGGTCTGTCTGCACTGTGGCATCGAATACGGCTACGACTGGAGCGCAATGCGCCGCATAGCGCCTCGGGATGGGAATGACGCTGCAGGACAAAATCACAAGCACGCACCGAGTACGGCGGTTAAGCGGCCGCCGGGGAAATGCGTGCGCAAATCCTGGCAGCCACGCGAGCGCCGCCTGCGCCTGCAGACGCCCGTCTTATACCGGCAGACCGGCAAACCCGAATGGCAGCACGGAGTGGCGGAAAACATCAGCCGGTCAGGATTGTTGTTTCAGTCCGAGAGCAGCGTAGATAATGGCGCCTTTGTGGAAATGATCTTTTCCATGCCGGCGGAAATCTGCGGGGAACAGGACAGCAACGTGCTGTGCCGCGGTGCCGTGGTACGCACCGAGTCCGGCAAGCGGGGCACTCTGATTGCTGTCGCGATCACGGGATACGAGTTTCTGCCCGAGGGCAAAGTGGCGGGGTTGTAATTGCGGGGCTTCGCAAGTGCGGTCTAGCTGGTGGCTTCTTCCAGTTTTCCCTGTTCGAGTTTCTCCTGGCAGGCGATACAGTGGCGGGTCCACGGCACTGCATCGAGCCGCTTGGGATTGATCTCCGTACCACAAGAGATGCAGTGACCGAAACTGCCCTCGCGGATTCGGCTCAGGGCGCCCTCCACCATCTGCAGCAATTGCCGCTCGCTGTTGCTCTGGTGAAAAAGAAATTCCTTGTTATAGGAACTGGCAGCGCGGTCGGCAATGTCCTGCGCAGTGTCGCCGAGGTCAGTGGAGCGCCCATCCTGCTCGGTGCGGCTCACGTTGCGCCGCAGTGCCTGCTGGCGTTCCTCGAGACGCTTTTTGAAGTAGTCGAGTCTTTTCTTTTCCATCACAGTGGTTGCGCAAACTCTCTGATGCAAAAACTATCCAACCCGGCTTCTCCCGCCGGGGTTCTTCCGCGTCGCTAAACGGCAAATAATAAGCGTCAGCGGGGCAGGCGTCAACTCCAGCCCTCTGGCCAATGCATTTAAGAGACGTGTTGCCGTTCCAAACGGGAGCAGGAATTCCGATGCGTGTGGCGCCTTCTCCACATTCGGTACTGCAAACGGGCACCTTGTCCTGGGTACACTATGTAGATGCGCGACGGAGGCGTGAAGAATCTGCTGCGCAAAAAGCAGCCCCGGCTTTCGCCGGGGCCGCCGAAAGAGGCAAGGGAGGGAGGGAAGTCAGGGAAGGCGATGCAAGATGCCGCTCCGCATTACGGAGCGCAACTGAAGTCGAGAATCTTGGAAGAGGGTCAACCACATAGTCTATACGGCCTCTTTTTGTGTCTTGAGGTAGAGCATTTACGGCTCCAAAGTTGATGCTCAGGCAGACTGAAAAACAAGGAAAAAAGAAGCCGTTATAACGCAGATACTTAAGTCCAATTACGTCAAAGTTTTGCACAGGGATGCCGCCAAGGCGAGAATTTTTGATTCCGGCAATACGGAACAAAGGTGCCACATCTGATGTCCCGTCTACCTACTCTGGAACTGGTGATGCTCCTCCATAGCCTTCAATTTGTTGAGCAAAGCCTTGTAGCTGATCTTCAAAATCTTGGCTGCTTGGCGGCGATTCCAGCGGGTCTGAGCCAGCACTCTTTCAATAGCTTCCCTTTCGGCCTGCATGGCAGCACGGCGGCCGATTTCGAGCAGTGACGGCATTTCCATTTCCTGCCCGTTGGCTGTCTTAGCTGGAGCAGGCGAGGGCGAGGCGGGCACGGCTTCCTGCGTCCGTGGCGTTCCCCAAACGGGACTCGATCCGCTCACGGAGGACAGGATCGGCTTATGAGTGGAGAGCTCGCGGATGATCTGGGCCTCGTTGCCGACAATGACGTAGCGCTTGGCCAGGTTTTCCAGCTCGCGGATATTGCCCGGCCAACTGTACTCCATCATGCGGTTGACCGCGTAGTCGCTGAACGGCGGCGGCTGCTTGCCATAGTACTCACTGTATTTGCGCAGGAAGAAGTCTAGAAATATGGGGATTTCCTCCCGCCGCTCGCGCAATGGGGGAATATGGATAGTGACCACGTTGAGGCGATAGAAAAGGTCCTCGCGGAACATGCCCTCTTCCACAGCGCGCTCCAGTGGCTTATTGGTGGCGGCCATCACGCGCGTATCCACGGCTATATCGCGCTTGCCGCCCAGGCGGGCGAATTCGCCATCCTGTAAGACATGCAGCAGCTTGGCTTGCAGCGCGGGATGCATCTCGCTGATTTCGTCGAGGAAAATAGTGCCGTTGTTGGCCTGATCGAACTTGCCGAGCTTCTGGCGATTCGCGCCAGTGAACGCGCCCGGCTCGTATCCGAACAGCTCACTCTCGAGCAGTTCATGAGGAATGGCGGCGCAGTTCACCTTTACAAAAGGTTTGTCGCGGCGCGAAGACTGAGAATAGATCATGCGCGCGACTACTTCTTTTCCGGTGCCGCTTTCGCCGCGGATGAGCACAGTAGCCGTGGTGTCGGCTACCTGCTCGATGGTCATTTTCACTTCTTCCATCTTGGGGCTGGTGCCGAACAGCATGGTGAAGTCGGAGGCGCGGCGAACCTGTTCCCGCAACTGTGTCACTTCGGTGACCAGGCGCTGTTTGTCGAGCACCTTGGCGATGCGGAGGCCGAGTTCTTTAGGTTCGAACGGCTTGCTGACGTAGTCGTCGGCGCCCAGCTTGGAGGCCTTGAAGATCAGCTCGGGGCTGCTTTGGCCCGAAAGCATGATCACGGAAACATCCGGCTTGATCTGCTTGATCCGCTCCAAGGTATTAATGCCGTTCATGCCCGGCATGATCACGTCCAGCAACACTAGTTGTGGGTCATAGACGCGGAACATGCGGATGGCTTCTTCGCCGCTGATGGCGGTATTGACGTCAAAATTGTGGCGGTTGAGATAGGACTGAAGGTATTTGGCCATGCTGCCGTCGTCGTCAACAATCAATATGCGCGTCTTTGCGTTCGGCGGCATCCCTTAACATCTCCGGCTGGCCTCATGGCCAAGCACTCCACCCAAGCACTCCACTTGGAGCTGACCGCAATTAGATGCCCTGACGGGCGGCACTGGACTGATAAATTGGTATTGCCGTGCCCAATGTGCGAGCGAGCACACCCAAAAACAGCCTCTTCAGCGTCGTTGAGCGGGCAACTGTGCTTAATGGCATTGTACTACGATTCCACTTATATGAATCCGGCTGCCCATTTTTCAAGCGAAAACCGAAGCGGAGGCCGAGGGAGCGCGGCTTTTAAGAGGAATGGAAAAGACGAAAGTGCTGCCCTGCCCGGGGGTACTGCTGACACAAATTCCACCTTCGTGCGCTTCTATGATGCGCTTGGCAATGGCCAGACCGAGTCCCGAGCCCTCGCGCTGGGGGTTTTGCATGTGAGCGCGGATTTGGGAAAACTCGTCGAAAATCCTTTCCTGGTCCTCTGGGGCGATTCCGATTCCGGTGTCCCTGACTGAGACTTCTATGTTGTGTGTATCGGACCGCGTGCGGACCGCGACGATCACAGAACCTTCGCGGGTAAATTTCAGCGCATTAGCTACCAGATTGATCAACACCTGCTCGATGCGCTCGGGATCCAGAAGCACGCGCGGCAGCCGCGCCGGAATCTCCAACCCGAGCTTAATTCCTTTTTTTCGCGCTTCGTGCTGGAAGAGTGAAACGACGCTGCTAGCAACCTGCCGCAGGTCGCCATAGCTGAAGTTCATCTTCATGTGGCCTGATTCGATCTGCGTGATGTCCAGCATGGAGTTGACCAGGCGGATCAGACGCCTGCAGGCAGCAATTGACTCCCGCAAGGTTTCGTTTTCGTCGAGGCTGAGCCGCGGTCCGAGGCTTTCCTCGAGCATGGAGTTGTAGCCCAGAATCATGCTGAGCGGCGTGCGCAGCTCGTGGGTGGCAACGCTGAGGAACTGTGACTTGAGCTTGTCCAACTCCTGAAGCTTGCGATTCGCCGCAGAGAGTTCGCGATTGTTCCTTTCCAATTCCGTGATCAGGGAGGCGTTGTCCAGCGCCAAGGCCGCCTGACTGGCTACGCCTTGCAGGAAGCGCTGCGCGGAAGCATGAAAGTCGTAATGCTGTGCGCCGTTATGTGCACAGATGGCGCACACCAGCCGGTCGCCAGTCCGCCCGGGAACGAAAACGCAGGAGACAACTCCGGATTCTTCCGCCCAGCGACGGGCCTCGCCAATGAGACTGTCCGAATCCACTATGCTGCCGCGCTTGAGCGCAGCGAGCACTGCCGGTTCAACCACGGCATGGCTTGGCGATTCGGCACAATCCGGGCTTCCGCTTTCGCGGTCAAACTCGATGAGGCAAGCATCGGCGACCCCGAGCACGCGGCACACGGCATCGTTCACCGCGCGCCGAATAGCTCGCGGATCGGCAGTATGCGCCAGCTCCCGGCCCACGCGATACAAGGTGTCAATTTCCGAGAGGCGCTTGCGTTCCAGCGAGCGGCGCACAGCAGCCTTCAGGTCGGCAACTTCAGTGGGTTTCAGCAGGTATTCGTAGGCGCCCAACTGCACGGCTTCCAGCGCCGAGCCCACGGAACCGAAACCGGTCATCATGACCGTTACTGTGTCCGGCGAACGCTTGCTGACCTCGGCCAGCACGCCAAGGCCGTCAATGCCAGGCATCTTCAGGTCCGTGAGTACCAGGTCGAAATGGCGCTGGCGAATGGCTCCAATCGCTTCCGCCCCGTTGGCTGCCGATGTAACTTCATAGCCTTCCATCTGCAGAATGGCTTCCACGGTCAAAAGCACATTGGGTTCGTCATCAACAACGAGGATTCTTGGCTTCGGAAAATCCATGCCGAGGGCCTTTCCCCCTAGAGGGAAATTCAGAGAGGCGGTTAACTGAGAGTGAGATGCAGGTGCAGTGCGGCGAGTATACTTCGGAGTTCCTGGATTAAAGGGCACAGCCGGAGGGCGGTTGGCCGGAGCGGACCTTAGCGGATCAATTTTGATTCTGGAATTTTGAGAAACGTCCGGCGGCCTCGGAATGACAATCTGAAGCCGCGCCCCTTTTTAAACGAGGTCAATTTATGCACGATCGCGCGGGACACCAACACTAGCTGTCAGCCACGGTGCGGAGATTACACGGAAGAAAATGGTACGGAGGCCAAGGGCCGCTGATGGCCAGTTGTACGTCTTTCAACTGGCGGGCGGCGGCAGTGAAACGGTTCTGATATTTGGCTACGGAACGGGAATCAATCAGGTGTGCGATATCAATCAGTAGTCCGCCGGAATCCACTTTCTTGCAACTGACTTCCTGCTGAAGGGGGCTGAACAATTTGTGCACCTGCACGGAAATCGCGCGCGCCTTGGTCTGCCGCTCGCGCTCGCGCGTGGCTTTCTGACGCAGGCAGGTGAGATATTCACTGCCGACAGCGGCCGGGATTTGAATCTCGGCCATGGCCTGGGGCAGAGTGGCTTCCCGCACCATCAGTTTTAGGTGCATCTCCGACTTGCCGCGCAGGTAACTCACACTCTCCAGGAAAATTTTGCGGTTGGCACGCACCGCGCGCCGCAGAGCTTCATCATGGTCAAAGACCGTGCCGAAGCGAAAGGGCAGCACAGTCGTGTTGCGGAAGCAATCGGCGACGACACGGGCGTGCTCCAGGATAGCTTTCTGGTCCAACTTTGCCGTCCGAATGTATTCGCTCACGATGACGGCAAGTTCGCCACTTGGATAGCCGAGCACCTGGGCGCCGTCCACTCCGCGGATGCCTTCCAGTGGAAAAGGACGCCGAGCGCGGGACTTGCCTTGAAACGCCTGCTGTTCAGTGATGCAGTATGCGTACCATGCCATCGAAATTCTCCAGTGGTTGGCCGGGGCGGTTTGCGCCTCAGCATTCTGGTTCGGGGCCGAGCAACACGGGAAGAAAAGGCTAGGTACAGCAATGGAAGTACGGCCAACCCGTCACTTCCAATCCAAGACGCCGGGCAGGGAAATAACAAGGAGGGGTACCCCGGTGTCTCTGATTTTCCATCCTTGCATCGCCTACGCTACTACAGATGGACGGCGGAGGGAAAGGTAGCAGGGTGTATATTTACGAAAATAGAACACAGCCGGAGCCGAAGCGGCGCAGGGATTCCCACAGTGGGACGCAAACAGCTCAATGTGAGTCTTGCGAGTTCACGCGGCAGAGCTGGTCTGAGCAGCAGCGGCGCGTTCGCTTTTCAGCCGTGCCAGCATCTCTCCCTGGGCACGGGCCACGCGCAAGACCTGAGTGATGACCGCGATCTCTTCGTTGGCAATATTCAGGTATCGCCGCACTTCCAGGTCGTCGGTGCGGCAGCCAGCCAGATAAATTGCATTACGGATGACCGCCAGAGGGCTGTTGATTTCCTGAGTAATTTCCACAAAAAGGTCCTCAGGGCGCTGGAAGTTCATGCGCGCACCTCACCACGTCAGACGGCTTCGACAGGCATTTCCAGGGAACAGCGGTAGAACAACCAGCAACTCTAGTTCCAAAGTAGAAGCAGCAGTCGTGCGAAGACAAATCTCTTTCCTTTTCGCCGACACAATCTGCCGGCCTTGAAATGGCGTCCAAAGCGTTTCCGGTTGGCGATTTCAGTGATCGCGGATAGTTATGCCCAATGAGGTACTTTCCCTTTCCGGTTGCATCAAACTCTAGCAGAGCAGTGGTGTGGGCCTTCAAAGGCCCGTTGGGGCCGGGCACGGCGGGGTTTTCTGGCTCGAGTTGAGGAGGTGTGCGCCACTGTCTCTTCGCAATCGGACAGGCAGGCTGCAAGCTGTCCGGGATCCATCCTGGCGGGCGCGAGCATTCGAGTCAGAGCATTTCGAGCGAACGATCATCAGCAGGTTCGATCCTTTGACGATGGCATCTGAGCACCAGCGCTATGAGTTGAGCACGCCCGATAAGCTCGTGGTGGAAGTGTTTTCCGAGCTCAGCGAAGAAACCGTGCGCAGGCGCTGGCAGGCGATCAATGTCATTCTGCGGCTCAGTATGCTGGCAGGCCTGCAATTGCAGCTCGACGCCACTTTGAACATGCTCTGCGATTTCGCCGCCGAGATCGCGCCTTTCGACGGCGCCTTGACCTACTTCTGGGACGAATCCACAGACCAGGTGCAGCTCAGGGTGACGCGAGGCATGGAGGCAATCCCCGGAGAGCGCATTGCGAGAGGAAACGTGCTGAACTTCTGGGCCACCAAGTACGGACGTCCCATCCTGGTGACCGAGGGGCAGAATGTTCAGGCGGACGCCTTTCTGGAGAACGTCGAGGCGCGCGCCGCGCTGGCGATCCCTCTATTCGTCAGCAACCGCGTGCTGGGATCGTTACAGCTTCTGGCCCGCGGACGCGACCGCTTCACGCAAGAAGACGCGCAATTGCTTTGGGTGCTGGCACTGGTGGGAGAAAGCCTGCTCACGCGCGAGTACGTCAATGAAGGCCTGATCCGATTTGCCTTTACCGACTATCTGACGGGGCTGAAGACGCGTGGCTACTTCGAACAGCAACTCGAACTCGAAATTAAACGCAGCGAACGGAAGAAAACACACTTCGCGCTGCTCATGATTGATATTGATTATTTCAAACAGCTCAACGATCGTTACGGCCACCACGCCGGGGATCAGGTGCTGCGGGATGTCTCATCTATCCTGATGAAGGAGATGCGGGAAGTTGATACACTGGCGCGCTACGGCGGGGAGGAATTCGTTATCATATTGCCGGAAACCACGGGACCAGGAGCACGGCTTGTGGCGGAACGTTTGCGCCGCGCCATCGAGCAGGCGAAATTCTTCGCCGGTTCGCCGTCAGCTGTGGAGCGGTTGACGATCAGCATTGGCATAGCGGTTTTCGACACCGATGCGCAGTTCCGGCGCGATTTGATCGAGTTCGCGGACGCCGCGCTCTACGCCGCAAAAGCGCGCGGCCGTAATCAAACGGTTCTGCATTCGGAGCTGCTGCATCAGCGTAAAGAGGTTTCGTAGTGGCAATGGCCGCTTTTCTGAGCACCGCAGAGTTGTCGGGCCCGGGGCCGCTCGCCGCCCTCAGTGATGAGCGCATGTCCGGCCACTCGCTGCACCGCTGGCACGTGATGCACGTTTGCGATGAGGTGCGGCAGGGGCTGGTAACGGTGGAATGCCAGATTGCCGCGGGCATGCGCCCGTTACTCATTACGCCGCGAGGAATGTTTGGCATGGGCGAATCCGCCTCTGCTGATCCTGAGATCCACGCTGCGAAAAAGCTATCTGTCTGGTCGGCCTGGCGCGATGCGCGGCGATGGGGACGAGTGATACGGGCCGAGATGCCAGCTGATATCGAAATCCTTCATGCCTACTCTATGGCCGCAGCGCTGGCCAGTTTGCGGAACTTCAACGTGGTTGTGTACGACGCCGGCACGCTGTTTGCCGAGGATGGCTGCGGACTGAACGCGTTCTCACTGCATGTGCTGCGCCGCGCGGAAGCGTTCGTGCTCTCGCACGCAGCAGCCGTGGTGGTGCATTCGCTCGGCATGCGTCACGCGGTAGTAGAACGGGGCACGCATGCGGAAGACGTCTTTCTGATTTCCCCCGCGACTGCCACACAGGAATCCATCGGCGGCAAAGCTTACGACGCCGTATATCGGCATGCGGTAAAACGGCGCAGCACCGACCCGCGTCCGCCCATGCCGAAACTACAGCCCATCAGCGCCCCACTGTAGATTGACGGTTCTGAAGAAAATCCCCCACCCTGTGGCTCGAAAAGCGCGCGAGCGACAAGGGTGGCGCAACCCCATTTCATGCCACCGTCCGCGTTTCGAATGGAGCGCTTTATTGAAGCCGCCGCATTAGTCTAGACGATCTGTTCTATGCGGCTTTTTCCTCGCGGATAGCGGCCCGCACTTTGGCGGCGAGTTCGGGCGGGATTGCGCTCATGCCGTGCGCGGAGCGAGCGTGTTCCGTACACTGGTTGAGGATTTCCTGCTCACTCTCGCCGCGGGCTTCAAAATCGCAGTCCACGCCTACATCTCTGCACCTCAAGACCTTCACGACGCACCTCCTGGTTGGTGATTGAATCGTTCTGGGGTGGCGGACAACGTCTGGGTCTTTGATGGTGGAGGGCTCGCGGTATGTTGCAAGACCTCACCCTGCGGCTCGAAAAGCGCGAGCGACAAGGTGGGTACCGGCGACTTGGTCGGGTGATCGGGCCGATCGGGTGATCGGGTGATCGGAAAACTGCTCGCCGCTTCAGCAGTGCACGTTATTTCTTGTTGTTGCTGTTCGTGCGGGCAGTGTTCTTTTTACCGTTGGCGCGGGCGGCGGCGCGGGCAGCCAGGGCAGCGTTCACAACGTGCTGCATTTCCACTACGGGGGCAGGTTTGCCGGTCCAAATCTCGAACTGCCGTGCGCCCTGGTGGACAAACATTTCGGTGCCGGGGATGACTTCCACGCCCTGGCTGCGCGCCATTCGGGCGAGGGCGGTCTCAGGGACGTTGTAGACCATCTCGAACAGATACTTCGCCCTGATTTCCTTTTCCGAAAGCGGCGACTGTTTGCCGTTCATGCCGATCGGAGTGGCGTTGATGATGACGTTGAAGGCGTACTTCTTCAGGTCGGCCCGGCGGACAAAGCGCGCGTGCGCCTGCCGCGCCAGTTTTTGTCCCGTGGCGGGAGTACGGTTCATGATGTAAACGTCCGCGCCCCGCTCCTTCAATCCGAACACAGCGGCGCGGGCCGCGCCTCCGGCGCCGATGACCAGAATCTTCGCCCCGCTGAGGGCAAGCCGCTGCTCCAGGGGAGCAATGATGCCGGCCACGTCAGTGTTAAAACCGTACAACTTGCCGTCGGCCGCGCGCACGACGGTATTGCAGGCGCCGACCTTGGCCGTGAGCGCGTCGGTGTTGTCGAGGTGTTCGATTATGGGCTCCTTGTACGGCATGGTGACGCTAAGCCCGTGAATGGGAATATCGTGGACGCAGGCCAGCAGGTCGGGAAGCGTCTTGGCGTGCAAGGCCAGATACACGGCGTTGACGTTCTCGCGGCGGAAAGCGGCGTTCATCATTATCGGAGAAAGTGAATGGGAAACGGGATCGCCTGCCACGCCATACACCTTCGTGGCGGCATCGAGTTGGCCGATGCGATAGACCTCGCGAAGGGTGCGGGCAGCGATCTGTCCCGGTGCTGTTTCTTCTCCAGGGAACGCGGCGGCGAAAGTGAAAGCGCTGCCCGCACGCAAGCTCAAGAGCCGGCTGATTACGCCCTGTTCGCCCATGCACAGCCCGATTACCGAATGTGTGTAGCTCTTTTGCTCCAGGAACTTCATCATCACCACGTTGTCGTACAGGCTGGTGGCAGTGGTGACAATTTTATAGAAATCGGCGGGAATGGCCTCCATCTTGGCGAAGGTTTCTTCCAGTTTCCTGGTAGCACGGAAATCGTGGTAGGAGAGCACCAGGGCCGCCCGGGAGCGGATCCTGGCGATGTCGGCAGGCTTCAAGGCGACCGCGCTTTCCAATTCCAAGTCCACCATCTGGCAACCGGCGGCGGCGATTTTCAGCAGCAACTCGATTTGGGCTGACAGGGAGCCGCGGAAACGGCCGCCACTTGCGGCACGCCGGCAAGTGCCAATAGCGACTGCTTCCGGATGGTAATCGAGAAAGCGACGCAACCTGGGAAGTGCTGCCGCGGGCTGGCGCAGGTAGTCTAACCTGAACTCAAAAAAGGGGTTCTCGCGTACGAGGGCCTCTGCCTTCTGGATGATCTCGGCGGCATGGCTGCCCCCCAGAGCCACACATACCTGCGGCAGGCGCAGGGGCAAAGTGCGCGAAACATACGTACTGGAAACCGTACTGTTCATCAGCTTAAAACGCGGCGCAATCTTACTGATGCACCATTTCAGATGCAATAGCAGATTTTGCGGCAAATTCGTGCAGGAATTGTACTTTCGTACCTATCTGGTCAATAGCAGAACCTTGACCCGCCCCCGAGCGTTTGTTAGCGTTCGAGCGGAAACGAGCCTAGTCACGAATTTCGGGCCTAAGTGTCTCATTGCCAGACGGTTCGGAACTGCCGCTTAGGGCAGTTGGCGGGCGTGGGCGTCCGCGCTACACCTCGCCAGGCAAGTTGGATGTGGTGGGGCAGGAGGAGATGATGAGACGGCTGGTCATTCTGCTTTTTGCGTTTAGTGTGACAGTGTGGGCGCAGCAGGCCGGTCCGGCTGCAGTGAAGCGTGGCGGGGTCGCTCTGAGCCCGACAACGCCGGAGGTGACCGCTAATGTCACTGAGCGCTTGGTCCCGATAACCCACTCGGACCTGTACTGCTCGGGCTTCATGATCCAAGACCGCATCCCGCGGGAGAAGTTTGTCGAAGGCGGTTTGCACTCGCCGAATACCACTCGGTTCGTAGCGTCTGATCTTATTTTTCTTCGCGGTACGGGCTATCAGCCGGGAACGCGCGTGAGCATCGTGCGCGAGGTGCGGGACCCCAACAGGTACTACCCCTTTCCGGACGAAGCACAACTGGCTGCGACCGGCGGCCGGCCGTATAAAGACCTCGGCTATGCCGACATTATTGAGATTAGAGGGACGGAAACAGCGGTGGCTCGCGTGGAATTCAGTTGCGATGCCATTGTCCCGGGCGACCTCATACTGCCTTTCATGGTCAGACCAGCGGTGCCCTACCGCCAGACGTCAACCTTGGACCGGTTCCCTGCGGAACGACCGCGTCCGGTGGCGTACATCGTTATGAACAAAGATTTCGACCAGTATTTCGGCGCCGGGGCCAAGGTTTATTTGAATACGGGCGCAAACCGGGGATTGAAAGCGGGCGACTACTTGCGAGTTGTACGCAGCTATCAAAAGCAGGAAATGGACCGGGCAGATGCCGCGTCCTACAGCGCCACGGTTATTGAAGATACACAGAAGGACCCGCCAACGCTTTCTGCGCGCAGGACGGCGAAAGACTTGCCGCGTCGCGTTGTGGGCGAAGTGGTAATACTGAGCGTGCAGCCCAGTTCGTCCGTAGCTATGGTTACGTTCTCCCTGGAAGAACTGCACATCGGTGATAGCGTGGAGAGGGAGACTCCGGCTCCACCAGTGGTGAAACCGGCGGGAGAGTAAGCCCAGTTTCCAGTTTGAGTGCTGCGGCGCGGAAGCCTGTCTTGGTTCGAGCAAAACACGTTCTTCGCGTAGCGCCCAAAAGCGGGCCGTTCGCTCAGGACGCCTTAGATGGGTTGCTCTCAAACGGAGGCTTTCAGTCCGTTCGCGTGTAGCGGTTCTTTTTCTTTTCTTCGGCGCGTTCCAGGCCGAGTTGAATTAGCTGGTCAATCAGATCGCGATACTGCAGTCCGGTTGCGGCCCACAGTTTGGGATACATGCTGATGGACGTAAAACCGGGCATCGTATTGATCTCGTTGACGTAGACTTTTTCAGTGCGCGGGTCCATGAGAAAGTCCACCCGGCCCAGCCCGCAGCACTCCACCGCTTGAAAGGCGCGCACCGCCATCTCCTGCACCTGCTTTTGCTGCTTTTTGGTGATGGGCGCAGGAATCAGCAGCTTGGAACCTTCGTCGAGATACTTGGCGGCGTAATCGTAGAACTCCTTGATGGGCACTACTTCGCCGACGATGGAAGCCTTCGGTTCGTCGTTACCGAGAACCGAGCACTCCAGTTCGCGGGCCTTGCCGCGTTTGCCGCCCACAGCCTGCTCCACGATGATCTTGCGATCGTAACGCGCAGCCTCGTCCATGGCCGCGGCCAGTTCCGTGCTGTTCTTTGCCTTGCTAATTCCCACCGAGCTGCCCAGGTTTGCGGGTTTGACAAACACCGGATATTTCAGCGCGCTTTCGGTCTGTTTGCACACGCGCTTGGGGGCGCTCTGCCAATGGCGGCGAAGCACGGTGACGTGCTTGACGATGGCCAGTCCGGCGTCGCGAAACAGACGTTTCATTACGTCTTTGTCCATACCAGCGGCTGAGCCCAGCACGCCCGCGCCGACGTATGGGATATCGGCGAGCTCCAGCAGGCCTTGAACGGTGCCGTCCTCGCCAAAGGTTCCATGCAGAATAGGAAAAATAATATCTGCCTTGATGACGCGGTCAGAGAGACGGCGGTGCGGGACGTTGTCGGAGAAGGGTGTCAGCTCGTGGCCGGGCACAGGCGGGACGACAATGTCCTCGCCTTTGGCTAGTACCGCGGCAGCGGGCGTGGCTTCCGGATCGCCAGCACGCCAATGCCGCTCCTCCTGCTGTTCATCCTTGCCGCCGCGCAGCAACTGCTCCGCATCGGCCGCGGTCAGCCAGCGGCCCTCCTTGGTGATCCCGATGGGGATCACTTCATATTTGTTCTTATCCATGGCTTCGATCACCGAAGCCGCCGACAGCAGCGACACTTCGTGTTCGCCGCTGCGCCCGCCAAAGAGAACCCCGACGCGTATTCTTGCATTTTCCATGACGCGAAAGAATATAGCACTCGGCACGGAGGAGTAGGCGGTTTGAAAAACAATTTTGATTTGTGAATTTTTGAATTTTGAGGGCAGCAAACGGGGCGCATGCGATTCAGTAAAAATCTCCGCCCTGTCGCTCAAAAAGCGCGAGCGACAAGGGTGGGGCGGCCCCGATTTCAGGGATGCTAAGGGTAGGACGATGGGACTGCAAACAACAGCGCGAAGGAGTAGGCCCGCCCACTTGAATCTGGAAATTCTCTGCGGTAAGCTCAGCGCTCGACTGAGGGCTGTGGGAACTGAGAACTGGTCTTAATGAACGTCGCACTCTTTGGCGGCACCTTCGACCCGGTCCATCTTGGGCACCTGGCTGTGGCGCGGGCCGCCCGGCAACGCTTCCATTTGGACATGATCTATTTCGTCCCCGCCGGCACTCCGCCGCACAAAAGCCAGCAGCCGATAACGCCCTATCATCACCGTTACGCCATGCTGGCGCTGGCCACGCAAGGGGAGAAACGATTCATCGTATCGGGGCTGGAGTCGCCAGAGCAGGCGAAATCCGCTGGCCGAGCCAACTACTCCATTGACACCGTGCGCCGCTTCAAACAGGTACTCAAGCCGACGGACCGGCTTTTTTTCCTGATTGGAATTGATGCGTTTATGGAAATCTCCACTTGGCGACAGCCGGAGGCGCTGCTGCGGGAGTGTGAGTTCGTGGTGATCAGCCGCCCCGGGTTTTCGCTTGCAGACATAGGCAACGCGCTTCCGGAACGTTTGCGTCCTCCGGCCGAGGTAGTGGGCGCAATGAAGAAGCACGCGGCATTGGGGGACATCGTGCTGCAAGGGGTAACCCTTCACGTGGTGGAAGGCGTACATGAAAACGTGGCCGCGACCCAAGTCCGAACGGCGGCGGCGCAGGGGCGGTCGTTGTCGCGGTATGTCCCTGCCGCGGTGGAGGAGTACATCAAGAAAGAGAGGCTTTACCGGTTTACGGCGGGCGCGCGGTGCAGCAGGCTCTCGCCGGAGCCGGGGGTATCGCGGCCAACGGGGCACGGCGAATCCAGCCGCCGCCTGCACCTGGTGCACGGCGGTCGCGGTGCCCGAGGCCATGCCGAGGAACGATGAAGAAAACCAATTCAAAGACCCAGGTCACCTCTGCCATTGCCGCCTGCCAGGAGAAAAAGGCCGAGCGGTTGTCCATTTTGGAACTGGATAAGTCCGCAGGTGGGTTTACCGACTACTTTGTTATTTGCAGCGGTAGCAACCCCAGACAGATTCAAGCCATCTCCGATGAAGTCGAGCAGAGACTCGGGCGGGAGGGGCTTCGTCCTACCCACGTCGAGGGCTACAAGCAGGCGGAATGGGTGCTGCTCGACTACGTGGATTTCGTGGTCCACATATTTTCCGAAAAAGCGCGGGAGTTTTACGACCTGGAGCGGTTGTGGAAGTCGGCAAAACGCCTGGAGCCTTCCGAACTGCAGGCGAAAGCACTAGGACGGACCCGCAAGACGCGCGAGGGCAGCCGGAAAGCGGCACGCTCTCGGCCGGCTACAAGCGCGAAAACTCCGCGCACACACAGACGCCCTCGGAAAAGCTGAGCAGGCAGACACCGCCAGAGATTCATCGCAGCGGTTTCGTGCCGCCGGTCGCGTCTTCCACGAGCTTTCCACCTGCCAGCGCTGGAGCCGGTCGTGCCGCACACGCTGTGTTGCCGCGCGCGTTCATCCTGTCCACCTGGGTGGCCGGCGATCCGAATTCCATGCGACTGGTTCAACAGATTGCAAGAATTGCTGAAAGCTCGTCCACGGTGCTGGTTCGGGGAGAGTGCGGGGTCGGGAAAAACCACATCGCACAATTACTTCATTTTCTCGGGCCCAATGCGGATGAGCCGTTGGTAACACTTGAGTGCGCTGCACTGCCGGCGGAACTCTTGGAAGGAGAACTGTTCGGCCAGGAAGCGGAAGCTTTTTCGCAACTGAAGCGCGGACGGCTGGAGGTTGCTGGCTCCGGCACGCTGGTGCTGGACGAAGTCGCCGCCCTGAGCATGCCCATGCAAGCCAAGCTGCTGCGCGTGCTGGACGAGAAGCGCTACGAACGGCTGGGCGGCACGCATGCGCTCACCACCGAAGCACGTATACTGGCGCTCACCAGCGTGGACCTGGAGCACGCAGTCGCCCGGCGCAGTTTCCGGGAAGACTTGTACTTCCGCCTTAACGTGATCCCGATTTTTGTGCCGCCGTTGCGCGAGCGCGTAGCTGATATTCGTCTGCTGGCGGAGCATTTCCTGCAACAGCTCACTGCGGTGCATCGCAAGCCGGAGATGGCATTTTCCAGCGCGGCTCTCGCGGTTCTGCAAGCTTACGGCTACCCCGGCAATGTGCGCGAGTTGCGCAACGTGGTAGAGCACAGTGTTCTGTCCGCCACGCCCCCGGAGATCCTGCTGGAGAACTTGCCCGCCCACATGCGCCATCTTGGGGGCGCTGCCAAGGTCATTTCTCTAGAACAACTGGAACGCAGGCATATTGCCGAAGTGCTGGGCTTCACACACGGAAAGAAAACCCAGGCGGCGCAGATCCTAGGCATCAGCCGCAAAACACTGCTGGAAAAACGCAAGCGGTACGGGCTGGAGTGAAAGCAGCAGCGGGCAAAAGCAGCAAGCATCCAGCAGGCGAAGCGTTTATCCGGTGCAACAGCGGGACGAATAACGCCTTGGCTCGAATGGAAGGCAGGTCCTTCGGTTCCGCTTCGCTTCGCCTCAAGGATAAGAACGGTTTACCTATCAGTTAACGTGCCTAGTTCGGCTGATCTCCCGCTGCTCAGTGCTTGCTGCTTGTTGCTTGTTGCTTGTTGCTTCTATCGTTATCGCGTGAAACTAAAAGTCTGCTGGGTTGGAAAGACCAAAGAAGCCGCGATTGAAGCGCTCACCAGCGAGTACGTGAAGCGGCTCCGGCGTTATGTTTCCAGCGATACGCATGAACTGCGCGATGAGCCTGCTCTGCTTAACCTGATCAAAAAGGAACGCCTCCGTCCGGCGGTGGTTTTGCTGGAGGCGTGCGGGCGGCAGATGTCTTCCGAAGAGTTGGCGCAATTTGTTGGCACTCACCAGGACCGCGGCACGCAGACGCTGCTGTTTGCCGTCGGCCCGGCAGACGGCTGGAGCGACGAGGCGCGCCGCCGCGCCGGGCTTCTGTTATCGCTGGGAAAGATCACCCTGTCACATGAGCTGGCGCGCGTGGTCCTGCTGGAGCAGCTTTATCGCGCCTTCACGATTTTGAAGGGGCATCCGTATCATCTAGGACACTGAATTGGCGACAAAAATACTTCCTAATCAACCGTAGTCACGCCCACCCCTATATTCCTATTAATAATCAGCTTATTCACATGAAATTCCGGTTATCCACAGCTTCCCCACAGGAAAAACCGGGGATTCTGTTGCGAGGTGAAGAAACTAATGATCCACTATGCGTAGTGGTATCTATTCTTGGAGTACACGTAATAGTTGCAAGTTTGCACCGATGCGCAGAAGAGACATAGCTTCCCTTGATCGCAAGTCAGACTTACCGTCCGGGGGAGCGATAACACAAAGGGGCTGTCCCAAGTGATGAACTTTGCAGAGAACTCTCCTGGAACAGCCACCGTGGTAGGTCCATTGCCCCACTCGGAGGGCTTGCGCCCTCCGCTCTCTACAACGCTGTTGAAATGGGAAACCATACTTTCCCGGAAACGATTTGTCAACTATGCCTAGGACCATGCCGTGGCACTCAACCCGCCCCGGCGGAAACCGCCACCACGATAACACTTCCTGCACCGAGGGCAACAATATTGAGCGTTACTACTTTGCTTGGGGGACGGGTGGCTACCCGCTCTGCAAGCGCTGTGAGTACCTCGATGCCATCGGCCAACGTCTAACAATCCTTGGTGGGGGCGAACGTCAGCTCCCACCAAGCCTCCGTTGGCTCACTATCCACGATGGGCCACGTCCTGCACAATTCATTTCGCGATTTACGAAACTCATTTCGCGATTTACGAAACACCCAGCAGCTCGGAAATAGGAAATCGGAAAATGAGTCACGCCGCTGTCTTCGCCGGCTCTTTGGTCGGGATCCAGTACACCTCTTCTTTCAGCGCTTCCTTAGGGAAGCCACGGCGCTTGAGAATGCCTTTGCCGTGCTCGATCATGTCGGGATGGCCGCACAGGTAGGCGGTGGTATTTTCCGGCCCCAGGTCCCAGTTATCGGCGTACTTGCGGATCAATTCATCCACTCGCCCGATCTCGCCATTCCACGCGGGGTCTTCCCAGGGACGGCTTACTGTGGGCACGTACTTCAGCCAATCCACTTCGTCCGCCATGGCGGCCAGTTCTCGGTCATAGGCGAACTCCCATGACCGGCTGGCCCCGTTCAGGATGTAAAGCTTGTGCTCGCCGGAAAATTTCTGCTCATTCCAGTCGCGGTAAAGCGTACGCACATAGCTGACAAAAGGCGCGATCCCAGTGACGGTGCAGATTAACATGTGGTTACGTCGGCCGCTGGCTGTATCCAGGGTAAAGCGGCCTTTGGGCGATTTGCGCATCAGCAGTGTATCGCCGATTTGCAGCTCGTAAAGACGGGGGGTCAACTCGCCTTGCGGCACGAGCTCGAAGAAGAATTCGACTTCGTTTTCGTAGGGCGAAGAGACGATAGAGTACGCGCGTTCGATGCGCTTCTGCGGGCCCTCAACCCCGAGCGTGGCGTATTGTCCTGGGGTGAAGGGGAACGGTCCGCCCGCGTTTATTCGAATAGTCCACAGATCGGGGGCAAAGTCTACGCGCTTGGTGATGGTCGCACGGTAAAATTTGTTGTCGTCAAGGGTCAATGGGGAGCACCTCCGCTTGTATACAGATGCTGGGGCGAGGTTTAGAGATTTGGAGAAGCAAAACGGCAACAAGCAGCAAGTAAGAACGCCGGTCGTATAGAATCCAGTCCTATGAACGACGTGCGTCGCGGTCTCATCATTGTGAATACCGGTCCGGGAAAAGGTAAGACGACGGCCGCCATGGGCACCGCCTTGCGGGCTGTGGGCCAGGGCCTGCGCGTGCTGATGCTACAGTTCCTGAAAGGATCATGGCACTACGGCGAACTGGACGCGGTGCAGGCGTTCGGCGACAAATTCGTGATGAAGCAGATGGGGCGTGGCTTTGTAAAAGTGGGCGGCGCGGAACCCGATCCCGAGGACGTGCGTTTGGTGGAAGCGGCCTGGGCTGAAGCCGAGCAGGCCATCAGTTCGCGGCAGTGGGACCTGGTAATCCTCGACGAGGTCAATTATGCGATCAGCTACGGTATGCTCGATCCCGCCAAGGTGGCTGCCGCTTTGCGCAAAAAACCGGAAATGGTTCACGTTATCTTGACGGGACGCAATGCGCACCCCACAATTGTGGAATTGGCTGACACCGTCACGGAAATGCGCCAGGTCAAGCACGCCTATGAAAAGGGCGTTATGGCGCAGCGCGGAATTGAGTATTAATCGCCGGGGACAGAAGAGGAGCGTTAGTGAATTGAAAGGGCGCACCTTTGCGCAACCACGCACCTTAATAGCAATAGGGATTCCTCGGCTTCCTCGCTTCGCTTGGCGGCCTCGGAACGACAATCGTGAGCTGCCTATGACAGCTCGCAACTGACGACCAACAGCTAAACTGATAACTTTATGTCCTGGTTCAAACGCGAATCCTCCGATCTCGACACCTCTGGCGAAAAGACCGTTAAAACCGAAGGTCTGTGGGTAAAGTGCGACGGCTGCCGCCAAATCATCTGGAAGAAAGACCTCGACCAGAACATGAACGTGTGCAAGTGCGGGCGGCACTTCCGCATTGACGCACGCACCCGGCTTGCCCTGCTGCTCGACGACGGCAAATACGAAGTCTTCGACTCGAACCTTTCCTCGACCGATCCGCTGAAATTCACCGACCTAAAGCCGTACTCCGCCCGGTTGAAGAAAACGCAGGCCGACACCGGCTTGAAGGACGCCATCATCAATGCCGAGGGCTTGCTGAACGGCCGGCGAGTGATCGTCAGTTGCATGGAGTATGGGTTTATCGGCGGGAGTATGGGTGCGGCCGTGGGTGAAGCCATCGCCCGCGCAGTCGAGAAGGCCCTGGAGAAGCGTGTGCCGCTGATCGTGGTTTCCGCTTCCGGGGGCGCGCGCATGATGGAGGGCGTGATCAGCCTGATGCAGATGGCGAAGATCTCCGCCGCCCTGGCGCGGCTGGATGATGCTCGCATCCCCTACATTTCCGTGCTGACCGACCCCACCACGGGCGGCGTCACCGCTTCCTACGCTATGCTGGGCGATCTGAACATTGCTGAGCCGAACGCGCTGATCGGCTTTGCCGGCCCGCGAGTCATTGAGCAGACTATCCGCCAGAAACTGCCACAAGAATTCCAGCGCAGCGAGTTCCTGCTGAAGAAGGGCATGCTGGACGCGGTGGTCTCCCGCAAAGAGATGAAGGCGTATATCTCCCGCGCGCTCGCCTTCATGAGTGCCGAGGCGGCGGCCAAGGCCCCAGCCGCGGTTTAGGTTCACTGGTCTAGGTTCACCACCGAGACACAGAGGAAATGAAATTCTGCTCCGTGTCTCCGTGCCTCCGTGCTGGGCGAAACCTATGCCGCTTATAATACAGGGCGTGATTTCAGCCAAGCCATCCCGCCGAACACGTCCGCGTGCCTAGCATGAAGTTTGCCCTCTGAAATCCGTTTCTACTAAACTGAAAAATTCACGCATTCGTAGAGACTTGATCCATGCCAGACATGATCCGTGTAAAACTTCCCGACGGCAGCGAGCAACAGGTGCCACAAGGCACGACTCCGCTGGACATCGCCAAAGCCATCAGCCCGCGGCTGGCGCAGGCGGCGCTGGCGGCCAAGGTCAACCCGCTTGATGGCGCCAAGAGCGCGGCGCATCCTGAAGGCGAGGCGGAGGGGGACGTGGTTGACCTCACCCATCCTCTCAAAAAGGATGTCGAGCTGCGCATCCTGACGGAAAAGGACCCCGAGGCCTTGCAGGTGTTTCGTCATTCTTCGGCGCACCTGATGGCGGCGGCGGTGCTGGAGCTGTTTCCTGAAACCAAGCTCGGCCACGGTCCCGCGACCGACAGCGGCTTCTTCTACGACTTCTACCGTCCCACGCCGTTCACGCCCGAAGACCTGGAGCGGATCGAAAAAAAAATGCAGGAGCTGGCGCAGCAGGACATTCCGTATGTCCAGGAACACCTGTCCCGCGAAGAGGCGTTGAAGAAATACGCTGCTGAAGGCGACTTCATGAAGTGCCATTTCATCGAGCACTTCACCAAGCCCAGCGAAGAGGTTTCCATCTACAAGACGGGCAAGTTCCTCGATTTCTGCCGCGGCCCACACATCCCCTCCACCGGGCGTATCAAGGCTTTCAAGCTGCTCAATATTGCCGGGGCCTACTGGCTGGGTGACGAAAAGAACCCGCAACTCCAGCGCATCTACGGCACTTCGTTCTACTCAAAGAAAGAATTGGACGACTACCTGCACACCCTGGAAGAAGCCAAGAAGCGCGATCATCGTGTCCTCGGCAAGCAGCTCGATCTCTTTTCCATTCAGGAGCTGGCCGGGCCGGGCCTGATCTTCTGGCATCCCAAGGGCGGCATCATTCGCAAGGTCATGGAAGACTGGATGCGCGAGCAGTACCTCAAGCACGGCTATTCCTTGGTGTACACGCCGCACGTGGCGCGCAGGCAACTGTTCTATACCTCGGGTCACGAGGGCTTCTACGCCGAGAACTTCTTCGATGTCATGGAATTGGACGACGCCGAATACCGCCTGAAGCCGATGAATTGCCCCGGGCACATCCTGATCTATAAGGACTCGCTAAAGTCGTATCGCGACCTGCCGATCCGCCTGGGCGAGTTGGGCACGGTGTACCGCTACGAGCGCTCGGGCGTGATGCACGGGCTCATGCGCGTGCGCGGCTTCACCCAGGACGACGCCCACATCTTCTGCACCCCGGAGCAGATCGAGGGCGAGGTGGAAGGCTGCCTGGATTTCGCGCTCGAGGTGCTGCGGGACTTCGGCTTCGATAAGTTCCAAGTCGAGCTTTCCACCTGGAATCCCGACGACCGCGCCAGCTTCGTCGGCAGCGAGAAGCAGTGGCAGCGCGCGATCTCGTCACTGGAGAGCGTGCTGAATCGGCGCAATATCGAGTACAAGACTATCCCCGGCGAAGCCGCCTTCTACGGCCCCAAGATTGACGTCAAGCTGGTGGACGCCATCGGACGACTGTGGCAGCTCTCCACCGTACAGTTCGATTTCAACCTGCCGGCGCGCTTCGAGCTGGAATACGTCGGAGAGGATGGTCAGCGGCACCAGCCCCTGATGGTTCACCGCGCGCTGTTCGGCTCTGTAGAGCGCTTCTTCGGCGTGCTGATCGAGCACTATGCGGGCGCGTTCCCGGTATGGCTGTCGCCCACGCAGGCGGTGATGATCCCAATCAGCGAGCGCCACGTCGATTACGCCCACAAAGTTGCCGCGCAGCTCGAAGCCGCTGGCGTGCGCGTCGAAGTGGATGCGCGCAACGAGAAGATGAACGCCAAGATCCGCGAGCACGCCATGCAGAAAGTGCCGTTCCTGCTGGTCGTAGGCGACAAAGAATCCGAAGCCAACCAGGTCAACGTGCGCACGCGCGGCAAAGAGAAGACGGAAACTATGGGGACAGGCGATTTCGTGCAGCGCATCAAGAAATTGATCGAGGAAAAATCGCCTGCGCTGTAGGGGTGCATCATTTCAACGAGGATGCTGGGCGGGTGGAGCAGGACTTCAGCCCTGCATTTTCTGATTGCCTATCATCCGGCTTTAGGCGCTGAGGTTGCTCAAAGCATCGTGTGATCTGATCTTCTTTTTACCTAAGGGGCTAAAAGCCCGTATTGATGCAACATTCTATGCAGGCTTGAAAGCCTGCTCCACCCGCGTACTATTTCCGCAACTACAGGAACTTCATGGACGCAGGCTTGACTCCACTGCCGCCATTTCCCTGGGGCCGCGCCGTGCGGCAGTGGTGGCGGGAGTCGCTGCGTGAGCGCGGTGTTTGGCGCACGCTCGAGGAGGCCGGGGTTCAGGGCTTTAACCTGCTGCGCGACTATATGCCGGCGCGCCGGCGCCTCCGCTACGGCGACATTGATTTCGACTGCGACTTCGGCGTGGACACCACCTGGGCCAACGTAACGCTGGGGACGCGTCTGCGCGAAATCCTCGCCGGACGCCAGTACCAGCCGACAGACCCCCCGCTGTTTCGCGAAATCATCACCGGGCTGGAAATCGAGTACCCCGAATTCACCTTTGTTGATCTCGGCTCGGGCAAAGGACGCGGGCTGTTGCTGGCGTCCGAATTCCCCTTCCGCCGGATCGTGGGCGTCGAACTTCTTCCCGAGTTACACGCCATCGCGCAGCAGAACGTGCGCAAGTTCACCAGCCCGGCGCAGAGATGCAACACATTCGAACTATGGTGCGGCGATGCGCGCCAGTTTACTTTTCCGCCAGAGCCGAGCGTAATCTTCATGTTCGACCCATTCTCCGGGCACGTACTGCGGGAAGTGCTGGCAAATTTAGGACGATCGGTGGAGCAGCGCCCTCGCGAGCTGATTGTCATTTATCAGAACCCGGTGCAGGAGGAGGCGTTTATCAAAGCCGCACCGTTCTTGAAGAAAACTGCTGGGACAATTCAATACGCGCTATTCAGGAATGGGCAGACGTGATGGGTGATAGCTGCGACTCTGTTTCGTACTGTGTCATGACGAGCAAAGCGAGCCATCTGCTTTTTGTTATGGAAAGCAGATGCCTTGTCGGGCTGGCGCCCTCCTCGTCATGACACTACATTCCTTCTGCAATTTGAGTTACACCAGTTTGTAAAGTGTGGCCTTGAGGTGTGTGCGGCTTCACAGGCTACGAAGAACCGTGTGGCACAGCCGCCCTCAGCTGTGCTGGCGGTTCACATCATCTGTGGTTTCGCTGTAGCGGCTAAGCGACAACTTCCGCTACACCAGTATTCGAAACCTCACCCCACTTCCACCAGCCCGTAGCGCCTCTGCCAGTGGGTTTTCAGGTGAACGAGGGCGCGGGAGATTTCGTCAGGCGTAAGCTGGTTGCTCGGCCCTGCGGCTACCAGAGCGGCTTCGCGTTTGGCGGCCTGCAGGATGTCGCGGTCGCGCAGCAGGTTGGACACCCGAAAATCTGGCATGCCGGCCTGGCGGGTGCCGAAGAACTCTCCCGGGCCGCGCAGTTCGAGGTCAAGTTCGGCGATTTCAAATCCGTTGGTGGTGCCCACCATGGCATCGAGCCGCTTCTGCGCTTCAACCGACACCACGCCGCCAGTCATCAGAATGCAATAGGACTTCGCTGCGCCCCGGCCAATGCGCCCGCGCAATTGGTGAAGCTGCGAAAGCCCGAACCGCTCCGCGTGCTCGATTACCATAACCGTAGCGTTGGGCACGTCCACCCCAACCTCGATGACGGTCGTAGAGACCAGCACGTCCAACTCGCCCCGCTGGAAACG
Organism: Terriglobales bacterium; assembly: GCA_041946765.1. Lineage (GTDB taxonomy): Bacteria > Acidobacteriota > Terriglobia > Terriglobales > Acidobacteriaceae > JBHGAZ01. The sequence goes on from JBHGAZ010000019.1 coordinate 25,139, forward strand.
CTGCATGACCGCTTCCTTTTCGGCGGCGTCCATGCGGCCATGCAGCAGACCAATGCGCAAATCCGGGAAGATATTCTTGCGCAGCTCGTCGTACATCTGTACCGCTGCCTTGAGGCCGCTCCAAAGAGAAGCTTGTTTCTTCCCGCCTGCCGCGGAGCCCGGCGCCGGCTCATCGCCTGCCTGTTCCTCGATCACCGGATAGACAACGTATATCTGATGTCCGGCTTGAACCTGCTTACGCACGAACTGCCAGACTTCGCCGGCACGCTCGTCGCTGACGCAGCGGGTCACGATTCCAGTGCGCCCGGGAGGAAGTTCGTCAATGATGCTGGTATCGAGATCGCCGTACAGCGTCAGCGCAAGCGTGCGCGGAATGGGTGTAGCGGTCATGACGAGCACATCGGGTTCAGCCACCTGCGCTTCCAGAGGCGCTGCCGCCACTGGCTTCTTCATCAGCTTGAAACGCTGCATGACGCCGAATCGGTGTTGCTCGTCTACGATCACCAGTCCCAGGCGGGCAAACTCGACCGTCTCCTGTATGAGGGCATGCGTACCGATCACGAGCTGCGCGTCGCCGCGGCTGATGTGGCGGCGAAGGTCGCGCTTGCGTTGCTGCTCGACCGAGCCGGTCAGGAGCACGATCTTGTAGCCGGCGTTTTCCAGGATGCGGCGCGCGGAAAAATAATGCTGGGTCGCCAGGATTTCCGTCGGCGCCATCAGCGCTACCTGGAAGCCGTTCTCGATGGCAATGATAGCGGCCTGCAGGGCCACAATGGTCTTGCCCGATCCCACATCGCCTTGCAATAGGCGGCGCATGGGCGAGGGACGCTGCATGTCGCAAGCGATTTCCCTCAGCACCCGCTTCTGCGCCGCGGTGGGATGAAAGGGCAAAATCTTTTTAATGGCTCCCCGTACACTGTCGTCCAGGCGGAAAGCGATTCCCGGCTCCGCGCGCACGCGCCTGCGCTTCAACTCCAGCCCGAGCTCAAGGAAGAACAGCTCTTCGAAAATCAGCCGCTGGTGGGCGGGCGTGCGTGCCGCCTGCAAGTCTTGGAAACGCTCGCCGGGATCGGGGAAATGAACGCGCGCGAAAGCATCGCGAAGCGAGATCAGTTTCAGGTGTTCCCGTATCGGGCGCGGGATAGCGTCGGGGATGTCCGGCGCAAGGTTTTCCAAAGCGGCATGAATGACGCGACGAAACCAGCGCGAGGTCAGCTTGCCGTGCCCGGCTGATTCGTATATGGGCACGATGCGGCCAATCTGCAGCGAAGCCGCGGCGGCTTCCTCGGGATCTTTATCCTTGGCTAACTCCGTGGGGTCGCTGAGGATTTCAAAATCCGGCTGAATAATCTGCAGCGCGCCACGCCCGTAGGTGTCCTGCTCGATTTTTCCGTAGAGCGCCACCACTTGTCCCGGCCGGAATTTGTCTTTCAAGTACGTGCCGTTGAACCACAGGCACTTCAGGGTCATGCGGCCCTGCCCAGCGGTCATTTGAAAGATCGGCATGCGCCGGGTCCGGAACAGCCCGGACGTGCGGACCTCGGCGATCACGCTGGCCATTTCACCCGGCTTCAGTTCCGCTATGCTGCGCGGGTTGATGCGGTCTTCGTAGCGAAAGGGCACGTAGTAAAGCAGGTCCTCGACAGTGGTGATGCTCTTCTGCGCCAGGATCTCGGCTATGCGCGGACCGATCCCTTTGACGTACTGTACCGGGGTGTGCAATTCGAGCATCTGAGCGAATAGTAGCAAATCGAGCTCCACTTAGCCGTTCGATACCGCAACGAGAAGCCAGACCTGCATGCCAGCGCTCCGGAACTCGCGCCAATTGAAGCTTTGGACGAATGTTCTCAAATCGCTGGTCGCGGTAGTGAGCGGCAATGCGCTTTATTTTCTGTTATTGATGCCTTTGCTGCCGCCAGCGGGGAGACACGGCATTTCAGGCATTGACCTGGGGCTGGTGATCGATTTCTGGGTTTGTCTGCTTATATACGGACTCATCGAACTGGTAGTCCGGCGAAAACGGAGTAGCACGGTGCGAAAATAGTGGTACACTGCCGGTACCCTCCCTAGGTCTTGCTCGCACCGTTATGCAAAAGATCGCGATTCTCTATGACGCCAGCCAGGCGGTACTGTCAACCTTTGACCTGGACGAAGTGCTGAAGCAAATCCTGTCCATCCTGACGGATTACTTTCAATTCCAGCATTGCGCGATCTGGCTGCTCGACGAGGGGACCCAGGAACTCCATGTTCGCAGGCACGAGGGCTTTTTTCAGGAATTTTCCCGTGAAGGGTTGCGCGTGGGTACCGGGATTAGCGGTACCGCAGCCAAACTGAAGCGGCCCATCTATTCGCCCGATGTCTCCAAGGACCCTCGCTACGTCCCCCGCTTCAGCGGGACCCGCTCGCAATTGGCGATCCCGTTGATGGTGCGAGACCGGGTAGTGGGGGTGCTGGATTGCCAGAGTGACAAGGAAAATTTTTTCGACAGCGAAACCATTGACCTGCTGATGCTGTTCTCGACGCAGGCCTCCATCGCACTGCAGAATGCGCAACTGCACCAGTTGGAGCAGCGGCGCGCCGCCCAACTGGAGGCCATCAACGCCATCGCCAGGCAGACCACGGCGGTGTTGGATATGAACCAGCTCCTAGGACGCGTCTGCTCTCTCCTGCTGGACTCGTTTCCGGCGGACCACATTTCCCTGCTGCTGTTGCAAGGCGACCGGCTGGTGCTGCGCGCCCATCGCGGTCGCCTGACCCCCCGTATGCAGGAGGGCGCTTACCTGCCCGAGGGCGCTGGTCTCTGCGGACAAGCCTTGAGCACACGCTCGCCAATCCTTGTCAGCGATGTCGAGCACGAGGCCAGCTACATCCCCCGTTTGCTGGAGGGCCGGGCCGAACTGTGTTTGCCTCTGGTGTCATTCGGACAGCCTGTAGGCGTACTGGCGCTGACCAGCGCGCGCTGCAACGCTTTCCAGGATCTGGATATAAACCCGCTGGAGTCCGTTGCCGATATCTGCGCTGCCGCTATCCAGAACGCCAACTACGTGGAACGCGTCCGCCAGCTTGCCTATCGTGACGGCCTGACCGGCATGTATAACCGCCGCTATTTCGAGATGCGGATCGTGGAGGAAATCGAGCGCGCCAAGCGCTACGGCGGCACGGTCTCGGTGCTCATGGTTGATATTGACTCCTTCAAGCACTTGAACGATGAATTTGGCCACCTGCTGGGCGATCAAGTGCTACTGCAGGTCGCAACCATTTTCCTGCAGTATCTGAGAAAGATAGACGTAGTCTGCCGTTACGGGGGAGATGAGTTCGCCATCGTACTGCCGGAAACGGACGCGTTGCAGGCCGCCGGCGCAGCGGAAAAGCTGCGCAGCAAGATTTATCAGTTGCAGGTTCCCACTGTGCCACGGACGGTCAGCGTTAGCGTGGGAATCGCGGAATATCCGCAGAACGGCACCACTCGCGACGAACTGGTCACTGCCGCCGATAATGCGCTCTACGCTGCCAAACAGGCAGGACGCAATTGCGTGGTGACAGCCAGCCTGAACAGCCAGGCTGCCAGGCCAGGTGCGGAATCGTGAGCAGCCGGATGTGCGAATTGATGCCCCGCATCTGCCCGGGTTTGGCAGATGCGGGTCTTTTTGTGGTACTTGAACGCTATTCGATCTGCAGCGGTTCCTTCAGCTTGAAACTCAGCGTAGACTCGGCCGCCAGAACAATGTCCTTGTTTCCCGTGAAGGCTGAACCGGCAGTGCCAGCCCCAGCGCCGGCAATCGCCCCAATGGCCGCGCCCTTGCCGCCGCCGGCGAGTCCGCCGATCAACGCGCCCACTCCTGCTCCGCCACCGACCATAGTTGCAGTCCGTTTACCCTTGCCTTTGGCGGAACGCGCTATGGCGCTGGTCGAGATGGGATATTGTTTGCCGCTCACGTTCAGAGTATCCAGCCTAAGGACCAGCTTGGCGCCGCCCTTGAAGCGGCCCAGCGGCACGGCTTCCGCCACCGTGCCAGTGGCTTCAGTGCCGGCCGGCACGGCCACGGCTCCATCCACCTGAATCGGTTGCGCCAGGGTCGCAGTAAAAGACTGTCCCGTTTGGCTGATCTTCGATCCCACGCTTTGCCCAAGACGCACCGTAAGCACGGTCCCGGCAGGAACCACTACGGCCTTCGGTGCCGTGGGACGCGTTGCTGTAAAGGCATCAGCTTTGCGCGTGGAAATCTTTTCTTCTTTGCGCGCAGCGGTTTTGTCGCCGGCTGGCTGGGCAGCGCTTTGCTCACCCGGTGCTGGCGCTGGAGCAGAAGAAGTTGCGGGAGGGCCTTCCGGCTTACTGCAAGCCAGGAACATAACAACGAGGAAAGGTACCACGCCAAGAAGGAGGGCCGCGCTACGAATTCGCATGACTGACCTCCAATCAGGGCAACTTTTAACAGAACCTGGATGAGCTTGCAACCCGGTAGTAGTGCTAGACCGATCGGCCCATGGGGGCAAGGCGGTGGGCTTGCGCGGAAGGTTGTAGCTGCTTACTCCTGGCCGCCGTTCCCGGCGGTAGCAGCAGCCGCGTCTTCCCCGGTTTCCGTATCTTCCTGGCCGTTCAGGTGCTCCAGAAACTTGCGCGAGTTCAATAGCGGCCGCCCGAGCGAGGCATTGTAGCCGGCCCAGCCCCCGGCGCCGGCCTCCCGCTCGAATTGCGTGCGCATGCTCTCCATCTTCGAATCCAGGTCGTCGAGGTAGTGGAGCATCAGGGCCTCGGGGAACATGGGCAGCTTGGGCGACCCGAACTCGTACTGGCCGTGATGGCTGATGATCATGTGTTCCAGTAGTGCCTTCAAAGTGTCAGGAAAGCCGGGCACCTGCGCGATCTTCTGCTGCAGCATTTCCAGTTCGATGATCATGTGGCCGAGTAACTGGCCGCGCGTGGTGTAGGAGAACGACCGCGCATACGCCAGTTCGTGGATCTTCCCGATGTCGTGAAGGAAGGCCCCGGCCAGCAGCAGGTCGCGGTTTACCTGCGGATAATTGCTGCACGCCAGATCGCAGAGCTTGCACAAGGAAACCACGTGGTCGAGCAGTCCTCCGATGTAGGCATGATGCAGGCTCTTGGCTGCGGGCGCGTTGCGGAACGCGTTGGAGATCGCCGCATCCGAGAGGAACGCCTCCAAAAGCGCCTTCAGATGCGCATCCTGGAAGCTGGCCACGAATTCCTGCAGTGAGCGCCACAGTTCGTCAATGTCACGAGGACACTTGGGCAGGTAATCGGAGTAATCAATCTCCGACTCCGCGAGACGGCGCAGTTTGTGGACGGTGAGCTGCCAGCGGTGGTTGTACTTGTTGATGAGTCCCTTGACCTTGATGAACTCATCCTGCTGAAAGGCGTCCAGGGCCTCGGCGACGTTGTCCCACATCTTGGCTTCGATCTGGCCGGTGCGGTCGCACAGCGTAAGCGCCAAGTACGGCTCGCCGGACTTCTTCGGCTTCACCTGCTTGGACCCGACCAGAAAGGTGGAAACGATGACCTTGTTTTCGTGCTGCGCCGCTTCGCGAACGTAGAAGTCCTTCATTCACTCCGCCCTGAGCCCGCTTCCTGAGTTGCTGAAGTCCGCCCATATCGTACCAGCATTTGCGGAGAGCTCCGAGTACTGAATAGGGGTTGGGGAGGAAAAGATTTTGAACACAACGAGCGGAGTGCAGGATGGAGCAAGGAATTGCTGTTACCGCGGGTTTGCCGAGCACCGCAAGGCACCCAGAAATCCTGTTGCGATTAACAAATGGGATTGTCATAGGGATTCCTCGGCTTCGCAAGCAGAGCCTCGGAATGACAATCTAAGACTATTCAGCAGCCTTAAACTCTTTCAGCAGGCCGCTAGAAGATTCCGAACTTTTTCTTTTTCTTGGCCTTCTCTGGCGCAAAGCTGTTCTCAGCCGAAGCTTTGACGATGATGGGCTTAGTCTGGAAGGGACTTGCGCCGGTATCGACAAACCCGGGCTTAATGTCGATAAACGCCTGCTCGCGCATTTTGGTGAGGTATTCCCGCAGCGTGGGTGCCAGTTTCTTAAGGTACAGGGCTTCCTGAATGCGCGGCTCCGCTGCTCTAAGAGGCTGCAAGCCACCGGCGGTATGCTCGGTGACTTTGAGGATCACAAATCCCTGGCGGGTTCGGATTACGCCGGAAAGCTGGCCCTTCTGCATGGCAAAGGTCTGCTCTTCCAACCCTTTCGCCAAAGTCCCGCGCTTAAACATTCCCAGATCGCCACCCTGCGCGGCCGTCGGACCATTGGAGAATTTCCTGGCCGCATCCTCGAACAACATACCACCGTGGATGTCTTGGAGCACCTGGTTCGCTTTGGCTTCAGACTGGGGCAGCTTTGCCGGGTCAGTACCATCATCGGCAATCAGAATTTCGCTCAGCCGCACCTGCTCGGGCACTTCAAACTCGCTCTTGTGCTCGTTGTAGTACTGCTGAATCTCTTCGCTGGTGATATGGATCTTGCTGCCGACTTCCTGCTGTATTACTTTCTGCGTAAGAATATTGTTGCGAAGGTTCTGTTTGAAATCTTCGTAAGAGACACCCTGCTGTTCGGCCGCCTTTTCGAGGTCCTCCATGCTGTCCAGGTTCATCTGCTTGCGGAATTCATCGAGCCTTTTGACGAGTTCTGTGTCTGCCGACAAGCCCAGGTCGCTGGCCTTCTGGAGCAGCAGTTGCTGGTCAATCATATCGCGCAGCAGGTTGGCTTCGGCGTCGCGCAGTTTAGGATCCTTGTCACTGGTGATGCCCTGATTTTTCATCTCCACCGCGACCTGATCGAGGTTCCGCTTGTACTCGGAGCGGGTGATGATGTGATTGTTGACCCGGGCAATAATGTCTTCGATAAGCGTGCCATTCGGCTTGCGGGCGGCAGCGGGCTCTGTGTGCGACGCCACGGATGGCTTGGTCTGCCCGGTGGCAGCACTCACCGCCATCAGCAGGACAGCGATCAAGAAAAACCTTTTCATGTGTAGTTCCACACTCTTCCCCAAACCTGGCAGACCATGGGTCGTTGCGGAGATGTTGCTCATTCTAACACCATTAGCTGAGCGGGATATATCCCGCCTCTTCTACAAAAGCTTAGGAATGAGTTAGTTGCCTTCGGGTTGCCGGACATTGTGGCACAGCCGCCCTCGGCTGGACCCGCACTCCTACGGATGCTGTCCCGAGTTCTTCAAAATGTGTTCAGCGTAGTAATTCTCGACCTTGGCCTGATCGCGGACTACGTCAAAGTAAGCAGCCTTCAGCAACTGCTCGCGGCGTTCTCGCAACTGGTCGCGAATGGCCTGCTGCACGCGCGGATCATTAATTTCGCGCTGCCCGGCAGGTTCCTTCGCCAGCAGCTTGACGATGCGGAAGCCATAGACTTGGCGCGTCTGCGGATTTGCCAGCGTGACAATCGAGCTGTACTGGCCGGGCTTGAGCTTCAGGACGGCGTCGCGCGTAAGGGGATCAGTGCTTTTCAAAGAGGACTCGGGCGCAAAACCGAGATCGCCGCCATTGCCGGCGGTTTCCGGGTCCTCCGACCAGTTCATCGCCACGGTGGCGAAGTCCTCACCGCTGTCCAGGCGGTTTATGATCATCTGAATTTTCTTGCGCGCCTCGGCCTCGTTCTGCGCCTTGTCGTTTTTCAGGTTGCGGACCTGCGGAGCGGGCTGCGCAGTGACGATGATCTGCGCCACGTGATACTGCGGCTCAATCAGGTTGAACTCCGACTTGTGAGCGTTGTAATAGGAAGTGATATCGGCGTCTTTAATGTCGATTTTGGAGTTGATTTCCTTATTGAGAACCTTGTCCACGGTGAGGGAGCGGCGCAGGTCCTGTTTGAAATCGTCCAGGGAAATATGCCGGTCTTTCAACCGCTTGTCGAATTCCTCCTGCGTATAGGGGGCTTTGATTTCGTTCAGCTTGCGTTGAACTTCCTCGTCGGTGGCCAGCAACCCAAGCTTTTCCGCGCGCTGCGTGAGGATCTCATTATCAATAAGTTCTTTCAGGATGCTCAGGCGGAGGCTGGTGGCCTGCTCTTCTGTGGGCTGCTGAGGCGCGCCGGAGGTCTGGTTCTGGTAGTACTTCTCCACCTCAGAGCGCATGATTTTCCTGCCGTTTACCTTGGCCATTACATCGCCGGCTTGCTTCGACTGGCAGCCCAACAACACGGAAAAGACAAGCAGGAGAGGGATCGCAGGCCCGCCCTTGCGGAGCAACTTAGAATTCAATGTTTCCTCCATCAGGATCTTGGGTAACCGTCACTGCCTTGGGTGGCGTCATCGCAAGCGAAACTATTTCTGACTTGAAGTTGTCGGAGCAGACTCGCCCGCTTCCTGGAGCGCCCGGTCCACAATGGCGCGCAGTTCGCTCGCAGGCAGCGCCCCATCCACTTTGGCGCCGTTGATGAACAACGTGGGAGTAGCATTGACGCCCAACTTTTCGGCTTCCTCCATTGAACTCTTGACCGCCTCGTCCGGTTGCGCCTTCAGACAGGCGCTCAGTTTGTTCATGTCGAGATTAAGTTTCCTGCCCTGGTCGGTGGCAATGCTGTCCACGGCCGCAAGCTGCTCGGAGAGCGGACGGCCGCGCTCACCGGAAATCTGCGGCGCATTGGCGTGCACGTAGTCGGCAAAAGCCCAGTAGGCATCATTGCTTTGCGCAGCCAGGCAGTGCGAGTCCACCGCCGCGCGAGTCGCCCACGGATGAATGCTGACAAGCGGATAATCCTTGTAAACAATCTTCACGCGATCGCCGTAGCTCTTCATCACATCACCGAAAAGAGTCTGGTGCATGCGCGCGCAGAAGGGACACTGGAAGTCGTCATAATTGACGATCACCACCTTGGCATCCTTGTTGCCGCGGAAAGGACGACCCGTGGTATCAATGCTGGCCATGGCTTCGGCGTAAGGATCCTTGGTCAGGTCCATTTTCGTCAGCGCCATCAGGCTCTTACTGTCCTTGGAAAGCAGGAACTCTTTGGTCTGCTTGTGGTCGCCGCGAGAGAGGGTGACTGTGACGCTCTGATATCCGGCGATATCGCTTGGTTTGGCCGGACCAATATCGAGCTTTACGCTGGGCGGAATCGAATAAGCGGCGCGAAGCTGGTGGTCAATCCGGCGATTCAAGTCGGCCGAGTTGGACTGCGCCGTGCAGGCCAGGCCGAGCACGAGCACACTAAACAGCGAAGCTTTGAAAAGAGACACTACAAACCGCCTATTCATAAATGTGTTTTGATTATCTCACGCCGGAGCTGCTGAGACACGCGTGCTTCCCGTGCGCACGGCCAAATCAGGGCATCTTGGGGATGGCATCCAGCGTGAGCAGCGCGTTCATGGAGCCGGAGCGAAAGCCCTCCAAATCAAGAGTCACATAGGTGAACCCCAGAGCCTTGAAGATACGCGTGAATTCCGCAGCCATGGCCGGATTCAAGGCGCGCGAGAATTCTTCCTGAGTGATTTCAATACGCACGATAGCTCCATGATGGCGAACACGAAATTGGCGGAACCCTAGCCGCCGCAAGGCGTCCTCGCCTTGCTCGACAGTGCGAAGAGCATCGCTGGTCACAGGCCGGCCGTACTCGATGCGAGAGGCGAGACAGGCGGATGCGGGCTTGTCCCATATGCGCAACCCGGCGGCGCGCGCCAAGGCACGGATTTCCTGCTTCCTCAGGCCACAGTCGAGCAACGGCGCGGCCACGCCGTGTTCGTGCGCTGCGCGCTGCCCGGGCCGAAAGTCGCCACGGTCGTCCAAGTTGATGCCGTAAGCGATGGCATTAAATCCGCGCTGCCGGCAAAAATTCTCCATCACGGCAAACAGCTCGTCCTTGCAAAAAAAACAGCGGGAACCGTCATTGCGGACATACTCGGGCCGCGCGAGTTCCTCGGTGGCAACGGTTTCGACCGGAATGCCCTGCTCGCTGGCGAAAGCGAGCGCGTCCTGCAATTGTGTGCGAGCGAGGCTAGGAGAGTCGGCGATGATAGCGAGCATGGCATCCCCGAGCACGCGGTGCGCTGCCCAGGCCAGGTACGCCGAATCTACACCGCCGGAATACGCTACCAGAAGGCGGCCGCGCGAGCGTAAGTTCGCCTCTAGTGCCGCTTGCTTGCGTGCCAGAGTGTCGTCCATCGACATATGTTAATTGATGCGGGCTATCAAAAGGGCGTCATACCGAGCGAGCGCATCGCAGGGAGTCGAGGCATGTGCATTTGGCGTGCCGCGAATTCAGTGGCGAGAAATGAGGATCCCTCGGCTCCCTGTGGCCAAAAGCAGGGCCGGTCGCTCGGGATGACACCATCTTCGGGGTAGGCCTTTACAGAAATGCTCTTAATACAGCCGCTCCTGTTTTCGCAGCGTTCCGGCCGTCCCCACATTGGTCAGGGTGAGCGCGAAGCGGAACTGGTTCTCATTGCGGACCGAACCCAGGGCGAAACGGCGGTATTCGAATGTCACGCCGCAACAGTCCCAGTTATAACTGGTTTGCACTGCCGAGTATTGCAGGAAGTTCAAGTTGGCGTCGTAGCCGACGGTGGCCCCGGCATTGAAGCCGAGCTTATTGGGATGCCCATAGCTGAGCTGGATTCTCCACTGGTTGAAGACGTTGGGGCTGGGGATGGGGGTGGACACAAGAATTTCGCCGGGAGTGCGCAGGTAAGTGTGAGCACCGCTGAGCGCAAACTCGCGCCAGAAGCGATAGGTCAAGGCCGCTCTGCTCGAGCTTATATAACCCTTCTTCGTGTCGTAATCGAGATACCACTGAATAGCGGTCCTCGGAGCGTAAATCCGCAGCCGCGAAATCACCGGCGCGAAGCGGCGCGGTTCGGTGAGAAAGGCGATGCCGGTGAAATCCACGGTGCTGGTGAAAACATTGCGGCGGCCGTTCACCAGCGCCCCGCCGAAATCGGGATCGAAATAGTACTTCTGCGCCAGCTCCCAACTGATCACCTCGCGCGCGGCGGGTATGTTGCAACCCGCAGCCCCGGGCGCCGCCGCACAGCTTTCCTTCGGCGCCGCCTTGGCGTACAACCGGTTCACGATGGCGTACTCAAGTTCGTTGGTATTGCTGAGGATGTCGCGCTCGTCCATGCGCAAAATTTGATCGAAGTTGTCGACCCCGGTTGTATAGCGATACACGAGGCGCGGTTCGAACGTGTGCTTGAAGGTGCGGCCTAAGAACGGGCGATCGAAGATACGCGCCAGAGTCGGTGGACGCAGCTCGAAGGAGGTCTGGAAGGCGCTTCGGTTGATACCCGCCTCCGCCGGCTGGCCGATGCTGGTCGAAGTTCCCGACGAGAGCAGGTGATCGGTGTAGTAGGTGTCACGGACGGCAACATCAGGCCGGAGCGTCCAGCCACGCCAGAACAGGGGCAAGGACAACTCGGGGTAGATGTCGTAACGGCCCACGACGTTGGAAGTCACAAAACTCGGTTCACGGCGCGACAGACCCTCAGCCGCCGTGTCAAAGGACCAGTAAAAAGGGCTTCTGCCAATCTGGCGGTCCACAGTGGAGATCTCAAAGCTGGGGGCATGCACGATGGTGATCACATCGCCCCTACTTACGCTTTGAAAATTCTGATATCGCGAGCCCATGGCGCCGAAAGCATAGCCACGATAGCTCTCCGACAGAAAGGCCGTGGACCGCACCTCGGAGTTGATCGCCTGGGCGAAGGTCTCGGAGAAGGCGGCCCGGAATAAAAACGAGCTCAGGTATTCAATGTCGGCCACCGCGCGCAGGTTGGTTGTGGGCAATCCTTCTGCATGTACACGCACGTTTTGTCCGCCTTGGTCCTGGTTCGCCGGGAGAGTTTCGAAAACGCCAGGAGAGGTTTGGATCACTTGCGTGGTCGGCAGACCGCGATCAATAACGCTGAAGATGCGGGCGTCCACAAATCCGGTGTCGCTCCAGCGGGCGCGGAAATTGCCACTCTGGGACCAGCCGCGCTTGGAGAAGTACTCGGCGCCGGCGGTGAGGTCCATACTGCGGCTGATCGCCCAAAAAACCGACTCGCCCAAAATGGTGCCTTTGCGGGACGAGTGCCCGATCGTGGGCAGCAGGAATCCGGTCTTGCGTCCCAGGTTTTCCACCGGATGCTCCGCAAAAGGCAGGTAGAGGACGGGAACCCGCCCTAGAAAAAACGAGCTGTTGTAAATCTTGGCGTCTTCCCCGGCGACCACGACCACCTTCTCGGCGTGGAAGGTCCACTTCGGGTTGGGCATACGGCAGGAAGTGATGGTGCCGTGGTGGACCACGTATTTGTTACGCCCGATCTTGTCCACCAGCTTGCCTGTAAAAGAAAATGGGTTAGAGGAGGTCAGCAGGATATTCCTGCCACGCGGCTTGACTCCCGTGGTGCCAACCACGTCGTAGAAATGCCCGTCTCCGCTATGGATGTTGTACACGGCCTTGCTGGCCGTGATGTGCTCATCGTGAGGACCGCCATCGAACACTACGTTACCGGTGGCGGTGGCCTCGCCGGTGCTGTCGTTAAAGGTGATTTCGTCGGCCCGCAGGACGTAGGTGCGGAAATCAATCTCGGCTTCGCCGCGCAGCTTATAAAGGTCGCCTTCTTTTTCCTGCTCGCGAGCGCGAATGGTGACCGGTTCACCATTTTGCAGCGATGCCATCGGCTTCACGGGGGCGGGAACAGCGGAAGTGTCAATGGCGCTCGGGTTGGCTGGAGCCACCGCCGGCTGTACTTGGCTGGTAACTACACCGGTTGCGAGAAGCAGATGACAAACCAGAGCAGCCGTGATAAGGATTCGTAAGCGGGAAGTCATCGGATGCACATATCCCCGCCTGGTAAGCAGCACGCCGGGGAAGAGGGGAAGGTAGCACGCTGGCAGTCCGATTGACAAAGCAATTCCGGCGACCCGCGGCGCTCTGGTATTTCCCAATTCGCGATGCCGTGTCCGTTGTGCGGTGACAACTGCACCTGCTCCTACGTGCCTCCGCGTGCGTCCGGCCGCAAGGGCGCCAGCGACGCTCGTGTTAAGGTTCCGTCCGAGCCGGTAAGCCCGCAAGTCTTCGCGACTTCTTCTCCTCCCAATGAGGCTATCGGCACGTCTTCAGAGCGGAATCTGGACTCATTCGTGGTTCACTCAGAACTGTTTGAAGCGACCGAAGAGCAGTTCATCGCCAGTTTGTCCAAGCCGTTGCGGGAGCCGGAATTTCAGATGGACAGTAACCACCGTGCGCGGGTACGGTACACGCCGGCGGAGAGCGCTCCGGAGGGTGCTGCTAAAAGCGGCGATATTTCGAACGAGCTGCCATCTTCTCGGGCGCGGAGCGGCATCGAGCGCGAATTCGCGGAGCGCGAGCAACTGGAGAGCAGTTTGGAGCAGCAATCCCAGTACTGGCGGGAGGAGGTGGCCAGCCGGGTCAACAGCTATCGCACGCGACGCTCGCGCAAACGGCTGGCGGGTGAGTTCTCCATGAAGCTGAATTTCGACACGCCGACCGGGATAAGAGCTGCTGCTGCCCAGGTCGCGCAGGAGTGGCCGCAGTCCGTTGCCGACGTCGAACCGACCCCAGCCATGTCCAAGCCCCCGGCAATTCCCGCACACCCGTTTCAGGACGCGCCGGAGCTTCTGGAAGATGAGAACCCTGAGCCGCCGACCGCAAAGATTGCCGAGGCTCCAAAGATTATCGAATTCCCACGCCCGGATCCTCCACCACAACCTTCGCAACGGCGGGAACCGAGCTGGGAACTGCTGTTCCCTTTGGGCGACGAACTCGCCGAGCCGGTGTTGGATCGCTTGCGCATCGTGGAGGCGCCCGAGGCAATCGAGGTGCCCGCGCCGGCACCCATTTCCGACATCGAACTGGGCGAATCCGCCGAAGAAGAGGAGCTTGGCTCTCCGGACCCAGCTTTCGATTTGCCGTTGCAAGTGGCTTCCCTACCGCAGCGGTTCACCGCGGCCCTGCTGGATTGGCTGGTGGTGCTCATCGCCACAGCAGGCTTTGCCATGATCGTGATGAAAACCGCCGCCGGCATACCGCACTCGCGTGTCGCGCTGGCATTTGCTCTGCTGGTTCCAATTATCTTCTGGGCGGCGTATCAGTACCTGTTCCTGGTGCATGCAGGAAGGACGCCGGGCATGCAGATGACAAACCTAGTCCTGAGCACGTTTGGAGGGATACCGGCGCGGCGCCAGATTCGCCGGTGGCGCGCGCTGGTCCTGGTGCTCTCCTTTGTGTCGCTGGGGCTGGGCTTCCTCTGGGCGCTCTTTGACGAGGACACCCTTTGCTGGCATGACAAGGTGACGAGAACGTATCTGACGCCACGGCGATGAAATCTCGCCTCCCTTTCCCATTTCCTCAATTTGATTTCTAATTTCATGCGGTGTTGATGCGTCGCTTCGCGAAGCACCCACGCTAACTATTCGTGGAGGAGCAAATGGCGCCAGCAATCAGGTTCAACTACGAGAGGGCAATGGAAAAAGTAGTTGGGGCCGAGGGGTTGCTAATGTCGGAACTGGACGAGCGTGCCGCAAAAAATGCGGTGTCCGAGTTCCGAGAGCGCGTGGATTCGGGCGAGATCGGTTTTCCCACCGTGCCCGAAGACAAAGGCACCGCGGCAGCCGTCGCCGAGTTTGCCCAGGGACTGCGCGGAACCATGGATGACGTGCTCCTGGTCGGAATCGGGGGCTCGGCTCTGGGCGCCTATGCACTCGATGTGGCGCTGCGCGGACCACATCCGGTGCAAACAGGGCTGAACTCCGGAAGGCGGAAACGCACCGGCCACGCTGCGGCGGCACGCCCGCGGCTGATCGTCTTGGACAATGTTGATCCCGGACTGGTGAGCGCGGCGCTGGAGTTGCTGAACCCGAGACGTACTGTAGTTTGCGTTGTCGCCAAGTCCGGGTCGACAGCCGAGACCCTGGCTACCTTCCTCATCGTGCGCCAATGGATGCTGGATGCCTTGGGCAGCCGCGCGCGAGCACAGATCATCGCCATTACCGATCCCAAGAGGGGCGACCTGCTCTCCATCGCGAAAGAGGAACGATATCCCCTTTTCTTCGTGCCGGAAAACGTGGGCGGACGCTTCAGCGTGCTCACACCGGTGGGCCTGGTTCCGGCTGCGCTCATCGGCGTGGACATTGGCAAGCTGTTACGCGGAGCACGCGATGCCACGGGGATCTGCTGGTCAGAGAAGCTCAAGGAAAATCCAGCGCTAGCGTCGGCCGCGGTACATCATGCGCTGGACCGGCGCGGCAAAGCCATCGAAGTGGTGTTCGCATATTCGAACTACCTGTGGGGAGCGGCATTCTGGTACCGGCAATTGTGGGCCGAAAGCCTGGGCAAAGCGGTCAGCCGTACCGGGATGCAAGTGTCGGCGGGACAGACGCCGGTGGCCGCGCTGGGAGTTACAGACCAGCATTCCCAGTTGCAGCTCTACATGGAAGGCCCCAACGACAAGATGATCACTTTTTGGGAGGTGGAGCGCCCGCGGGCGGAAGTCCGCATTCCCAAAGATCTGTCGCAATACGATTCCTGCCGATATTTGGGCGGTAAGAGTCTGGGGACACTGTTGCGCGCGGAGCGCACCGCGACAGAAGCCGCGCTTACCAAGGCGGGCCGTCCCAATTGCCGGTGGACACTGCCTCGTGTGGACGAATACAACCTGGGGGCCTTTTTCCAGATGCTGGAGTTCCAGACCGCCTTTGCCGGCGAACTGTACGGCGTGAATGCCTTCGACCAGCCCGGGGTTGAGTTGGGCAAAAAAATGACTTACGGACTCATGGGCCGAAAAGGCTACGAGGACCTCGCAAAAGGCCTGAAGTCGTAGGCCCGCTGCCTAATGCGCGCCCTGGTCCTCACTGCTTCTTCGGCTCCATGCTGCCAGGCTGCCCAGCGCCGGAATCAACGGTGCGCGATATCTGAAACGCAATAACCTGCCAGTTGCCGCCGCGTTTAACCCACACGCGCGTGTAGCGATAGGCGCCGGAGATGTCGCGATCGTTGAACTTGCCTTTCACAGTGGCGCGGGCGTTGATCACAACCACGTTCGGGCCCTGTGAAATCCCCTTCATCTGGTCGAGCTCTATGCTGGAGAATTTCAGGGCGCCCTTTTCATAAGCTGTGATGGTTTCCATTCTGTCGCTGACTACTCCATCGGGGCCGGTGCCGATGTACCCAGTGGCGAGGAGTTTCTTCACGTAGGCTGCGTCGCCGTCCAGCGCCGCCAGTCTGTATCGTTGTTCCAGTATCGCAACCTGCTGCATGCCACCGATGGGCGGCATTGCTTCAGCGGGCTCTTTGGCTTCCTTCTGTGCGGAAGCGCCTGCCGCTTTCGTCTGCGCACCGACTGGCGTGGCGATTATCTGAGCGTAGATAAGAACTATGCCGATGACGAACAACCGCAGTTTTTTCACGATCTTCACGGCGCGATCTCCCTGGCGTCCACGTCCCCGTCTTCGGCTGGACGCTTGGGCGCATGCTAACATCGCCATGTGAAACAGGACCGGAAAATTCGCGTACGGTTTGCGCCGTCTCCCACCGGACAGGTGCATGTCGGGAATGCGCGCACGGCATTGTTCAATTGGTTGTTTGCCCGCCAGAAGGGCGGCACGTATGTGCTGCGGATCGAAGATACCGATGTCGAGCGCAGCGAAGCCCGCTACGAAACCCAACTTCTAAATGACCTGAAATGGCTTGGTCTGGACTGGGATGAAGGCCCGGACATCGGTGGGCCTTTTGCGCCCTACCGCCAGTCCGAACGGTTGCAGATCTACCGGGAGCACGCGGAGCGCCTGTTAGCGGAAGGCAAAGCGTACCTGTGCTTCTGTCTCGCCGAAGAGCTGGAAAAAGAACGCGAGCGGGCGTTGGCCGCGCATCAGAAGCCGCCACGGTCGTGTCTATGCCGCAATGCCGATCCCGCGGCCATGTTGAAGCGCCGCGCGGGCGAAGCTGCCGCCATCCGGCTGAAAATCCCCGAGCATCCCATTCGCTTTCACGACATCGTCCGCGGCAGCGTCGAGTTCTCGCACGAAGACGTGCCGGACATGATCATCGTCCGTTCCACGGGCATGCCGGTGTACAACTACGTTGTGGTGATTGATGATGCCCTGATGCAGATAACCCACGTGATCCGCGGCGACGATCATCTTTCCAACACACCCAAACAGGTGGCCCTCTACGAAGCGCTGGGCTGGCCGGTTCCGGAGTTCGCGCATCTGTCCACCATCCTGGGCGAAGATCGAACACGCTTGTCCAAGCGGCACGGGGCGGTTTCCATCGCTACCTTCCGGGACTCCGGCGTGCTGCCGGAAGCGCTCGTCAACTATCTGGCTTTGCTGGGATGGGCCCCAAGCGGCGGTGACCGCGAAATCTTTTCCAAAGATGAACTAGTGAAAGCCTTCGAACTGGAGCGCGTCACGCCTTCTCCCGCCGTCTTCGACATGCAGAAGCTGTACTGGCTCAACCGGCACTACATCTCCGAACGGGTCTCGCGGTTCAGCCAACATTACATCGCGCAGCGTGTCTCCTCATTAACAGCTTCTGAATTGCAGAATATTTCCGACCTCGCTGCACAGAACGTCTCCGAACTCCGCGACTGGGACGAGGTAATGCCAGCTTCCGCCGGGCTCATAGCTGTTGCCTGGAAATCACTTGAGCGGGACGGATTACTTCCCTCGTTACCCGCACACACGCAAATTCTCCTTTGGTTCGGGCGCATTCTTCAGATGTTGCATCACTACTTGAATAAGCTGACGGATTTACCGCGCCACACTCGGTTTATCTTCAACTACGACGCCAAGCAGACGTTCGCGGATCCTAAGAACAAAGAAGTCCTTGCCGAACCTGAAAGCGAAAACGTGCTGAACGCGTTCACCGCGCACATTTTGGGGGACGGCGCGCCGGCTGCGGGCGAACTCACGCCAGAGCAGTTCAAGTCCATCATGAACCAGGTGAAGAGCGAAACCGGGGTCAAGGGGAAGAAATTGTTTCACCCGGTACGGGTGGCCGTGACCGGTTCGGACACCGGCCCCGAGTTCGACAAATTGATTCCCGTCCTGGAGGAAGGCAGCCGTCTCAATCTGCCCAAGCATGTGCTCAGCGTTCGCGAGCGAGTTGCGGAATTTCAGGCAGTCCGCACGGGATCCAATCCGGGGTAGATGGTGGACGCACATCTGCTGGCACTGATCGCACTGGGTTTCGGCGCCGGGACATTCGGGGCAGTGGCGGGTGTCGGGGGCGGAGCCGTGGTTGTCCCGGTGCTGGCAGCGTACCTGGGCGTCCCCATGCATCAGGCCATCGGTGTCAGCCTGGTGACCGTGATTTCCACCTCCACCGCTGCCTCTTCCCTCAACGTGGAACGCGGCGTCACTGATATCCGCCTGGGAATGACTCTGGAACTGGCCACTACCCTGGGCGCGGCGGCGGCCGCCATCATCGCCGGCTTTATCCACCGCCGCACGCTGGCAATCCTGTTCACGTCATTCTTGCTATATACCGGCCTCTCTTTAATCCGGCGCGCCTGGGTAGGACGCAAACTGAGACCCACGGCCGAGGTTCCCGCTTACGACATCCACAATTATCCCGCCGGACTCGGAGCGGGATTCCTCGCCGGCGGCATTAGTGGACTGCTGGGTGTCGGCGGAGGAATCGTGAAGGTACCGATCATGTACCTGGTGATGGGAATACCGCTGCGCGTGGCCACGGCCACCAGCAATTTCATGATTGGGGTGACGGCCACGGCCAGCGCCTTCATTTACTGGGGGCGCGGCGACATCGTGCTGTCGCTGGCCGGGCCCATCGTGCTCGGTAATTTCTTCGGCTCGCTGACCGGCGCCTGGCTGGCGCCGAAGCTGCGCAGCTCGTACGTGCTCGGAATTCTGGTGGCGGTCACGCTTTACCTTTCCGCGCAAATGATTCTGAAGATCGCAACCGGGAAAATCTGATATGCGGAAGGCACAACACTTGGCGGCGCCAGGAACACGCGACACCAGCCCCGAAGAGCGGGTTGTCGGGATGGTGCTGCGCATCGGCGCGTACAGTTGTATTGCCTTGATTGTGCTCGGCGGCGCGCTGGTGCTGGCGGGGGTAAAGCATACCGGTTGGCGTATAGTGGAAGCTGGTCTGCTGGTGCTGATGTCAACTCCGATGACGCGGGTGCTAACTGCCGGTGTTGTGTTCTGGCGTCAGGGGGACCGGCGATACGCGCTAGTGTCTGTGGGCGTCCTCCTCATACTGATAGCAACTTCCCTGCTGGGCGCCTTTAGAGTCCTGCCGGGGCAGTGACCGGCCGCTTATCTCAGACCGAACAAGCCTAGCACTACCGTCAAAATCATTACAAGCAGGACCACTGAAGTTACGACGACGTATCTGCGATCGCCGTCAACCGCAAAGGCATAGATGGAGACAATGACACGGGCAATCGGAGTCAGGATCAGCAGTGCCGTGGCGATCAGCATGATCACCACTGGGTCCAGGGAGGCAATCCCGTGCGCTACCCCCGTCCAGTTGTAATGCTGCTTGATCCACTCCGGCGTCAGGGGCACATATCTCGCCCGTACCAGCGCAACTACGATTCCGAGGACGAACAGCGCAGTGCTGGCCAGCATGCCACCAAGCAGCACTTTATACACGTCGGCGTAGACGTTCAGCTCCGTCGCAGGGCGAGGAGCGCTCGGCCTTTCGATCGTGTTCAGCTCTTTCATTCACTTATCCAAATTAGGTAGATGCAGATGGAAACCGAGGTTCAGCCCCTTTGCCAGCATCCCGTAAGCTAAATACGCCATCAAAATGGCGAACAGCCACTTGAGCCGGGCACTATGCAGGCGATTCATGATCATGGTTCCGGCGGTCGCGCCGGCAGTCGTCCCTACCGCCACAGGACCTACCACCGTAAAGTGAATCAGCCCCGCCAGAAAGAACAGAATTGAGCTGACTGCTGCGGTGACGCCGATCATCAGCTTGCTGGTGCCGACTGCCGCTTTCATTGGTACATTCATGTAACGATTCATGGCGGAAACTTTCAGCACGCCACCCCCTACACCCAGCAGACCCGATGCGATTCCCGCGAGGTAGGAAATGGATACACCCACCGGCACACCATTCACGACGTACTCGACTTCCCGTTTAGCGGCTTCATCGTAGTAGTCGCCGCGCAGCCGCAGCCAAGAAGAGAACCGGTCCGGCTTGGCGCGGGCAAATTCACCGGCGGCAATGCGCTGGTCGTCCAGGTTGCGGGTCGAAAAAGCTGCATAAGCCATGTAGGCCAGCATGGCGGCGAAGAGCAGTTGCATTATCCATTCGCGCAAGTAAAGCGCGAGTACGCTGCCGGACAGCGCGCCCACCGTGGTGAAGATTTCCAAAAACATGGCCAGCCGCAGGTTCGTAATCCGCTGGTCCACGTACGAGGAGCCGCCCGCATTCGAGGTAGCAATAACAGAAACAACGCTGGCAGCGACGGCAATCTTCATCGGGAGATGGAACAGGAGCACCATAGCGGGTACGATGAAGATTCCACCGCCCACTCCGAGCAGCGCTCCCAGCAGTCCGGCGACACAAGCGGCGCCGAATAGCAGCAGGACGAAGCTGTAGGAATATTCCATTCTGTTGTTGGATGACGATCGGAATGCTGGCAGAAGGCCAAGCGCCTGATACGCCCCGGGTTCATTGTAAAACAGAGTGGTTGTGAAGGTTCGCATCCTCGCCGGCGCATACTCGACCAGCAGCTTGCGCTGGGCGCGGCGCATCAAAATATCAGAACCGATTCAGCGAAAGCGCAATCCCAACCGGCTTGGGGTGAAGCACAGATGTAGGCGTGTGAACATTTCTCATTACTGAGAACGCGCTTAGGCAGGGCTATAATCAATTATGGCGACTCTGCGCCACCAGATCGCTACCAACGTCCTCACGGTCACCAAGTTCCGCGAGTTGCTGAAGACCGTGCGGCAGAACCGTCCCACCGACGATCTGGACATCATTCAGAAAGCCTACGACTTTGCCCTGAAACATCATGCGGGTCAGAACCGCGCCTCCGGTGAGCCCTACCTGGTCCATCCACTGGAGGTCGCCAACATCGTGGCGCAGATGAAACTGGATTGCCTTACCGTTGCCGCCGCGCTGCTGCATGACACTGTCGAAGACACTGGCGTCACCGTTGATGATGTACGCAATGAGTTCGGGGACCAGATCGCCCACATCGTCGAAGGCGTCACCAAAATCAGCAAAATTGACTTTGCTTCCCGCGCCGACCAGCAGGCGGAAAACGTGCGCAAAATGGTGCTCGCCATGGTGGACGATATCCGGGTGGTGCTCATCAAGCTAGCCGATCGCCTGCACAACATGCGTACGCTCGGATACCTCCCGCCGGAACGGCAGGAAAAGATCGCGCGCGAGACACATGAGATTTACGGTCCCATCGCGCACCGCCTCGGCATGGGCAAGATCCGCGGCGAATTGGAAGACCTGGCCTTCCAATACCTTGATCCGGTCACCTACGAGCAACTGAAGGTAAGAGTCGAGGAACGCCGCAAGGCGGGTGAGCATTACTTCCTCAATAAGGTCGAGATGGTCATTCGCGAGAAGCTGCGCGAGGCCGGCCTTAACGCGCGCGTCGAAAGCCGTGTGAAGCGCCTCTGGAGCATCCACCAGAAGATCCTGCGACAGCACATTGACGTGGACCAGATCCACGATCTCTTTGCGCTGCGCATCATCACCCAGTCGGTGCATGACTGCTATGCGGTGCTGGGCATCATCCACAATTTGTGGCGGCCGGTCCCCGGGCGGATCAAGGACTTCATCGCCATGCCGCGACCAAACCTGTATCAATCGCTGCATACGACCGTGATTGCCGACAACGGAGCGTCATTTGAAGTGCAGATCCGGACCGAGGAGATGCACAAGATGGCGGAAGAAGGCATCGCGGCGCACTGGAAGTATAAAGACGGGCCCGTATCCGCCCGCGACGAGCAGCGCCTGGCGTGGCTGCGGCAGGTGGTGGAGTGGCAGCGCGACGTCTCTGACCCAGGCGAATTCCTTGCCAATCTGAAAATTGATCTCTATCCCGAAGAGGTTTACACGTTCACGCCGAAGGGCAAGGTGGTGATCCTGCCGCGCGAGGCGACGCCAATTGATTTCGCTTATACGATCCACACCGAAGTGGGACACACCTGCGTGGGTGCGAAGGTCAACGGGCGCATGGTTCCGCTGCGTCATAAGCTGCACAGCGGCGACATCGTGGAGATCATCACCCAGGCCGGTCACAAGCCCAGCCGCGACTGGCTGTCGCTGGCCAAATCGTCACGCGCGCGCCAGAAGATCAAGCACTGGCTGAATGTCCATCAACGCGAACGCGCCATTGAAATCGGACGCAAGCTGATCGAAAGGGAAGCCCGCAAATACCGCATTTCTCTAAAGGACATCAAGGATGCCGAGTACCAGCGCATCGCGCAGGACTATGGCTGTAGTAAGTTCGAAGATCTGGTAGCGGGTATCGGCTATGGCAAGTATTCGGCACGCCAGGTACTGGGACGCCTGACGCCGGTCAACCCCGAGCAGGCTGCCGCCGCTGGTGAAGAAGAACCGGCTCACGGAATCGGCAGCGTGGTACGGCGAGTATTTGGTGCCGGCGCCGGCAACAATGCCATCCGGGTCAAGGGACACGATGACCTGATGGTCTATCGCGCCCGCTGCTGTAATCCTATTCGCGGCGAAGATATCGTCGGGTACGTGACCCGCGGGAAAGGAGTGGCGGTTCACGCCCGTACCTGTCCAAACGTGATGAACCTGATCAACGAGTCAGAACGCCGTATTGCAGTGGAGTGGGCGCGGGAAAGCGCCGATGGCACCGGCGGATTTCCGGTCAAGCTGACACTCTTCTGTGACGACACGCCCGGCATGCTGAAGCAGATCACTACCGTCATCAGTGACGAGAACACCAATATCCGCAATATTGAGGCGCGCACCGCCAATAGCCAGGCCAGTGTTGACGTCGTGATTGACATCGAGCATTTGAAACACTTGGAACACATTGTCGCCGGGCTGAAGAAAATCTCTGGTGTGCGCGACGTTCAGCGCGTCCAGAAGATTTAAGAACAGCTAAGTTCCGAACTTCTGTGGCTGGTCTTTACCGCTGGCGGCAAGCGAGGTGACCGTATCGGCGAGATAGGCTTCAATGGAGGCCTTAATCTGTGCGTCAAGGCTGTCGCTTACGCACACCAAGTCCGGAATGACATAGCTGATCTCGACCGCAAGCAGGTGATTCTGCACCATGTCACAGATACTGCGCCGCAGCAGCCTGGTTTCGTTCACGAGCATGGGGATGCTGTAGCCTTGCCGGCGACGTAGGCGGCCATGCTCCGCGGCGGCATGCAAGGTGTCGGGAGTGATGACCGCCGGCTGCTGTTCCAGCATGTACACCAATCCGGAGAGCAGCAGCGGGATGTGGCCGGCGCGTTCCCCGCTGGGTAAGGGGACGCTGGCAATTTCCGGGCCTCCTTCCACCATTGAAAGCCAGCGGCTGACGATTTCCTCGCTGTTTTCCTGGAGGAGGACCGCCAGACGTTTCAGTTGCAACGGACGGTGCGGCTCATTGGAATTCAGCCGCGAGCGAATGGAAAAAACCAGTTGCTCAATGTTGGTCGGCTTAACCACGTAGTCGTCCACCTGCTTGCGGATGGCCTGCAGAGCGGTCTCAAACGCCGGATACCCCGTGATGATGATCGTTACCGCCTTCGGCTGAGTGCGGCGCATGGCGCTGACCACGGTAAAGCCGTCGCCCGGCTCGCCAATGTTGAGGTCCGTCAGCAGCACGTCAAATTCAGCACTGTTGATGGCGGCCAGGGCTTCGGGAACAGTGCTAGCTACAGCAACGTTGAAGCCGTGCATTTCCAAAATCTTGGGCAGGGTCACACGAATACCCGGTTCGTCGTCAACGAAGAGTATTCGGGGATGTTCAGCTCCGGACAAGCGCTGTTCCGTTTACTTCCGCCGAGAAGCTGGCGGACGTTGGTCTGGACACATATCGTACTACGATATGCAACCGAAACGGTCATTGGTTCACAGGTATTTTGATGATCTTCTTCTGAATTGCGTAGGTGACGAGCTGAGCTTTGTTGTGAATGTCGAGCTTGCGCATCAGGTTGAACTTATGCGCCTCGACCGTCTTGACGCTCAGGGCCAGCAGCACCGCAATTTCTTTGACCGAGTTGCCTTCAGCCAGCAGCTTCAGGATCTCGCGCTCCCGCGGGGTCAAAGTCGATATGCGGGGACGCATCTTGGCATCACGCACACGCGCCCGAAAATCTTCCACCAGCTTGCTGAGCACCTGCGAGCTCAGGTACTTGCCGCCCTTGTAGACGTCGCGCACGGCGGTCAGCAGTTGCGGCGCGGGCGTATCCTTCAACACGTAACCGGCAGCTCCCACTTCAAGGCACTGGACCAGGTAGTCCTCGTCTTCATACATGGTAAGGAACAACACTTTGGTCTCCGGCCGGTTTTTGCGGATGTGACGCGCCGCTTCGAAGGAGGAAAGGCCGGGCATGCCAATGTCCATCAGCACGATATCGGGACGCAGTTCGCGGGCTTTCTCCACGGCATCACCTGCGTCCGGAGATTCCCCGATGACTTCAAAATCGGACTCGCTCTCCAGCAGGCGGCGTACGCCCTGGCGGAACAGCGTGTGATCATCGACCAGTAAACACTTGATTTTTGGCATTCTGCACCTTACCAATTACCGTCCTTAGACGATAAGGATGTTATTACCGAAATACGTTGCTCAATATCGCAGCTCAATGCACTCGGCCTGAGCTGGGGCTGCTGCCGGACGCAACCCCTTCCGCATGCATAGCCAGCCGCAGGCTTTCCATCCCGGCTGGTTCCGCCGGGACTGTAATCTCCAATCGGGTTCCATGTCCCTTGCTGGAGGTGACGCGCAGGGTGCCGCCCAGAATGGCAAGTCTTTCCCGCATGCCCGCCAGGCCGAAGGTCTGGCCGGCACGCGCGCTGGAGCGCGCAAGGCTCATGCCAACGCCATCATCTTCAACCAGCAGTTGCACGCTGCCGTTGATCCGCGTCATCTGAATGTTGACGAGTTTCGCTTGCGCGTGCTTGGCCACGTTGTGCAAGGCTTCCTGCACCACGCGATAAAGCGCCGCTTCAATATCCGGGCCCAGGCGGCCTACGTTTTCGCTGATCGCCACCCGCGCCTTCACGCCCGTCCCTTTGGCCAAATCCTTGGCTTCCTTGCGAATCGCCGCAACCAGCCCCAGTTCCTGCAGCAGCAGGGGCGAGAGCCGTCCAATGATGCGGCGGATTCCTTCGATGGTGCGGTCCACAACGCTGACAGTCTCGCGCACTTTGGATTTGGCGCTGCGGCCACTCAGCGTAGATTCCAGCATTCCCAGATACAGCCGGATGACCATCAGCGCCTGCCCGGTTTCATCATGCAGTTCGCGGCTGATGCGCTTGCGCTCGTCTTCCTGAGCTTTCAGCAAATGGCCGGACAGCTCAGCAATGCGGGCCTCGCGCTCGCGCAACGCGTCGGTGATGCGGGCGCGATCAATCGCCAGTGCGGAACGATCGGCAATGGCGCGCATCAATTCACGTTCGGTCGGCAGCCACTCGTAAGGACGGCCGAATCCAATTAACAGCACCCCGATAACCTTCTCGCCGTGCTTCAGGGGAACTCCCCAAAGCGATCTCGCGCGGGCCCGCAGGTAAGGATTCAGCACCCCGTTGGAGTGAGCGAGGTCGGGCAGAATATCGGGTTCCCCGGTTTGCGCGATCCGCCCGGAGAATCCCTGTCCGAGGTTGATGCTGAGCTCCTTGTCGAAAACTTCATCAAAGCCGTAGTGCGCTTCGACGTGCAACAGATCGTTTTCCGGGTCACGCAGCAGCACGAGGCCGAGGGTGGCATTGAAGGCAGCCGTCGTGGTCTCCAGAACGCGCTGCAAGAGGGCCTGGAGGTTGAGCGCGGAGAGTTCGGCGTCCAGCAATGCCAGCAGCGCACCGGACTCTCTCTTTTGGGTGTCAAAATACGCACCGGACACGGTAACGAAAGCGGCCGAGGAGACCATCTCGAGAGCGGCACGGGCTTCGGCCTGTCGTTCCTCGCCCAGAGAGCTCAGGTAAGGCTCGCACAGGGCCAGCGAGAATTCCAGGGAGCGGGCCACCGCACGTGTGTCCACTTGCAGCTTGGCCAAGCGGGTCCCGTAATAAGTGAGGTTCTCAAAAAAGCCGTTGAAATCGTCCGCCAGGAAAAATCGGCAGCCGGTAGCGATGTTAAGCTTTTCCAGAACTGCCAGCACCCGCTCGTCGAAGGCAAACTCTTCCGCCATCTTCCGTCGCCAGGCCAGGGTCATGTCTGGCAGCGAAGGCCGCAGCACGCGCGCAATTTCAATGATCTGTGCGCGTGAGCTTTGCTTTATAGGCAATAACGGGGACACAAACTATCCTTGGGCAGACACTTCAGTTGAACTGAGGTTGACCGCTGAGTAACTACTGTTTTGCAAATTGTTCAGCATTTTACCCTGTTTTGCTCAGAGAAACCACCCAGAATTGCACGCCGGGTTGACCATATTTCTAATACGTCCAAGGCCAATAGTTTCAGTGCCTTAGATTAAATTAAGCCGATGCGCCTTAGAATGATGTGGTTGTTCCAGAGAAGCTGCACAAATGGGAAAAGTTCCCAACTCGGGGAGGACCGCAGGGAAGTCAGGCGCCGGGTTTTTCAGGTTTCAGGTTTTCAGGTTTCGGGCCTCAGGCACCAAGTTTGAGGTTTTGAAAATCACGTGTGACTTTACGTGAAAACGCCATTACCAGTTGCCAAATGCCAACCGGCCCAATA
The DNA here is from genome assembly GCA_041946765.1 of Terriglobales bacterium. Taxonomy (GTDB): domain Bacteria; phylum Acidobacteriota; class Terriglobia; order Terriglobales; family Acidobacteriaceae; genus JBHGAZ01. The sequence goes on from JBHGAZ010000019.1 coordinate 51,951, forward strand.
CGTGTTACCTGCCACCTGTCGCCTGATACCGGATACTTGATACTGCAGGTTCCAGGACTAAGGACTGATCGGGTACAATCGCAAATTCATGTTGCGCTTTTCTACTGCAGGTGAATCGCACGGCGAGGCCCTAGTCGCGGTACTCTCCGGGCTACCGGCGGGGCTCAAGGTTGATCAGAGCTTTGTAAACCGGGAGCTCTGGCGGCGACAGCAGGGCTATGGCCGGGGCGGTCGCCAGAAGATCGAAACCGACCGTGCACACTTTATCTCCGGGGTGCGCCAAGGCTGCACCATCGGTTCGCCCATTTCCTTGTTGCTGGAAAATAAAGACTGGGCTAATTGGGTCGAGGCGCTCCCAGTAGAAGAAGGCGATCCCGTCAAGCACCGGGCCGTCAGTTCGCCTCGTCCTGGCCACGCGGATTTGGCGGGCGCGCTCAAATTCAATTTTCCGGACGCGCGCTACGTGCTGGAGCGGGCGTCGGCGCGAGAGTCGGCTGCCCGCGTGGCGCTGGGCTCCGTGGGCAAATTGTTTTTGCGCGAACTGGGCATCGAGGTGCTCAGCCACGTGATCGCCGTGGGAAAGGCGTCGCTGAACCGCGAGGTCGCCTGGAAAGAACTTCAGGCGCTGTATGCGAAAGACGAGATTCTGCTGAACTGCGCCGATGCGGCTTCGGAAGAGCGCATGCGGGCCGAAGTGGACGAGGTACTGCGCACGGGCGATTCCATCGGTGGCATATTCGAAGTGGTGGCGCATAACGTTCCCCCCGGGCTGGGCACGATGGCCAACTGGAACGAGCGCCTGGATGCCCGGCTGGCAGCGGCCGTCATGTCAGTACAGGCGGTAAAGGCGGTCGAGATTGGTGACGGGGTCGCGGCGGCATCGCTGCCGGGCTCGGCCGTCCACGACGAGATCGGGTACGAACGCGGCCGTGCCGGATTCACCGGCTTCACCCGCTCCACCAACCGCGCAGGAGGACTTGAAGGCGGTATCTCTAACGGTGAAGACATCCGCGTACGCGGCTACCTGAAGCCGATTTCCACCTTGCGCCGTCCGCTGGAGTCGGTGGCCTTCAAGACGCGGGAGAAGGTCAAGGCCGCTTACGAGCGCAGCGATGTCTGCGTGGTGCCCGCTGCGGGCGTTGTGGGCGAGGCTATGGTCGCGCTCACTCTGGCGCAAAGCGCACTGGAAAAATTCGGCGGCGATTCAATCGGCGAGACCGTGCGAAACTATCGCGGATATTGCGAACAGCTAAAGAGTTTTTGAAAACTCCACCACAGAGACACAGAGATTTTGAGTGGAAGCGGCGTTTCCGGCATCTTCGCTGGGCAACTAACAACTGTGCGTTCATAGCCGATGCGCGGGGCTGCGGCGTAAAAATTTTGACCTGCATGAAAGAGATTTCGAGGCCAGATTTTTGGAAAAGCTTTCCTCTGTGTCTCTGTGTCTCTGTGGTGGGTGTTTAGCAATGATCTACCCGATAGTGAAATTCGGCGATCCGGTGCTGGAGCGCCCGGCGCAACCGGTGACCGTTTTCGACGACGAGTTGCGCAAGCTCATTGATGATATGTTCGAGTCCATGTACGAGGCGCGCGGTGTGGGGTTGGCCGCGCCGCAGATCGGTATCCCCAAGCGTCTAGCGGTCATTGACACCAGCTTTAAAGAAGACCCAAACGCCAAGCTGGTGCTGGTCAATCCGGAAATCGTTCACGTGGAAGGCCGGCATACGCAGCAGGAAGGCTGTCTCAGCCTGCCCGAGTTCCGGGAAAACGTGACGCGTCCGCGGAAGGTCACGGTGCGCGCGCAGGACGCCTGCGGCAACTGGTACGAGAAAACTGGCGAAGACCTGCTGGCCCGGGCCTTGCTGCATGAAACCGATCACTTAAATGGCAAGCTTTATATCTCGCACATCAGCGCCCTTAAGCGCGACCTTATCAAACGCAAAGTGAAAAAGCTGGTCAAAGCGGGCGAGTGGTAGAACATCGGGTGATCGGATCATCGGGTGATCGGGTGATTTAAATCCTAGCCGCTTATAATTCCTGCTTTGAGGGACCCAATAATCAAGTTGGCGCAGCTATGATCACATTGCGCAACAAAGGTCGCATTGCCGCACGAGCGCGTTGTTTTGGTCGCATGGCCGATATCAAACGATCACACGCCACCCGATGACCAGATCACGCGATCACAAGATCACCCGATCACACGATATGGACATCGTCTTCTGCGGTACGCCACAGTTCGCCGTACCTACGCTGGAAGCGTTGCTTGAGAACGGATTCAACGTCCGCCTGGTGGTGACGCAGCCGGACCGTCCCCGTGGGCGCGGCTTGCTGACAGCGCCGTCCGCCATCAAACAACTCGCCCTAGAGCGAGGCCTCCCGGTGACCCAACCCGAAACCATCAGAAACAACCCGGAATTCCGCGCGCGACTGGAGCAGATACAGCCACAGGCGATCGTGGTGGTAGCTTACGGGCGCATCCTGCCGAACTGGATGCTGGATCTGCCGCCGCTGGGCAACATCAATCTTCATGCGTCGCTGCTGCCGAAATATCGCGGCGCAGCACCCATCCAGTGGGCCATCGCCCGCGGCGAAACCGTTACCGGCGTCACCACAATGCGCATTGATGCCGGGCTCGACACCGGCGACATCGTACTGCAACGCGAAGTCCCTATCCTTCCCGAAGACACAGCGGAAACCTTGGCCCCGCGACTGGCCGCGATCGGCGCGCCGCTGATGGTTGAAACTCTACGCGGGCTGAAGGCGGGAACTACAAAGCCCGTCCCGCAAGACAATGCCAGTGCCACGGTTGCGCCCATCATCAAGCGTGAGGACGGCTTGATTGACTTCACCCGTCCCGCCACCGAAATCGCGAACCGCTTGCGCGGATTTCAGCCCTGGCCGGGCGTGTTCACCAAATTCCGAGGCAAGAACCTCCACTTGTGGCAATTGAAGCCACTGTCCTCAGGTCCGGAAGCAGTTGCTCTAGGAGAGATTAAAGTTGAGGGTGTTCATCTCTATGCCGGCTGTGGCGGCAAAACCATGCTGGAAATCCTCGAAGTGCAGCCCGAAGGCAAGAAGCGCATGCGCGCGCAAGAATTTGTGAACGGATATCGGCCGAGGCCCGGGGAGAAGTTTGGGGCAGAGTGAGTTTCGATTTACGAATTACGATTTACGAATTTTATGTTCGAATCTTGATTGGCGAATTGCAGATGGTATCCGCAAATCGTAGGTCGTAAATCGTCAATCGTAAATGAAATGAGTATCTCTCCCGCTCGTGCTGCCGCGTTCGACATACTTCTCCGGGTAGAGAAGCACAGCGCTTATGCGACGGAACTGCTGCACTCGACCAACACCGACCATCTCTCCCCCGCCGACCGCGGTCTCTGCATGGAAATCGTGATGGGCGTGCTGCGTTGGCGTTCTCGCCTGGACGAGCACATCGTGCGGTTTTCATTCACTCCGTTCCGTAAGCTGGATATCGAGGTGTTGACGGCGCTGCGCATGGGCGCGTACCAACTGGAGTTCCTCGACCGCGTGCCGGCGCGGGCGGCGGTGAACGAAAGCGTGGAACTGGTGAAGCGTGGGCGCAAGGCCTCGGCGGCGGCGCTGGCGAATGTGGTGCTGCGGAAGATTTCGCAAAACATCTCAACCGCAGAGGACACCGAGGGCGCTGAGGAACCTCGGTTTATAACGGCAGATTTGTTGGCCAAGAAATATGCGCATCCGGAATGGCTAGTCGGGCGCTGGGTGGCGCAGTACGGAGCGGAAACGACAACGAAAATTTGCCACTTCAATCAGGCGGCGCCCACGACTGCGCTGCGGCTGCGAGATGCTGCCGCCGAAGAAGAGCTCCGCGCCGAGAACATTGAACTGGCGCCGGGCGTGCTGCTGACGTCCGCGCGCCGCGTGGTCTCGGGCGATCCCACGCGCACGCGCGCATGCGCGGCCGGCGCCGCCTATGTACAGGACGAAGGCTCGCAACTCATAGCCGCCCTCGTGGGTCGTGGTCAGCGGATCTTGGACTGCTGCGCCGCCCCGGGCGGCAAGACCGCCGCCTTGGCCGACCGCAACCCGCAGGCACAGATCATCGCGGTCGAGCTGCACGAGCACCGGGCGCGGCTGATGCGCCGCCTGGTGCCTGCAGCTAACGTGCGCATCATCGCAGCCGACGCCACAATGTTGCCAGTCAGCGGCGGCTTCGACCGCGTGCTGGTAGATGTACCCTGCTCCGGCACCGGCACTCTCGCCCGCAATCCTGAAATCAAATGGCGGCTTCAGCCAAAGGACCTCTCCGAGCTGCACGCCCGGCAGGTCGCGATCCTTAGCGCCGCGCTTGAACACGTCGCGCCCGGCGGACGTTTGCTCTATTCGACGTGCTCGCTCGAAGAAGAGGAAAATCAGGCCGTAGTCGAAGAGGCACTGCACAAGAAAAAGAGCGACTTCCGCTTGCTCGATTGCCGGGAAGAACTTCAGCAGTTGAAGCAAAATGGCGAGATGGTCTGGGACGATATCGGCTCGCTCATGCAGGCTTTGTTTTTGCGCACCATCCCGGGCGTGCATCCATGCGACGGCTTCTTTGCGGCAGTTCTGGAAAAACCTTAAACACGGATCTGCACGGATGCCCGCGGATCAAACGTATCAATCCATGCGAGGCGCACCGGATTTAAAGCGATTTAGGTATTAATGTAGCCCAAGAATCCCTCAGCGGCTTTAAAAGCCGCGCTCTTTCAAAGCCGTTCAAGGCCAGACTTTCTCCAAAACTGATTTAAGCCCCTAATCAGAAAAGAAAGCGCAGCCGATTTGGCTGCGCCGCTACTGCTAAGAATACAGCTACTGCAGCTACTTCTTCTCGTGCTCCATTGAACCGCTGCTGCTAGTGCTAATTTCGCTGCTCCACTTCTTGTTCCAGTTGGCCGGGCAGCTCTCGGAGACCATGTCAACGCGCTCCACCGTGATTTCCCGGTCGGCAGCGCTATGCGCTGGACCCGTAGCCGTCGTAGTGCCTGCCGCACCAGCTTTTTCGGACATGGCGCCGGCGACTGCGCCGGAAGTACCCGAGGGCTCGGGCTTGGTTGACGGAGTTGTCTGACTGGTTGCGGCTCCCGAGGTACCGCCAGCGGGCTGAGCACTAGCCTTGTAAGAAGCAGACTTGCCGTGCACCTTCACGTGGTGTCCGACATGCTCGCTCAGATTCGCAGCGCCGGCGCTGCTCAAGTACACAGGGTTGCCGCGCTTCGGCACCAGGAAGTAATCGGTTTCTTCACGAATGACACAGCCTTCCAGAGTTTTCTCCTTCCCTTTTTCCATTGTGCTGGCTTGCTTGCCCGCTTCCACGCTACTTGGCTTCGACTCCTCAGATGGGCTGGTTCTGTAGGTGCCGGAAGTGTTCTGGCCGGCGGCATTGCTCTGACCGTCGCTACTGGGACTGCTTTGACTGGTTCCGGTGTTGGGTTGAGTGCCATAAGCGCCCGCCTGTCCGGAACTACTCGTGGTCTGCGCTATAGCTGTAAGCGCAAATGCCACTACCACGACAACTAAAATCGCTACGTACTTACGCATGGTGCTTCTCTCCTGTTAATAGCATTCGGGACGGCTGTGTGATGCCGGGAGCAAAACAGGAGTTTGCCCCACAAGAGAGTTGCCGGGCCGCGAGCAATCGGCGTTCCCATTGAGGAGCACTCTCAACAAAAACGATGCAGGCGCAATGCCTGCCCCCATAGATGTAGTCTGCGAAAAGATTTACCGCACGGTTTCGCGGACCTCGTAACTGCTGAGCACCTTCATGTAGTTGGCGCGCTCGAAGGCCGCCGGGTGCGCTACCGACTTCTGGCTCATGCTGCCCTGCATCTGGCGGATGGACTCGTATTCGTGTTCTTCGAGCCACGCTTCGAGATCGCTCACCAGCGTTCTGAGATAGTTCACGCCATTCAGGAGCAACGCCGATGTGGTCATAGCCACGCGGGCTCCCGCCATCATGGATTTCACTACGTCTTCGGCGCTGTGCACGCCGCCGGTAACCGCCATGTCGGCGCGGACCTTGCCGAACAGGATGGCCACCCAGGTAAGACGCAGCTTCAGTTCATTGGGCCGGCTCAGCACCATGCTTGGGACCACGTCCAGATTATCCAGATCGAAGTCCACCTGGTAGAAGCGGTTGAACATCACCAGCGCGTCGGCGCCGGCCTTGTCCAACTGCGTGGCCATGTGTGCCATGGCGCTGAAGAAGGGGCCGATCTTCACTGCCACCGGGATGCTGACGCTCTGCTTGACGCTGCTGACCAGCTCGCAGTACATCTGTTCCACTTCCCCGCTGGCCATCTGCGGATCCGTGGGAGTGTAATAGATGTTCAGCTCGATGGCATCGGCGCCAGCCCGCTGCATCAGTTTGGCGTAGCGCGTCCAGCCGCCTTTGGAGACTCCGTTCAGGCTGGCGATGATGGGAATGTTCACCGCCTTTTTCACCTTGCGGATCTGCTCTAGGTACTGGTCTGGACCGATGTTGTAGCTGGTCATGTCCGGGAAGACGTTGATCGCTTCTGCGGAAACGGCCTCGCCACTGGCCAGGAAGCGGTCCAGTTCGTGGCTTTCCAGATTGATCTGCTCCTCAAAAAGAGAGTGCAGCACCACGGCAGCGGCTCCGGCCTTTTCCATCTGCTGAATGGTAGCTATCTCGCGCGAGAGCGGTCCCGCTGATACTACTACCGGGTTCTTCAGCTTCAGTCCGAGATAGTCAGTGGACAAATCAATCATTACTGCCAGCTCCTTTGACTTGGGCCGATTCCTCTTTCTTGGCTTCCGGCTTGACCGGCGGCGCCATGGCGGCCATATGTTCGTACACCTTCCAGCGCTTGTTCACATCGTCCTGCGCTTCGGCCAGCAATTTCTTGGCGGCTTCCGGCATGCTGTGAGTCAGCATGGTGTAACGGGTTTCGTTGTACACGTATTTTTCCAGCGGAATGCTGGGGGTCTTGGAATCCAACTGGAAGGGATTCTTGCCCTGGGCAATGAGGTCGGGGTTATAGCGGAACAGCGGCCAGTGACCGGCCTGCACCGCCAGCTTCTGCTGTTCGAGTCCGTGCATCAGGTCATAGCCATGCGCGATGCAGTGACTGTATGCAACGATCAGCGACGCGCCGTCGTACGCCTCGGCTTCCAGGAAAGCCTTAACAGTCTGCGTGTCGCTCGAGCCCATGGCGATGCGAGCCACGTAGCAGTTGCCGTACTGGACGGCCATCATGGCGAGGTCCTTCTTGGGACGCGGCTTTCCACCGGCAGCAAATTTGGCCACTGCGGCGCGTGGTGTGGCCTTCGACATCTGGCCGCCCGTATTGGAGTAGACCTCGGTGTCCAGCACCAGGATGTTCACATTGCGGCCGGAAGCCAGCACGTGATCCAACCCTCCGTAGCCGATGTCGTACGCCCAGCCGTCGCCGCCGACGATCCAGATGCTCCTCTTCACCAGCACGTCGGCCAGGCTCAGCAGGTCGCGAGCTTCGGCAGTTTTCAAGCCAGCGAGTTTTTGCTTGAGCGCGGCCACACGCTCGCGCTGCGCGCTGATGCCGGTTTCATTGCTCTGGTCTGCATTGAGCAGCGCGGTGACAAGGTCATCGCCCACCACGCCGGCCAGCCGCGGCAGCAGTTCGCGCACGTACTCCGTCTGCTTATCAATCGCCAGGCGAATGCCCAGGCCGAACTCGGCGTTGTCTTCAAACAGCGAGTTCGACCAAGCCACGCCGCGCCCCTGCTTGTTGAAGGTGTACGGAGTGGTGGGCAGATTGGCGCCATAGATAGACGAGCAACCGGTGGCGTTCGCGACTATGGCACGATCGCCAAACAACTGCGTCATCAGCTTGATGTATGGAGTTTCGCCGCAACCGGCGCACGCGCCCGAGAACTCAAACAGCGGCTCGAGCAGCTGTACGTCCTTCACCTGACCGACGCTCAAAAGGGTGCGATCGGTTTCCGGCAGGTTGAGGAAGAAGTCCCAGTTCTCCGCTTCGCGCTCGCGGATAGGAGGCTGCGGGACCATGTTGATGGCCTTGTGCTTGACTTCCGTCTTGCTCTTGGCGGGGCAGGCTTCGACGCAGAGGGCGCAACCGGTGCAGTCTTCCGGCGCAACCTGAAGGGTGTACTTCAAATGCGAGAAGTCTTTCCAGCGCGCCGCCGTAGATTTGAACGCCTTGGGCGCGCCTTTCAGGCTAGCGCCATCGTAGACCTTGGCGCGGATCACGGCATGCGGACACACCAGGACGCACTTGCCGCACTGGATGCAAAGCTCAGCGTCCCACTCAGGAATTTCCAGGGCGATGTTGCGCTTCTCCCACTGCGCCGTGCCGCTGGCGAAGGTGCCGTCGGCGGGCATGGCGCTGACCGGAAGATTGTCGCCGTCGCCCAGAATGATGGGACCGACCACCTTCTGCACAAATTCGGGCGCCTGCGGCGGAACCGGAGGACGCATATCGAACTTGCTGGTCGCCTTGGCCGGGACTTTCACCTCAAACAGGTTCGCGAGCGTGCTGTCCACGGCGGCGAAGTTCTTCTGCACCACCGCCTCGCCGCGCTTGCCGTATGTCTTCTCGATGGCGTGCTTGATGGACGCAATCGCTTCTTCGCGCGGCAACACGCCGCTAATGGCGAAGAAGCAGGTCTGCATGATGGTGTTGATGCGGCCGCCCATGCCCGTTTCCTTGGCGACCTTGTAACCGTCAATGACGTAGAACTTCAGCTTCTTGTCAATGATCTGCTGCTGCGTCTTGCGCGGCAGATGGTCCCAGACCTCGTCCGGACCGAACGGACTATTCAGCAGGAACGTGGCGCCGGGCTCGGCGGCGCGCAGCACGTCAATACGCTCCAGGAAGGTGAACTGATGGCAGGCGACAAAGTTGGCGCGGCTGATCAGGTAGCTGGAGCGGATCGGCTTGGGACCGAAGCGCAGGTGTGACGTGGTCAGCGAACCCGATTTCTTCGAGTCGTACACGAAGTAGCCCTGCGCGTTGTTGTCGGTGTCTTCGCCGATGATCTTGATGGAGTTCTTGTTCGCGCCTACGGTGCCGTCCGCGCCCAGGCCGTAGAACATCGCTCGCACGGTGCCAGGGTCCTCCGTGGAGAACGACGGATCGAAGTCAAGGCTCGTATGGGTGACGTCGTCAATGATGCCGATGGTGAAGTGGTTCTTGCTGTTCTTCTTCGCCAGCTCATCATAGACACCCTTGACCATGGCCGGGGTGAAATCCTTGGAGGACAGGCCGTAGCGTCCGCCGATGACCCGCGGCATCTGCTTGAGCGTGAGCTGGCCGGCGGCCGAAGCTTCGTGCAGTGCAGTGATCACGTCAAGATAAAGCGGCTCGCCTGCGGAGCCCGGTTCCTTGGTGCGGTCAAGAACTGCAATAGCTTTAGTCGTGGCCGGCAGCGCCTTGACGAAATGTTCCACCGAGAACGGACGATACAGCCGGACCTTAACCACGCCGACTTTCTCGCCCTTGGCGACCAGGTTCTCGACCGTTTCCTGCGCCACGTCGGCGCCGGAACCCATCAGCACCAGCACGCGCTCGGCGTCGGGTGCGCCCGCATAGTCGAACAGCTTGTACTGGCGGCCTACAAGCTTGGCAAACTTGTCCATCGCGTTCTGCACGATGGCGGGGCAGGCCAGCAGATACGGGTTCACGCTCTCGCGGCCCTGGAAGTAAACGTCCGGGTTCTGCGCGGTGCCGCGAATGAACGGATTGTCCGGGGAGAGCGCCCGCTTCCGGTGCGCCTGTACCAGTTCGTCGCTGATCATGGCGCGCAGATCTTCCACCGCGAGTTCCTCGACTTTGGCGACTTCATGCGAAGTGCGGAAGCCGTCGAAGAAGTGCACGAACGGGACGCGCGCTTCCATGGCCGCAGCCTGGGCAATCAGCGCAAAGTCCATGACTTCCTGCACGGAATTGGAAGCCAGCAGGCCCCAGCCGGTCTGGCGCACGGCCATGACGTCCTGGTGGTCGCCGAAAATGGACAGCGCCTGCGCTGCCACCGAACGCGCGGCGACGTGCATGACGGTGGACGTCAGCTCGCCGGCAATCTTGTACATGTTGGGGATCATCAACAGCAGGCCCTGCGAGGAAGTGAAGGTTGTGCCCAGCGCGCCTCCCTGCAAAGCGCCGTGCAAGGCGCCGGAAGCGCCGCCTTCGCTCTGCATCTCGATCACCAGCGGTACCGTGCCCCAGATGTTCTTCTGTCCTTCCGCAGACCACTGGTCGGACCACTCGCCCATCGGCGAGGAGGGGGTGATCGGGTAGATCGCGATAACTTCGTTAATCTTGTGGGCTACATATGCCGCCGCTTCATTTCCGTCAATCGTAACTTTCCGTCGCATAGTCATGGTGTATCAATCCATTCGCGTGAGTTGGGATCGCGTCATCCTATCCGCGTTTAAACGCCGGCCTTTCTCTCCCCAAAATGCGCGGCGCTTGCGCATCCTCGGAGCGCCCCGCTACTTGAATCTATAGCTATGGCCATCCCAGATTTTTGAGCGTATCTACACGATACCAAAGCCAGCGGCTCTGGTGTCAGAAAAGTTTGTGCAGATGTGTAAGTGTTAGCACTTAGTGGCGAAGCGTTTGTCTTCTGCTTTCATGTGTTTCGCGATGAAGCTCGTCAAGTCCGCGCCAAATTGCTTCAGCGCAACTACGGACTGCTCCAAGTCCTGCGACTGCCGCAACTGCTCCGCTTCCGCAGAAAAAGCCTGCAAACGCCTTCCAATCTCCTCATGCTGCCGCTTCATGTCGCGTGTGAACGCGGCGGCTTCGGGCCCCAGCGCGGCCAGGTGCGTGAACAGCGTATTTTCCTCGCGAAGGAAATGGCTGGGCAGCCATTCCGACAGCCATTGGCTAGCCGCTTGAATCTGCGGTGCGCTCGCCAGGTTTGCGTAAACCTCGGAATAACAGGCCAAGCCCTCCAGAGCCGCGTCCAATTCTGAGAGCCGCCGCATCAATTGCCGATGCTCGTTCTGAATCACTTCCGCAATTTTGCCCGACACCCGTCTATTTTCCCCAAATCTCATTGCTCTCATGCTCTCGCAGCCGCTTGCTCCGGGCTGTGATACGAGGCACCCCAAGCTGTGCCGGGCGTCACATCGCTAAGTCAAAGTTACTGCGTGACTTATGAGAGCTCTTCCACCCCAGTCCCAAGAAAAACTCAAGCCACAAGAGGGCGTGATTGCTATCACTGAACCGGCGTCGAACCAGGAACAGACTGGGCCTAAAGGTGGTGTCGACTAACTGCCTTCCCGGGGACACCGTGTCCCACGCAGCACATTTCGAAAGGGAGGCATTGTATGGAAAACGTTTATACCTGCAGTTGCGGCAATCAAACCTGGATTGTCCTGGAAGGCGCCGTCCGTTGCACTGTCTGCCATAGCGACTTTAGGGCGCAAATGGAGTCGGTAAAGGATTTCAATCACAAAGTTCTGGAAGAAATCGAAGAAACAGAGGAAGCCTAGCTGGTTCGAGTGTTGTTACTCCGCGCCACTGATAGAGGTCACAAACGTCGCGCACAACAGGAGGGCCGGGTTCGAAATACCCGGCCCTTCTCAATTACAGCTTCAACCGGTGTTAAGGGTTCGCGTTCACCAGCCGGATGGGAACCGCTCCAGGACCGGTGGACGAGCTGCCGCCGCCGCAACCAGCCGCGCTAATGAGGAAAGCGTTCGTGCTCTGATGCGTAGTATCGCCGACTCTGTTGACGAAAATGCGGGCGTGGCCGATCACCGTCACTGTGGGCTGAGTACCATTGGGAATCCCTGTTACGCAATCCCAGACAATGGCAGAGATCAAGGACGGGCTCGAGCTTTGTGGCAATGTGGAGCCGGCGTTGTTGTATACGCCTACGTCTACATAAAAGTTTGACGGATCCGAACCTATCTGACCGATATAGTATTTGAGCGGATCCTCCACCTGGCCCCTGGTGTTTCCGGTTTTAATTTCAGCGACTGCGTCGCCACACTGATACAAACGGCGGGAACTGGGGCATTCCTGCATGCAGCTTCTTATCGAGCACCTCAACACTTCCTCGCCGTTACCCTGACCCTCACTGAAGTCCACCAGGCCGTATTGGCTTGGGTTTACCGTCTGGTTCCAGAAATCAAACGGACATCCGGAACTTGGCAAGCCATTCGCATCCTTGGGACAGAGACTTGGGTTGTAGATGATTTCTCTAGTTGCATATTGCGCCTGATCACGAATGTATTGTTCTGCATAAGGGGTCAGCCGATAAGCTGGGACTCCGTCAGGATTCGGCTCGAGTATGGTCTGACGGGCATCTTTTGCTTGCTGGCAGCGGGCGGCTCGCGCCGCCGGGTCATGGAAATCGGCAGGCGGCAAGGGAGAGATAGCGTCGTTGGCAATATAAAACGGTTTAAGGCAGAGCTCACCAATAGCATTTGGCGCCGACTCCGCGACCGCTTTCACCTTGACTTGCAACAGGTCCCAGTTGGTAATCTTGCCAAAATAAGTGTCAACCGGCGTGGATATGACGGCAGTGACGCGACTCTTGCTCAAATCTACGCAGATGATGTTGCTGCCCGTATCGCAAGCGTCGGTAGGCTGCACCGCATCGGTGACGGTAACAGGATAGTTGAGCACCTTGGAGGCGTTGGCCATGCCAGCAGCATCTTTGGTCACCTGCAAAATCCGGTCGGGATCTGGTATGGCGGGGGTATTGCCCAGAGTGAAAGCGCCTGCTAACGCTGCGGCATCGGCGGCGTGCTGGGCGCTAGTGCGTGCGGTGTATGCGATGCCCAGATCAACAACCAACGTACACAACAGGAGAAAAACCACCATCATCAGGGCGATCAGCGGGAGGGTCAGCCCGCGACTCCTGCGGAAACGCATACCAGGCGCTGGGTCCATATACCACCTGCCTTCAGTTGTGAAAATTTCGGAACTGTGCGCGCCCTTTAAGTGAAAGCGTCGCGCCATTCCAGCCGAAAAACGATAACGGGAGATACTTAATCTGATATTGATAAGTCACAACGGCAAGGGTGGAGGGCATATTTACGCCGTCTACGGTAACAGCAGCGGGGTCTGTGGGATCAGTAATGTCCTGCACAGAAATCGTGAACGGAGCACCGCAATTGGGATCACCCGGCCATCCCGGAAACGCTTTCTGATAATTATTCAGGTATTTACATGCCGCTGCTATACCGAGACCATTAGCTTTAGTCGCTGGATCAATATAATCCCTGCCCTTGTACAAGCTGGCAATGTGGGCAGCCTCACGGGCGGCATTGTTGATCACCTGGTGGGCGCGGATAAAGCTTCCTCCTTCCATGATGATCATGGCTATGAGCACCAGCAACGGCAACACCACTGCAAACTCCAGCAGTTGCGTGCCCTGCTCGCGTTGCCGGGCGGATCTTCTAGCGCTCAATGTCCAATTCATCTTTCATCACCGAATTGGCGCGCAGCGGCAGATTGCCGAATGGGAGCACGAGCCAGCGGTATGTGGCTGTTACAGTCACGCTGCGGCAATGGTGTTCAACACTGAATGGCGTGCCACCGCTGATGCCCGTCAGTGTTTCCCAGCATTCGGGGGCCAAGACTGGATCTGTTCCACTGATACGTACCGTGTCTGCCTTGACCGCTCCAGCTCTAAGGTAGTTTTCCACGTACGCCTTTACCGTCGCGGCCGAAGGCAGATATCCGGAATCGAAGGAGTATAGGGTGCCGTCAGGCCCGGTGTAATGGCACGTCGTCTGGGCCGGATCGCCGGATTGGCACGGCGCCACGCTGAACCTCGCGCCCTCCCGCGCAGCGTTGGTGATGGTCTGGTAGACGCTGAGAATTCGGCCGAACTCGATGATCGCCATAATGAAGGTGAACAGCAGCATCATCACAATCGCCGCCTCCACCAGAGTGCCACCGCGTTCTGAGCGTTTCTCAAATGGCGCCAACATGCGTGCACCCCCACCACTAGCTCAGGTGTTAAGTCCTGAGATGCTGATTTTGAGAATTATTCTGCTTTGGGAGCAAGTTCAAAGGTGTGTTTTCCCCAATCGGGACAAAATAGGAGTGTCATTCTGGGCACACTTAACCCATACAGGAATCCCGCCGCGAAGTTTTGTTCCTCATAGACAGTGAGAGCTGGAGTATGGCTGCGGGAGTTCGGTTCGCGCTTCTTGGCAGGCCCAAGAACCTGCAGGTGGGCGATAAATTTGCGAGCACTCACGCCAGAACGCAATAAAGCGCGGCCTGCGGGGTGGGATACAAACCCGGAGGCCAGCAGGTACTTCTTAATCCTTAGAGCGTGTTTCATAAACAGTGCCTCAGCGTAATCCAGAAGCAAGCGATATAGAAGAA
>JBHGAZ010000002.1:0-150040 GCA_041946765.1 Terriglobales bacterium
TTGAACCGATGACCTGTCGATTACGAATCGACTGCTCTACCAGCTGAGCTACGTCGGCTGCGGCTTTGATTCTAACGGTTCGCAATGAAATTGGGCAACACCTGCTCTCGGGCCCTATGAGCGCGCGCAGAACCCGCATCAACCACTTCCTCCGGCAATGCTGATAAGATGCGCTCGTGCGCGAACTCCTGTATCAGTCCAAGCGTTTCTTTCTGCTCCTCACTGCGGCGGCTTTTGTCCTGCGTCTGTTCTTCATTCTCAAGTACCCCGTCATAGAGGGCGATAGCCTGGTTTATGGAGAGCTGGCGAAAACCTGGTTGCTCCACGGGACTCTGGGCTTTTCCACCCCGGAAGGCGCCAGGCCCAGTTACATCCGTTTGCCCGGTTACCCCGCGTTCCTGGCAGGCATTTGGGCGATCTTTGGACTGGAGCACTACCACGCCGTCCTGCTGGTTCAGATGTTGGTGGATGTGGGCACTTGCTTCGTGATCGCCGACCTGGCGCGGCGCACGGTGGGGCGTCGGGCCGCCAAAGTTGCTTTCCTTCTCGCGGCGTTGTGTCCTTTCACGGCCAACTACACCGCATGCGCGCTGACGGAAACTCTTGCCATCTTCTTTACCGCGTTGTCGTTTGATCTGGCAGTGGCGGCGCTGGACGATTTGCCCGCGAGCCGATTGCGACTGTGGATCGCATGCGGCGCGTCCGTTGCCGGCGGACTGCTGGTGCGCCCTGATAACGGCATCGTGCTGGCGATCATCGGCGGGTACTTGGTGCTGCGACTGCTGTGGCGCACGCGGGAACGCCGACAGACGTTCTGGGCCGGCGTGCTGCTGGGCGCCATCACCTTCGCCCCGCTGGTTCCCTGGACCATTCGCAACTGGCGCGCCTTCCATCGTTTTCAGCCGCTGGTCAACGAAGCTGCCACCGATCCCGACGAGTTCTCGCCGGGAGGTTTTGGCCTGTGGGTGAAGACCTGGATGCTTGATTACGCCTCTGTGGTTGACGTTATCTTCACCGCCGAAGAGGCACCCATTGACATCAACAAACTCCCCAACCGCGCCTTCGATACACCCCAGGAGCGGGAACGTGTGGGGCAGCTTCTCGACGCATACAACAACGGAGATTTTGTCTTCACCCGTGAGATAGACCGCGAATTTGGCGTCCTCGCCAAGGAACGTATCCAGCGTGCGCCCCTGCGTTATCACGTCTGGCTGCCTGCGTTGCGAGTAGTCGACATGTGGTTGCGTCCGCGCGGAGAGATGCTCAACATCGAAGATCGCTGGTGGGAGTATCGGCGTGACCCGGAGGGCTTTGCCCAGGCCGTGTTCCTCGGACTGGTCAACTTACTGTATCTGGGAGCTGCAGTAGCGGGCTGGGTACGCAGGCCGCAGGGCCACTATTGGGGAATGCTGCTGGCCTTCGTGGCCGCGCGTTCCCTGTTTCTGAGTACTATCGCCAATCCCGAGCCGCGCTACATGCTGGAGTGTTACCCAGTAGTTATGGTCTTTGCAGCCAGAGGCTTGTCGGGTACAGGGCGGGGCCGCAAGCTTCCACCGAACCAAGCCACGATTTGAGCCACCGTGCTCCGAGACCGCAGGCAGTCTCCCGCGAGTGTAAACACTGTCGACAGGAGGCAGGGCCAGAGATTCGGAGCTATCGCTCCGGACGCAGGCCAGTTGTGGCGATTATCTCTCAGCGACGACGACCCGCAGGCACGGCAAAACGTTTGTTTACGGCCGGTCGCTCATGCGGAAGCGGGTGCGAAAGTGTTCCGAAAGCAGCTCGATAGCGGCGCGGTTGCCCTTCACATCCGACTGCGTCAGGTAGCGAATGGCTTTGGCCAGGATTCGCTGGCCTTCAACATAGCGGCGGTCCTCGCTGCGGTTTCGTTTGCTTTTCTTGGGGTTCGGTACGACGGGAATTGTAAATACTTTGGCCATGAACTCACTCCCAGAGCGATCCGGCGGAGCCCGTTAACAGCGCAACTGCCACCTGCCCTGGCCCCCTAAGCCCGGCTTGGGCTCAGTGGGTGCTAAGTATAGCTTTGCTACAACTTTCAATCCACAATAAGTTTGTCGCGAGTGTCAGCACGCGTAACAGCATGCCTGCATACATTCGTCATCCTTGCGGACTTATGTACTTGGTTTTGCTGGTTGTCTTCAGACGAAATGCGGAATCAGAAATCTTCTGGTTCAGCTTGATATCGGTGTATTTGGCCAGACGGTAGTCACCGCTGGCTTCGTCCATGAACTTTTGCTGTACGGAAATACCGCGTGCAGGATCTATCCACAAGATAATACGGCTGAACATGCTGCGAACCTTGGCGGCCTTGGGAACCAGCTCGAGTCGCGCCGTGTTGATCCCCATCACGTTTTCCATGCCGCCACAGCGAACGTTGAAAGAACGCACCAGATCGTGACCGCTACCCCCGAAACCCAGCACAAGGAAACTCTCAAACTCGGCGCGGTTCTTGCCAGCACGGTATTGCGTCACCTGGTCGATTTTGGGCTGGTACACCTCGACCTTGCCGTCGGTAAACAGCACGTACTTCATCTCGGGCACGCCGTTGTGCTTGGTAATGTCGGCGGCCATCTGGATTTCATCCCCGCTACGCCGGAAGAAAACGCTACCCTGCTGCGTGTCGTGCTCGTCAATGACTTTCGTGTACTGGTCCCAGACAAAATTGGCTTGGGCGGACTTGAAAGTGGCCGCCGTCGCGTCCATCTGCTTCAGGATCTTCTCCAGGTCGCAGCTAGCAGGTGCGGACTGGGCCATCTGCGCGACAGCGATTGCCTCCAAAAGCAGTACAACAACGATTATCAACTTGCGCATTCATTACCTCAGGAGCTGGATAGTTCAGCGGCGCCTCTTACGCGGAGCCGACATCGTTCTTATACTCGAGCACGAGTCGAGTTGTGAGCGCAAAGATTCTTTTCTATCGGTACGGCTTCCGCACCCAGGCCTTATAGGACTTGATTTTGCCGCTGTTGTCCTTTACCGGCTCATAGCGGACGACCTCGATTTCGCCCGCAATGGGCTCGATAATCTCCATCAAACTCTGATGGATGGATTGGTCGTCAGTCGCGTTCACGGCGGACGCATCAATCTGGTATATGAACCCGGCTCCGTTTCCGTCTGGAAAGACAACTACTCCGGTTTGATGCGGCGTGCGCTCCGTCGGTTTGTCATTAAAGTCAATCCAGTGCGGCGCCAGGAAGATGAACAACAGTATCAGGGTGACCATGACGTCGTAGTGGATGCTGCCGCGCTTGTGCGTCCACCAGATATAGCTGCGAATTGTCTCGCCGGCTCTCATGGGGTCCAGTTTATTTTGGCGCCCGGAGATTGAAAAGCAAGTTTTGGGGTCAACAGTTCACAGTCGGCAGTATTGAATGTTGAACTGTGCACTGTGACTGTTGACCGCTACTCAAGCCACGGTAAGCACCAAAGCCGGCGCCCTAGAACCGCTTCGGCGTGATCCGCTCGACGCCGTTCATGTACGGCCGTAGCGCTTCGGGGATGGTCACGCTGCCATCCGCCTGCTGGTAATTTTCGACGATCGCCACCCAGGTGCGGCCGATGGCCAGTCCGCTGCCGTTGAGCGTGTGCACCAGCTCGGTTTTCCCCTTCCCTTCCGGCTTGTAACGGATATTCGCGCGCCGCGCCTGGAAGGCTTCAAAGTTCGAACACGATGAAATCTCGCGGAACAACTGCTGCCCCGGCAACCAGACCTCCAGATCGTAAGTCTTGGCGGAGGAGAATCCCATATCGCCCGTGCACAAGAGCATGACCCGGTAGTGCAGCCCCAGCTTTTGCAAAACCATTTCCGCATCGTGCGTGAGTTTTTCGTGCTGCTCATAGGAATCTTCCGGACGCGTAAACTTCACCAGCTCAACTTTCTGAAACTGGTGCTGGCGGATAATGCCGCGCACGTCCTTACCGTACGATCCCGCCTCGCTGCGGAAACATGGCGTGTATCCGGTTACCGAGAGCGGCAGGCGCGCCGCTTCGATGGTCTCGTCGCGGTACAGGTTGGTCAGCGGCACTTCCGCCGTGGGGATCAGCCACAGGTCAGCGCCTTCGCACTTGAACAGGTCCTGGGCAAACTTTGGCAACTGTCCGGTGCCGTACATGGAAGCCGAATTGACCATGTAAGGCGGCAGCACCTCCGTGTAACCGTGCTCGCGCGTGTGCAGGTCGAGCATGAAGTTGGCCAGCGCGCGTTCCAGTTTTGCGCCTAAGTCCCAGTACACGGCGAAACGCGCCCCGGACAGCTTGGCTGCACGCTCCAAATCCAGAATCCCAAGCTGCTCGCCCAGTTCCCAGTGTGGCTTGGGAGTGAAATCGAATTGCGGCGGCGTGCCCCAGCGGCGCACCTCTTTATTAGCGCGTTCGTCGCAGCCCACCGGGACGCTGTCGTGGGGCAGGTTGGGAATGGTGTTCAGCACGTCGCGCATGGCGGCGTCCTGCTCCTGCGCCTGCTTTTCCAGGTCGTCAATCTGCTGCCGCAGCGCCTTGTTTTCTTCGATCAGAGCGGAGGCGTCCTGCTTGTTCTTCTTCAGGCGGGCAATTTCCTCGGAAGTGCGGTTGCGTTGCGCCTTCAGGGTCTCCGCCTGCGTGATCGCCTGCCGGCGGCGAGTGTCGAGTTCGCGAAAATCTTTCAGAACCTCGGCGGGATCCAGGCCGCGTTGCCGCAGCTTCTCCTCCACGAGGCCCAGGTGTTCACGGACAAATGCAAGATCGAGCATAGAAATAGCTAATGTAAATGAAAACCAGCAAAACAACCAACGCCGTTCCTGGCATTTGGTCATTTGGTCCTGTGGTTATTTGGTTTAAGGGACAGCACCGGTTTGCCAGAATGGGCTGGAGCTTAACCAAAAACCAAACAACCCGATAGCCCGTTCTGGATTCGGCCTAGAATTTACCTATGCGGCGGGCAGTACACGTCGCTCTGGTCTTGCTGCTGGCGTGGAGTCTAGTTTCCTGCGGCGGCGGGACTTTTTTCTTTTCCACCGGTGATAACGGCACCACTTTCCTGACCACCAGCGGCACAGTCTCGATTGTGCACCTTACGGTGATAGATGGCGACGTTCTGGTTACCGTGGTCACGCTGATCTCGGGCGGCTTCGGTACCACCAACAATTTCTGCGGCGATGTCGTCAGTCAGTTTCCCATGCAGACTTTTGTGACCGTGCACTTCACCCCCGGCAATCCCTGTAACACGGTGGTGCAGGTCTTCTTTTGATTGGGTGATTGGGTGATTTGCTCATTGAGCCTTTGAAGCCGGAATTGGGCAGTCTCCGTAGCATTCAAGAACTCAAGCGCAAAACAAACGATTCAGAGCTCACCTCCCCAAAAAGCGAAAAGCAGTCCTACATGGGGTGAAATCCCACCCAGAAAAGATGAAAATGCCAGCCGGTCGTGACTGGCACAGGATGGCGTCATTCCGAGTGACCGGAGGCCCGCTTTTGGCCGAAGGGAGTCGAGGAATCTGCATTTCTGTCCACAAAAGTCGAATACAGATGCCGCGACTCCCGGATTCCCCGCTTCGCTGCGGATTCGGTCGCTCGGCATGACGCCCGTGTCAGCTACACCCGGTTCCCAAGCCACGGGTTATTTTCAGGGCAGATCCTTCGACTCGCACCGCAACTGCGCCCCATCACCCCGGCAAGCTTTTGAAAGACCCAATGATCCGATGACCCAATGATTCAATGGCTCAATGTCCCAAGACTCAATCAGCTATCTCTGTCGTACACTAGAGCGGATGCCCCGTCGCCCGCACCGAATCTGCGCGCTGCTGTTGCTGTTAGTGGTGGCCACCACGGCTGCTTTTGGCTCCGCCTATAACGCGCGTCCCAAGCTGATCGTCATTATCATCATTGACCAGTTCCGCGGCGACTACCTGGAGCGGGCGCGCGAGCAGCTCGGCGAGGGTGGGTTTCGACTATTCCTTGACCGAGGCGCGTACTTCACCGACTGCAACTACGATTACGCCAACACACGAACTGCACCGGGCCATGCCACCCTAGCCACCGGTGCATATACCAACGGCCACGGCATTCTCGCCAACGAATGGTGGGACCCGGTGAAAAAGCGGGTCGTCACTGCGGTTCAGGACGACGCCACGAAACTGATCGGCATTGCCGGCGCAGGCTCTGGCTCGTCACCGCGCAACCTGCTGGCCAGCACCCTGGGGGACGAACTGAAGCTCGCAACTCAAGGCAAAGCGCGCGTTTATGGGATCGCGCTGAAGGATCGCGCTGCCATCATGTCCACCGGCTGGGCGGCCGATGGCGCTTACTGGATAGACGCCTCCAGCGGCGCTTGGATAAGTTCTACGTACTACGCCGCTGCGCTGCCATCCTGGGTTCAGCAATTTAATTCCGGCCGGCGCGCGGACAAATATTGGAACCTTGAATGGAAGGACTCCAGCGGAAAACTGCTGCGCAGCACCGCACCACAGAAGAAGGCAAGCGGAGCTTCCGCCGGGTTTTATGACGTCGTCGGCTCAACTCCTTTCGCCAACGACTACGAACTGGAATTTGCGCGCGAACTGATCGTCAACGAAAAACTCGGAGCCGGGCCGGCAACAGATCTGCTAGTGATCAGCTTCAGCGCTCCGGACATCCTGGGGCACCAAGCCGGGCCGGATTCCCGCGAAACCCAGGCGATGGTACTGGCGCTCGACCGCCTGCTCTCCGAATTCTTCGGCTTCCTGGGACGCCAGATCGGGCTGGCTAATATTTGGATGGCGTTTTCGTCCGACCACGGAGTCGCTCCCCTGCCTGCGGATGCGGCGAAGCTGCGTCTGTCGGCGCCGCCCGCCGAGCCCGAGCAGGTTCGCAAGCAGATCAATGCTGCGGTCAGCGCAAAGCTCGGCCGGGCGGCCGATTATGTCCGCTTCGTGCAATGGCCCAACGCCTATTTGTCGGAAGAGGCATTCGCTGCTGCCCGTCTTAGTGAAGCCGATGCCGAGCGTCTCGTGGGGCAAGCCCTTCAAAAGACCGGTGCGCGCTCGTACTTCACCCGGGCACAACTGGAAAGCGGTGATGTCCCGCAGGATGCCCTCGGTCGCAAGTACCTGCACAGCCGCTCGCCTTATGGCGGATGGTATGTGCTCGGCGTTCCGCCGATCTTCAGTGTTCCCGGCAAGAGCGGCACAGACCACGTCACTCCGTACACCTATGACACCCACGTTCCCCTCGCGTTTTACGGGCTGCCGTTCCCGCCAGGCGTTTATCGCACTCATGCCGAGCCGGTGGACCTGGCCACTACTCTGGCGTCGCTGCTGGGGATCAACGCGCCCACGCATGCAACCGGGCGCGTCCTCACCGAAATGCTGGGGCGCGGATCCACTCCAGCGGTCGCGACTGGTCTGGGCATAGTGGTCCCCAATGCTGGCGTGCCCGCCCATAGCATCTCTCCGGAGGCGCCGCGATGAGTGATGCACCGCGCAAATATAACCGCCTGGGACGCGTAGGTCCGCCAGACCTTAGCGTTTCGTTCGCCGGGATCAAGTTTAAGAATCCCGTCATCGCCGCCAGTGGCACCTTCGCCTACGGCATTGAGTTTGAAGAGATCGTCTCGCTGGACAAGCTGGGCGGCTTTGTCGTCAAGGGCCTCTCGAAGGAACCCATGGCCGGCAATCCTCCGCCGCGCCTGTTTGAAACCGCAGCCGGCATGCTGAATTCCATCGGACTGCAAAACATCGGCGCCCGTGCGTTCCTGGAGGAGAAACTTCCCGCGCTGCGCAAGATCAAGAACATCATCGTGATCGCTAACGTCTTCGGCTACACCCGCGAGGACTACGAAGCCACCATCCGCATCCTGAATGAAGGCGAAGGTATTGCCGCCTACGAGCTGAATGTTTCCTGCCCCAATACAAAGCACGGCGGGATTGTCTTCGGCAGCGACCCGCGGCTGCTGGAAGAACTGGTGGTGACCGCCAGGAAAGCCGCCCACGACGCCCGGCGACCGCTGATCGTCAAGCTTTCGCCCAACGTGACCAGCATCCCCCAAATGGCGCGCGCGGTCGCGGGCGCGGGCGCCGATGCCATCTCGCTGGTGAACACTTTTGTCGCCATGGCGATAGATGTGGAGACTCGGCGTCCGCGGATTTCTAACATTACCGCCGGACTCTCCGGTCCCGCCATCAAGCCGATCGCGCTGCGCATGGTTTACGAAGCTGCGCATTCGGTGGACATCCCCGTAATCGGCATCGGCGGCATTACCACGGCACAGGATGTGATCGAGTTTATGCTGGCCGGCGCCGCCGCCGTCGAAGTGGGCACGGCCAGCTTCTGGGACCCCTGCGCCACCGAGAAAATTGTGGACGCGCTGGAAAGCTGGTGCGTGGAGCACCGCATCGAGAAAATCACGGACCTGATTGGCGGCCTGCAGACCGACTGATGAGATTTGCAAGTTGTAATTTGCAAATTACAAATCTCTGTGTCTCTGCGTCCCTGTGCTAGGTTTCCCTAGAACAGCGGTGGAATTGAACGTAGCTGGTGGATGCGCACGATGTCGTCCCGCACCTCCGTCACCCGCCCCGGCGCCTTCTGCCTGACTAATTCCTTCATGTCTTCAAGACTAGCGGCGCCGTTTTTTCCGGTGAAGGCGCGGGCATCGTCAATCAAAACAACATGATCGGAAATCCGGTGCGTGAGAATGGCTGTCAGCTCAACTATAATGCGATCGGGATTGCCAACCGCCCCAGCAAAGCCGTAATAACCCGCATCCAGCCAGAATAACGCCGGTTCATTGAGTTGCGATACGATCTGCGGGACCAGCACTTCGCTATTCCCGTGCAGCATGTGAATGTGGGGATAAGGCGCGAATTTTTCCCGGGCGCGTTCGAACAGCCAGTCTTCCAACTCAACTGAATAGATTTCGCGGAACTGCTGGCGAGTGGCCTGCACCATCTCGCCAAAATAAGTGCCGGCCTCAACCAGCAGGTGCAGGTCGAACTCGCGCGCATACTGTTTTACCGTCTGCTGCTTGACGTAGTGCGGCGAGCGCACAGGCTTCCCCCGCAGGCGCCAATACCAGTAATCGGGCAGGGCACCCAATTGCTTCCAGGCGCCGTAATAGCGGGAACGCTGCAGCGTGCGGCGGAGAGCGCGAATCATCCGTAGGCTAGTGTAACAAGTCGGATGTCGGTTAACTCTTGGCTGTCGGCTCTCGGCTATACGCTTTTTTCCGCTAGGTCATCCTGAAGGCGAGCGGAGCGAAGCCAAAGGACTTGCTCTTGTCGAAAAGACCACGTCCTCTCTCCGACGGCGGTTTATCACTGAACTGGGAGCCAAAAACTGGAAACTGCCTTTAGGATTGTCCCGAAATCTTCAGCCGTAATTCTTCCGGGATGCGGTCGCGGATCCCTTCAGGCAGACGGTCATGAACACGGCGGGCCCCCAGCAACGCGGCGTCCACCATCAGCAGCGGCGCGGGGGTGACCACAGCTACCAGGAGCCACACGAGAATGGATAGCAGAAACCCGGCGAGGGCCGCAATTTCCAGGATCAATGTATGCCGGGGCGCGAAGTGGTGGACCGCGCCGAACGCGATCATAAAGACGATGGTGGAAGCCGCCGCCAATATCATTAGACCAACGTCAATGGTGCGGTGCAGACGCTGCTTGTAACGGCAGCGTTCGCAGGCCGTAAAATGGGCCTCGTAGTCGCCGCGCATCTCCGGAGCGATGCCGGAAATGTCGTAGCGCCACCCGGCCAGTATTTCCCCGACGATCTTGTCAACACACTTGGTTTCCATCGCGCCTTGACTATAATTTCACTGATTCAAGGGCCTGCCCTTGCGATGCCAGCATCAGCCTGTTGTCCAGCAGGCTGCGGCGCCTGCCCAAAGCCTGTTCCGCGGCCCGGCGCGCCACCTCCGGATGGTTATTCTGCTCCGACAAGTGCGCCAGAATCAGGAATGCAGCAGCTCCATCATAGTTGTTGGCGAAGAATTCGGCGAGCGATTCATTGGACAGGTGGCCGGTCCGGCTCATCACCCGCTGCTTTACCACCCACGGATACGGCCCCAGCCGCAGCATTTCCAGATCGTGGTTGGACTCAATCATCAGTCCGTGACAGCCGCGCAGATGCTCCGCCACGTTGTGTGGAATGTAACCGAGGTCGGTTACGATCCCTATCTTGATCCCCTCGGCGCGAAAAGTGAAACCAACGGGGTCTTCGGCATCGTGTGGAGTGGTGAACGGCATCACGCTGATGTCGCCGACCTGGAAGCCGCGCCCGGCAGTGAACGTTTCGAGCCGGGGCAATCTGCCATTCGCCTTTACCCGCTCGCGCATGTAGCGCTGCCATCCGTGGTGCGTCCCCTCAGTCATGTACACCGGGACCCGGAACTTGCGCGCCAGCACGTCCACCGCGCTGACGTGGTCGGAGTGTTCGTGGGAAATGAGGATTGCGTCAATGGAGCCGGGACCGTGACCGGCGAGGCCCAGCCGCCGGCAGATTTCGCGGCAGGAAAAACCTGCATCCACCAGCAGCTTCGTGCGCGATGACGCCAGCAGCGTGCAATTCCCCCGGCTGCCGCTGCCCAGAACCGTGACCGAAACCGCCATGCTCTGCAGAATAGCGGCAACTCTGCCTGTACGGGAGTAACTAGTTAGTCACGATCTCCGATTTTTCGATTTACGATTTCTTTGCTCCAGACTTACAGCCTTTGCTAAAAAGCTGCACCCCTGGCTGGTGTCATCCCGCGCGACGGAAGGCCGGAGGGAGAGGAGGAATCTACAGGTGCCCCACATCCGCGCAGCAGATGTGGGTGTTTTGAGTTTTCGTCGTACTCTCTCCGCATGCGATTGTGTCCCCCACCTTGGTCGCTCGCAATTTTGGAAGCGACAGGGTGGTAAATAGCTTCGGCCCATGACATCGTGACCAAAGTCATGCCGTCTTCACTATCATCAATTGACAACGCCAACCTGCGGTGACAGTGTCGCTTTATGCCGTGCTGCGGCAATCGCTTCCCGGCTCTTGAGAAGTTTCGATGAGCCAAGGCGAACATACGCTCGCGGAATCACGCGACTGGAGTGCGACATGGGTTCTCTCGTCTTCCAGGAATCCGAAACGAGCCGAAGCCCGGGCCCGGGCCGAACGGCTTTGCTCGTCAGCAGCAATGAGGGTCTGCGGGAAACGAGAGCGTCCTGCCTGCGGGGACTTCGCCTGCAAGTGGATGAAGTGGACAACGTCTCCCTGGCGCGGAGCCTGTGGCAACCCGACCGTTATTGGCTTGTAGCAGTGGATGTCCGCTCAGAACTCGAGGCCCGGTTTTGCGCCGAAATCAAGAAGCTCAACCCGGAACAGCGCCTGGTGGTGCTGGCAGAGCCTTCCCAGGTAGTGCCGCCATGTGCCGACGAGGTCGTCCTCAACGACTTCGGGCCCGGCAAACTGTCAAGGGTCGTGGAGCAGTGGATGACAAGCGGTTCCGCGTCAACCCCGTCCAACGGCGCTTCCGGCGGGAGGCACAGTACCGTCTCAGCCGCAACACAGCCAGGAACGAGGGCAAGCAGCGCATCTGCAAGCGTGAGTAGCGGCCGCACCCCTCTTTTCAGTCCGGATTTTGTACTCACAGCGGGTTGTGTTTTCCTCATCGCGGCCGCTCTCGCAGTCTATGTGCTTGCTGTTAAGTTCAAAGTATTCGAGAGAGGCAGGCCCGCCGCGCCCGTCTCGGGAGGAAACCCTTCGGCCATGGTCTGGGCAAGCACAGAAACCGGGCTCTATTTCTGCTCCGGTACAAGTGGCTACCGCAAGGGAAGAGGGAAAATTATGACCCAGCAGAAAGCTCAGCAGGCAGCATTCCAGCCGGCCAAGAATACGCCATGCCAGTAAGGTCGCCGGGTTGCACCCACGCTTCGGGTGGCCCTCAAGCCGTCTTTGGCTTGAGTGGGGCAGTACCTCTGGTTGCTTCAGTGGGGAAGTTCGTCTCGTGGCCCGCTCAAAGCCCTATTTTGGGGTGCGGTCGCAAGTCCGTAGGACGACAGACAATAGCCCACCACGTGAGTGGTGGGTAAGCTTTTTAACAGAACGCAACCAAGGCCCGGCGCAGGCCGGGCGGCCAATCACCTAACCGCGTGCAGATTGAATCCCGAGTGGGCCGCAAGAAGCGTGGACGAACAGATGGAACTCTCTCCCGCCGCGAAACTACCCCACTCGAGCCAACCCCCCGGCTGCTCACCACCCGCCAATTCAGAATGGGTCAATCATTCCGGTCAGTGCGCAACAGGTGTCATCAAGTAAACCCGCCTGCCAACCGGTTCTTGTCCCCCGCGGGGCGGGTGACCATCTCATTTGCCATCAGGCGTACCAGCAACTTTTATTTTTAGCTTCCTCTTGCCTTGTGAGGCGTCCCGTACTGCTTCAGCAATGCGATGAAACTCATCGCTGTCCTTTTTCAATTGCGAGTAGTCAAGGTCTGAATAGTTATTCCGTAGTTCCGCCATAAGGTAGGAGCGGCGAGTCGTGTTGTTGTCGTGGTTGTCCCAAAACAAGTTTGTGGAGCGGTCACCGTATCTTTTCGCAACTGCCTTCCACGCCCGTGGCGCTTCGCGAATGTCATATCCGGACGCCAACATCCACTCCATGCCTACGCGGTCAGCTTGGTTTTCCAGAGATCGAGCATAACCGTTGCGAATTCCCGCCTCAATCATGTTGGCGAGGTCAGCCACGCCGCGACCACCGAAGCCTGCTCCGACCGCACCTCCAATGCGCAATGCCATCAGTGCACGCTTGTGGTATTCGTGCTGCTGCCAAATATGTTTTTCGAGAGCGTGGGTGATTTCGTGAGCGAGCACAAAAGCAAACTGGGCTTCGTTCTCGCACACGTCGAACACGCCGGAATGCACGATAACAACGCCATTCGGGTATGCTGCCGCATTGAACGCCTTGTTTTCGACCAAGTAGAACTTGAATGGAATTTTGAGGGGATTTCCGTCTAGAAGCTCCTTCTGGTGCGGTGGAATGAGGCTTTCTCCCAACTTCGTGATGTATTCCAGCGCCTCCTTGCTTGGCACGAGCTTGTACTTCTGATGGGCCACCTTGAGTTCGCCAGGCTTTAAAGACATGTAATCGGCGTCTTTCACCTTGGGCGAAAGCTGCTGCCACATCTTTGCCTCGCCTTCTTCGAGTTCCGCATGGCGAAACTCGACCTTTGAGGCGATGACAGTTCCGTCTTTTTGGCGGATTCCCTCGTAGTGGACGAACGTGTCGAGATTGATCCCGTCGAGAGAAGTAAGCTTTGTCCCCTCGGGTTCCAAGTCGGTTTTACTCCTTTTGGCTTGCTTCCGCTCCCCCTTGTTCGGCTTTAGAACCATTGCTGTCGAGTCAGTGACGGCGACTCGTTGTCCATCCACAAACAACGTGCCGCGCCATCCAGTCTCGGTCTTCTCCAGTGATGGAATCTTCTCAAGCAGGGCCGTCCGCTTGATTCTCTTCGTGTCATCAAGAAAAACCTTGATGGATTTTGCCTTCAACTCGCCGGTAGATTCGTTGCAGTCGCCTTTGATTTCAAGTTCTGTGCCGACACGAATGTCCTCCGGGTTGAAGGTGGCCTTGGCATCGCCCGATTCGTCCTTCTCAACCTCTAGAGCCAACAGTGCATCTTTGGTGATCTTGTACTCGTCGATTTCGAAATTGGTCGGTGAGTTTACGGTTGTCACAAAGCCGTGAATCTTGACATTCTTTGCGGAAACTGCCGTAGCCAATAGCAACAGAGCGCAGACACACAGCAGAATTCGACGCATACGTGCCTCGCAGCAGAAAAAATCGGGAAAGCAGCGCAAAATCTTACTCCAGAATGGTGACGCTGGAAAGTGACCCTCGACGGGCCCACCCCTTTCGCCCGGCTTTGGCGAAGGGTGGGGAACTACGCCAAGGCATCGGTGCCGGCGAATCCGCCGTAATCAATTCTAAGTCTGCAATCAATTCTATGTCTGCGCACAATACTTGACGAACGGGGATACTTACCGGGGTACCTCTGCATTGACGGTCGGCGCCGGGTCTTTCACCTGCTTGTCAAGCAGAATATTTTTCTCCTCGCAACCCTCTCACTTCCAATCACATGCTGGCCGTGGTTTCTGCCGCAGCGCCATTGTTCCATCTTCCTTCTGCTACTCTGGAAGCTGAGAGCTGCGAAATGCGGCTGTGCCAAGGCCACCCGGAAGGGGTCGGCCCTTTGCATTTTAGGGGTCAAATTGGCGGTGTAAGTCTTTATTCCGCAATACTTTGACCTTTAAGTTCTTTGAAATCAAAGACTCAGCGAAAAAATCCCGCTAAGCTGGTGATTCCAAAAGACCGGGGGGGAGGGGGGTACCCCGCCCTTTCCCGATTCAGTATTTATAGAATCCGCGTCCCGTTTTGCGGCCCAGCCAGCCGGCGTCCACCATCTTGATCAGCAGCGGGCAGGGGCGGTACTTGGGGTCGCCGAGATTGCTGTGCATGACGCGCATGATGTCGAGGCAGATGTCCAGTCCGATGAAGTCGGCCAGCGTCAGCGGGCCCATGGGATGCGCCATGCCGAGCTTGAACACCTCATCCACCGATTCAGGTGTGGCTACGCCTTCCATGACAGCGTACATGGCCTCGTTCAGCATGGGCATCAGCACGCGGTTGCCGACAAAGCCGGGAGCGTCGTTGACGGCCACGGGAGTCTTGTCCAGCTTTTTGGCAAGCTCGACGACGGTGTTGTAGGTGTCGTCGGTGGTGGCGAGCCCGCGGATCACTTCTACCAGCTTCATCACCGGCACGGGATTGAAGAAATGCATGCCGACGACTTTCCCCGGCCGCCGCGTCAGGGCCGCCAGCTTCGTGATCGAAATGGATGACGTGTTCGTGGCCAGAATCACGTCGGGTCGGAGCAAAGTGTCGAAGTCGCGGAACAACTCGGCCTTGATCTCGAACTTTTCCGAGACAGCCTCGACGATGAAATCGCAACCCGCGAGTTCCTGGCGCTGCACCACCGTGCGGATGCGGCGCAGTGACGCCTCGCGCTCCTCGGCCGTGAGCTTTTCCTTGGCGACCTCGCGTTCCAGGTTCTTGCTGATGGTCTGCATGGCGCGCTCGAGCAAGCGCGGTTCCAGGTCGCACAGAACCACGTTGTAACCGAACTTGGCAAATACGTGCGCGATGCCGTTGCCCATGGTGCCGGCGCCGGCCACTCCCACTTTCCTGATGTCCATGTTTGCCGCTCCCCGCGTACGAAGATGGAAACGGGAGAGTGTAGCAGAGGAGCAGGTATCAGGTAACAGGTCTCAGGTGAGAGCTAGCGTCAGGGCAAACGAGAGGGACGACCTTGGGCCGTCCCTGTTTCTCTTGATTGGAGACGTAGCAAGCTAGGTCTCTACTCGGCTGGATAACTACTTTTGCTTTTGGGCCACCTGCAGCCGGACTTCTGCGCGCTGCAAGGCCGTGAGGGCGCGATCGTAGTCCATGTCGGGATCGCCGCTCTTCAGGCGCTCCTCGGCACGCTTGCGGGCTTCCTGCGCGCGGGCGACATCAATTTCCTCGGCGCGCTCGGCACGCTCGGCCAGCACTGTGACTTTGTCAGGAAGCACCTCGGCAAAACCCCAGGAGACGGCCAAACGCTCGGTGTAGCCCTGGGCGACATAGCTGAGCTCGCCCACAGCCAGCTCGGTAATCAGCGGCGAGTGGCCGGCCATCACGCCGATGTAGCCGTTCTTTGCCGGAAGTTGCATTTCCTCGGCGTGATCTTTGACCACCAGCCGGTCCGGAGTGACGATTTCGAGTTGGAAAGTGTCTGCCATAGCAAGTTGTCAGTGGCCAGTGGCCAGTGATCAGTTCAATCATGGGCAGCGCGAACCTGGCAACTGCCCACTGACCACTGGCAACTGCAGTTACGCGACTGCCGCCGCCTTCAGCTTCTCGTTCTTCTCCAGCACTTCCTCGATAGTACCGACCATGTAGAAAGCCTGCTCGGGAATGTCGTCGTGCTTCCCTTCGAGCACTTCCTTGAAACTGCGCACGGTGTCGGCGACCTTCACGTAGCGGCCCTTCATGCCGGTGAACTGCTCGGCCACATGGAAGGGTTGCGAAAGGAATTTCTGGATCTTGCGGGCGCGAGCGACGGTGATCTTGTCGTCTTCGCTCAGTTCGTCAATACCCAGGATGGCGATGATGTCCTGCAGGTCCTTATAGCGCTGCAGGATCTTCTTCACGCCCTGCGCGACCTGATAGTGCTCCTGGCCGACGATACGCGGATCCAGAATGCGCGAGGTCGAAGCCAGCGGATCCACGGCAGGATAAATACCGATTTCAGTCAGCGGACGCGAAAGCACGGTGGTGGCGTCCAGGTGAGCGAACGTGGTGGCCGGAGCGGGGTCGGTCAAGTCGTCGGCAGGGACGTAAATCGCCTGCACCGACGTGACGGAGCCCTTCTTGGTGGACGTAATGCGCTCCTGCAATTCGCCCATTTCCGTCGCCAGGTTGGGCTGGTATCCCACAGCGGAAGGCATGCGGCCCAGCAGCGCCGAGACTTCCGAACCGGCCTGGGTGAAACGGAAGATGTTGTCAATGAACAACAGCGTGTCGGCGCCTTCTTCGTCGCGGAAGTATTCGGCGACGGTCAGACCGGTCAGCGCCACGCGCAGACGCGCTCCGGGAGGCTCAGTCATCTGGCCGTAGATCAGAGCGGCCTTGGAACCTTCCGGCTTACCCGGAACGATGACCTTCGACTCGGACATTTCCAGCCACAGGTCGTTTCCCTCACGGGTGCGCTCGCCTACGCCCGCGAACACGGAGTAGCCGCCGTGCTGCTTGGCGACGTTGTTGATGAGCTCCATGATGACGACCGTCTTACCCACGCCGGCGCCACCGAACAGTCCGATCTTGCCGCCCTTCAGGAAGGGCTGGATGAGGTCAATGACCTTCACGCCGGTTTCAAACATCTCCGCGGTGGTGGACTGCTCTTCAAACGAAGGCGCTTCGCGATGGATGGGCAGTCGCTTGTTGTGCTCGATGGGCCCAAGCTGGTCCACGGAATCGCCAATCACGTTCATCACGCGTCCGAGCGTGCCCTTGCCCACGGGAACGCTGATGGGTCCGCCTAAATCAATGGCCTTCATGCCCCGCACCATGCCGTCGGTAGGCTGCATGGCGACGCAGCGCACGCGGCCTTCTCCCAGGTGCTGCTGCACTTCCAGGATCACGTTGATGGGAGCAGGCACTTCGAAGCCGTCGCTCACCACGCGAATGGCTTCATAGATCGGGGGCAACGCACCCTCGGCGAATTGAACGTCCACGGCGGGACCGGCAACCTGGATTACTCTTCCGATATTTTCCATATGAGTTCTCAGTTATCAGTTATCAGTTCTCGGTGTTACTGCGCGGCCGCGCCGCTGACGATCTCGATGATTTCCTTCGTGATCTTCGCCTGCCGAGCGCGGTTCATCGCCAGTGTGAGTGAATCAATCATTTCGCTGGCGTTATTGGTGGCGGCATCCATGGCCGTCATGCTGGCCGCGTTAAAGCCGGCCCAGGATTCCAGCAGCGACCGGAAAATCTGGACGGCCACGTACTTGGGCAGCAGCGCATTGAAAAGCTCCAGCGCCGGCTGCTCGTATATGTAATCAACCTGAGCGGCGCCGAACTGTGCGGCGCGGGCGTCCATGGCGCGGGTGTCCGCCTCACGCACGCTGACGCCGGCAGAAACCGCCGCTTCAGCAGCACGCTCGCGCTCTTCTTCGGTGAGCTCGCGCGCTTCGCGAACCGCGGCGACGCCGATCTCGCCGATGGGCAGCACCTGCTCGGTCACCAGGCGCTGGGCGATCACCGACTTGAATTCGTTGTAGATCAGGTAGACGGAATCTACTTCGCCGCGCGTGTAACGGTCGATGACCATTTCGGCCATCTCGGAAGCGTCCTCGAATTCGAGTTTCCCGAGCTTGCCCACCAGTTCGGCGACGATCTGGATAGGGGCCTGACGCGGCTGGTCTTTCTTCAGCTCGACTACCGGGAAGCGACGGCGCAGGAAGTCGCGTCCTTTGCGGCCAACGGCGACGATATCAATGTTCTTGCCCGTCTTGCTCTCCAGCAGGAAGCGGATGGCGGCTTTCAGAATGTTGGTGTTGAATGCGCCGGCCAATCCCTTGTCGCCGGTAACGACGATCAGCAGGACATTGTTTTCATCGCGGCGTGCCAGCAACGGGTGGCGGGCTTCGCCGGTCTCGGGATCATAGATTTCGGCGCGGCGTACCAGCGAGCGCAGCACATTGGTAAGCATCTGCGCATAAGGACGCGAGGACAGCGCGCGTTCCTGGGCGCGACGCAGTTTCGCCGCCGAAACCATCTTCATGGCCTTGGTGATTTGCCGCGTGTTGATCACGCTGCGAATTCGCCGCCGGATATCGAGTACGTTTGCCATCTTTAGCTATTAGCTCTTAGCCCTTAGCTCCGGGCTACCGCCAGTGCCGCCTGCTGTTCGGCCTTGAATCGTTCCTTGAATTCGCTCAACAGCTTCTTGATGTCGGCCTTAAGCTGGTCGTCGAGGATTTTCTTGTCCATGATCGCCTTCAGCAGGCCGGGGTTGGCGGTGTCCACGTATTCATAAAGCTGCTTTTCGAACTCGCGCACCTGGTCCACCGGGAGGTCATCCACGTAGCCGTTGGTTCCGGCGAAGATGATCAGAACCTGCTTGGAGAACGGCAGCGGCGAGTACTGGTCCTGCTTGAGCAACTCGACCAGACGCTGGCCGCGGGCCAACTGCGCCTGGGTAGCTTTGTCCAAGTCGCTGCCAAACTGCGCGAAGGCCGCCAGTTCACGGTACTGCGCCAACTCCAGCTTCAAGCTGCCAGCCACCTGCCGCATAGCCTTGATCTGAGCGCTGCCACCGACGCGGCTCACCGACAAGCCAACGTTTACCGCCGGGCGAATGCCGCTGTTGAACAAGTCGGTTTCCAGATAGATCTGTCCGTCGGTGATGGAAATAACGTTGGTCGGAATGTAAGCGGAAACGTCGCCCGCCTGGGTCTCGATGACCGGCAACGCGGTCAGCGAGCCGCCACCCAGCTTGTCGCTGAGCTTGGCGGCGCGCTCCAGCAGGCGCGAGTGGAGATAGAACACGTCGCCGGGGTACGCTTCGCGGCCAGGGGGGCGCCGCAGCAGCAGCGAAATCTCGCGATATGAAGCCGCGTGCTTGGAAAGGTCGTCGTAGATGCACAGCGCATGGCGCTTGTTGTCGCGGAAATACTCGCCGATAGCGCAGGCGGCATAGGGCGCGATGTACTGCATCGGCGCGGGTTCGGAAGCCGAAGCCGCCACTACGATGGTGTAGTCCATGGCGCCCATATCCGTGAGCGTCTTCACCACCTGCGCGATGGAGGAGCGCTTCTGGCCGATGGCGCAATAGATACAAATCAGGTCGCCGCCCTTATTGTTGACGATGGTGTCCAGCGCCACGGCGGTCTTGCCGGTCTGGCGGTCGCCGATGATGAGTTCGCGCTGGCCGCGGCCAATGGGAATCATGGAGTCAATGGCCTTCAGACCAGTCGCCATGGGCTCGCGCACCGGCTGGCGGTCAATGACGCCGGGCGCCAGGCGCTCCAGGGGGATGTACTTGTCGGTGACGATCGGGCCTTTGTCGTCAATGGGCTGGCCCAGAGAGTTGACGACGCGGCCAATCATGGCGTCGCCGACGGGCACGCTCATGATGCGGCCGGTGCGCTTGACTTCGTCGCCTTCCTTGATTTCAAAGTACTCGCCCAGCAACACCGCGCCCACCTGGTCTTCTTCCAGGTTCATGGCGATGCCGGCCACGCCGTGGGGGAACTGGAGCAGTTCGCCGGCCATGACCTTGTCCAGGCCATGCAGGCGGGCGATACCGTCGCCCAGCGACATGACCGTGCCTACTTCGTCCACCGCAATCCGGGATTCGTAATTCTCGATCTGGTCCCGAATCAGTTTCGTAATTTCGTCTGCTTTGATCTGTGCCATAAAGTCCAGTTATAAGTGGCCAGTTGCAGGGCCAGTATTTTTTAGCTTTTAGCTTTTAGCTCTTAGCTCTTAAGCTTTTAGCTTTTTAAGAACGATTCTTTCTAAAATCGACATCAGTTGCGCAAAAAGCGCCAACCAAATGTCTCTTGCAGCTACACGCTAACGTCTAAGAGCTAAAAGCTAGCTGCTCAACTGCTCTTTCATGCGGCGAAGCTGACCGCGCAAAGAGCCGTCATAAATTGTGCTACCCACCCGGACGACCGCTCCGCCCAGCAGATTGCGGTCCAGCACGTAGCTGGCGCGAACCTTCATGCCGGTGACCCTGGCTAGCTGCTCTTCCAAAGCGGCGCGTTCTTCCCGGCTCAGTTCGCGCGCGCTGGTCACTTCGGCCTCAGCAATCCCAAGCCGCTGGTTCAATTCCGCTTCGAACTGGGTTGCGATCTCCGCCAGCATGGCCATGCGTCCATGATCAATCAGAACGGCCAGGAAATTCCGCACAGGGCTGACCAGCCCGGCGCGAGCGACGAGCGCGTCCAGCAGTTTCAGTTTCTGCTCTTGGGGAACCGCCGGGCTTTCCCAGACCCTGCGCAGGTCAGGATTCGCGCCGACGACCTCGACCATGGAGCGCAACTCTTCGCGCACCTGGGTGGGGTCCAGCTTGAGATCAATAACAACGTCGGCGAAAGCGCGGGCGTAGCGGCTGGTAACGGATGCCATAGGCTATCTCCCATCCTTTCGCGCGTTGGGATCATTCAATTGCTCGACAAAGGCGCGCACCAGGGCCTGATCGGTGGCGAGGTCAACGTGAACTCGTTTTTCCGCGAGTGTGACCGCCAGATCGGCGGCATAGGCCTTCAGGTCGCGACGGGCCATCTTCGCAGCAGCGGCAATTTCCGCCTCGGCGCCCTCTACAATTTTACGTTTGTCCTCTTCCGCGGCGGCCAGGATGCGCTGTTCTTCGGCGGCAGCTTCCTGCTCGGCAGCGGCACGCATGGCGCCGATCTCGGCATCCAGTTTGGCCAGGCGCGATTCGATGTCCGACAGACGACGGTTGGCGTCTTCACTGGCTTTGCGCGCCTCTTCCATTCCCTTCTGGATGTTGGCCGTCCGTGTGCGGAACATGGAGGGGAGATTCTTTTTCAGGCCCCAGGCAATCAGCGCCGCCAGCACGATGAAATTGATAACGATGCTGATCCACCAGGCGACGTGCGGGCTTACCCCAAGACGGTGGGAGAGCCACAGCACAGAGGGAGCTTTTCTGAATTGAGCCGTTTCGCTTTCTTCTTCTTCTCCGGCAGCCTCCCGAGAAGCATGGGCAAGTTGCTCGCCGGGACCGGCGGCTTCGCGTCCTTGTGCGGGTTCTCCGTGCTTAATGGGAGCTGTCGCCTGCGGATGTTCGGCTTTGTTATCGGCTGGCTTATGTTCCTGGGCGAAAGCAGTACCAAATAAGAGAACGGATAAAAGAACCAGGGCCGGGACGCGACACTTCCATAGCATTATCATCGTCCACCGCCCACGGGATACTGTGCCGTCCCGACTTGCCGGAATATAGAGTCAATGATTTCCGAGGCCAGGCGCTCAGCTTCAGCCTGCAAAGTGAGCTTGGAAGCAGCCATGTCCTGTTGAATGGCGGCACGGGCTTGCTTGACCCGGGCGTCGGCCCGGGCACGAGCTTCGGCAAGGGCTGTTGCGCGAGCTTCCAGCGCCTGCTTGCGCCGGGTTTCCTGGGCGCGGAACACTGCCAGCCGCGCTTCGCGAAGATGCTGCTCGTACTCAGCGGTGCGCGCCTCGGCGGCCGCCACATCGGCTCGGGCTTTCTCCAAAGCGCCTTCCGTCTTGCTGCGCCGTTCCGCCAGCACTTTCTCCAGCGGCTTGTGCACGAGAACGACGTAGGAAACGTACAGAACCAGGAAAAGCAGGATTGTCGGGATAGACCCGAGCAGTAATTCGCCTAGCTGCCTTAGGGTTTCGTCCATTCCTGTATTGATTTTCCGGAGTGCGGGATGAAGTAAAAAAGTACCATTCCGGCGAGGAGAAAGTCAAACGAGTTGATGCTGCACCGCGATGTTATTTTGTCGACAAAATCAGAGTGGGAAGCAGCAAGCAATTGGCTTGTTGCTGCTGTAGGGAGAAGGATTCTTCGTTCCTCATCGAGAGTGAACTCAGGAAAAGCGCCTGGCCCCTCTTGACTTTATATTTAATAGGACTACGATAAACATATCACCTCCGATCCGATTCAGGATCGAATGGGCTCGAGGCCAGGCAAAGTCACCGCTACTTGGCCGCGGGCCCATTTAATTTTTAGCATCAGGCAACAAGCAGCGACTAACAGGGCTGTGAGTCCCAGCTGCACGAGGTTGAGTGCCTCGCTGAAGAAAAACTCCACCCTTATCGCTCCAAAACCGGGAGCGATAAGGGTGGGCAGCCGTCATTTTGCTTCTCAGCGAGCAACAAGCAGCAAGCAACAAGCGAGTGACAAGGGTGGCGCGCACCCGCGTTTCTACCGTCCTGCCGGACTCGAGTCATCCGCACATCGCACCCAGGACCCAGGTCCTGGGCTATTTTCTTTCGTCCTCGCGGACTTGTTTTCTGCTGCTTGCTGCCTGCTGTTTGCTGCTGGACTTCTACTGCACAACGAACTTGCGCAGGTGGCGCAGGAGCGATTCCGGCGCCTGCGCGTCCAGTTCCACCAGGCTGTCGTGATAATGGCGGGCGAAGATGCGGGCCCGGGCTTCCAGTTGTGACAACAGCTTACCCTCGTGCTGGGGTACGCGCAGACGCACGCGGCTGAGAGGGTCTTCCTGCAAGGCACGGTCAATCTGGTCCAGCAAAGTGGTCAGGCCAATGGCTTTCGCGGCGGAGATGTGGACGACGTGGGCTTCTTCGTCATCGCGCAGAGCCTGGCGTTGAACGGGCGGGAGCAGGTCTATTTTGTTGATCACCTCAATGCGGGGCTTCTTGTGGGCATCCAGCTCGCGCAGCACCGTCTCGACCTGTACCCGCTGCTCGGCGGCTATGGGGCTGGAGGCGTCGCAAACGTGCAGAATGAGGGCAGCGCGTTGCACTTCCTCCAGGGTGGCGCGGAAAGCGGAGACCAGCGTATGCGGCAGGTTGCGGATGAATCCCACCGTGTCCGACAGCAGCACCTTGCGCCGCGAGGGCAGGGTGATGCCACGGATGGCCGGATCCAAAGTGGCGAACATGCGGGCGGACTCCTCAACTCCCGCCTTCGTGAGCGCGTTGAACAAGGTGGACTTCCCGGCGTTGGTGTAACCGACGAGGGCGATGGTGGAGACCGGGACCGATTCCCGCCGCTGCCGCTGTTGCGCGCGAATGCGCCGGACGCCTTCCAACTGTTCCTGGACGTGCCGGATACGCCGCGAAATTTTGCGGCGATCGGTTTCCAGCTGGGTTTCGCCGGGACCGCGGGTACCGATACCGCCGCCCAACTGCGACATCTCGCGGCCTCTGCCTGCGAGGCGCGGCTTAAGGTAATCCAGCTGCGCCAGCTCCACCTGGAGTTGTCCTTCACGGGTGCGGGCGTGACGAGCAAAGATGTCCAGGATCAACTGGGTGCGATCAATGACGCGCGCGCCCACGATCTTTTCAATATTGCGCTGTTGCGAGGGCGAGAGGTCGTGATCGAACAACAGCAGGTCAGCACCGGCCGAGGCAGCGGCGCCTGCGATTTCTTCCAGCTTGCCGCGGCCGATCAGCGTGGCGGGATCGGGCTTGTCCCGAAATTGAAGGAATTGGCCGACCACCTGGGCGCCGGCGCTGGTCGCGAGTTCCCGCAGTTCGGCGAGGGATTCCTCAGGGGAAAACTGAGGACCGCGCGCAGCCCGGGCCGCTTCCGAGCCCGAGAGCGCAGCGTCG
The DNA here is from genome assembly GCA_041946765.1 of Terriglobales bacterium. Lineage (GTDB taxonomy): Bacteria > Acidobacteriota > Terriglobia > Terriglobales > Acidobacteriaceae > JBHGAZ01. Next base: position 23,838 of record JBHGAZ010000002.1, read on the forward strand.
CGCGCCTGCCGAGCGGCGGTTGGAATGCCAGTAGTACGTCCCTCGGCGTCCGCACGCGCCTCGCCGGGCAGGCGCGCGCGGTAATCCAGCCCGACAAGAAAAGCACGTTCTGACCTTTGACGGGCTGCTGCTGACCCGTCCGCAGAGCTGAGTTCCGGCGGGCGCGACCTGGAAATAGTCTATCCCTCCGTATTGGAAGGCGAAGCCGCAGCGCCGGCAGGCGGAGCAGCCGTGGTCGTAGTAGTACTGGCGACCGGTCGGGCTTCGCCGAATCCGGGCCGTTCGACGCGCTCAGCGGCGTGCTGCTTGCTCATCACCACCGTGGAGATGGCATGTTTGAAAATCAGTTGCTCCTGATTGTTGGTCTCCAAAACCACAGAGTACTTGTCAAAGGAGCGTATGCGGCCACTCAGCTTGACGCCGCTAAGCAGGTACAGCGTGATCAGTGCCTTGTCCTTGCGTGCAGTGTTGAGAAACGAATCTTGAATGTTTTGCGCCGGCTTGTTGTCCATCTGCCGATCTCCTTTTGTAAAACCACTGCCGAGCGGGACCCCGCCAACTGTCAGGATGAGGTCTCGTCGGGGTGCGAGCAACCCGGGTGCTCTCGCCTGCACACATTTTGTTGAAACACGGGCAAGCTGTTCCGGGCTTCCTTGTCCCCACTTGTGTGATGCCAGGATGGGCCAAGTTGCTGAACTAATTTCCGTGGCTTGCGTAGCCAAGGGAAAAGCTGGCTATCCCGTCACCCGCATTCACCCGCAGCGAGCACATGTACGATAGGCCGAACCGCGGGACTTTTCAACTCGGATGGTCGGTGTGGGACGCCCCCTAGGGGGGCATCATGGCCAGGTCAAAACGAGAAATCGGGTAATCTGTCGCGAGCTGCAGAATGCGCGGAGGGACGGGCCAGCGCCGCAAGTGGCGTCTGAAGCCCGGATTATTCACGGCCGTGCGTCGGGACTTGCGTCCGTACGCCTGGCTCTGTCGCCCCTGGAAGAGGCTCACACGAGCCAAGAGCCGCTGTCCCAGTACCTCCTCGTCGCTACGCGACTCGGGTGTGCTGGGCTAATTTCGTTCCCTCCGCTGACGCGGACTCGCATTTGCCTGTTGACAAACAGTTGGCTACGTCAAGTCAGATGCTGGTCTGCTGCGCAGATGTGGGGCACCCGCACCCTCAGGCTAGTACTGGCTGGAGGGCACAAGTCCCCCGCCTGGCCGCCGATAGCTTATACCGCGCTGCTATACAATCGTTTCTACCCCCTCCGGGGCCTCGATACGGGGGCGGAGAACGAAACATGCTCGTTTGCAGCCTGGCCGCTATGGTGGGCGCACCCTCAATTTCCCCGCCTGACGACGTCAATACGAACATGCTCATGTTCGTGCGTTTGATCCACTTTCTCGCCGGGATAACGTGGATCGGCCTGCTCTACTTCTTCAATCTCGTAAACATTCCGTTCATGCGCGAAGCGGACCAAGCCACACGTGGCAAGGTGATTCCGTTGCTGATGCCGCGTGCGCTATGGTGGTTCCGCTGGGCGTCGGTGGTGACCGTGGCGGCCGGGCTGTGGTACTGGATGGTGATCGTCGCCACCGACCGGCGCAATGCCATGCTCCCTTCGTCCGGCAATGCGATCTGGAGCTTCTTCGTGCTCTGGACCGTGGCCTTCGTCATTTACATGGGCGCACTGATGGCACCCAAGGACGTTCTGCAAAAAGGGCCGGTGATCGGCGTGATCACGGTGCTGCTGACCGCCGGCGCCGCCTATGCATTTCTGGCCATCAACTCCCAGGGATGGGAGAGCAATCGGCTGTTGTCTATCGGCATTGGCGGCGGGTTGGGCTGGTTCATGATGTTTAACGTGTGGGGAATTGTCTGGCGCTTTCAGAAGAAGCTCATCCGTTGGACGGAAAAGAACGCTGCCGACGGCACTCCGATGCCGCCGCAGGCGGCGCGCATGGCGCGTCTGGTGTTTCTGGCGTCGCGCATCAATGCATGGTTGACCATCCCTATGCTGTTCTTTATGGGCGCCGCAAGTCATTACCCGATGTTTGGGAGCATGTAGAGCAATTGAATCATTAATTCATCGGATCATTGGATCAGTGGGTTCAATGACCCGATGATGCAATGGTGCTATGAATTCAATCCATGGATGCTGCGGCGTATCAGCGCGGGCTTGATCTGTTTAATGCGGAAAAGTTTTTCGATGCGCACGAAGTGCTGGAAAACGTGTGGCGGGCAACGGATGGACCGGAGAAGAATTTTCTGCAGGGGCTGATACAGGCAGCCGTGGCCCTGCACCATCATTCACAGCAGAACATCGAAGGCGCACGTTCGGTGCTTTTGCGGGCGCTGCAGAATCTGGCGCCGTACCCTGGTTCGTACGGCGGAATTGATTTATCCGCGCTGCGCAGCGAACTGGAGCAGTGGCGGTGCGCGTTGGAGCGGAATGAGGTCACGCCGGCGTTGCCGAAAATTCAGTACCCAGTGGTCAGTACGCATTGGCCAGTATGAAGGATTGGTGATGAATGACAACCGAGTACTGAGTACTGCCCAGCAGCCACTGAATGCCGGTCACTGGCTTCAGCTCGCCAGTTGAACGAGGCTTGGCAACTGCGCCAGGGCAAGTTCGCGGTAATGGCGGTAGTCGCGCAGCAGACGGAATTCTTCGCCCGACCCGCACACCGTGTCCGCGGCCATTTTGCAATAGGCCATGCGAAAGACAGTGTAGGCGAGCAGAAATCCGGGCAGGCGGCGCCGCGGATCGTCGCCGGTACGGCGGCGGTACTGCTGTATCAGGTAATCGGCCGCCTCGCCACGCAGGTTCCACTCGGCGATTGCGCCCGCCAGATCCCAGGCGATATCGGTGGGTCCGGGGAAGAAGTGATCGTCACCATGGCTGGTGCCATCGAGTTTGAGGATGCTGCCATCGCTGGTCTGCCGCCATTCATGGGGCAACATGCGGCCATCCACGATTACTGGAATCGCGGCGTGGAACGGGCCCACTTCTTCCAGCTCGATACCGAACTCTTCCCGGACGTTGAAGCGCACCATATCTTCGATCGCCTGCGGTTGCTGGCCATCAGCGGAGCGCATAGCCATGGCGCGAAACGCACAATAGGCAGCCATGCGCAGCAGCAATTCTCGATTAATGCTGGTGGCCTGCAACATGGCGCCGGGGACCATGGGATAGCGTCCGAAGCCGTCTAAAAATCCCTGGGGCGCGGGTGAGAATCCCGCCTCGCCCAGAAGCTGCGCGCGTCTGTGCACTTCCGAACCGAAACGTCCGAGCCCTTCGAACTTGAATAGCGTGCGTTTGTCGGGGCTGAGAAACTTCAGCCGCTCCATTTGTGTCCAGGAAGCCGGCCAGTTGGAAGGGTCGGAATACAAGTGCTCGCGCCAGTGTCCGCCGCCTACGTAGATGCGGGCTTGTGGCGGCAGATGCGAGTTGGCGTAAGCGTAATGCGCACGGAAACCCAGCCAGCGCTCACGGGCATCGCGGGCGCACAGCATGTCCGGGTTGGGCTCGCGGCTGCACAGAAAGTGAATATGCTCGCGCGCCACGCCGGCGCCGAGCAGCGCCTCGCCGACGGACAAAAAGGAGGACCCGCTCATGCCGGGCCCTTCGTCCACAACCAGGAATTCCGCCTCGCCAGCTCGTTGCGCCGCTACCCAGCGTAGCTGCTCGCTAGTAAGTTCGGTGCGGCGGTCGTAAGGGTGTCCGATAGGGCGCACCGTGATGCGAGAAATACGCATTCCTCTGCGGGACAGCGCCGCCGCCACCAGCGCACTCAGAGTTGTCCCGATGCTGCGAATGCCAATCACGGCGGCCGGTGTGAAAGAAAAACGTTCGGCCAGATCAACGAAATCCAGCGGGTGCAGGGCGTAATACACGAACCCTTCGGGTGGCGAGATGGTGAGTGTGTCCGGAACATCGCGAGGCAGAGATTCAATCAGTTCAGCGGACGAAAGCGAGGGACGAGATTCGTTGCGCAACAGCGGACGCGAAGACCACACCAGCGCCGCAGCAAGTGAATCGGTGATGCGGAGGAGACGCGCGGCCTCGGGCGAGTGCAGGTCGGCGAGCGCGCATTCGATTTCGCCCGCCCGCAGGAGGGGCCCGATCAGATGATCACAAGCGGCATAAGTCGGGTCAGAGGGCAGGCTGCGTAACTCGGCGGCGAGAGCATCCACCAGAGTTCGTCCGGGTTCGGAACGGCGTCCGTCCCGGAAGACGTACATATTCCGGGCTGTGCTGTTCATCACGCTACTTGCTTCTTGGAACCGCGTGGCGAGCGCGCTACATCGCCGTCCTTGTCAATGAAATAAAGGTACTGGTTGTCGCGGTCCACGGCATGTTCGACCAGCACTTTGGACTCGCCTTCTCCGGATTTGGGCTTCTGACAGACGTTTCCGTTTCCATCAATAAAGTACAAGTATTTCTTATAATCGCGTTGCAAGTTAAGGTGCTTAACTTTTTCAGCCATCTCTGCACTCCAGCGTACAGATTCCTCGCGCACCACTTTGGCGCGTGATCGGAAACTGCATGTTTGGATTCTCTTGCGCTGTGGACCGATGCCTTAAAACCCGTTCCCCGTTTCACGTTTCCCGCCCGTTTCACGTTTCAGGTTTCACGTTTTTTAGGTTTTGGCTGAAGCACCTTTGCTCGTCTCCAGATCAGGGTTGCTTCTATTCTTTGTTACGGAATGGGTATTTGAATCCTTCCAGGGACGGGAACGAAAAAACGAGGGACCGAAAACGGGCAACGGGGACGGAAAACGAAGGTCACCGCCGTCCACGCCGGCGGGACTGCGCTTTTCTGGGCGGGGCGGCGGCGCGACGGGCCGCCTTTTCCGCGGCGGCCTTCTGCTGTTCCTCCGAGGAAAGCACACGCCGCACGATGGGGCCGTTCAGCTTGTACTTTTTCTCGAGGATGTTGCCGCTGTCATCCTTTGTCCGTACCACAAAAAACGGAAGGTCGCCTTCCTTGTCAAAGACCTCGTGTCCGACCTGCACGGGGAAGAAGCCTTCGAGTTTGCGTTCGCGATATGCCGTCTCGTAGCGGTGACGCTTTGTGTTCCAGGTGAAGACGCGAAGCTGGTTGAAATCGAACGGCATGCCGTCCTTGGGCTCGTTAACGAGCACCAAGTACTGCGGAACATCTCTTGCCTGATCGTCTTTGTAGTCCTTGACCTGGTTGAGCACGAAGGAGGCCATAATGCGCTGGCCTTCGGCGTACTGCGCGATCTCCAGAGGCACGTCAATATCCACCATGCGCGCCAGCACCCAGCCGGTGTGACGTTGCTGAGGATCGCGCACCAGCAGCCAGTCTTCCAATTGCGGCGGAGGAACTTCGGCGGGCGCATTGGCTGTTTTCTCAGCTCCGGCGGAGGCTGCGGCTGCCGGTTTCAGCGAACCCGGACGTGCTGGCCCCGGTTTTTCCGCGACGGCCCGCTTGAGGATGTCCAACTTAGTATTACCGGCGATGCGGTAGAGGTGCTCGGTCTCGCGGCCTGGGCTGACGTGCATGTTGAGGTCGGTACGGGTGATGCCGCGCGCCTGCACAGAGCTGGCGGCATTGTCCTTTTCCAGCGCAGAGAAGGAGTCGAAAACCTCTGGACCAACCAGGTAGCGGGCCTCCATCCAGCCTTCTTCCCCATTGGCCGTGCGCACGCGAACGAAACGCTTACTTTTTTCAAGGACCTCCACGCGGTCGCCGTTCTTGACCACTCCGCGCTTGTTGTAGACAGCCGCCAGCCGGTCGCGCAGGTTTACCTGCTGCGCGGAGACGTACGCCGGCTCGCCGCCCGTAAGCTTCCCGCCACGCTTGCACGCAGAAAAAAACGTCATGACAAGCAGCAGAACAAGGACGAAGCTCCGCCAAGCGCGAGAGCGAGATGGGAGAAGAGATTTCACGATTAGGAAACAATATAGCAGGCGTGAGCGGTAGCAGGATCGCAATTTCCCAGGGGAGTCATCCCGAGCGCAGCGAGGGACCTGCTTTCCTCAACCCAAAGAAGCTCGGAACATCGTCATACCAGTGCTCGGCCAAGTCCTCCCAAGTAGGTTTCTCTGTCTCGATCAGCGCTATTTTCTTTGCTCGATTCCATCCTTTATAGATAGGTGCAGCTCCTGCCAGTACGCTGCACAACCTCGGCGGTAGGCGTGCTTGCGCGCACAGAGCAATTTTTACGTCATATTTGATACCGAACGCCGGGTCACGGCCCGAATTGTGCACTACATGTGTCGTGGGGCGATATACTAAGACTATAGACGACAGCAGGGCGCGGCTTGCGAAGCTGCGCACTTCGGAGTGTTCGGGTGACCCAAGCGGAACAGATCGCCGCATTTTCGCACACAGCATCGTACGATCAACTGGACGCGCACACGCGCGACCAGCTACGTATTCGTATTCTGGACTCGTTCGGTTGTGCAATCGGGGCGTTGACAGGAGATGTTCCCGAAAGAGTGCGCACATACGTCCAGGAACTCACTCTGGATGGTGGCTGCATGCTTATTGGCGGGGGACGCTCCCGTCCCGATCTGGCGGCTTTCAACAATGCTGCCCTGGTTCGCTATCTGGATTTCAACGACAGTTATCTGGCAAAGGGTGAGACCTGCCATCCCAGCGACAATTTAGGCTCGATTCTGGCGGCTGGTGAGTACGCCCGCGCCTCTGGAACCGAACTAATGGTCGCCTTGGCTGTGGCCTACCAGGTGCAGTGCCGTTTGAGCGATGAGGCCCCGGTCCGCGGGAAGGGCTTCGACCACACGGTACAAGGGGCGTATGCGGCGACGGCGGGAATCGGCCGGATCCTCGGGTTGACAGAGCAGCAACTGGCCAACGCCGTTGCGATCAGCGCCACAGCGCTCAATGCGCTGCGCGTTACTCGCACGGGCATACTCTCCAACTGGAAAGGCCTGGCCTATCCGCACATGGCTGCCGACTGCCTGCGGAATGCCTTGTTGGCACGGCATGGCATTTCCGGACCACTCGCCGTGATGGAGGGTGAAAAAGGCTTCATGGATGCCATTGCCGGTCATTTCCAACTGAACTGGGCAGCGGAAGGTCTGGATCGGGTCACGCGTACCGTTCTGAAAAAGTACAACGCCGAAATACATTCCCAAACCAGCATTGAGGCAGCGCTGCAGCTTCGCCGGGAGCACCAAATTAACGCCGACGACATCGAGCATATTGATGTGACTGTCTTCAATGTCGCCTACCACATCATTGGCGGCGGCGAGGAGGGGGACAAGAGCACCGCCCAGACCAAAGAACAGGCCGACCACAGCCTCCCCTATCTGGTTGCAGTGGCGCTGCTGGACGGCCAGGTTATGCCTGAGCAGTATGCCCCCGAACGCATTGTTCAGCCCGATGTGCAGAAGCTGATGAAGAAGGTCCTGATCCGCGCCAGCCAAGCCTACTCCGAAAGCTTCCCCGACCAGATGCCGTCCCGAGTGGCCATCACGCTGCGCGACGGGCGTGTGCTGGAGCGGGAAATTCGCAGTTATCCCGGATGGCGTGGACAGCCGATGAGTTGGGATGACGTGTACGCCAAATTCGAGCGTCTTGCTGCGCCGTGTACCTCTCCGGGGCAGCGGGCAGAAATCGCGGACGCGGTAGCTCATTTGGAGCGGATCTCGGTTGCGGACCTGATGGCGTTATTGGCTCACGTCCGCGTGACACAACCCAAGGCAGCCTGAGCGGGAAGGAGATAACGTGACCACCCAAAATGAGCGCGCCTTTAGTTTTCTGCGCATGAACCGGCGGCAGGCGAAGCCGCGCACCCAGGGCATCACGGAAATTCGCGGGCCGTATTACACCCCAATGGGCAGCCGTTATCTGCAGGACGTGCTGGAAACCATGGGAGAGTATGTCGATTCGCTGAAGTTCGCCGGCGGATCCTTCAGCCTGATGCCGCGTTCAGCTTTGCGGCAGATCGTCGATCTCTGTCATCGGCACGAGGTGCTGATTTCGACCGGCGGCTTCATTGAGTACGTCATCACCCAGGGACCCGAAGCGGTCGACGCCTACATTCGAGAGTGCAAAGAGATAGGGTTCGACATCATCGAGATTTCCAGCGGGTTTATTACCATCCCGCCGGACGACTGGTTACGGCTGATTGAACGCGTGCAGCGTGCTGGCTTGAAGGCCAAACCGGAAGTCGGCATTCAGTTTGGCGCCGGCGGCGCCACCCGCGCGGAAGAGTTGGAATCCGAAGGAACCCGCGATCCGGCGTGGCCGATTGCCTTGGCTAAACGGTTTCTCGACGCCGGTGCGTACCTGATCATGATCGAAAGCGAGGGCATCACGGAAAACGTGAAAAGCTGGCGCACCGACGTGCCGGCGCGCATCATCGACACCCTGGGATTGGAAAAGGTGATGTTCGAGGCCGCCGACCCCGAGGTGTTTGCCTGGTATGTGAAGAATTACGGGCCGGAGGTCAACCTCTTTGTGGACCACAGCCAGATCGTGCAACTGGAATGCCTGCGCCGCGGCATTTGGGGCACGGCGAGCCTCTGGGGGCGGGTTGTCACCTACAAGGAACAGCAGACAGAAGCGCAATCCCGGCCCAAAGACCGCGCGGCGTAAGGCGCTTCTGGACCGCGAACTCCGGTCCTCCGCAGCGTTTGTCGTTAACGTCTAAAAAGTCTGGATTCTGTGGCTCGCGAGCCTCCGCAAGTCCAGCACTCATCCCAAACGCAAACAGGAGACAGTAGAAAAGAGCAATGAGAGTAATTGTGATCGTCAAAGCGAACAAAGATTCGGAAGCGGGCGTTCTTCCCAGCAAGGAACTGCTCAGCGCGATGGGGAAATACAACGAGCAGCTCGTGAACGCGGGTGTAATGCTGGCGGGCGAAGGCCTGCACCCCAGCTCAAGGGGCGTGCGCGTCAAGTTTTCGCAAGGAGATCAAACGGTCATCCAAGGACCGTTCAATGAGACAAACGAGCTGGTTGCCGGTTTCTGGCTATGGCAGGTGAAGTCAATGGAAGACGCAATCGAGTGGCTCAAACGAGCGCCGTTCGGCGGTGGCAGCGAGGTCGAGATTCGCCCGCTGTTTGAGGCGGAGGACTTGGGCGCTGAGTTCACTCCAGAGCTGAAAGAACAGGAGGAGCGCCTACGGGAGCAGATCAAACAAAGGAAGGCGTCGTGATTGCAATGCAGCAGGAGTTCGTCCATGCCTGCTGCGGATTATGCTAGATTGAAGGAGACGGGCCCGTAGCTCAGCGGTTAGAGCAGTGGACTCATAATCCATTGGTCCCAGGTTCAAATCCTGGCGGGCCCACCAGGCCGAGCAAGCTTTGCCTCTCTGTTTTCCTCTCTCACTCAAGGCTGGTTCAGATTCCCGCCATAGAGAATAAATGAAGAGCAACTGTGGATTCGGATGCGCCGGTCACTTCTTGCCCAGCAGCACAGTGACTTGAGGGTGAGCAGCGTCCACAGTGTCATCTGTGATTGGCCGGAGTTCCGGGCTAGGGCTGCTTGTGGAAACAAGAAAAACCCAAAACGGTCGTAGGTCAGGCCGCCGCATCGGTGGCCTGACCTTTACCGCAGAGAGTTCGGTCACGGCAGATCAATGACGGTACCGGCGCCCGCATAAACATAACGTTCTGCAAAGGCCCTCTTTAGCGCCGCGAATTCCGGCTCGCCAGTGCAATGTCCGGGAGCGATCCGATCGAGCTTGAAATCATTACGCAATAGCGTGGCTACATGCTCCACTTCCGGATCGGATTTTTGAATCTGATGCAAACCCCCAAACAGAATGTACATGTGTGGGTCGATCGTGCTTGCTTCGCGCAGAATGTTTTCTATGCCAGGGTGCGAGCAGCCCACGATGAGGACCGCGCCTTTGGGGCCTTTGATGGCCAGCGAGAGTTCTTTCAATTCCAGCGTGCCCGGATTGTGGGACACTCCAGAAATAATGAATATACCCGGCGCCACCTCGGTCTTGCTGCTGACGGGTACGAACGTGGCGTTCGGCCAGGGCGTGCCGGCCTGCAAAATATCCGGTGGGTGGCCGCCGTAGTAACGCATCTCCGGAGGCAGTGCTGGATCTTTTCGGTAGAAGTCGTTGGTCACGCCGCGAGCAAACAGACCCCATGGTTCGTCTGGAACATAAATCTTCACTTTGGGGTTGACGCTCAACAGGTAATTCAATCCGCTAGTATGGTCGGCGTGCCGATGCGAGATCACGACAAAGTCGATGTTCCGCAAGTCGACACCAAGGGTTTTGACGTTGTGCTCAAAAATACGGGCGTTGTTGCCGGTATCGAACAGGATGCGCTTTCCTCCATACTCGACGAGGGCGGCATAGCCCCAGTCCAGAGTCATTCCGGGCGCCTTGCCGAATGAATCGTAGAGAATCGTTACCCGGTTCGCTGCATGGGCGGTGCAGAGCCCGACCAGCAGCAAGAAAACGATTACCAGCAACTGAAAACTGATGCGCCGATGCATGGTTACTCCTCGTTGCGAAAACAAAACGGCCTGCCATGAACCCATGTTCTGGTGGCAGGCCGTCTTGAAATCTTTTAGCTGTGGATTTCTAAGCCGCTAGGTTTGCACACCAGAAGACTGGTATCGACAACAACAAGCGCTGCGTGTCTTCTGGATTTCCCGCAACATAGGCGACTACTTTGCTCTCATGGATGCAAACGCCTCCGGACCGGGTTTCTTCGCACTCCCCAAAAAATAGAAGGCTGTCACCTGCGGTCAAGACGAATAATCCCGCCGTACTCTGCCCGACTCTTGATTTTGCATCAGCAGCTCGGAATGCGAAATTCCTGTCAATTGTTGCGAGCAGCTACAGCCTTCTCAACAGTTTCGCCCTGTCTGACTGGCGCCAGTCTTCGCCGGGTGGAAGTCCGCATTGAGCCGCAGACGATCACCGACTTTCTAAAATGGAAGAATCGGCTGACAGATTACAACGGCGGGCAAATGCCGGAAGGACTCGCTCCACCCCGGGAGGAACCGAACTTATACCTCACATTTTCCTAGTGCCGCGCAACCGAACGTGTCCCAGGTATTTGAGCGACATATCCAAGTTCACCCTTACTCACCCGCACTTCTGAAGCGCTTTTGATATATTGAGCTGGTGCAAAGGGATTGAATCCAAAACACAAACGGTACTGCGGTGGGCTGACGGCGATCGACTCATGACCCATTGTTCCCAGGCGAACCCTGGGGGGCCCACCAGCCTGACGATTCATGGACGTTCTCAAAGAGCTTTTTGAGCAGCATTTCCGTTGCCCCGCCGCCCATGTGCAACCATTGCAAGGACAATTGGGCGGTTCGGGCCGCAATATTTTCCGCCTTGCTGCCGGCGAGCTCACCGCCATCGGCATTCTCTACGACGTACGCGAGGAGAACGTCGCCTTCCTCGAATTTTCCCGGCATTTTCGCCGCCATGGCCTGCCCGTGCCGCAGATTTATGCTGAGGATCTGGGTCGCGGCGCTTATCTCGAAGAAGACTTGGGAGACACCACGCTCTTTGAGTTTCTCTCCCGCCATCGTGCCGGCGACGCCATTGCTCCGCAAGCCATCGAAGCCTATCGGAAAGCCATCTCCGCGCTGCCGCGCTTTCAGGTGGAAGCCGGACGAGATCTGAATTACAGGGTCTGCTATCCCCGCGCCAGTTTCGATCGTCAGTCCATCGCCTGGGACCTGAATTATTTCAAGTATTACTTCCTCCGGCTTGCCGGCGTTCCTTTTAACGAACAGGCCCTGGAAGACGACTTCGGGCGCCTCACAAAATTTCTGCTGAGCGCTGGGCGCGATTATTTTCTTTATCGCGATTTTCAGTCGCGTAACATCATGCTGCGGGATGGCGTTCCTTTCTTCCTTGACTACCAGGGTGGACGAAAAGGCGCACTGCAATACGATGTGGCCTCGCTCCTCTACGACGCCAAGGCCAATCTGACGCCGGAGCTGCGACAGCAATTGCTCGATCATTATCTCGACGTTCTCGCCGGTTACGTCAACCTGAACCGCGACGTTTTCATGCAGCACTACTATGCATACGTCTACGTGCGCATCCTGCAAGCGTTGGGGGCATATGGGTTCCGCGGTTTCTATGAGCGCAAACCTCACTTCTTGCAGAGCGTTCCCTACGCACTGAAAAACCTGCGCTGGCTGCTCCAGCATGTAAAGTTGCCGATCGCCTTGCCCGCGCTGACGGGCACGTTTCAGAACATGCTTGCCTCGGAGAAATTGCAGACTGTAGCGGTAGAGACGGAACACCTCACGCTACGGATTTTCAGTTTCTCTTACCACCGCACCGGGGTGCCCCAGGACGAAAGCGGACACGGCGGCGGCTTCGTCTTCGATTGCCGCAGTATCCCGAATCCGGGGCGCGAAGAGCGCTTCAAGCCCTTGACTGGTAAAGACACAGCAGTGATTGAGTACCTCAATCAGCAGGACAGCCTGCATCAGTACCTTGCCAATGTCACAGCGCTGGTGGACGCCAGCGTGAGCGATTACCAGCGTCGCGGCTTCAAGAACCTGATGGTCTCCTTCGGCTGCACTGGCGGCCAGCACCGCTCCGTCTATCTGGCCGAACAGTTGGCGAAACATTTGCGCGGCAGGACGGGAGTTGAGGTGGTCGTGCGGCATCTTGAACTGGAGAAGCTGGGAAAATGAAAGCAATGATTTTGGCTGCCGGGTTGGGCACGCGCTTGCGCCCTCTCACCGACAACCGTCCCAAGGCGCTGGTGGAAATTGCCGGCCGAACCTTACTGGAAATTACGCTGGCTCGCCTGCGCGGGTTTGGCGTTCACGAGGTGATCATAAACGTCCACCACCTTGCCGACATGGTTGTTGAATATCTAAAGGCGAACAACAATTTCGGCATGCGGATCGAAATCTCCCGCGAGGACGTGTTGCTGGACACCGGTGGCGGTCTCAAAAAAACTGCCTATTTTTTCCTCGATTCCCCGGAAGAGCCTTTCCTTCTGCACAACGTGGACGTCATCAGCACCATTGATTTCCATCGCATGTTGCAGTACCACAAGGAACGTAAGCCTCTCGCCACGCTGGCGGTACAAAACCGCTACACGTCACGGCACCTGCTGTTCAATCCTCAGCTTGAGCTTTGCGGGAGACGATTCACGGAGGATCGCAGGACTGAATTAGTCCGCTTCTCAGGACAGGTGCAGGCGCTGGGCTTTTGTGGGATCCACATCATTTCTCCGCGCCTTTTTGCCCGGATGACAGAAGAGGGCGTCTTCTCCATCATCAGCGCCTATCTGGGTCTGGTCTCCAGCGGGGAAAGAATTGTTGGCTTTCGGGCTGATGAATATGCGTGGCGCGATATCGGCAGCGTCGAAAAGCTGACGCGCGCAGCTCAAGAGTACGCGCAATCCTCGGAACTATCTGCCAGATCATAGTTCTTGCGCAGGCTCCACCGCGATTGGATGGGGGACCTGCGGCTGTTCGCCGCGACGGCGTTCACGCTCCCGCTCGCGTTCCGAACGCCGCATGCGGCGTTGCATCTCCTCGAACACGTCCTGCTGGTTTCGGACAAACCGCTCCAGGTCGGCCTGGGCGACGCGTACCGAGCGTTCGATCTGCGGTTGCAGGTCCCGCATCAGGCTGCTGAGCTCATCCAGGTAGCCACTGATGTCTGGGACCTCTATGTGGATGGTCGCGTCGGACGTTTTACGCTCAGGCAGCTTCAGCGAGACCGTCTGTTCGTGCTTGTCGCGCACGATGCCCAGCACCACCGTATCCCCACGTCGTTCATGCATGACGCGCGCCCAGTCGCTGGTGCAGGTGATACGTTCGTTGTTGGCCTTGATAATGACATCACCGGCCTTCAACCCCGCCGCCGCTGCTGGACTGCCTTTGTTCACGGAGCGAACCAGTACTCCCTGCCCGTCCTTCACGCCAAAAAACTCACCCAACTGCGGGGTAATGTCCTCCAGCAGTAATCCGTTCAACCAGGAGAACTGGAGCATGCTGAAACGCGGCATCTCGATATCGGGCATTTGGACTTTCGGCATGTCCAGGCGCACAGACCTGCCGGGAACCATCGCGTAGTGCTTGTGTTGTGCCAGTTGGACTTTTACCGTCATGGGCTGGCCGTCACGGCTGATGCCCAATGTGACCGTTCGTCCGGGCGGGCTCTGCACAATCATATGACGCAGCGTGGCCACGTTTTGGACAGGCATGCCATTGAAGCTAAGGATCACGTCGTGCTCTTTGAGTCCGGCCTGGGCGGCAGGCGCGTCCTGATCCACCATTGTGATTTCAACCCCGCGTGAGTTCTGGAGGCCCAACGCAGCCGCGCGCTCGACAGCGATGTCGCGAATGTCCACGCCAAGATAGCCGCCGCGGAAGTAACGCCATTGCTGCTTGTCCGCGCCGGATTTGGAAGCGGCAGAAGGTGGGGCTGCCGCCTGCCCATAACCGGTCGCCAGCGGCAACAACATCGCCAGAAAAATCTTCAAGAATGTGCCAGGCATAACCGCATCCTTCAGGCGGGCGCCATCCGGCTTCACCTCGATTTCGCCCGACGGAATTCGATATCGCCGTTGCTGGTACGCACTTGCAGTGGCGGTCCGCCTCCATTCAGATTCCCTTCCGCATACAGCGCCTTGGGACCGTACTGGCCGCCTTCGCTGGAAACCTTGATCTGCGGAAAATCACTGCGTATGCGACGTCCGTTAGCCAGATCAATGGTTGCGCGTATGGTGGCCTTCAGCCCTGGCGCAAGATAGACGATGATGTCGCCTGCTGGAGTCTGCAGCGACGACTCGCCAGAACCGTTGTTCGCCAGAAATTCGGCCACGATCCGCCCTCCGCCACTGCGCACTTGTGCGCCTCGCGAAAGACCGTACAGCTCAATGGTGCCGCCCGTCGTGTTGGCCACAACCGGACCGCTGGCCGACGTCAGCCGGATGTTCCCGCCTCCAGTGTGCGCCTTCAGTTCCCCGCCGCAGTGCTTCACTTCGATTGCGCCACCTGCGGTATGCGCCACCACACCCTGAGCGCCCGAACCGATGTCAATGTTGCCGCCTCCACTATGCGTGACGATCTGGCCTTTTACCGCATTGATCTTTACGCTACCACCAGCGGTTTTCAGGGTGAGGTTGCCCTCCGTTGTGCCTACCTCCACGTTGCCGCCCATGGTGGAAGCCACAACGTCGCCGCCGATATCGTCCAGTCGCAAATTGCCTCCGCCGGCAATGACATCGACGTCGCCGCCGATTCCGGTCACCACGTCGTTCCCCCCCCGCGTTATGAGCTTGACCACGCCGATCGACCGCGGCACCTGCATCGTAAGCTCGCTTGCCATTCGGTTGCGCGGTTCGCCAATCGCTCCCGCTCGGATCAGGGCCGTGCCCCCGGAAGTGGTTGCGGCGAACCGGTACCGGCGCAACTCCCGGCGCGCAGCGGCCTCCGTGATAGCATGCGCCCACTTCTTCAGCGTGTAGGTGATCTCGCGATGGTTGCCGCCCTGCACCGTGACGTTTACGTTGCGAACCTTGACCGTCATTGCCGGTGAAGCGGACAGCGATCCTGTTACGACCTCCACCCAGCTACCGTGCTCCTGGTAAATCTTCGATTGGCGTTCCGCCCGGCCGGACTGCTGCGCCACCACGGGCATGGCGCCGATTATTAGAACCGTGACGAGCTTTTTTGCAGCAGTTCTCATCCTCAATACATCTGCGGCATTGAAGCCAACACCTTTTGTGAAGTGTTGCGGATGTAAGGGTTACGGTCCTGCTGCGCCAGATGTCCCAGTACCTGTCGTACGGCGCCGTCGCCCCGGACCTGCTTGAGCATGTTGATGGCTTGAGTGCGCACGCCGGGATTGGAGTCCTTCATCAGCGCTTCCAGCACCGCATTGCGGACGCGCAGATCGCCCTTTACGTACGGCCCCAGACCCTCGATGGCCTTCAGCCGCACGCCCGGATTGGCGTCGTAGCGAAGCGCATAGATCAAAGCTTCACGGATGCGTGTGTCTTCGGGCTTGTGCGTCAGCAGATCCACAGAATCCATGCGCACCCCGGAATTCGGGTTATTGTGGGCGGCGAACATGAGCAACTGCTGAATCCGCGGATCGTCGAGCGAGCCTTCTATGTTGTGGGGCACAACAATGTCGTACCTGATATGAACTCGATTGCTGCCCACTTGCTGCGTAACTCCGCGAATTCCCGCAATCGTTGCTTCTGCCATTGAGACTGGCTGCACCACGGCCGCGCTGGTCGCCGCTCCAGTCTCACCCACTGCGGCGGATCTGCCGGTGCTTGTGACAACTCGATAAGTAGCGCCGATTCCGGCGCCGAACCCGATGATGAAAATCGCCGCTGCCAGTGCCGGCGCAAACTTGATTGATCGCAGCCATAACCCCAGGTCCGGCACCCAGCGATGCCAGCCGTGACGCTGCTCCGCTGTTTCCAGCGCTTCCTGCAATCGCCAACGGCACGCCGCCAGCAGATTGGCAGAGGGCTCCGGCACTGGCAGGCTTGCAATCTTCGCTTTGAAGTCGCTGATTTCCGCCAGTTCGGCAGCGCAGCCGGCGCAGCGGTGCACGTGCTGCTCCAACTCGTAACGCGCGTCGTCCGGCAGTTCGTCATGGACATACAGCGTAACGTTTGCCTTCACCCAATCGCAGTTCATAGGCTCAGCTTCAAGTTTCGAGTTTCCAGTTTCCATGTTTCGGATGGCGCTGGGCCACTCGAAACTGGAAACTTGAAACCCGAAACTTGCCTCACTTCAAGTCCGCCAATGCTGCCCGCATCTTCTGCGTGGCGCGAAAGAGCGTATTCTTGGCGGTTTCCTCAGTGGTATTCAAAATCTCGCCCACCGTGCGCAGTTTCATTCCGTGGTAGTGCTTCAACTCAAAGACCATGCGCTCTCGCGGCGTCAGTTTCTCCAGCGAGCGCACGATGCGATACGACAACTCGCGGCGCAGCAGGTCCCGCTCGGGATTAGCGCCGGCCCGTCCATCAGGCACTTGATACAGCAATTCATGCTCGCCGCCGTCCTCATCCGTTACGACGGGCGCATCTTCCTTACGCACCTGCTTTTTCCGCAGGTGGTCCAGACATAGATTGGTCACAATGCGGTAAATCCAGGTATAGAAAGAGCACTCGAAGCGGAAGCTGCCCAGGTTGCGGTACGCCTTCAAGAAGGCCTCCTGATACATGTCCTGCGCGTCGGCTTCCGAGCCGGTCAGATGCAGGGCCAGGCGCAATACTGCCCGGTCGTACTGGCGTATCAGTTCCTCGAAAGCGGCGCGGTTGCCTGCTTGCGCTTCCCGAATCAGGACGGTATCGTCCACGCGGCTGGTACCCTGCCCTGCCATGCCCTCCCGGATGGTGGATGCCGCCCTGGGACCCATACCCACCACGCCACTTCGGGCGCGCTGGGAAGCCCGCCGTGCCTCAAGCTAGCCTGTGCAATGATTTGGACGGGCGAGCGGCCAATCAGTAAGCAGCATTATAGAACGGGAAGACGGGAGAAGCCGGAAACGCCTGTTTCAGGTTCGCGTTGTTGAAAATCACAACTGCGTGCGGATGCGGCAAGAACACCGGATACTCAACTCTGACGGCTCCAGAGCGAAGCCAAGCCCCGTCTGCAGTCCTAACTTATTCCGCATCAAGGAAGTACGTCCAGGTGGCAAATACCATGATCATATAGAGCGTAAGAATCTGCAGCGTTTCCATGGGACCCCCTTCGTCCAACCCTCGTTTTTTAGACGCTAGACGAAGCGGTTTGACTCAAAATTAGACGGTGAAAGAATCGACCCGGTTCACTGAAAGTCAAAAGGCCGAAGCTGAATTCAGCCTCGGCCCGATTTCATGTAATTTGTCCTGCCTGATTCAGCCTCGTGGTCCAAGCGCCCCCTCAGCTCTCACAATCGAGGAAATACGTCCACGTGGCGAACACCATAACCATATAGAAAGTCAAGAATTGCAGGATATCCATAATGAAACCTGCCTGAGGAAAATTTGGCCCAAAATCAACAGGTTTCCTGGTGTGGGGATCCGAGGCGGGTTAGAAGCCCCGGAGAGGCGCGAAATTCCCCAGCGTTTCCTCCGCTGGGCGGTCCTTCGCTCTCGTGACTGGCCCAAGATCAGGTTTGTTCTGAACTACTTGGCAGCCCATCGCCGCCAGGCTAAGGGTGCCGACGGTCACCCGGCACGCCCGTCCTCTGCAACATCAGCAACTAACTGGCCGTTTCTTCTGTCGGCTCCTCGACAGGGGCAGCTTCCGACTCTACGAACACTTTGATC
This sequence comes from Terriglobales bacterium, assembly GCA_041946765.1. Classification (GTDB taxonomy): domain Bacteria; phylum Acidobacteriota; class Terriglobia; order Terriglobales; family Acidobacteriaceae; genus JBHGAZ01. Next base: position 42,077 of record JBHGAZ010000002.1, read on the forward strand.
TTGGCGGTAACGTCTTTGTGTAAGCGGACGTTCACCGTAAACTCGCCCAAAGTTTTAATCGGCTGGCCAATGTCGATCTTGCGGCGATCCACCGTAAGCCCTTTTTTCTCCAACGCCAGCGCGATCTCACTCGAGGTCACCGAGCCAAACAACTGATCGTGTTCGCCTGCCCGGCGCTGAAAAGTCAGAGTGACACCCTCGAACTGTCTTGCCAGAGCTTCTGCGTCGCCCTTCTCGCGAGCGGCGCGGCGCACTGCCGCCGCCTTCATCTGCTCGATCACGGCCTTGTTGGCTTTGGTCGCTTCGATCGCCAATTTCTTTGGCAGCAGGAAATTGCGCCCGTACCCTTCGGCCACTTTCACCACGTCTCCGCGTGCCCCCAATTTGGGCACGTCTTCTTTCAGGATGACTTCCATGTGTAACTCCCGTTACAGTCGCCAGTCGTCGGTCGCTAGTGCGGCGACCCTGGCCGAATTTTTTTCTCACCAGCCTGGGGCGTTACGCGGCCCCAAGCCATGCTGGTGAAGCCAAGGGCTAAAAGCTAAAGCTGAAAGCTAATAGCTAATGGCGCTCTTCAGATTCTTCCCGCAAATGGCAGCAGGGCGATGTTGCGCGCCTGCTTGATGGCTTCCGTCAGCCGCCGCTGGTGCGGAGTGCAAACGCCGGTCAGACGGCGCGGCACGATCTTGCCGCTTTCCGCGACGAATTGCGCCAGCAGCCGCACGTCTTTGTAGTTGACTCCGTCAATCTTCTCGACGCAGAACTTGCATACTTTCTTGCGCCGGAAATACTTCCGGCCGCCACCTTCGCGGGGTGCTCCGGCGGGACGTCCAGCGGCCGACCGCGGCCCCGAGCGGAATCCTCCGCCTGCGGGACGTTCCGGTCTTGGAGTGCCAGCATCTGCTGCAGGTTGGGTGTTCTGTCTACTCTCGTCAGCCATGGTTCCTCTTCAATTTCAGTTCTGCGTTGTTGTTGCCGGGGTTTCCGCGCCCGTTTCCGGCGCTTCAGCGGGAGCAGCTGCCGGACGACCCCTCATGCGGGCCTCGCGCAGCTTCTTCATTTTCTCCAGCCGCTTTTGTTCCTGGTCCACGCGCACGGTGATGAACTTGATCACCGGCTCGGCAACCCGCAAGCGCCGTTCAATTTCGCGGATGATCTGCCCTGCGCCTTCCACCGTGAACAGCACATAAATACCTTCGTGGAACTTACGCACGAGGTACGCCAGCCGGCGCTTACCCATGCGTTCGACACTCTTGAGTGCACCCCCGGCCGTGGTCACGTGTGTTTCCAGCGTCGAAATCAGCCGGTCCAGCTCTTCGTCGCTCAGGTCCGGGCGGACAATGAACATTACTTCGTAAGTACGCTGCATTCGTTTTCTCCGTCTCCCGCACGCGCGAGAGAATCACCTGCTCGCCACTATCCCCTCGACGGGTACCCTCGCGAGCGAATTCAATTTTGAATTTTCAATTTTGAATTTGTCCTCGCCATTTCCTTCTGCTGAACAAAATCCTTCTGCTGAACAAAATCAAAATTCAAGATTCGCAATTCAAACTTTGTCCGATCCTGCCGCCGCACCTTCTCTGCGGTTAAACCGGTTCATTGCCGCCGCCGGTCCTTCCGTCAGGATCACCTTGACCGCTTCGGCGGTCGTATCCAGGAGGTTGTCAATCGCCGGATACTGGGACTTCTTCAACTGCGAAAGCACGTAGCGCGCACCGTCAGGCACCGGGTGTCCCGGCGAAATCCCCAGCCGCACACGCACAAATTCTGACGTGCCCAGCGCCGCGATGACGGACTCCATGCCGTGGTGCCCACCAGCGCTGCCGCGCGCGCGGATACGCACGCTGCCAAACGGCAGGTCCAGATCGTCGTAAACCACGATCAGATCGCGCGCCGGATCGGCCTCGGTTTGCTGCACCAGCTCCCGGACCGACAGACCGCTCAGGTTCATGTAGGTCTCGGGCTTGGCCAGCAGCACTTCCTCGCTGCCGATTTGTGCCTTGCCCGTCAGCGCCCGGCCGCGCCGGTTGCTAACTCGCGCTCCGTACTGCTCCGCGATACGGTCTATGGCGAGAAAACCCAGGTTGTGCAGCGTGAACTGGTACTCGATGCCCGGATTGCCGAGCCCGACGATCAGTTTCACGTGGTGTTTCCCGTTTCCCGTCACCAGGTGTGGCCCAGCCACCTCGGCTTGGCACGCACAGGCGAGGGCGCCTGCGCCACACACGCAAGCAAACGTTATTTCTTTTCTTTCTTCTCAGCCTTTTCGGCTTTCTCCGGCTTTTCGGCCTTGGTTTCGGCGGCCGCGCCTTCCTCTTCCTGCTTGCCCTTCTTGATGACCTCGGGCTCGGCAGGCGCCGCGGCTTCGGCGGCCGCAGCTTCGGCGGGAGCCGGCGCGGCAACTTCCTTGACCGCGACAATGTGCGCGACCGTCTGGTCGTCTTCGGTCAGGAAGTGCAGCTTGCCACCGTGCGGCAAGTCGGCGACGCGCAGCACCTGTCCGAACACCAGGTTGGTGACGTCCACCTCGATACTGGAAGGTATATCGGCCGGCAGGCACTCCAATTCCACCTCGCGCAGCACCTGTTCCAGGATGCCTCCCTGTGTCTTTACCCCGGCGGCCTCGCCCTTAAGCACTATCGGCACCTGCACCGTGAGCATCTGGTCCATGGCGATACGTTTCAGGTCAAGATGGAGCAGGCTGCCCTTGATGGGCTCATGCTGCCAGTCCACGATCATCGCTTTGGTAATTTCGCTGTCGAGCTGCAGATCGAAAATGGTGTTGTGTCCGGTGGCAGAGTGAAGCACAGCCGCAATCTGCTTCGGGTCCACGCTGATTGAAACCGGAGGTTTGCCCGCGCCGTACACGGTGGCCGGCACGCGGCCGCCACGCCGCACGCGCCGCGCCGCATTCTTCCCCTTGGGCTCACGCACTTCGGCTACTACTACGTTGTTTGCTGTTGCTGCTGTTGCCATAATCTCCTGACTTCCTTCTCTGGGCCCCGATCTTGTCCGCATGATGCGGTTAATTGGACCGCGCAGGACCTTCGAACTACGTAAACAGCTTGCTTACCGAGGTCTCCTCATGAATGGACTGGATCGCGCGCGCGACCAGTCCGGCCACGGTCAGCACCTTGATCTTGGGCTCGTTCTTGGCCGCTTCGGAAAGCGGAATGGTATTGGTCACCACCACCTGTACGATGGGTGAACTCGAAAGCCGCTCGACTGCCTGTCCCGAAAGCACGGGATGCGTCGCGCAGGCATAGACCTTCGCCGCTCCCGCATCCAGCAGGGCCTTTGCCGTCTTGACCAGCGTCCCCGCCGTGTCAATGATGTCATCGAGAATGACGCAGTTGCGGCCCTTCACGTCGCCGATGACGTGCATGACTTCCGTCACGTCCATTTCCACCCGGCGTTTATCCACAATGGCCAGCGCCGAATCCATCTTCTTGGCGAAGAAGCGTGCGCGCTCCACACCGCCGGCGTCTGGTGAGACCACCGTCATGTTCGGTAGGTTCAGCTCCTTGAAATACGAAACCAGCACCGGCGAGGCGAACAGGTGATCCACCGGGATATTGAAAAATCCCTGGATCTGCGGGGCGTGCAAGTCCACGATCAGCGCACGATTGGCGCCCGCCGTAGTCAGCAGGTCCGCCATCAGCTTCGACGATACCGGCACCCGCGGCTTGTCCTTGCGGTCCTGGCGGGCGTAACCGAAATACGGGATCACCGGCGTGATGCGCCGCGCCGAAGCACGCTTCAGCGCGTCCATGATGAGCAGCAGCTCCACAATGTGCTCGTTGACAGGGTGGCACGTCGGCTGAATTACAAATACGTCTGCGCCACGTACATTCTCCAGCAATTGCACGTAGCACTCGCCGTCGGAGAAACGCACCACATTCGCCTGCGCCCGAGCTATGCCTAAGAACGCGCAGACTTCATCCGCCAGCGCCGGGTTCGCCGTACCGGAGAAGATTTTGAATTTGTCATCCAGGCGGGCACGCTGCGGTTTACGTTCACCCTTGGGTTCCTGCTGATCTCTTGGTTCGCTCGTCTTTTCAGTCGCTGTCGCCGTACCCATGACCTCTCCCGTTGTGGTCAACGTTCTGGCTTCTACTTTTTGTGTTCCCGGCGAGTCCATAACTCAGTTCCAGTTCCCGGTTTCCAGTTCCCGAACCCCCGCTTCCCGCTGAACTGCTGGAAACTGGAAACTCGAAACTGCTCTCTGGCTGGGCGGCCAGGATTCGAACCTGGACAAAGTGCTCCAAAGGCACTTGACCTACCGTTAGTCGACCGCCCAGTACCTGATTGCTGACTTACCAAAAACGTTCTGGGGGCCCCCGCCAAGCGCCGCCTTTGCGCTTGGCGGGCAGAAAGGCACTTGACCTACCGTTGGTCGACCGCCCAAAACCCAGTTACCAGTGGTCAGTTACCAGTGGCCAGTTGTAGAGACGTAACTTGCTACGTCTCAAAGAGCTAAAAACCCTACATTCTATCAGGGCACGACTTCAGTCGTGCCGTTAAGGACTTTATCTGTTTGTCATTCCGCGTGGGCTTCAGCCCACGAGGGATCCACTGTTTTGGGCTTTCAACAACCTGGTAAGCTGCCTCCTTGCCTAATCCGCAAAGATTTGCCGCCAGTATTCAGCCCGCGTTAGGGTTGCCGTAGACTGCGCGGGTACACCGCTTTCGCTCAAACGCACGGCAGCCCTCTCCGCCTGCTCGCCCGTCTGAAACAAACCATAGAGGGCAGAACCGGAACCGGACAACGAAGCATAACGCGCACCTTCGCGCTCCAGCAAACGCTTAACCTCACGCAGTTCGGGATACTTGGGAAAGACGACGCGCTCGAAGTCATTCTCTATCCCGGCACGGACGAGGTCGAGAAGCGGTGTCTCGGCCCGATCCCCGCCTCTATCGGCGGGAACACCGGATGCGGCGCTCTTCTGCCGCCAAGAGCCTGCCAGCCATGTAAGAACTGAATGGCTGAACTTGTTGATTCTACCGGAGCCGCCAGGGTCCGTCAATTTACATGCGGCCCGCCGCTCACTACCCTCCACTACGGTCTTGCCGCACCCGAACTGCTCGTCCCAGTCCTTGAACGCCTGAGGCGTTGAGACTCCGACTGCCGGCGTGGCCACAACGGCGTGCATCTCGCCTAATTCTTCCAGCGGATAGACTTCTTCCCCCCGGCCCGTGCCCAGCACCCTTCCCCCAACCAGAAACAGCGGCAAATCGGACCCGACCTCTGCGGCGATACGAAGCCGCTCTTCCGGAGGCAGCTCGGTTTTCAGCACGCGTTCCAGTCCCATCATGGTGGCCACCGCGTTGGACGACGCTGCGCCCAGACCGCCCTGCACCGGCAATTGCTTGTCGATGGCGATCACCACCTTGCCTCGCACCGCCAGCACTTTCATCACGCGCTCGGCGACTCGCCAGCAGGTGTTGCTTTCATCCACAGGCACGCGCGGGTCCTTCACCCGGATTTCGACGCCCGTGCCCCGCTGCACGTCCACGCGCACCGTATCGTGCAACGATATAGTCTGGTATACCGTGCGCAGTTCATGGAACCCGTCCGGGCGCCTTGCCCCGATGCACAAGCCGATATTGATTTTGGCAAACGAGCGAACCGCAATCGCCATGCGCGCATTGTACCCTGCGGCTTGCGAGAGTGGGTAAGATGCTGTGGAAGCAGGTGTCAGGTAACAGGTAACAAGTACAGGTAACAGATAACACGCGACAGGTATCACGTATCAGGTATCAGGCCCCAAGCCCCACACACCAGAACATCTCACCTGACACCTGACACCTGACCGTCATGCCGCCCGTCCGGTTTTGGCAGCTTTGCTTTCTGCGCCCACACCTTTACCGTAGCGCAGCAAGAATATCAGCAGTCCGCCCAAAATGAGGATGGTCACCGCTCCGGCGACCGCCAACGTGCGGCTCACGATCAGGTCATACTTGCCCGTCGCCGCATTGTAATGGGAGCAGTACAAAACCACTTGATCCACGGGGGTGCCAATCTTATTTTGCGAAGCCTGTACCAGACCGAGGCGAAGGCCGGTCGGCGAATATTTCACACCGTAGAAGTATTTCGAGACTTGGCCGTGCGGCGTCAGGACCATAATAGCCGTCGCATGCGCCCATTGATTACTCCCCGCGTCCCATGCGTACCGAAACCCAACTGCCTGGGTTAAGGCTTTAATGGAAGCTTCATCGCCCGTCAGGAAATGCCATCCCTCAGCGGCCCCCGCCTTGCCCACCTGCTGCGTAAAATACTGCTTCTTGGTGGCCGCAAGTTCCGGGGTGTCCTTGGGATCAAAACTGACTGTGAGTACCTGGTAATCTTTCCCGATGTCGAAGGTCAGGTTGCGAAACGCTGTTGCCATTCCATCCATGACTTCGGTGCACAGCATGGGACAGGTGTAATAGGCCAGCGCGAGAACCACGGGTCTGTCCCGAAAATATTTTCGTAGTGTGACGGTTTGTCCGGCCGTGTCCCGAAATTGCAAGTCCAGGGGAACCTGCGCATCCAGCTTCTGGTCAATTCCAACATTGCTCAGGTTTGGCGGCACTCTGTCCGAGGCAGCCCCGGTTCTATGTTGTACCCCTCCCACCGCTTGCGCCTGCACGGCAACACTGGCAGCTGCCAGCACTACTGCCAGGCTGATCGTCATGCTTACGTGTGACAACAAAGACTTTTACCTCACCTGAAATGGATCCGCTCTTCAGCGGTATTCACCGTTAGAGATGCACCTGACGGGTCGGATGTTTTTCTGTGCTCCCCCGCAAGAGATGTGGCAAGGGGGAACGGCCAAAACAGGCCGTCGGTCGCTCGGGATGATACCGATGTCGAGGTGAAGCTTTTCAGAAAAGACTCTAGTTGGCAGGTGCGTGCATTCCCATCCCAGCAGGCACAGGGATAGGCGTGCTGACCGCAGTCTCTTCCCACGCGGAGCGGTCTTTCAGGAGTTTTGATACCAAGGCAGTATGCATGGCGTGTCCGGCCCTGTCGGCGACCACGCGTCCCATGATGCGCCGCCCCAGCAGCGCCAGGTCGCCAATCAGGTCCAGCACCTTGTGCCGCACGAACTCGTTCTCGTACCGCAAGGGCGGGTTCATCAGCGCATCTCTCGTGAGGACCAGGGCGTTCTCCGGCGAGACCCCCCGAATCAAGCCCATCTCCCGCATCTTTTGGGCTTCGTGGAGGAATCCGAAGGTGCGTGCCGGCCCAATGTCGCGGCGGTAATTACCGTCACTTAGGTCCACTTCAAAGCTGGACCTGCCAATCAGCGGATGCGGGAAGTCAATCGTGTACGCCACCGAGTACTCTTCCGCCGGATATACTCCGATGAACTTGTCTCCGTCGCGCACCTCCAGCGGCTTCAGCACCCGCATGTAGACCCGCTTCCGCCGCTGCTGCTTGAAGCCCGCGCGCGTCATCATGTCCACGAAAGGCCGCGCGCTGCCATCCAGGATGGGCAGCTCCAAGTTGTCTAACTCGACAATCACGTTGTCCACGCCGCAGCCGATACATGCAGAAAGCACGTGCTCCGTGGTGGAGATCAGCACGCTCCTTTTCATCAAGCTGGTGGCGTAGCTGACCTTGGCCACGTTGCGGCTGTCGGCTTCCACGCAGAACCCGTCCAGGTCGACACGGCGGAAGACAATGCCGCTGCCGGCTGGCGCCGGCAACATACGCATCCTCACCGGTGCACCGCTGTGCAGTCCGATGCCGCTGCACTCCACCACTCCGCCGATTGTCTGCTCGTAGTGAATCAAACTGCTCACTTAATCCGTACAGCCTTCGCGCACCCTTCTGGCCCGCCGCTTCCGTAGAGATGTAGCTTGCTACGTCTCCCGGTCATCTGTCACATGCGTTCCGTTCTAGCACAACGGAAGCGGAAGTCAGCTAATTATCTGCTGATGTGAAGATTACGTCTTGTGTTGCAACTTCCGTCTGTGGCAGATTTGCCACATGCCGTGCCTTTTTGGCACCCCGGCGGAGCCGTCGAGGTCGCTCCTCAACAAAAACCGGGGCAAATGCCCCGGCTTGTTTTTCGAGTCCGTTCCCGAGTCGTCTGACGGAACGCAGACAAAACTAGTTAATTTTGTACGGCAAAGTAAAACTTGCCGGATTCGGGTCCGCCATGGTGTCCAGCGTGCCCGTGCACCCGGAGTTTACAACCTGATACAGGGTTGCGGAGAAATCAAAGTCCCCATCCCCCGGCAGACTCGTTGCCAAAGTCCCAGATATTACTTGAGAATGTACCGTGGCAAGGAAAGTGGTGTTCGCGGGCACTGTCACATTCTGCAGACAGAGCGATTGCCCCTGACCGGTACCAGTGCCGAACGGAACGATATCAAACGTTGCCGGCTCCATCGTAGCGCCAGAGGTCGAATAGGTGAATACTGCATTTCCCGGGTTGTTGTGGGGGTTAGTCTGAAAATCAGGATCCAAGGTGATCCCCAAATCAAAGGACTGGTCGGTCGAGCAAGTGTTGACGACCAAGATGTTATCCGAGGTCTGGCCAGGATTCGAGGACACCACCTTGCCGGCATTCGCGCCATTCTTCGGGACGTTCAGGCTTATTGAACTCAGAATTCCGGTGAGCCCCTGATCCATAACGAAGTTGTACAGCCTCAAGCACGCTGTTGGATATACCAACTTAATGTGGACCTGCACATTTGTGACCGTATCCAGATGGGCACCGCTGGGGGTGGTATCGAGTCTGAGGTTTGCAACCAGCTCACATCCATCGCAGTTCAAGCTGGCATTCGCAGGGACCGCTGAGTTGATCGAAATGGTTACGGTTGATGTGCCGCTCTGACCCGCAGCTGTTACGGTTACGGTTGCCGGGGAGGGGGACAAGATGATGTCAGTTCCGCCAATTTGCGTGAATTGCAGCCCAACCCCGGCGCCATATGTCGTTGGCGGACCGCTGGAGTATCCGCTCACATCCTTCCAATTCAGGTCGAAACTGCCAAAATAACCCCCAGTGAACTGCGTTGCGCTGACCGTATACCACAGCTGAATCGTGCCGACAGCATATGTCCCATTGGAATAGGGATTGCCGTTGACTGTGATTATCGGATTCCCCGTGGCATTTGATACGCTTGCCTCGATCGCATCTTTGCCATATGCCATGCTGCTTCCCAGCACAGCCAGCATAAGCAGAACCAAGATTGTAAGTGGCGCTTTACGTTTCATCGAGGTTGTTCTCCTTTACTCTCTGCCGGGCCAGCCGGACTGATTCTCTAAACGTCCTGCACCCTGAGTCACTGCTTACGGTGCCTTGTGTTTCCGGCGCCCAGCGACTCCAGAGCTGTTTTATCGGCGATCGGCTCGTAAGCCCGCTTTACCTGTGCACGCGCCCGCCGGCGCGCGGGACGAATCGGTAACGCAAAAGCTTGGCGCCCATCCCCCATCTTGTTTCGGCCCTCTCCGTACGAACTATCCGGGCCTTGCAGTCAATGTTTGCCACCGATGGTGCGTATCCGGCGGCGCCGAAATCCAGACGGCAACGCAACTCGGTCCCCACCTCCGCCTTGTGCTCGGCCAGAAAGCAGAACCCCGAGCGGCTGATGTTGACCACCCCCCCGTTCGCCCATTCCTTCACGTCCGCTCCTGTAAATCGGAGGGGCACGCGCAATTCGTAACGCGGGGCGCGTTCGCTTGCGGCTTCCATTGCAGCGGTATTCTCGAACCAGGAACAAAGCTGGACAATGGCAGGAAGGTGCAATTGGGCTGCTACTTTGCGGGGACGAGCTATATCCCACGAAAGTGGGATTACTAGAACGACAACTTTAGCGCGTGGGAACCAGTTTGCGAGTGACAGCGAACAGCGCCAATTCCAGCCGGGTCGAAACTCCGAGCTTGTCGTAGATGTTCGTCAGGTGACGTTTAACTGTATCTTCGCTGATGGCGAATTCTTCGGCGATGGCCTTGTTTGTGGCGCCGCTCACCACGGCGGCAACTACTTCGTATTCACGCTTCGTTAGCGAAGACGCGGGCAAGGCGGGACCCCTCGGTTGTTTTCCCCATTCGGCCAGGGTGTTGCGGTCAATCCAATATTCGCCGGCAGCTACGCAACGAATGCTCTTCAGCAAGACCTCACGCCGCGCGCTCTTGTCCACCAGACCTCGCAAACCGAGAGAGAGCTTCGAACACCAGCTCTTTGGGCGTCCCCGAACTGAACAAGATCACGTTCGTTTCCGAACCGTTTAGCTGGCGCATCACCTCGATGGCAGAGCATCCGGGCATATCCGTATCCAACACGAGAACGTCAGCCCGGCTCTTGCGCACCATGCGCAGCGCCTCGTAGCCGCTTTCAGCTTCTCCCAGCAATTCAATGTCGAGTTGGTCTTGCAGCAGTTGTCGCAGACCATCGCGCATGATCGGATGATCATCGGCAATCACTACGCGAACCGGACGCTTGGCCTGTGCTGCAGTTGCCATCATCGAGAAGACCGCACTGCTTGGGGCATGGCGGCATAGGAGTCTACTACGAGCCTCTCAAAATTTCGTCCAGATATCTTTTCAGGCAATGTACCAAGGTAACCCGGCCAAAGTGACTGAAGTTCCAGCAAGGCAGCATGGCCCTCGCCCCCAGTACAGCAAACAAAAAGCCGGGCTTTCGACCCAGCAGTTCGAATATAGCAGTAAGTCTATTTCTTCTGCGGCGCCGCCACCGCTTTGGCGTCGAACATCACGTCCGACAGCCCTTGGTTGATGGACACCTGCGACACAAACACCTGGTTGACCGCGTCATCATTCCTGTAGCGAGTGATGCTCAACGGCACCATCACTCCCTGCACGGGGCGGTAATTTTCGTATGCTTCCGCCTCTTCTGTGCGGTAGCGGGTTTTGGGATCACGCCAGGTAAAGGCCTTCTTCAGTGGCAAGTGGGTGTCGCTATCTATCCAGATGGTGACTGCATCGTTCTGCGCGTTCATTATGGTGACCTGCTCGGCGGGTTTGCGCGCGGCCACGGCCTTGCCTTCGTAAAAGATTGCCACTCCAGGCTCCTTCAGCCATTTGCGCAGCACCCACTTCAGGGAGTGATTCCGGCGCCGCAGATAATCTTGCAACACCTCTTTGTCCTGCTTGGCGGGGCCCCGGTAGGTAATCTCGTAGCCTTCGTTCCCGTTCTCGATCACCACCCAGCTAACGGATTTCAGCGGTACCGGCGGCAGCACGGAAAACAGTGGAAGCTCGCGCTTGTTGCTGAATTCCACCCGCTGCTTGTCCGGCCACTTCCAGAGACGCCGGAAGACCGCACCTTCTCCGCTGGGCTCGCCGTGAGAGAACAGGTAGGTGCGGCCTTCCTGCTGCATGTCCTGCATGTCCAGCCACGCACGGCCGCCCAGCGCTTCGATCATCTGATGGAGCAATTGCTGCGCCTTTTGCACCCCCGGTTCTTGTGCCTGCATTTCCGGAAGTGAAAAGTACGGAGCCGCCTCGGAAGCCGTCGCGCTTGCGGCTGACCCGGCCGGCAGCATCGGCTTAGCCTGCTGCTGGGCGGAGACTGGCCCAGCACTCAGCATTACCATTGCCAGGGCGGCAACTACGGAATAGCTCGCAAACAGGTTAGACAACAACATTGAATTTCCATTCACTTTCATTCTAATCAACTTCCGTGCCGTACAACCGGGTCCATCAACTTAGACGCAGACGCTACCATCGCCGCTGCTCCCCATGCGCGTCGCCGTAGCCCCGTCGCTCCCGGCCGGGCTTTTTCCATTTGGGCATGAGGCTCAAACCGGGTCTATTCTCCCGGCGTACTCGTTGCCGCTCGCTTCAGTGCCAAGGCTCCCAGTTCCGTGGCTTGCGAATCCGTTCCCACGTGCGAATACAGATGCACATCGCGCTGCGGGAAAGGTATGACAATTCCTTCCTGCCGAAAACGCGTGAAGATGCATTTGCGCAGCTCGTGCTGCACCAAGTACTGGTCCACAAACGTGTTCACGCGGCAGATGAGCGTGAAATTCAGCGAAGAATCTCCGAACCCGGGAATGAAACGCACGAACGGCGGCGGGTCGCTGAGCAAGCCTTCAATTTGCCCTCCGGCCCGGGTCGCCTCTTCCACCAAAATTCGCTCCACCTTTTCCGGATCGTTGTCGTAGCTGACGCCGATAGAAATGAGCAGCGACATTTGCGTCTCCGGTAGCGAGTAGTTGGTCACGATCGCCGTTGCCAGCTTCCCGTTCGGCACCACCACGATGTTGTTAGGCAGCGTCCGGATGCGGGTAGATCGCCAGCCCAGTTGCACCACAAATCCTTCTTCGCCGCCTTCCAGCTTGATGTAATCGCCCATGCGCACCGGCCGATCCAGCCGTACGTATACCCCGGCGAAGAAGTTGGAGAGCGTGTCTTGCAGGGCCAGCGCCACGGCCACGCTGCCCACGCCGAGCGTTGTCCACACCGCGGTCAGCGAAATTCCCAGGTTGTCGAGGACAACCATGGTCGCCAGCCCGGCGAACACGACGCGCACAAGAAAAGAGACGGGCTCGCGCACGGACTCGCTTCCGGCCCGCCGCTCCAGCCAGGCGTTAAGCAGCAACTGGACGACTTTAGACCCGTAGTACAGCGTCACGCTCAGCGCACCCAGGACAAGCATCCGGTTGCTGACCTTCAACAGTTTCGGCGGCAGGGCAAATAGGTTCAGCGACACCGCCAGCACCGCCAGTACAATCAAGGGTTTGATTGCGGCATCTATGATGGCCACAAGCGCGTCGTCGTACGTTGTTTCCGTGCGTTTTGCGAAACGCTTCAAGTGCCCGATCAGCACCCTGCGCGTGATCCATCCCGCCAAGATAACGGCTGCAATCTGCGCGACATACACGGCCCAAGGATACTGTTTTAGCAATCCAAGATACATCTGACCTCCTTCTTCAGAACCCCCCGGACGGGAGGGGTGCGGCCCTCAACTCAGGCACGAACACGATAAAAAAGACAAAGGGATAAGCTCGGGGGTAAACGCCTAGCAAAGACGAGAGCACGTCAGGTCGAGGGTATCCACTCCCGCACCCAAGGCCGAAACCGCCAGCGGAGGCCCGAGCAGCGAGATTCCGGCGCACACGCCAGCAACGATCGTGACTTGTAACGCGATAGCCAGGAAACTCATTTGTGCGGCGCGCGCGGCCCGCATTGCTGTGGGCGCAAGATCCAGCATAGGAGAGACAAAGATAAACGCGACCCCCAGCAACAATACCAACGCTATCGTGCGTACAACTATATGCCTCACTGTTTCTATGATGCTCCTGATTTCCTGGAAGTCAACTGTGCAAGCTCTCGTTCGTGACCGTCTGCTTCATTGGCGTTCAATGAAAAATAGACGCAAAGAACGACCCAATTCTCCCGAAAAATCCTCGCTTTTTCTGCTTGGGAGCCTTCGCCTCGCTTGGGGCGGGGCGCGGCGCGGGAGGCGGCGGCAACACAGTCATTGGCTGCAGCAACGGCGTTGAAGACAGGTGTAAACGGGCCACTGTAATTGGTGGCGGAATCGGCTCGGTCGCGCGAAAAACGAACGGGGCGTCAACCTCAACATGGATGTCATTTGGATCCAACGGCGGAGGAGGGGTCGTCAGATCAGCCGGAGCTGTCGTTCTCTGAGGCTGAGCGGCAATCGGCTTCTCGAACAGTTTGGCGGCCTCGGGCACGCTCTGTGGTCTCGGGGTTTTACTCTTCGGCTCGACTGCCGGCTTGGCGGGTTCAGGTCTCGCCGCCGCTTCGGTCTTCGGTTTCACGTCCGCGCGCTTTACTAGAAAAGTTCGCCCCCCTGGCACAGGCGGAGGGCATCCGCAGTCTACGACCGGATTCATCTCCGGGCTGGCCACGCTGCCGTTGTGAAACATGACCTGGTCGTGCGCTCGCACCTGGTAAACGCCGTCTCCCATGACCTCGGAGACGATCAACGATGACGTGTTGCCGGCCAGCGCCTTTACGCACGTGTTGCCGCGCGCGTCCGCGCTGATGGCGAAGTGGAATGTGCCCGGCCCGGCAAACAGAATACGGAAATCCGGCGTCATGACTGTGTCTGCGGAGTTGAGGAGCTGGTAGTGCGTTTCGATTGCGCCCGTGCTCATCCCCAGCATTAAGTCGCGGCCCGTCTCGGACGAGCTGACCGAGAGGCCCGTGCGCGGACAAATCCGTACCTCGCCGCCGCGCGCCAGCCGCAGCGACGCGCTGTTGGCGCCTGCGTTGATGGCCGATCCGCTGGCCACCTTTGCGCCGCCTGCGGCCAGCACCACCGATCCCTTGACACTGGCATCCGGCGCAACCAGATCACCCACTGGCTGTTGTGCCGCCACCGGCGCGCACGCCGCAAGGATCAACGCCGGATACAACCATCGCTCAAAATGCATGGAGATAAACACGAAGGTTCTCGGCAACGATACCATTACCCGCAACTCAGGGGAAAGTGCGCTTTTGGTATTGCACTTGCCAAAAGCACCCCGCCCCAGCGTGTCCCGGCGAAGAAGTTTTGGGCTCCAGAAAAATTTGGGATGTGGAGGATTTTGATGGCGCGATCCTGAAGACGAAAGGCAGCGGCGCCGAAGACCTGTTTGATCGAAGAGAGCTAGCTCTCCCCCAAAAACTCGTAGCGCTCAATCACCGCCGCCACGGCCATGGTGCCGGGACGTGTGCCCGGTTCCACGCGCACCACGCGACCGAAGCAGCGCACGCGAATGCTTTCCGTGAGCGTGATCTCCGGGGGCAGGGTCAGCGTAAACTCCAGATCCGTGTTCTCCGCCAGCGGCTGCTGCAGGCAAAAACAAATTCCGCGCGCGCTCACGTCGCGGGTTTCGGCGCTTAATTCAACCCCAGCTTGATCGGGAGATTTGACGGAGACAGGAAGACGCAGTTCGAACCGCCGGGTACTTCGCTTCTCCGCTTTGACCTGGCTCATTGCGCCTCCGGTTTGTTCCAGATAGCATCCGCCTCTGCCACCCCCCTGTCAAGCATTTGCCGTCGGCGAAACAGAGCAAAATCCGGCCCCGCGTCGCTTATTGGGACGGTAGCGCCGTGGGGAAGGGCGGAGATTTCCCCGTATTCCGCCACTACTTCTTACAATCCTTATTTCTCCGTGACTTGCACGCCGAATCCGGCTGCGGCCGGGTCTGCTCAACTTCCTCTCGGAACTGCGGTTCTGACTGGCTCTCTACGCCGGCCTCTACCACCTGTCTCCGGACCCAGGTGTCCCCCACCTTTTCAATGATGAGTGGCGCTTGCGGCACATGGGCCTCGTAGACCGGCTTTTCCGGCTGAGGCAGGGAATTTACCCGGGGCGGATTTTCATAAATAACCTGCGGATACTCTTCATCGTATCCGTAAAACCCAGGGTAGCCGTACCCGAAGACAATGATATTGTTGCGGCCAAAACGGCGGTGCGGGAACCGCTTTAGATGGATATTTCCGCCGCCACCGAAACCTGGCACATGCGTTCCTCGCGACGCAAACGCGGGCGTCGTACCCAGCCCGCCCGTAGGAAGCGCCCCCAGGCCGGAGCCCGCAAACCCACCCGCCGAACCTCTCTGAGCCATGGCTGGCAGGAGTCCGGCGTACAGCACTACTGCCGCTATCCAAATCGCGTATTTCATAAAGGCCGTCCTTAATATCAAACGTGCCCACGTTAATTTTCCCACTTTCTCGGCCAGCCGTTCTGGTTGTATGGAAAAATTCTTTGACAGGTTTCCCGCCTGCACCCTAACCTGTTGGTTCCAGCACAACCCCAAAGGGGATACGACATGGGCATGAAGGTCCTCGTCATCGGCAGCGGTGGGCGCGAGCACGCCCTGATTTGGAAGATCCGCCAGTCGCCTCTGGTTTCCAAAGTCTATTGCGCGCCCGGCAATGGCGGCATTTGCACCGAAGCGGAATGCCTTCCTGCCAACGCCGGCAATCTGGACACCCTCATCCAGGCTGCCAACCGCGTTCAACCCGACTTAACAGTGGTCGGACCGGAGGTGCCGCTATCGCTCGGTGTGGTGGACGAGTTCACGCAAAGGGGCTGGCGCATCTTTGGGCCCACGCAAGCAGCGGCGCAACTTGAGTCCAGCAAGAGCTTCGCCAAGCAGTTCATGCAGCGTCACCGCATCCCCACGGCGAAATACGCTGTCTGCGCCAACGCCCAGGACGTGAAAGACGCGTTGCCGCACTTCTCGCCGCCCATCGTGGTCAAAGCCGACGGGCTCGCCGCAGGCAAAGGCGTGATCATCACCAAGACCAAAGAAGAAGCCGCCACGGTGGCGCAGGAAATGCTTAGCGGCAAAGTTCTGGACGGCGCCGGCCGGCGCCTTGTGATCGAAGAATGCTTGCAGGGTGAGGAGCTTTCCTTCCTGGTGCTCAGCGATGGCGAACGGGTCGTGCCGCTGGTCGGCTGCCAGGACCACAAGCGCGTCGGCGATTTCGATACCGGCCCCAACACCGGCGGCATGGGCGCTTACTCCACGCCTGAGATCGTGGACAAGCAGATGAGCGACTGGCTTATCGCTCATATCGCCCGCCCTGTGGTGGAAGGCATGCGCGCCGACGGCATTGAGTACAAGGGCATTCTTTATTGTGGCTTGATGATGACCGCGCGTGGCCCACAGGTGCTGGAATTCAACTGCCGCTTCGGTGATCCTGAAACTCAGCCCACGCTCATGCGCCTCGATAGCGACCTGGTGGAAGCGATCCAAGCCTCTATCGACGGCCATCTAAGCGACGGCCTGCTCAAGTGGTCCAACGACACCTCTGTCTGCGTGGTGCTGGCCTCGGCCGGTTACCCGGGCAAGTATGAAACCGGAAAACTTATCACTGGTCTCGATGTCGCCGACAAGATGCCGGGCGTGAAGGTGTTCCATGCGGGCTCCAGCTTGCGCGATGGACAGTTCTACACCGCCGGCGGCCGGGTGCTCGGGGTTACGTCGCGCGGGCGCGACTTGAGCGAAGCCCTGACTCGCGTCTACGACGCCTGCGCCAAGGTTCATTTCGAGGGCATGCATTACCGCAAGGACATCGCGGCCAAGCCGCTGAAGCTGACGAAGTAGTTTCTGGTTTCAAGTTTCTGGTTTCAAGTTTCGAGTTCCCAGTTCGGATTTTGTTAGCCAGGGAATGCTTCTAACTTGAAACGTGACACTTGAAACTGATTTTTATGACGCCACTCGTCTCAATCGTCATGGGCAGTGACTCCGACCTCGAGATCATGCGCGAGGCCGGCAAAGCCCTCGACGAATTCGGCATTCCCTATGAAATTGACATCACTTCTGCTCACCGCTCGCCTGCGCGGACGGCTGAGTTTGCGCGCGGCGCGGCGGCGCGCGGTATCAAGGTGATTATCGCGGGCGCGGGCGGCGCCGCCCATCTGGCCGGCGTCATTGCGGCGGAAACCACGTTGCCGGTAATCGGAGTGCCCATTCCGTCTTCTTCGCTGCAAGGTCTGGACTCGCTGCTGGCAACGGTGCAGATGCCCGCGGGAATTCCCGTCGCCACCCTCGCCGTCGGCAAGGCCGGCGCCACCAATGCCGGCATTCTCGCCGCCCAGATACTGGCGCTCAGCGACCTTGAGATCGCTAAGAAACTGGCGGCGTACAAGCAAAAGCTGGCAAAAGGCGTAGAAGAGAAATCACGCAAGCTCAAGAGCAAGTGAAATTCGGCTCTGCAATCATCCCAAAGCAGCTTCGGAAAATCTGTATGGTCTTAATGCCCACTATTTGTTTATTATCCTCTGCGTCCTCTGTGTCCTCTTTGGTTAAAAGGTTTTTCCGATGACGCCGAATACATCACTGCACACTCTGCTCGCCTATGTAGAAGAAGAAACCGGCAAATGGAAGGCATGGTTTGCCGCGCATCCCCATGCGCTCGAAGCCAGGCTGGACATCGCCCACGCGGACGACGTCCGCGGTTTGCTGAACCACATCTTCGCCGTGGAGATGCGCTACGGACAGCGCCTGCTCGGCGAACCCGTGACTCCTTTCGAGCAGTTCCAGGCTCGCTCCCTGAGTGACATCTTTCAGGTTGGCGAAAGCGGCCGCGCCAAGCTGCGCCAGTTCCTGCAACACGCGACTGACGCCGACCTCAGCCGCATTTTGACCGTCCGCACCCTCTCGGTGGGCGACTATAGTACCAGTGTCGCCAAAGTCATCGTGCACGCACTCATGCACGGCATTCGCCACTGGGCGCAACTGGCCACCGCCCTGCGCCAGCAAGGGTTCAAAACCAACTGGCCGCACGATTTCATGTTCACCAGCGCCATGCAGTGAAAATTTTCGGCGATAAAAAAGCCTCTCGCCGAAACGAGAGGCTTTTGCTCTGAGGTACAGAAAATTATTCGTTCTTTGGCGCCAGCACAATTCCGCTGGCCTGCTGTTTCTGCTCCTTGGCCTTGCGTGCAGCCATGGTTTTGTCCACCCAGTCGTCCGCGGCTTTCAAGTCGGCGGTTCGCGCAGTCGCATCGGAGCACTCCATGTCTGCCTTCTCGCGGTACAGAAGATTCATATACGCCATGGCGTCTTCGTAGTCGGGACGCAGTTGCAGCGCCTTTTGCAGCTTGCGCATGCCGTCTTCCACTTTGTCCAGATTGGCGATGCGCAGTTGGTCGCAGGCTTTCTTGTCCTTGATAGGTTCAGCCGCGCCGAGTCCCAACCGCGCTTTTTGCTCCATGCGTGGCCGGTAGCTCTGCGTCCAGTCAATCACTGCCACGGAGTAGTACGGCTCCGGATCGTTGGGATCGATCTTGGTGGCCCGCTCATAGTACTCCTTTGCCTGGTCCAGCTTTTTCATTTGCAAGTACAGGAAAGCGATACCCTTCACACTGTTTATGTTGTTCGGGTCTTTCTCCAGCACTTTCTTATACTGCTCAATCGCTTGTTCGGCATTGCGGACGTTTTCGGGGTTGTCCGCGTTGGGGATGTACTGCTGGGCATACGCGGTGGCCAGGTACAGTCGTGCATTGACCAGGCCCGGATCGAACGACACCGCATTCTTGAAGTGCTCGATCGCCTCTTCGTATCTGGCGTTCTTATAAGACTGGACGCCTTTATTGAGTTGGTCGCGTGCCCGCAGCTTATTGCAGCCGGTTGCGCTGAACAGCAGCACCGCCACGCTAAGCAGTACCAGCACACGTACACTTTTCGTCATATTGGCTTTTCACTTCTCCCGTTTCAGTTATTCCAAGCCGCAGAGCAGATGGCCACTGAACTCTTAAATGTGGAGAACATCAGCATCTTGCTTGGAGCATCCGCCGATTGCCCAGCTGATTTCTGGCCACTGACCACTGGCTACTGGCCACTGCCCACTGCTTTATCCCCCGGCCTCGATCTTCGCGGTGATCAGGCCGACCTTATCCACGCCGGCCGAGTGGGCGATATCAATCACCTGGGCCACGTCGGCGAACGGCAGTTCATTGTCGGCGCGGACGAACATCACCTTCTGGGCGCGCTGCTTGAAGATGTCGGTCAGCCGCCCTTGCAGGTTTTCCCACGTCACATCTTCCTGGTTGATTTTCAGCGCCGGCCGGCCGCCCGGACCCTGGAGCACCTGCACCACGATGGTGCGGTCGGGCGTAGCTTCCGGTTTTGAATTCGGCGGCGGCGGCTGAGGCACCAGCGCCTCCAGTCCCTTTGGGATCAGCGGCGTGATCACCATGAAGATAATCAGCAGTACCAGCAGCACGTCGATCAAGGGCGTGACGTTCATGTCCGAAGTGGGACCGCCGTTAGCCCCTCCTACATTCATTGCCATAACGAAATCCCCTCTACTTCGTTGCCACCGGACTGGCTTCCGGCGCAGGTGTTGCGGCCGCCGGCACAGGCGCGGGTAGCGCGCTTGCTCCGGTCTTCCGCTGCTCTGTCAGCAATCCCAGTTGATCCACACCGGCGGAGCGCACATTGTCCACCACCTCGACCACGCTCCCATACTTGGCGCGCGCGTCCGCCTTGATGAACACCCGCTTGTCGCTGCGGTTCGCCAGGCGGTCTTTCACCTTGTTGGTAAGCTGGTCCGGCAGGATCTGGTCGGCGCCGAAGAAGACTTTACCGTCCCGGGTGACCGCAACCAGCAATGAATCTTCCTTGTCTGCATCCGGCATTTGTTGCGGGTTATTGGTCTTAGCCAGGTCTACGCTGACGCCCTTCTGCAACATGGGCGTGACCACCATGAAGATGATCAGCAATACCAGCATCACGTCCACCATGGGCGTAACGTTGATGTTGGAATTGACCTTGCTGCCTTCGTCTCGCTTCGCTAATGGCATACGCGAAATCTCCTGGGTGGCATCCGCATGCACGTGTGGCGCAGCCGCCCTCGGCTGCGCGAGCACAGGCGAGGCGCCTGTGCCACACGGGCATCGGTTACCGGCGCACTCCGCGGCGCTTCAGGAAGTAGTCCACCAGCTCGCTGGAACTGTTGTCCATCTCGACGTCGAACGCTTCCACCCGCCCGGTCAGGTAGTTGAACATCATCACTGCAGGGATAGCGACGAACAGGCCGATCGCGGTGGTCACCAGCGCTTCCGAAATACCGCCGGCCACGGCGCCCAGACCGGTAGCCTTCTGGTTCGAGATTTCGCGGAACGCGTTGAGGATGCCGACCACCGTGCCGAACAGTCCCACGAAGGGGGCCGTCGCGCCGATCGTGGCCAAACCGCCCAGGCCACGCTTCAACTCGGCATGCACAATGGCTTCAGCACGCTCCAAGGCGCGCTTGCTGGCTTCAATCTGTTCGCCGGGGATTTCCGTAGATTCGCCATGGGCCTTGAATTCCTGCAATCCGGCAGTTACCACCTTCGCCAGATGGCTCTTTTTATTGCGCTCGGCTACACGGATTGCCTCGTCAATCTTGCCCTCCCGCAGCGCGCCCGCCACCGCCGGAGCGAAGGCACGCGACTGCTTGCGGGCAGCACTGAAGGCCATGGCGCGATCAATCATCACGCCGATGGACCATCCCGACATAACGAACAGGATCACGACTACTGCCTTCGCGAGCCATCCCATCTGGTGCCACAGGGAAATCGGGTCCCATCCCACCGTGCCTTCCTGGAAGATCCAGGCAGCAAACGGTACGTTCGCGAATACAAATGCTGCGATGTTGACTAGAAACATGAGTTTCTCTTTTCCTCCTCAGAGCTTGGTACTACTTTCATCATCTTAGCGGGTGTTCCCACGTCTGCGCACCAGACACGGGTCTTTCGTAACTTTGTGGGTACCACCCCTTTCGTTTTTTCAAGAACTTGAAATGGGTGGAGCTTTTTGTGTCGCATTTATCAAGACCACATCTGCGACGTTGCAATTCCTCGGCCAATCCCTGGACCTGATTCCTGGCGAATACGCCCAATCAGCAAAACAAATCAGCTTCTACAAGGTTTCCGGAGCACTCTCTCACCTCTCCGGCAACCAGAGTGGTGGAATCCTCCAATTTGGCGACTTAACCTCCGGCGAGCGTGAAGTTCACCGTGATCACCGTTTCTACTTCCACCGGTTCGCCGTTGAGGTAATAGGGCTTGTACCGCCACTGCTTCACCGCTTCGATAGCAGCAGGTGCAAGCATAGGATGCCCCTGAACCACGTGGAGGTTTTCAATGCTTCCGCTCTTGCTGATGTTCGCCTGCAGTACCACCGCACCCTGAATGCGTGCCTGGCGCGCCAAGGGTGGGTACGCAGGCATCACCTTGTGGATCAGCAGACCCTCAGCCACACCTTTCGATACGCGGACTTTTTGCGGCGTGGCCACTTTAGGCACCGCCACAGGCGTGGAGCTGATGATGCCGCCGATCACCCCGCCTATCTGTCCGCCGGCGACGCCTCCAGGAACTCCACCCACGACTCCGGCAGTGGTTACCGCAGGAGGCGGCGCTTCTTCTTTAATCATTTCTATCTTTTGCGGGATGCGACTTGGGGTGCGCAATTGCCCATTGACGATTTCCGTTTGAATCTTGACCGGCTTCACCGGAGCTACTTTGGCCGGCGCCGGCGGCGGGGGCGGTGGAGGAGGCGGCGGGGGCGCTACCAGGAAAGTCATCAGTTGTTGTTTCGGCAGCGCTTCAGTGTAGATCAGCGGAATCAATATCAGGATCCCAAGAAACAAAACCTGTAATGCGAACGACAATATTGTCGTCCACCCCCGCCGCGCCTTACGGAACCGATTGCCGGATTCCAGCAGGCTGTCCTCAAACATAGGCCCTCTTTCTCCTGTCCAAATTCCCTAGAAAACCTGTCCGTTTACGGCTACTAACCTCCATAGACACCGCAAACACGGCTTTTGCTCCCAAATTCTGTAGGAAATTTTGAACCTACGCTCTGCTCCGGCATTTCCCCCGAAGCCGAAGTCCAGGCCTGTCGTGAGGCGAATCGCCCAACAAGATTCAGCGCTGCACAGCAACATCAAAGAGCACAGCCCCGAAGCGGCGACACATTGATCACGTTTAGCGTCGTCGCCTCGGGGCCTCGGGTGCACAACTAAACCGACCAACCGCCTAAACTTTGGCGCGAACCTTCTCTCGCCGGGTACTCTGGGCAGCCGCTACCACCGGCTTACCTGAACGCTGGCGCCAGTCTTGGTAGGCCACCAGCATGGGAGAGGCAATAAAGATAGACGAGTATGTTCCTATCAGAATCCCAATCACCAAGGCAAAGGAGAAGCCATGGAGTACCTCCCCGCCGAACAGGAACAACGATAGGACCGTCAGGAAGGTCAATCCCGACGTGAGCACGGTTCTGCTCAGCGTCTGGTTGATACTTCTTTCCACGATGTCGGCCAGCTTCTCGCGCCGGAGCAGCTTCACGTTCTCCCGGATGCGGTCGAACACCACGATCGTATCGTTCATGGAATAGCCGACCAGCGTCAGAATGGCGGCAATGACGGTAAGGGAAATCTCTTTGTTCGCCAGTGAGAACGCGCCCACTGTGATCAGTGTGTCGTGGAACACGGCAACCACGGCGGCCACGCCGTAGATCAACTCGAACCGGAACCACAGGTAAACCAGCATTCCCGCCAGCGAATACAACACCGCCCACTTCGCCTGGTCCTGCAACTGCTTTCCTACCTGCGGGCCCACAATTTCCACGTTGCGCACGCCAAAGTTGGACATGTAGAAACCCTGCTGCAACGCGTCCAATACAGCGGGGTCTACAGTGCCGCGCAACTGCTGGAAGCTCTGGAGCACACCGCCGTGGCCCTTATCGCGGGAACTCACTATGGTCTGCGCAATTTGTGCGTACCGCTGGCTGGCATCAGTGCCCAGGTGCAGCGGATCGCGATTCAGCAGGTAATTGGAAATTCCCAATGTGCTGGCATTGTTGAAGTCCTGCTTGTCTGCCGGACGGTTCTCTGGCTGCAGAGCGGCAATGATCTGTTCTTTGCCCCGGTCCAGCGCTGCTTCGCTGGTTTCCTTTTCTTCCAGCGCCAGCAGCACTTCGTTGGCTTCCGGGGGGCCGTAGCGCTGGATCTTGGCATTGCGCAGGCCGGCTTTATCCAGCGAGCTGCGGATATGCCCGTAGTCCGGCGCTTGCGCAAATTTCACGTACACCAGTGTGCCGCCGCGGAAGTCCACGCCCAGCGGGATACCGTGCCAGAACAGCATAGAGAGGATACCGGCCACGCTAAATACCAGTGAAGCAGCCAGGAAGTACCACTTGTATTTCAGGAAGTGAATGGTCGGATTTCGAAAAAGCTCCACTTGTTTCCCTCATTAAAACCTGCGACGCCTGTCGCCTCAACCTCTAGATAGAGAGCGCCTCGCCTCTCTGCTTGCGTTGCAGAATGGCGTCAAAAATCACACGCGAAACAAACACGGCAGTGAACAGGTTCGCCAGCAAACCGAACACCAGCGTGACTGCAAATCCGCGCACCGGGCCGGTACCGAAGATGAATAGGATGGCAGCCGAGACGATAGTGGTCACGTGTGTATCCACGATCGTGATCCAGGCATGTGCGAATCCCTGCTCGACCGCTGATGGCGGCGTCTTGCCGTTGCGCAGTTCTTCCCGGATGCGCTCAAAGATCAGCACATTCGAGTCCACGCCCATGCCGACCGTCAGGATCACGCCTGCTATGCCCGGCAGCGTCAGTGTCGCCCCGAAATAGCCGAGAAATCCGAGCAGGATCACCAGGTTCAGGATCAGCCCCAGGTTCGCATTGATCCCCGCGCCCCGGTAATAAACCAACATGAAGGCCATCACGGCCACCATGCCGATGATCGCGGCGCGCACGCCCGAGCGAATGGAATCCGCGCCCAGCGACGGCCCCACGGTGCGCTCCTCGAGGTACTTGATACCCGCCGGCAACGCGCCGGAGCGCAAGATCATGGCCAGATCTTTTGCTTGCTGCTCGGTGAAGGACCCGGTTATGCGTCCTTCGTCCCGAATCTGTTCCTGAATGGTGGCAACTTCCTGCACCTTGCCATCCAGCACTACGGCCAGCCGGTCGCCCACGTGCGCGCCGGTAAAGGCGGCGAACCGCCGCCCGCCGTCGTTGGTCAACACAAACTTCACGTCGGGCCGGTTATTCTCATCGCGCGATGCCTCGGCCGTGCGCAGGTCGCGCCCGGTCACCGCCGAAGATCGCGAAATCAGGTAATAGACATCCTGAAGGTCTTGGCCCCCGCGGCCAGCGATGCTGCGTCCCTTCATCAGCACCGAATCCGGAGGCAGCACCCCATTATTGGCCGCCAGCGCCTCCTGCTCGTCCCTGTACGGCCCGCCGAGTTCCTGCCGGATCTCCAGCATCGCCGTGGACTGCATGATCTCCTTTACCCGCGCCGGATCGTCCACGCCAGGCAGTTGCACCAGAATCTGATACTGTCCCAGCCCGTGCTCTTCAATTACCGGTTCGCTGACGCCCAGTTGGTCAATGCGGTTGCGAATGGTTTCGATGGCCTGGGTCACCGCGCGGTTCTTCATCTCGGTGATGGCCGCCGGCTTCATCTCAAGCGTCCAGGTATTCTGCGCGCCCGAGGCCGCCTGATATTCCGGAAAGCGCTCGTTGATCAGGTTGCGCAGCTCAGCGCTGTTCTCCGGTGGCACACCCTTGATCACAATCTCGTCGGGATTTGCCGCGGGATTCGGCTTCGTGATCTCGGCATACGCGATGTTCTTCGCTTTGAGATCTTCCTTCAGTCGCTGCAGGGACTGGTCGGAAGCCGCGTTCACGGCGTCGTTCACCTGTACTTGCAGAATGAGATGCGTACCGCCCTTCAGGTCCAGGCCCAGGCGAATGCGGTTCTGAATGCTCTCGGCCAGGCCGGAACCCGTCCAGGACTTCGGCCAGCCCAGGATGCCGAACGCAAACACCACCAGCACCGCGACGATGAAAATTGATTTCGCGAGAATGTTCTTATTCATGAGTTATGAAACCGTGTAGCGCGGACCCCCTCGCCCGCAGGACTGACTCTTCCTCTTCATATTTGATTATTCATTAATGCCGGCAGCGGAAAAACTTTCTTCGATCCTGAAGAAACTTTCCTCGCGCGGTAATCCATTAACCCAATAACCAAATTTCCGGAAAGCGAATCACTTGGCCGTAGTAGTCACTTCCTCGCCCGTCGTCACCGACACCACCGAGTTGCGCGCCACTTCGATCCGCAGATTATCCGGCGGGACACGCAGGTGGAGAAAATCGTCGCGCAGCGCGATCACGATCCCACGCAATCCGCCGCTGGTGATGACTTTGTCCCCCGTCTTCAGCTCGCTCAGCATCTTCTGCCATTTCTTCTGCCGCCGCTGCTGAGGGAGAATCAGGATAAAGTAGAAAACCGCGAAGATCAGGATCAGGGGCGCAATCGCGGCGATGCCGCCAAACCCGCCCTGTCCTTGAACCGCAAGCGCCACAAACATGATTGCGTTCTGCATTCGTACCAAGCTCCGCCGTAGCTGAATTGCTTTGCTCTGGCGACGTAGCTACCGGTCACCGTGAGCAGCTTCTCCCGACCCCTCCTCCCCAACCTGCTCTGCATCGCGCCCCGCGCGCGGATGCGTTCCGGGCGTGTCTCAGCCCACTCTTGGGCCTACGGAGCGATGGGGACTCTAGGACCTGCGGGAAGATCGTGAAAGAAACTCGCTAGCCTGCCTCGTCTGGACGCACACTAGTGGGAGTACTTGTGAATTCCCCGAGTAAGATAGATTGCCGCACTCGCCGCATAGTGTCAAGGTAGTGGGCCAGGTTGTGCACGGTATTCAACACTTGCGCAAGCACTTCGTTAGATGCGTACAGGTGACGCAGGTATGCACGTGAATACCGCCTGCACACCCGGCAGCCGCAAGCTGCATCCACCGGCCCTTCGTCCTGCGCATAACGCGCATTCTTAATGTTGACTTTTCCTTCCGACGTAAACAGCAGGCCGTGCCGTGCCGCGCGTGTCGGCATCACGCAATCCATCATGTCCACTCCCAACGCCGCGTACGCCACGATCTCCTCCGGCGTGCCCACACCCATCACGTAGCGCGGTTTGTCCGCTGGAAGATATCCCACGGTTTCGGCCACCATCTGGTGCGTCACTTCCCGCGGCTCGCCGACGCTCAGCCCGCCAATCGCGTATCCCGGGAAGCCGATCTCCACCGTCCGCTCAGCCGACTCCCTGCGCAAATCCCCATACATGCCGCCCTGCACGATGCCAAAAAGACTTTGGGTCGGCTCCTGGCCCTCGGCTATCGGCCCTCGCCAAGATTCCGAGTGTTGATTCCCGACTTGCTGCTCTCTGTAAATTTTCTCTGCGACCTCTGCGACCTTCGCGTCCTCTGCCGGGTGCCCCGTCCTCACCCCGAGTGAAGCGAAGGGGAAGGGTGGGGATTTTCTACCTGTCGCCGCGGAGATTCCGATACTCCCCGAGAGCCGATGGCCGATAGCCCCCCAAGGCACCTCCCCTTTATGCTGCTCGAAATAGGCCTTGCTGCGCGCCGCCCAGCGTGCCGTCAATTCCATAGACTGGCGCGCTTCTTCGCGTCCGGCGGGATACTCCGTACATTCATCGAAAGCCATAATGATGTCGGCGCCCAGCGCAATCTGCGCCTGCGTCGCCTTCTCCGGCGAGAGAAAATGCAGCGATCCGTCAAGATGCGACCGGAACTCCACCCCCTCTTCACTCAGCTTGCGCAGCGCACTCAGACTGAATACCTGAAAGCCGCCAGAGTCTGTCAGGATGGCGCGGTCCCACGACATAAAGCGGTGCAGCCCGCCCAGGCTGCGCACTTGTTCTACTCCCGGGCGGAGAAGCAGGTGATACGTGTTGCTGAGCAGGATTTCGACTCCCAGTTCTTCCAGCAGGTGCTGCGGCACACCCTTCACCGTCGCCAGCGTGCCCACCGGCATGAACACCGGCGTCTGCACCACGCCGTGTGGCGTGATCAGCTTGCCGGTGCGCGCCGTTCCGCTGCTGGCCTCAATCTGGAATGTCAGGGACATTGCAGAGATTGTATCGAAATAGGGATAGAAGACCTTTCACCACGGAGGACAGAGGAAGTCATTTCTTTATTTCCTCTGTGCCTAGAAACTGGAAACTGCTTTCTCGCTTTCCACCCACGCTGTGTACCACATGTTAAGCAGCATTTGTGCCCCGGCTGCCAGCCGTTCGCGTATGAATTCCCGCGAGTCCCGCGTGCCCGCACCTTTAAACCCGCCGGCCTTCTCCAGTTCATAGACCCTCTCGACCAGCGCGTTCGAATCGTGCAGGTAATTCAGGTAATCATGCCAGGGGTCCGCCAGCAGTTTCGGCTTGTTCACCAATTCGCTGAATTCCATCTTCGCCAGGTTGCGTTCGACGAACGGACCTTCCATTTCCCAATGGATGTCGTGGCTGGTGCTGTACCGCTTCGGATTCGGGCCGACCCAGCCGTTGTACTGCACCGAGGTGTGCAAAGGATTCGATCCGTCCGCCACGTAATGGCTCAACCATCCGGCGTAGAAAACAACGTTCTGTTCCACGGCTTCGGTTGGCTGATGCGCCCGCTGGAGCCGCCGGTATTCGCGGAAAGCCACCTTGAGCCGATCGTAAATTTCCATGGTGATGTAAGGTTGTAGCCCCACATGCTCCGGCAGCAGATCGGCCCCGGTGCGCGCGCGTGTTTCGTAGAGCAACCGGTAAAACTCGTAGCGCCCGCGCGGCAGTTCACCCAGAGCTCGCAGCCGTTCGAATTCGATAAAATGGTCGGGTTCCTGCGAGTTCTTGAGCGCATATTCGCCGGCGCCGCGCCAGCGGTCCGGCTCGGGGCCCAGATACTCCAGCCGCACCCTCGCGCTGCGCAGAAAATCCGGCATGATGCCGGGCATTTTCATTGCGGCCACACCGGTAACTGCCCGGTGTCCTTCGTTTCCCCACGCGCACATTAGCGACGGCGTCAGCATCAGCGCGACCGCTACGATCACCCAGCCTGACAAGCGATTCCGTGACAAATTGACGACATCCAGGGCGAGAGCCTTCGTGCCTTTTTTCGCGAGAATACAATGCACAAGCATCAAGGTGTGGGCGTGCGGCATAAGAGGCGAAATTGTAGCGCATTGCGATATTTTCTGTCGTTTTGACGGACTATTGGCAGGACCTACGGTCCCTGGGAACTACTCTTTTTTCTTTCGCGGCTTTCCCCCGGCATTCAGGATTTCGCGCAACGCCAGCTGTATGCGCTCCGCCGCTTCGTTGATGATCGCAATCGCCTGCTTATCCTTGGTCGTGTGCACCGACATCTGGATCACTTCCAGGGCATTGCGGATATGGTGGTTCAGTTCCGCCACCATCTCCAGTCGCTCATGAACAACCCGGCGGCGCTCCGAGGCGCGGCTCACCAGCGTCAAAGCTAAGGCCGCGGCGATGACTGCCGTCAGGGCATCTCCCACAATGAAGTTGATAATCGGGTGCAGGCTAAATGTCAGCCAATCGGAGATGAATGCAATCGCGAAGATGCAGATGCCAAACGATATCGCCACCGCTATGCGCTGCACCGGCGTGGAGCGCAACAACCAAGGCAATTTTGGAACCGTTCGCAAAGGTGGCTTGCGATAATCAGGAAAGGGACTGCGAGACGTGTTGGGAGGATCCGGCCCCCGGATCGACATAAAAGCCTTCCCGGGCTGGCGACGACTCGCTCACGTCGTCCCCGAATGTTAGTTGTAGCTTGTGCCTGCGCTGAACCCGATGGCAAGCAAAAGCAATGTGGGCTTGCACAATTGAAATTCCCTAATCGGGAAACCCTGCTGCGCTGGCTGGCGATCGTGTGGCACAGCCGCCCTCGGCTGTGCGGTTTCTTGAGGTCCTCTTTGCTCGGGGTGTAAATCCGTAAGCCGAGCTATGGAAGGGGCCGGCAACTGGAAACTGCACTTCTTGCCATGATGTAGCGCCCGCTCAGGCACCGCATGGTTTTCTGCCGGACATAGTCGTCCAGTTCACCTTTGTTCCGTTTATTGAGAAGGTCGTCCAATGGCAGCCACCTAGCCCCTTTGGCATGTTTCTTCATTAGTGCCTGATAAGCGTTCAACGCGCTCTCCAGGCCAGCCTTGCTGATGTCGAAGTCGTCCTCAGTCGCGTCCGGATGCTCGATCAGGTACACGGCGCTACCCGCCAGTTGCTGTGCCAGCAGCTCGGAACTGTACTTGTAGCGCCACTGCTGTTCTTTCAACGCAGGCGCCAGCACGTCCTCGCATACCGGGACAACAATGTCGGGAATCTCGACAATCCACTGCACCAGCCAGCTCCGGTCAGATTTCAGTGCCGGATCCAGGGGGTCGGCTTCCAATTTCTTCGTGATCTCGATGGCGCGCTTGCGCTCCTCCGGCGTTGACGGACCGCGTTTCTCTTCCGCCGCCAGCATGGTCATCGCCATCAGCAGCACAAAGCCGACCACTTTTCGAACCTTCACCCGTTCCTCCTGTTGCCGGCGGTTCCCGCGCCGTGAAACTGCGGAGCATACCATGAGGCGTGCTCGCCCTTCCATACCACGCCCGGCCTGCCGTCGCAGCAAAAAAACTTATCCAGAAATAAAGATGCGCGATTTTTCGGCGACGTCCTACGTGCTCGATGCAATTGCTACAATAGCTGTAATTCGTTTTCGAACAAGAGAATCGGAGGCTCCGGCCGAGCATCTGTCCACAATATGCATTTTGATGAAAGTTATGATGTGGTCGTGGTGGGCGCCGGCCATGCCGGGTGTGAAGCGGCCATGGCCGCCGCCCGCATGGGTCTGAAGAGCGCCCTGTTCACGCTTAATCTCGACCTGATTGCCCAGATGTCCTGCAACCCCGCAGTGGGGGGTATCGCCAAGGGCCACTTGGTACGCGAGGTGGACGCCCTGGGCGGCATCATGGGCGAAGTCACCGACGCCGTCGGCATCCAGTTCCGCCTGCTGAACACGTCCCGCGGTCCTGCCGTCTGGTCGCCGCGGGCACAATGCGATAAGCAGCAGTACCGTCTCAAGATTCGCCAGGTGCTGGAATCGGAGCCAAACCTACGCATCAAGCAGGCCGAAGTCACAGACCTCATCATCGAAGATCTGCCCTCCTATGCGTCCTCCGCGTCCTCTGCGGTGAAAAGGTGTCGGGGCATTGTCCTGCGCGATGGCCGCCGCATTCGCGGCGAGGCCGTCGTCATCACCACGGGCACGTTTCTCAACGGACTCATCCACTGCGGCGAGCAGACGTATCCTGCCGGACGCAGCGGCGAGCCGCCTTCGGCGCTGCTGGGAGAAAATCTCAAGAAGCTCGGCCTGCGCGGCTGCCGCCTCAAGACCGGCACTCCTCCGCGCCTGGACGGGCGCACCATTGACTGGTCGCAGTTTCCCGTCCAGCCCGGCGACGCCGATCCCACGCCCTTCAGCTTTCGCACGCGCCGCGTCGCCCACGCCGACGCGCAGGTCCCGTGCTACATCGCCTTTACCACGCCGGAGACGCACCGCATCATCCGCGCCAACGTGCATCGCTCTCCGATGTACAGCGGCCAGATCAAGTCTATCGGGCCACGATATTGTCCCTCGATCGAAGACAAGATCGTCAAGTTCCCCCATCACGACAAGCATCAGCTCTTCCTGGAGCCTGAAGGTCTGGCCACGCACGAGACTTACGTGAACGGCATGAGCACGTCCCTGCCGTTCGACGTGCAAATCCAGATGGTGAAATCCATTCGCGGGCTGGAAAATGCCGAGATGCTGCGGCCCGGCTACGCCATCGAGTACGATGCCATTGATCCCACCGAGTTGCAGCGCACCCTGGAAACCAAAAAGATCGCGTGCCTGTTTTTGGCCGGCCAGATCAACGGCACCAGCGGTTACGAAGAGGCCGCCTGCCAAGGAATCATGGCGGGCATTAATGCAGCTCTGGCGGTCAAGAACGAGCCCCCGCTGGTGCTGGACCGCACCGAGGCCTACACGGCAATACTCATTGACGATCTGATCAGCAAAGGCACCAACGAGCCGTACCGCATGTTCACCTCGCGGGCCGAGTTCCGCCTGCACCTGCGCATTGATAACGCCGACCGCCGCCTCACGCCCTATGGCCGCCGTGTCGGGCTGATCAAAGACGATGCCTGGCAGGACTACCTCGCCAAACAGCTCCGCATGACCGGGCTGAAGGAAATGCTGGAGAAAACCAAGCTCAGCGCCGAAATGCTGGAGAAACTGGAACGCGCAGTCGCAACGGTGCCCCAGGTCAGCACAGCAGGCTTGAGTGCAGAAGATGTGGATGATGAAACCGAAGTCGGCAGCGAACTGCCGCCTGCCGACGGTCTTTCTTCTGGGCTGGGCGCGCCGCTGGCTCAATTGTTGAAGCGTCCAGACGTCACCATCGAGCAGCTTGTCCCCATCCTGCGTGAATTGGCGCCCGCGTTTTTCGAAGCGCGCACCCAACTGGCGGCGTCTGTCGCCGACCAATATCCTGCCGCGCCTTTCGGCTGCGTCTTGTTGTCCGCCTTTACTCCCACTGCGGCCTCAGCGCCCCCTGCATTAGGGCTTTCCTCATTCGTCCGCAATGAACTCAAGTCGGTGGAAACGGAAATCAAGTACGCAGGCTATCTCGGACAGCAGACCCGCGCTATGGAGCGGCTCAAGAAGGCCGAGCAGCGCACCATCCCCGACTGGTTCGACTATTCCAGCGTCAGCGGCCTGTCGCGCGAGATGAAAGAGAAACTGCAGAAAGTGCGTCCTCGCACCATCGGTCAAGCCAGCCGCATTCCCGGAGTGACCCCGGCCGCGGTGTCGCTGGTCAATGTGTTCATCGAAATCCAGGCCCGCCGCCACAGCCAGGCAGCCTCTATGGCTGATCAAGCTATTAGCCCTTAGCTTTTAGCCTTTAGCACCTCCGAATCACGGAACTTGTTGCGTTTGAACTTTGAAACCTCCGAAACCTTTGCTTTACGCGTGGGGAGTGATCACTCGGACCTCCGGTCGGTCGGGATCACACCATCAAGGGATACAGCTTCTCCGAAGTTCCTCTAACAGGAAAACACCACTCAAAACCGGGCGAAAGGGTGGGGCAGCCGGCCCGGCACAGCCGAGGGCGGCTGTGCCACACAGCCAATCACCCCATCACCCGATTCCCTCTGTGTCCTGAGTGGTAAGAGTCCCGTTTGACGGGTTAGTTCTCCTGTATTAGCCTACGAGTACACCGGAAAGGAGGTGGTCCAATGTCCAATTGCGACATACACAGTAGTAGACCAGGTGAGGTGGCTGAGGCTTAGGGCGCTCCGCTCTAAGATTCCTAGCAATCTTCCACCCCACCACGCCAAAAGCAGGCGAGGTGGGGACTCGCGGTAACAGGGAGCTTGCCCAGGGGCCACGACTCCAACTCCCGCCTCCGGCTTTCGGTGAGTGGGATTAAAGATTAGAGTGACCGCCTCAGGCCAATCCCAACAGACTACCGGCGGCCCGCATATGCCCTTGACGGGGGCAGCGGGCCGTTTGCTTTTTAGCGATCAGCAATCGGCGGTCAGCCATCAGGAAAAGCCTAACGAGCAGCGCAAACTGTCGAAAGTCCTGTAAGTATCAAAGGCCCACATCTGCCAAACCCAGGCAGATGTGGGGCACCAATTGAATTATGAAACCCCGTGGCTTCTGCGTTCCGGCTTTACACCCCGCCCGCAGCGGCCTGTGCCTGTTCGGGTTCCGGGTGGGCTTCCTTATCCGGCCAGGGTGGAAGCACGTAGATCAGCACGCCCAAGATGGCAAACGGCAGAAGCAGCAGGAACACGGACATGAACAGTCCTTCCAGTCCCAGCAGTTGCATCTTGTAGACGGTCAACCCGCGCAAGCTCTTGGAGAATAGCTGTCCGCCGATGACCACGTTCCAGCGCGTGCTGAAGATGCCGATCTGTATCAGCACGGCAGCGCCGGCGTAGATCAGGCGGCGCAATTCGTCCGGCAGCTTCACCAGTCCTTTGCTCCCGCGCAGCGCGGGTGAGAATGCTCCCAGCAGAACCAGCGGCACGATGGTCCCCATCAGCGCCTGCAAGATCACCAGGCTCAGGAACAGCCGTCCAGACACGAGCTGGCCCAGAATCTGAATGGATTCTTCCGCCTCATACAGCCGATGGATGAAGTCCAGCAACTCCAGCGAGAAATCCACCACCAGCGCATAGAACAGGAAGCTGGCCAGCTTGTCCAGGCAGATCATGTCGAGCACTTTGCCGCGGATCAGGGTGGTGAACATGTACAACAGCAGGAGCAGGGCAATGCCGGAAACGATGGCGGAGAAAAGGAACACAATTGGGATCAGCACGCTGGACCACCACGGATTCGCCTTCACCGACCCGAAGATGAATCCGACGTACCCATGCAGCAGGAACGCGGACGGGATGCCCAGCACGGTGATGAACCGCCCTGCGCCGTCGTCGAACCGCAGCGCCTTGGTAGACATATCGGTCGCGCCGAGCGTCAGCACACGATGGAGAATACGCCGGATTCCGGTCTCTTTCTCCGACCACAGGATCAGGTCCTTGCGGTAGTCGAACCATATTTCCAGCAACAGGACCACGGTCAAGTACCAGGCGTACACGAATCCGAACATCGCCATGGCCGACTGCAAGTTGGGCGTCACCATGATTTGGAATGAGCGCTCGGGATGACCCAGGTGAGCCAGCAACGGAAGTGGTGCGACAATCAGGAAGGACAGGGCGGTCAGCAGCGCCAGGCGATAGGTTGGGTGCACCTCTTTCACATTGAAGACGCGCACCAGCGACGCCAGGATAAACGCGCCCGCCACCAGTCCGGTCACATACGGATACACTACGACCAGCAAACTCCAGTGCAATTCCACTTCATTCGGATAAATGTATCCGGTGACCTGTTTGAGGACTTCTGCCAGTTGCTGTTCCATACTCAGCGTACCTCCTCATCCAGGTCCGCGTAGTAAACCTTGGGTTTGGTGTTCAAGTGCGCCTTCAGGGTGTGGATCTTGTGGAAACGCTTGAATCGCTCCAGCGGACTGCCGCGTTGCTGAACGTCTCCGAAGACGCGGGCTCCCGTAGGACAGACCTCCACGCATGCCGGTTGCAGGCCCTTGGTGACGCGGTGATAACAGAAGGTGCATTTGTCGGCCGTCTTGGTGCGCGGATCGAGGTAACGCGCGCCGTAAGGACACGCCTGCACGCAGTACCGGCAGCCGATGCAATAATCGCGATCCACCAGCACCACGCCTTCTTCGGTGGAGAAGGTTGCACCCACGGGGCAGACCTGCACACAGGGTGCGTCGTCGCAGTGATTGCAGAGCTTGGGGACAAAGAAGGTGCGCAGGATACCTTTCTCGCTGGTGATAGGCGGAAATCCGTCAATGCCGCCGTTGGGACTGTCCACGGAGGCCTCGCCGGCGGAGTTGATCACGTAACGCTCCACCCAGGTGCGGAAGTAGAACGGGTCGCGCAGCACATCATTCTCGCTCTTGCAGGCGTCGGCGCAGCGGCCGCAACCGATGCACTTGGCGACGTCAATGCCCATGCCGTAGCGATGTGTCTTGCCGTTTCCGTTATGCCCCTCTCCGGTTACG
This sequence comes from Terriglobales bacterium, assembly GCA_041946765.1. Taxonomy (GTDB): domain Bacteria; phylum Acidobacteriota; class Terriglobia; order Terriglobales; family Acidobacteriaceae; genus JBHGAZ01. The sequence goes on from JBHGAZ010000002.1 coordinate 77,004, forward strand.
TAGGCAGCAACGGCCTCACTTTGCAGCCCAAGCAACAGCAACGGCGCTGCCAGCGAGCAGGTACGCACAAAATCCCGACGGCTTTTGGAGACCGCAGGGCCAGCCTTATCGGGGAGCGTAGCGCCGGCGCACCCCTCAGCTACGTGAGACACGCCTCCGGAGGTAGCGCCGGCGTCCCCGCCAGCGGTCGCGAGCGCGTCCTCGCGCTCGCCGGCAAGCGGAATGTCACAACCGGAGAAGCGATTCCTATTCTGTTCCTGCATAATTAACTCCCCTCCGGCAAGTGCGGATAATGGCATTGCCAGCACAGATACCGCCCGCCACCATGCGTCTCAATATCTACCCGCGGGATTTCCTTGGGACTGTTTGCGTCTTTGGCATGGCAGCGCCCGCAGAAGGCTCGTGTGCGCGGCTTTTCCGGACGGAACAGGGCAGGGGTGACCTTGTGCTTCACCGGCGTCTGATGGCACTGTGTGCAGGCCAGCAGGGCATGCCTTGAAACTGCCTTCGTGCGCGCAATCTGGGCATGGCACGCGCTGCATTCCGTGGGAACGTGCGGCGGTTCCGGCCGGTGCGGATTATGGCAGGTGATGCAGGGCTTTACCGGATTGTGTGTCTGCGGATCAATCTGCGGGAAGCCAGTCGGACGGCTCGGATTGTACCCATGGCACAGGGGACAGTAGCCACGCTTCCGGGGCGCGGGTAACTGGTTTTCAGTCGGGGACTCGGTATGCGCTGCGGCCGGGCCGTGGCAGACCTCGCAAGCTACCGTCTGATGGTGGCCCGTGCTGTGGGTGTTGAAAATTTCTGAGTGGCACGTCTCGCAGGCCTCGCGTCCGGCATAACGAACCGGTGCTGCTTTTACTGTTTCCAGTGCGACGGCGCGATAGTGTCCCTTCTGGCCGAAGGTTTTTGGCGTCAGCTTGTACCGGGCCGCAAAAAGCCCGGTGATAAGCACACCAAATACGATGAGTAAGCGCGTGAGCTGCTGGGGCATGATGCACCAGGGTTCGCCATGGCCCGCCTACACGTCCATCGCCCGGGAATCTGCAACAACAGCTCTTGCCCAACAACTACGCCTACTTCAGCGACGCGACGGAAGAAAGCGTGCAACAGACGAGGTTTAAAACAGCGTGAACTCTATGGGACCGCGCGCTACCTGCTTCCGCCCGGCTTCGCACTTGGCATCTGGGTGGCGGAGAGGCGCTTCCCCTTCAGGCGACGTTGGTGTAGTCGTGCTCGAGAAAATTGCTTGCTAAAAGTCTGCTTCGCTGGCGCCGGACTGCGGGGGCTTCTTCTTCCTCTTCCGCGCGGATCTTAGGCCCAAAGGCGCGAAATAAGGCCCAGACCAGCATCAGCGCGAAGCCCAGATACCAGCAGAGCGGACCAACCAGCCATTTCGCCCACAAGGGCATGGTGCTCTGAGCTGTCATCAGGAACGCCGCACCCAATGCCGTTAACATCACGCCAGCAATTCCAATTCGATCAACGGGTCGCATCTGTTTGACCTCCAAACGCCTCGGACATGGTTCGCCGATCCTCGGCCCAATGTGGTTGAGTTTTTTGGGTCGCAACCGCTGGTCGGTAAGGCACGCCGAGCGCCACAGCCCTGATTGCCTGTGGAAATCACCTGGAGGCATCACTATTTCAAGCAGTTAAGACGATCAGGAGGAACAGGAAGGCCGGCTTGCTCGCCGCTGGTGCGGCGTCCGGGAATCAGTCAATGTCAGAATATCGGACGGTTTTGCAGGCCTCGATCAACCGCTTCAGGCTTGTGAGTAGGGGAGCAATTATGCGGCTTTTGCTTCTGACCACTCGTTATCCTTTACCGATTTTACGATCTTCTTCGGAACGGGCGAACCGACCCAGTCTTGCAAGAGTCGGTCTACTTCCAGCGCCAAGTCGCGGAGCAGTACGTCATCATTGGCAGAAACCGCATATCCTCCTGCCGATTGATGGCCATTTTCAATCCGCGACATCGTGGACGGATCTACGCCGATCTCTTTTGCAAACTCCACGGATTTCTTAGCAAGGCGTTTTTGTAAGAATCGAATTTCGTCGCCGGTTAGTGATGAGGTTAGCAGGGGTCAGCAGAAGCACGATTTCACGGTTCCAGCCTGATATTCACCGCAATATCGGACGAGCGGGCTGAAAACACGCCCAGAGAAGGATCGCGAATAACCACGTAATATGCGCCTTGACGAATAAAACCTGCGCGACGGTAGTTCTTTACACTTTCCGCGCGGAACTGCGGTTCGCTCCTGACACCGGAAAATTTGCGTTCCTTCAGGGCGGCGATCCCTGAATCATCGGTCAAGAACACGTCCACGGGATTTCCGCTTTTTACCTCGAGCATAACTTTCAGCATAGCCGGGCGCGACGTGTGGACGGGCAGCGCTCTCCAGGAATCGGCCGCCAGCGTTTGCACATCCTTCCGTAGCTGAATCGGCTCCAGCAACCTGCCCACGCTGATCGCATCCGCAGGGCCGGTTGGTTCTGGAATCCGCACCAGAAACCAGCAAGCCGATCCCAGCAGCAGCACGATCAGCATGCCCACGACGTGCACCGGCCGGAACGGCTCCAGTTCATCATCGCCGCGATTTTTCGCAGCTACCAGGTCAACATCGGAAGAATGCGGATTTCGGACAGAGGCAAGCTTATCGTCATCGGCGGGGCCCATTTCGCACCTCCGCAACGGACAGCTCGAACCCGGATACCAGGAATGCGCGGCAACATACTCGCGATCACCGGGCGTGTCAACGCGTTTTTGCGAGTTTCACTTTGCTTCGCTCGGCATCTGGTCAGGCAATGAAAAGCCCCACCTTATCGCTCCAAAACCGGGAGCGATAAGGGTGGGGCAACAGCGAGCGAAAAGGGTGGGCCAGGAGGTCATAGAAGGAGGCGTTCATTTCGACAACAACGCCTTGCGCAAAACCCGCCGAGCCGACTCCGAGATGTCCAACTCGTTCAGCTCTTCCGCGCTGATCCAGCGCACCTCGCCGGCATCGCTGCCGGCGCGCAGCTCTCCTCCCATGAGACGGCAGAGAAAATCCACGAGCACGTAGTGGTACTGACACCTGCCTTCGCGGTCGCGATAGATGCTGTCGAAAACCTCCAGCACTTCGCACGGCTCCACTACCAGCCCGGTTTCCTCTAACGCCTCGCGCGCGGCCGCCTGTCGCAGAGTTTCGCCCAGTTCCACCGCGCCGCCGGGAATGGACCACTGTCCTTTGAGCGGCTCGCAGGCGCGCTTCGCCACCAGCGCGCGGCCATCCTTCACCACGACCGCGCCAACACCGACAATGGGACGCTCGGGATAATCTCGTTTCATGTGTAGCTTTTTAGCTTTTTAGCTTTTAGCTCTTAGCTCTTGGCTATCCCGATTAGCGCTGTACGGCGCCAGCCTATTTGCTAGTACAAATGGCCAATGACAGAAGCTAAAGGCCAAGAGGTAAAGGCTAATAGCTGAAGAATTTTCGCGGACGGATCTCTACTATCTTCCATCCCTTGGCGCCGCGCTCGAATTCCAGGCGCACCTCCGCAATCTTGCGGATCGGGGAGACGGTAGGATCGCGCGGTGTCTCGTCGAGCTCGAATTGCAGCGTAGCAATGCCACGACCATTTTCTACCGAACTATGGAGGATGCGCGCGTACACGCGAAAGCTGTCGTACTGCTCGAAAAAGGCGCGTACCTGGTCAGCAAATGCGCTGTAGCCCGGCATCTTATCGCGATCAAAGGCGGACAGCATCAGCTCAGGGCTGTGGCCGATCAGTCCCCGGCGCAGCGTGTCCATCGCTTTTTCCGCAACCGCGTCGGAGAAGGTCTCCGCTTGGGCCGTACCGGTTTGCTCTGGCGGATTCGCTTGTGACGACAGGCAAAAGCAACTGGTAAGCAACACAATCGCAATGCAGGAGCTCAGCGGGCGCATCGGCTTCTCGAATGGGCACCAGATACAACAGAATTGAGCAACGCGAACCGGGGAATTGTACTTCAGCGCTGCATTTTGACGCTCTAGGGCTTGTGGTTCGGGTATAAGATACGCCAACAGACCTGCCGCCGCTGCGACTGATCGTCGAGCCGGCTTCTCCGGCGGATTCATTACCCTGTTTCATGCAAGCTGCTCATCGTTGCCCGTGCAAATCTATTCCGTAATGGGAACAGGACAACGAGCAAGCCCTGAAAACGCCTACCAGCCCCCGGGGCAGAGTCGCATCTCACGATGCATAACCTGGGGAATTCCATGAAGGAGTGGCAATGTACACACGCAGTTTCGAATGCAGCTTCAAGCCGGAAAAGAGGGAAGAATTCACCAATGCGGTTCGCGGCGAACTGCTCCCGATCCTTCAGAAGCAAGCCGGGTTTGCAGACCTGCTCTGTTTGTTGTCGGCCGAAAACCTCGACCACTGCTTTCTGATGACCTTCTGGATCTCGCAGTCTGATGCCGACAATTTCTTTCAGCGCAATGCTCCTGTCACAGAGCTTTTGAAGCCCTATCTCAAGGAGCACAAGATCGAAAACTTCTACGTGGAAAGCTCGACCCTGATGCAAGTTGCGGCGGCCAAGGCCGCCTGACCGGGTCCAGGTTACGCGTACAGCAAAAAAGCACAACCAGCTACACCCAGCACGTCGCAAGCCGGCGTGCTGGGACTCCGAAATCAAATCACCTACCGGTTTCAGGAGATAGTATGTTCACCCAGGTTCTGCAAGCCACCGTGAAACGCAACCGCATTCTGGAATTCAAGCACGGTATCACCCAGCACGCGCTCCCCGCCATCCGTACACAGCCCGGGTTCGTTGACGCCGTCGAACTTTACTCTTCCAACAAATTTATGTGCATTACCTTCTGGCGCACGCAGCAGGACACCGACCGCTTTGTTCACCAACTGCTGCCTCGCATTCTCGCCAGGACCGAACCCTTGCTCGCTGACTTGGCGCGATGTGAGGTATTCAAGATCGCCAGCGACACCATTCACCAGGCGCAGGAGCTTGGTGAGCGTAAAGTTGAAGTCGCCGCCCGCCCCATCGCCGCAGCAGCGTAGGATGACAAGCTGTTGATGGAGTTTTGGCCGGAATTGCCGGACTGCACAATTGGCTAGAGGAAGACCAGGAGATGGCCCATAACGAATCTGGAGTGTCATGACGAGGACGGCGCGTTCGGGCCCCCGGAACGCGCCGCGGTTGCGCGTTCTGGGGCAGACAGCCCGACGAGGCATCTGCGTTTCATTGCAACCCTAAAAAGCAGCTGTCTCGATTCTAGACTGTCCAGTAGAGGCCCACATCTGCCAAACCCGGCAGATGTGGGGCACCAATTCGATTTTTTCGTCCTTTTGGGTGACGGGCAGGTCCATAAACACTCGTCATGACACTACAACAGGTTTGCGGGACGCAGCGATCTTGGTTCCGCCCTACACCTTCAACGGTTTCCCCCACTCGTCCGCAAACACGGTGTGGGACCAATCGAAGCGCCCGCCATACTTTTTATCGTCTCCCGCACGGTGGCCGATGGCCAGCAGCGCGATGACGCGCACTTCAGGGGGAATGTTAAGCACCTGCTTCACCTTGTCTTCCCAGAAGCCTTCCATAGGTGCGGTGTCGTAGCCCAGCGCTTCCGCCATCCACATGATGGTGGTGAAGGCAATCATCACATGGCGATTTACCCACACCTGATTGTTCTGGCTGATGCCCGCGGCTTCGCCTCCCTTTCCGCTCAGCAGGTTTCCTACCGCCTGGCGCGCGCTGTCGTTACCCGATTCGGGGAAGCCGCGCTCATTCCCCAGCCGAAGCATGTCGTCCAGATCGCCTTTCTTCCAGCCTTCGGTGTCCCCACAGGCCACGATCACGACCGGCGCCTCTTCCACTTTGGCCTGGCCCATGGCAGCCTCGCGCAGCCGCTTCTTCTGCTGCGGATCGCGCACCACCAGGAAGCGCCACGGCTGCAAGTTGTAGCCGCTGGGCGCCTCCAGTCCCGCCTGGATGATCTCTCTCAAGTCATGATCAGGGATGGGGGTGGGCGCGAAGTGCGGTGTGGCGCGACGCTCGCGCACGACTTCACTCAGCAGCTTTTCCGGCGGACGTTCCGCCAGCGGAGGTACTTCACGTAATGCAGACATGGTGGAGGCTCTCCTTTCACGTTTTCCAGATGCGAAAACCTCTCATCGGGTCTGAAAAAACATAAAACCGCAGAGGACACAAAGCGATCGGGAGATCGGGTGATCGGGTGATCTAAGTTAGAAGTGAAGTGAAAGCCAGAGCAAAACTAGGGTTGCTGTAGCCCTGTCGGTCGTCCGGACAAGCAGGAACGTGTGGCACAGCCGCCCTCGGCTGTGCGAGCGGTTTACACCATCTCTGGTTTCGCTCTAGTGATGAACAAATGCAAGCTTTACTGTACTCCGAAAATCGCGTTCGTGGTCACCCGATGGCCCGATCCGCCGATCACCAGATGACCCGATTCTGTGTCCTCTGCGGTCAAAAGTTTTACCTTGCGCGCGCTGGTTCCTCCACTCGCTTCGCCACGGCAAACGTCATCTTGCCCGACTTCTTATCAGCATCCACGATGACGTGGTCGCCGTGCAGCACCTCGCCGTCGAGGATCTTCAGCGCCAGCGGATCTTGGATCATGCGCTGAATGGCCCGTTTCAGCGGACGCGCTCCGTACTGCACGTCGTAACCTTCGCTGAACAGCAGCTCGCGGGCGGCGTCGGTGAGTTCGATGCTGATCTTGCGGTCCGACAACAGCCGCCGCAGGTCTTCCAGCCGCAGGTCCACAATGCGCTTCAACTGCTCCTTGCCGAGCGGATTGAAGACGATGATTTCATCCAGGCGGTTGAGAAACTCAGGCTTGAAGTGCGCATGCACGGCGTCCATCACCCGCTTGCTGGCCACCGCAAAGTCCTCGGCACTGCGTGTGGTTACCAGGTACGCCGATCCGATGTTCGACGTCATGATGATCACGGTGTTGCGGAAATCCACTGTGCGGCCCTTGCCGTCGGTCAGCCGGCCGTCATCCATGATTTGCAACAGGATGTTAAACACATCCGGATGTGCTTTCTCGATTTCGTCGAAGAGCACCACGGAATACGGACGCCGCCGCACAGCTTCCGTCAACTGACCGCCTTCCTCGTATCCGACATATCCCGGGGGCGCGCCGATCAGCCTTGCTACCGCGTGCCTCTCCATGTACTCGGACATGTCGAGCCGCACCATGTTGTGCTCGTCGTCGAACAGGAATTCGGCGAGAGCGCGCGCCAGCTCGGTTTTGCCCACGCCCGTTGGCCCCAGAAAGATGAATGACCCAATGGGACGCCGTGGGTCGCTCAATCCCGCCCGCGAACGCCGGATCGCGTTGGCGACGCGCTCCAGCGCGATGTCTTGCCCAATGACACGCCGGCGCAGCCGGTCTTCCATCTCTACCAGCTTTTTGACTTCTCCCTCCAGCATCTTGCTGACGGGGATGCCCGTCCATTTGGAGACAATCCGCGCCACGTCTTCTTCGTCCACTTCTTCTTTCAGCATGCGTGAGCCGCGGCCCTCGCCGTCCATCTGGACGTTCAGCTTGTCCAGTTCCGCTTGCAGGCGGGGCAGCTCGCCATAGCGGATTTGCGCGGCGCGCTCGTAATCGGCCTGCCGCTCCGCCTTCTGCGCCTCGAAATTGAGCTGCTCGATTTTTTCCTTCAGCTCGCGCACCCGGCCTATGGAGGCCTTCTCCTGTTGCCAGAGCGCCTTCAGCCGGTTCGACTCCTCGCGGACATTCGCCAGCTCCTGCTCCACGTGCGCCAGGCGCTCGCGCGAGTTTGGGTCGGTCTCCTTCATCAGCGCCTGGCGCTCGATCTCAAGCTGCGTGGCGCGGCGCTCCAGTTGATCAATTTCCGTGGGCATCGAGTCAATCTGGATGCGCAGCGACGCCGCTGCTTCATCAATCAGGTCAATCGCCTTGTCAGGCAGGAAACGGTCGGAGATGTAGCGGTGCGACAGCGTGGCGGCTGCCACGATGGCCGAGTCCTTGATGCGCACGCCGTGGTGCACTTCGTAGCGCTCTTTCAAGCCGCGCAGAATGGCGATCGTGTCTTCTACATTGGGCTCGCCCACAAACACGATCTGGAAACGGCGCTCCAGAGCTGGGTCTTTTTCAACATGCTTGCGGTATTCGTTCAGGGTGGTGGCGCCGATGGCGCGCAGTTCCCCGCGGGCCAGCGCCGGCTTCAGCATGTTGCTGGCGTCAATGGCCCCTTCGGCTGCCCCCGCTCCGACCAGAGTGTGCAGCTCGTCAATGAATAGGACGATTTTGCCGGCGGAGTCCTCAATTTCCTTCAGCACGGCCTTGAGACGGTCTTCAAACTCTCCGCGATATTTCGCGCCCGCCAGCATCGCGCCAAGGTCGAGCGCCACCACGCGCTTGTTCTTCAGCACCTCGGGAACATCGCCGGAAACGATGCGCTGCGCAAGCCCTTCAACGATGGCCGTTTTGCCGACGCCCGGTTCGCCGATCAGCACGGGATTGTTCTTCGTCCGGCGGGACAACACCTGCACGACGCGGCGGATTTCCTCGTCGCGGCCGATCACCGGGTCCAGCTTGCCGCGACGCGCCAACTCCGTCAAGTCGCGCGCATAGCGCTCCAGCGCCTGGTACTTGGCTTCGGGGTTCTGATCAGTGACACGCTGCCCGCCGCGAACCGAGGTCAACGCCTTCAAGATGACGTCATAAGTTGCGCCGTGTCGCGCCAGTATCTCGTGCGCCGCATCGCGCTTCAGGTGGGTGACGGCGAGCAGCAAGTGCTCCGTCGAGACATATTCGTCCTTGAAATTGTCTGCTTCCTTAAACGCCCGTTCCAGCAATTCATTGGCCGACGCTGACAACGTCGGCTGGTACACCCCACCGGAAACCTTGGGCAGACGCTCGATCTCCCGTCTCGCCTCAGCCACGACCGTCTGCGGACTTATGCCGATACGCTCCAACAGGGGAGCGACGATCCCCTCGCGGTCTTCCGCCAGCACCGTCAGAACGTGGATCGGTAACAGCTCCGGATTGCCGTGCTCCGAGGCCGCGTCATTGGCCTTCTGCACCGCCTCCTGCGCCTTCAATGTCAGCTTGTCCCAACGAATCGCCATGAGCCTCCTTCATTGAATAATAAAAATTGAATATTGAATAATTTTCAGAATGCGGCGCAGTCAGCCTCAACTCTTATTCAATATTCACTATTCAATATTCATTAAAAAGGGAGGCAGCGTTTGCCTCCCAAACCGCTGCCATATGGGACGATCAGGCCGCTTTGGTCTTGCCGCCCTCGATGGTCTTCTGGCCGACATTCACCTTGATCTGCTTCGGCTTGGCTTCCGCTTTCTTTGCCAGCATGATTTTCAGAACGCCGTTCTCGTAATCGGCATTCACGTTGTCCGTGTCCACCGTGCTGGGCAGCGTGAACGAACGGGTGAAGCTGCCATAGCTGCGCTCGATGCGCTGGTAGTTCTCCTGCTTCTCGTCCTTCTCGAACTTGCGCTCACCGTGCACGGTAAGAACATTGTTCTCCAGGCGCACGTCAATGTCCTTCTGGTCAATCCCCGGAACTTCCATCTTCAGGGTGATGTTGTGCTCGTCCTCATAAACGTCCACCGGGGGGACAAAGGTGCCCATGCCCAGAGTCTCTTCCCGCCGCCCCAGCGGAGAAAAGCTCTCCTGGAACAAACGGTTCATGCGGTCCTGAAGGGTGGTCAGTTCACGGAAAGGATCCCAACGGGTCAACATCGAAGCCATGATCGTACTTACCTCCTTACGTCAGGTTTGGCGCAACCAGCATGGCTGCGCTGGTTAGGTCAATTGGAAAAGACGACGTTTGCCTTCGGCTCTCTGCCTCGGCTCTCTGCCGTTGCTCAGCATTTAGCACGCGATGATAATAAAATCTAAGCGTATTATTGTCAATATATATTTTGTGCCTTTGGTTTCAATTAGATACACTTACTAACTGACGACGCGCCACCATGGCAGCAAAAACCCAACTTCCACTCACTTTGAATCGGTCTCTGCTCTTTACGCCGCCCCATAGCGCGGCCACGCCATCCGCTCCGTTTCCCGTCCCCGGAAATCCGTAAGCCCAGTGACAGCCGCCATGGCCATACCTTGGCTGCGGAAAAACCACGAACCGGCTGCGTTATCGAAGCCAAAGAGATTGGGCATGCTGCTGATCATGCCGGCAAACCCAACGTCAATCTTGCCGTGGGTCGGAAAACTGAGCAGCTTCCAGACCCCGCCGGGGTAATCCGTCGTCATCGCAATGCCCATTCCGGCGCCCCCGACTATGAAGGAGCTGATGGCCGACTTCTTATCTCTCTTCCAGGCCAGCGCGCCCGCCAACAGGAACGAACCCGCCACCGCGTAATCAATAATTGCGTGGACTTTAGGGGAAATTACCTTGGGCATGCGGCCGGTCAGCGTGTGTACGCCTTTTTCCAAAAGCGGCATTGGGTTTACCTCCGTGCTCGAAAGATGCCGTGCCCTCAGATCGAGTTGGCGTTCCAAAGAGCTTCCAAGAATTTGTGTAAATCCGTGTTTCCTGGTTTTTTGTTCCCGAGGGCAGCTCCCATAAATTCGGGCGGAAAAGCAGGAAATCGTGTATGCTGCTGGCACAACAATTTCAGTTGCCTGGAACCCTGAATCCGCCATCGCAAGCGTGCGACCGGAGACATGGCGCCGGGATACTTCATGACGCAAACGTGCGAAAGGAAGCTCTGATGAAGATCGTAGTCGCTGAGAAGATTGCCTCCTCTGCCGTCGAACTCCTCAAACAACAGCCTGGCTGGAGCGTTGTCACCCACGATCAGATCAGCAATAACCTTCCTGAACTGATCAAAGACGCCGACGCGCTGATCGTCCGCTCTGCCGTTGACGTTGACGAGCCCTTGCTGGCGCATGCACACAAGCTACGCGTCGTAGGCCGCGCTGGCGTGGGCGTGGATAACGTGGACCTGCACGCCGCTACTCGTCACGGCATCGCCGTGATGAACACGCCAGGGGCGAATGCGGTCGCGGTGGCCGAGCACACCATCGGCCTCATGCTGGCGCTGGCGCGTTTTATCCCTCGCGCCGACAGCCTGATGAAGCAGGGCAAATGGGAAAAGAAGTCGCTTCAGGGCACCGAGCTGCGCGGCAAGACCCTGGGCATCATCGGACTGGGACGCATCGGCGCCGAAGTCGTCAAGCGCGCACGCCCCTTCGGCATGGACGTCATCGCGCACGATCCCTTCATCTCCGCCACAGTGGCTGAAGAAATCGGAGCGCAACTAGTCCCACTGGAAGAGATCTACGCGCGCTCACACTACATCACCCTGCACCTTGGGTTGACGCCGCAGACGGTCGGCATGATCAACGCCGAATCCATCAAAAAGATGAAGAAGGGAGTGCGGCTGGTCAACTGCGCCCGCGGCGAACTGATCAACGAGCAGGACCTGGCGGCAGCGCTGAAGAGCGGCCATGTTGCGGCAGCGGCCCTGGATGTGTTCGCGGAAGAGCCTCCTAAGAGCTCACCGCTCCCGGCGATGGAAAACGTGGTGGCCACCCCGCACATCGGCGGGTCCACGAAGGAAGCCCAGGAAGCTGTAGGCGTGCAGATCGCGGAGCAGGTGAAAGAGTACCTGGTCAAAGGGGTCTTCCAGAACGCCGTCAACGTGCCCTCGGTTTCCTACGAGGAGTACGTGGAGATGCAGGCGTACATCGTTCTGGCGGAGCGCCTGGGAGCATTTGCTGCGCAGATCAGCGAGGGTAATCTGCAGGAGATCGCGCTACGCTACGCCGGCCGCATGGCCAACTGGAAGACCGACCTGCTGCGCAATGCCGCCGTCATGGGCGTGCTCAATGAAATGCTGGCGGAAAAGGCCAATGTGGTGAACGCCGCTTCTGTGGCGCAGGACCGCGGTATCCGCGTGATTGAATCCGGCAAAGCACGGCGCGAAGGCGGCGGCGCAGCCGACGTGCTCACCATCACCTTGAAGACCAGCAAGCAGGAGCAACTGGTGCGTGGCACCGTGCTGCACACCAATTCTCCGCGTCTGCTCGCTGTAGATTCCATAGACGTCGAGGCCCGCTTGCAGCAGAACCTTATCTATCTGCGCAACCAGGACGTCCCCGGCGTGGTCGGACAGGTGGGCACGATCCTGGCCCGGAACAAGATCAATATCGCCAACTATTCGCTGGGCCGATCCGAGGAAGGTCCCGAACCGCGCCAGGCCATCAGCGTGGTGCGGGTGGACGGCAACGTGCCGGACTCCGTGGTGCAGGAGCTGCGGAAAATCCCTGCAGTCCTTGAGGCCAAGGCCATCCAGATGCCGTCGAACGGCGTGCATCATAGGGCCGAAGCCGCGGCAGAGTAGGAACCCAGAGCGATTTAGGTATTGATGTAGCTCAAAAACCCCTCAGCGGCTAAGCCGGGATCAAGTTCGATGGTTTACGGCGCGGCGGAAAGCCGCGCCCCTTCAAAACCAAGCAAGGCCACACTTTTACAAAACTGATCTAAACACGGATCTCCACGAATTCACACGGATTCGCACGGATCAGGACAGAAATGAATCCCTCGCTTCGTGAGAATCCGTGGAAATCCGTGTTTCGGGGTTTTACGGCGTTGGTTCTTTCCGCCGCAGTTTGCGGCTTTCCGCCAGCAGCGACATGCTGTGCATCAGGTTCTGCAGGGTCACGATGCCCACCAGTCGCTCGTTGTCCACCACAGGGATCAGCGTCATCCCACGCCCGGTAATCTTCCGGAAGGCCGATGCCAGTGAATCATGCCGGCGGGAAGCGTCGAACGCTTGGTTCATCACAGACTGCACATAGGCGTTGCCTTGCGAACGCAGGCTTTCCAGTATTCGCTGGCGCGAAATGATGCCCACCATCTCGCTGCCCCGGATCACGGGGAAATCGTCCTGCAGCGAGTGCACGGCTTTGTGCAGAGCGTCTTCGAGGGTATCCGCCGGAGACAATGTGCAGAAGTCGGTCAGCATCACGTCTTCCATGCGCACGCTCTCCAGCACCGATTGGAACACTGCCGAGCGCTCTTCCAGTTGCGCCGCTACGAACAGGAAGAAGCCGGTCAGCATCAGCCAGGTATTCCATATCCCGGCAAAGATGAACAGCATCGCGAATGCCTGACCCACGGCGACGGCTCGCCGAGTTGCGCGCGCGGGATCCAAGCGGCGCATGAATATGGCGCGCAGAACCCGGCCGCCATCCATCGGATACGCAGGCAGCAGGTTGATGCCGGCCAGGAAGACATTGCCCCAGAACAGGCTTCGCACCAAGCCTCCCGAATACAGCAGCGGACGCTTGAGCAGGTTCGTCTCGGGAGCCACAAAGAAGACGATGAGACCCGCAACAAACGCGACCGCCAGATTGACGAAGGGCCCGGTCAGGGCGATCCGCATGTCCCGATACGGATCCGGCGCGCTCTGAGTGGGCTCGTCCAGCAGCGTGATCCCTCCGATCGGCAGCAGGATTACGCTTCGCACAGGCACACCTGTATGCGCCGCCATGAACGCGTGCCCCGCCTCATGCAGCACAACGGCTCCGAGCAGAATTCCCGCAAGAGCAAAAGCGTGCCCCGCGCCGGGGCCATGGGGAACAGCGCTCTCCGTCACCCACACGAACAGCAGCAGCAGGAAAAACGTGAGATGAAGCCGCACGTCAATGCCGAACAGCCTGCCAATCGGAATGGACCAGCTCCTCATCGTTGCTCCAATTCTATACACTTAGACGCAGGCGGCGGAAGTAACGCTTCTGAGCTTCTGTTACCGAGGAATGGCCACGCTGTCCCCACACAGGAACAACGCTTGCGAGTTATTGGCGGACAATATCGCAGCCGTCCCCTGCGCTGCATGCGCGGCGTGGACGTGCGTCCCACCAGCGACCGGCTGCGCGAAACCCTCTTCAACGTCCTGACCTCCGGCCAGCCCTTGGCCCTGGCCGACACTGTATGGCTGGACATTTATGCCGGTACCGGTGCAGTCGGCATCGAGGCGCTCAGCCGGGGCGCTCGCACCGTGTATTTTTTGGAATCATCTCATGCGGCCGCTACGCTGATCCATGAAAACCTGCGCTCGCTGGGTATCAGTGAAGGCTTTGAAGTGATCGAGCGCGACGCCGACCAGGCCTTGCGCCTGCTCGATTCCGAAGCCATCACCTGCGACTTCTGTTTCCTCGACCCGCCCTACCGCATGCGCTACGCCTACGAAGAGACGCTGGGATTTCTCAGCCAGTCACAACTGCTGCGCACCAGCAGCGTGGTAGTCGCCGAGCATGAAAAACGTTTTGACCCCGGAGAGCAGTTCGGCGCTCTCCGGCGCTTCCGCAGACTACAACAGGGGGATGCCGTCCTCAGCTTCTACCGCTTGGCCTAAGTAAGAAGTGTGCCTTGATTGGGCTTGAACAGGCCGCGGGCTTCACAGGTTGCTGAAAAACTCATAACAGCAGATTCTCGCGACCTCCACCCCCCAAAACGCGCAACAGCGGCGCGTTTCGGGGACGCCGGAAGCCCGCTCGGGACGGCAAAAATAAAGGGGTTAACGGCACGACTGAAGTAGTGCCCCTCCGAAACAATTGGTAAATCGAGTTTTTCAGTAGCCTGTTAGCCGCTAATGGATTTCAGATACACGATATCCAAAAGCCTGTGCAGGCGCACCTTGAAGGATTGCAAGCGCTCGCATCTAACACTCGCCTTCCGCAAAGCCTGCCCGTATACTGGCGTCAGTACTTCTAACATTCTCGTCAGGGAGCGTACGCGGTGGGTTCGCGCGGCGCTATTTTGTCTCTTGGTAATGAACCGCTGCTGATGGCGAAGCGTCATTCGGCTCTGCGCGACGCCGGCTACACTGTCGTCAGCGCTGTGAATCCGCTGCACGCCTTCAAGCTGCTCGATGCGCGAAAGTTCGATGCCCTGATTGTGGGCTATGTTGCGGAACGCGACCTGCACCGCCTGCAACAAGCTGCCCGCAAGTGTGGCATGCCCGTCCTGTGGCTTTGCTGTAGTCCGAACGGGAATGCAAGCTCTTGTGAGTTGTCTTGCGAGGATGCCGTCCTGCAACCTGCCGAGTTGGTAAGAAAGCTCGAACTTCTGCTTCGTTCCGACACTGCGTAAAGCTAGCAGTTTACGACGGGGCACCGGGCGAGGTGGCCGGGAGCGATCTCCACTAGCGGCGGCAGGTCGCGGGCGCACTGCTCCACCCGAAAATCACAGCGCGGATCAAAGGGACATCCGGGCGGCAGCGCGACGCCAGCAGGCACCGTCCCTTCAATCGTGCGCAGCGGACGCCCGCGTTCGCTCTTCAGCGTGGGCACAGCGTCCAGCAGGCCTCGCGTGTAGGGGTGCGCCGCTGCATGAAAGATGTCGCCCACCTCGCCCATTTCCACAATGCTGCCGGCATACATCACTGCCACCCGGCGAGAAACCTGCGACACCACAGCCAGGTCATGCGAGATGAACAGCATCGCCAGCCCGAATTTCTCCCGCAGCTCCCGCAGGAGATCAAGGATCTGCGCCTGAATGGTGACGTCGAGCGCGGTAGTAGGCTCGTCGGCGATCAGCAGTTGCGGCCGGTTGACGATCGCCATGGCTATCATGATCCGCTGCCGCTGTCCGCCGGAAAACTGGTGCGGATAATCCCGGGCGCGCCGCTCATGATCGGGAATACCCACGTCGCACATGGATTGCAGCGCGCGCTCCCAGGCATCCTTGCGGCCCGCAGAATTACCGTGCGCCAGCACCGCCTCTGCGATCTGGTCGCCGACGCGCATTACCGGGTTCAGCGCGGTCATCGGTTCCTGAAAAATCATGCTGATCCCCGCCCCGCGAACAGCGCGCATGTGTTCATCGGAAGCGACAAGAAGATCTGACCTGCCATTGCCTGCGGTGCTGAGCGATGCAGCCCGGCCACCCTCGGCCGGATGTCCCGTCTCACCGCCAAACAGAATCTGGCCGCTCACCCGCGCCTGCGGGGCCAGCAGACGCATGATCGCCAGCGCGGTCACCGACTTCCCCGAACCCGACTCCCCCACCAGCCCGAGCACCTCGCCCTGCCCGACCGTGAAGCTGACGTCGCAAACGGCGCAGACCTCGCCCGCCTGGGTCGCGAAGTGCACATGCAGATTCCGCACGTCTAAGAGGGGGGTCACAGTCCCAGTTTCAAGTTTCCGGGTTCAAGTTTTCAAGTCCGAGCTTGGGCCATTCGATCCTAACCTTCTCAACTTATTCTGGACGGCGGGGTCTTTCCGAAGGACCCGCTTCGCAAGGCTACAGAAAAAGAACGAGAAGTTGTCATTCTGAGGCTTCGAGGTGCGAAGCCGAGGAATCCCTATCACCACCACGCTCCTTGACGGGGAACCCCGGCTGCGCTCGGCGTTCTCGGAATGACAATCGGGGGAACACGCCATCACGACGATCTTAGCGCACGAGGACCCAGAAAATACCGGTTTTAAGTCCTTTTTACTTCGCCTGCATCTATACGCTCTGTGAACCTCTTGAGCTTCTTTACGGAGAGTGTCAGCAATTCCACTGGGCGATACACGAGTGACGACAAGCAGATCACCGTGGAACGCTTCTTTCCCCTCGGGGCAGGTCCATTTCCCGCCGTGATTGCACTCCACGGTTCTGGCGGCCTTCGCGGTTTCGCGGAGGAACCGGCGCGCCTGCTGGCCGCTCGCGGCTTTGCCGTTTTCGTGCTGCACTACTTTGACCGCACCGGGACGAACTGGGCCGACGAGCGCAGTATCCGCAAGCATTTCCCTCTCTGGATGAAGGCCATTTCCGATGCCGTCACCTATGTCGGTCACCAGCGGCAGGTGGACGCGTCACGCACCGCTTTGCTTGGCTTCTCGCTGGGCGGCTACTTGGCATTGGCTGTAGCTTCGCAAGACCCGCGCGTGCGGGCGGTGGTGGAATTTTTCGGTGGAATTCCGGAAGAACTTTCCAATACCAGGCAGATGCCTCCTACGCTCATCCTGCACGGCGACGCCGACCACATCGTTCCCATCTCCGAAGCACGCAATGTGGAGAAGCTGTTGCAACGCATCGGCACGCCGTATGAAATCAAGGTCTATCCGGGCGCCGGCCACGTCTTCACCGCCCCTCTTATGCTGGACGCTGGCCTGCGTACGCTCCGCTTCCTACAGAAGCACCTGCAGAGCAAACACGCCCGGCAGGGCAGCTAACACCTTTTCAACACAGAGGACGCGGAGGACGCAGAGGTCGCGAAAGATAATAAACCTCTGCGACGTCTGTGTTGAAAAGGTTTTGTCGGAACTCATGGGAATGCGCAAAACCTTGTCATAGCGCAACTCCAGTTCATCTGTTATCCTTTGCGACCTCTGCGTCCTCTGCGGTGAAAAGGTTTTATGAGCGAAGCCGAAGAAGCCGCGCAATATCTGCTGACGCTAACCCCGCTGCGCCCGAAGATCGCGGTCGTGCTCGGCTCCGGCCTTGGCTGTTTTGCTGACGAACTGTCGGACGCTGTGCGCGTCCCCTACGAAGAAATCCCAGATTTCCCTCATTCCACCGTCGCCGGCCACCCCGGTAATCTCGTCCTCGGAAAATTGGGGGAAATTACCCTGGCGGTCCTGCAAGGCCGTGTGCATCTTTACGAGGGATTTTCGCCCCAGCAGGTCACGTTTCCGCTCCGAGCGCTCGGACGAATGGGGATCTGCGCCATCGTGTTGACCAGCGCAGCCGGGGGAATCAATCCGAGATTCCAGCCGGGATCTCTGGTTGTGATCGAAGATCACATCAACCTTCAGCGATCAGATCCACTCGCCGGTCCTGAGTTGTCGTCTGCTGATCTCGGCGCAGCATCACGCTTCGTCGACCTGACAAAGGCCTACGACAAGCCTTACCGTGAACTCGCCCTGCGCGAAGCCCGCAACCTAGGTGTGCAGCTGTTCACTGGCGTGTACGCGGCCATGCCGGGTCCCAGCTACGAAACGCCCGCGGAAATCCGCTACCTGCGCGTCATCGGCGCCGATCTGGTGGGGATGTCCATTGCACAGGAGGTGATCGCGGCGCGCCACATGGGTCTGAAGGTGCTGGCCATTTCGTGCATTACCAACATGGCTGCCGGCATTCTCGACCAGCCCATCACTCACGAAGAAGTTCTGCAGACCGCAAAAGCCAGCGCCCGGCAACTTACTTCCTTGCTGCGCGCTGTGATTCCGCATCTCATGGACGAGCCGAATGATGGGTCGTAATGACTTGCCAGATGACCAACTCTTCCAACATGGAGTAAAGTACGCTCAGGAAGGTGCGATCATGGCTCGCAGCGCAACCCCGGACGCCGGTAAGCCTTACCTGATCGGGATTGCCGGTCCGTCCTGTGCCGGAAAAACCGAACTGGGGCAGCGCCTAGCCGTGCTTCTACCCGCCCCGATTCTGGCGCTGGATAACTATTACCTCGATCGCTCCGACTACCCGGCACAGCAGCGATCGCAGTTTAATTTTGATGTTCCTGAATCCCTCGATCATGATCTCTTCCTGGCGCACGTGCGCGCTCTCAGCCTGGGGGAGGAAGTCGCCCGTCCGGTTTACGACTTCACCACGCACACGCGCACTCGCACAACGAAACTTATCCGGCCCGGCCCCTTTGTGATCGTGGAAGGGTTGTTCTTGTTTCACTGGGAAGACGTGCGTGCGCTAATCGACACCTGCGTGTTCGTAGATCTGGACGACCGCACTTGCCTGGGGCGCCGCATCTTCCGCGACGTGAACGAGCGCGGGCGCGCTCCCGAGGCGGTCATTATGCAATTCGCCCAGACTGTCCGGCCGATGGCGGAAAAATACGTGCGCCCCACGCAGAAATTTGCAGGTGTTGTGCTCTGCGGCGATGACCCAATCGACAGTAGCGTGGCCGCCGTTATGGCGCATGTTGACCGTTGCGCTTACCGGCGCGCTGTCGGCACGTGAGGAAAAAGGGCAGGACTCCCAGCCGCCCCAGCCCGCAAATTTTGGCGTTCAGGGATGGAAGCCTTGCCCTCGGATCCGTGGCCCCCCTGAACTATCGCTAGACTAGCCCGCTGCCACCTCGTCCAGCTTCACCTTGTGATGGTGCGCTGTGGTCTTTCCTTGTTCCAGAAGCGATTTCACCCGCGACAAGTCCGCGTCCAGCACCCGCTTGGGGAATATCCGGAAGAACTCGCCCAGCAAATTTCCGAACATGCCCCCGGGCGGATGATAGGAAGTGCGGATGTGCACGCGCGTGCGGCCGTACGGGGTGGGATCAAACCGGATTACCCCCGCGTTTTCCATCATCGCCCCCGGCCGGCTCTTCCACTCCAGCAGTTCATTCGGGACCATCCGCGTGATATCCGACTGCCAGCGCCACTCCACCGCTCCCAGAGGACCGACCACCGACCACTGATAGCTGCCGTTCTCCACCTTCTTTACTTCCTTCACGTGGGACATGAATTTGGGAAAGTTCTCCGGGTTGCACAGCAGCCTGAAAACACGCTCCAAGGGCGCGTCAATCGTAATGGTCTTCTGGATGTCCACGCCGCGTTCCAGGTCACTCTCCGCACCGAAGGTGCGGAAAGATGCCGGCAGCAGCGCGCGCGTCAGCATACTCAGCCCAGCCATGCCGTAGCCGAAACCGACGAGCCCTCGCCGTGCCGCGCCATACACTGCCAGAAAGCTCCCGGCCGTGCCCGCAGCCAGCCGCATGGCCGGTGTCCACTGCAGTGCCGGGGCTTCCCGCGGCGGCCGCCGTTTGCCTTGCAGATCGGGCAGAGTACCCGGTTTAGCGTAGACTTTCAACTCATTCGTAATCTCCACCAGCCCACGGATTTGACGTAACCCCTTGAGCAGGCGCGGTACCTCATCTTCCAGAATGGCCCCGCTCAGGGTGACGTTGGCATTCTTCACCGTGACCGTAATCGCGTGCGGATGCGACACCAGCCGGCCCAGCGCGGCGCGCACGCGGCCCGCCAGCACTTCGTCCGTGGCCATCTGCGGCAACAGCATGGAAACCGCCTCCACGACCGTGCCGGATACGCGGTTGTTCAAATCACGCAATCCCTTGTCCAGGGCATCGCCGGTATCATGCAGTAGTTTTGTGAGTCCGTCGCGGGTTGCGGCCCGGCGGCGGCGTCCCCGGTCGGGATCCAGGATGTACATCAACCCCGCACCCAGGCCAACGCCGCCCAGGACACAAATCCCGTTCTCGATCCCCCGCTTGACAGGCGTGAATACGCCCATAGCGTCCTCCAATTTCTGCGCGCCATTGGCATCGGCCATCAGGGGCGCCCGCTGATTCCCATCCCTGCCGCATGCAGCGGCGTCTTGGACTTCAACTCCTTACTGTCAACACGGGGCAGTGTGCCTCGCACACAACCCGGTGCGCTGTAGCCCAGGGCAGATGGGCCGAAACCGTTGCCCCCACCAGGTTCATGCGCGCATGACGCGCGCCCATGACGATCAAGTCGGCTTTATCTTCCTGTGCAACCTGCAGGATGGCCTCGGCAGGCGAGCCGAACATCACCCGCGCATCCGCCTGGCACCACAGCGATACGCCTGGCGACAGCAATTGCTGCAACCGTTGGCGCGTGGCTTCGGCGATAGCGTCCAGTTCCGTTCCCGGTATTTCCGTCATCTGCGGCAAAACATGCAGCAGAATAAGCTTCTTCCCACACTCCTTCGCCAGTGTGAGGGCGAAGGGCAGTGCTTGCAGGGACCCGGTGGAAAAGTCCGTGGCGTACAGAATACGTTCCAGCTTGCATTCTCCGGCCCCGTCGTGCGGCGTCGCGGGACCGACCGTGATTACCGGACACTTGGCCCGGCGAAAAACCTCTTCCGCCACCGAGCCCAGTAGCAACTTCTTCAGCCCGCGGCGGCCATGAGTGCCAAGTATTATGAGATCAATTTCGTGCTCCGCGATCATGTCGGTCAGCACGTGCCACAGGGGACCGCGCTCGACTACCACGTGGTGCGTAACTCCATGCAGTGGGTTCTTCACCAGGAACTTTGCCATCCGCTCCTCGGCGGTTTTCCGCGACTGGTCCAGTTCCGGAAATTTCTCCAGCGATACCCCACCAGTCGTCTCCGGAGAAATGACGTGCGCCACGTGCACGGTAGCGCCGAAGATCCCCGCCAGCGCACGCAAATACGGCACCGCTGCTTCCGAGCACGGAGAAAAATCGGTTGCGAAGAGGATGTTCTTGACTTTCAGCGAGAGGATTAGCTTGGTTGCTGTAGCCATTGGGACGCCTCCTCTGGGGCCCCGGTCAAGCCGGTAGTGCTCCATGAGTCGGCGTGCTGGAGACCCCGGCTGCGGAGTGGACAAAGGGTCCCGAACCGCTTTCTATCGTAGTGCGCTTCAGGTCGCTCGCCAGTGACCCGAGTCACCCAAATTTGTGAGGGCTGACCAGCCAAGCTGATTCCTGAGCGGAGCGCGGTCCATCAATTGTCATCCTGAGCGCAGCGCCGGCAGGGTTTTGCGGCCCGCCGCTTTTTGCGGGCCGGCGGGCGCGGAGTCGAAGGATCTTGCGGTGTTCTGCATCTGTCAATACGCTGATGTAAATACCCGACTCAGTCGCCACTAGCGCGCAGGAATGATCATTCAGGCTTCTGACTCTTCTCGATCTTTGCCCAGGTGTCCTTCAGCGCCACCGTTCTGTTAAACACCGGCTTGCCCGGCCTGGAATCGGGATCGGCACAGAAATATCCCAGACGCTCGAACTGATAGCGCGCGCCGGCGGGGACATCGGCCAGCGACGGCTCCAGCTTGGCGTTGGAGACAACCTCCAGCGAATTGGGATTGAGGTTCGAGGTGAAATCTTTTCCGTCCTCAACCTGGCTGGGATCGGGGTTGGTGAAGAGCTTGTCGTAGAGCCGCACTTCGGCGTTCACCGCGTGCGCGGCTGAGACCCAGTGAATGGTGGCTTTCACCTTGCGCCCATCGGGAGCGTTGCCGCTGCGGGTCGCTGGATCGTAGATGCAATGGATTTCGACGACTTCTCCCTTGTCGTTCTTCACAACGTCACTGCAATTGACGAAGTAGCCGTAGCGCAGGCGTACCTCACGGCCGGGAGACAAGCGGTGATAGCCTTTTGGCGGCACTTCGCGAAAATCATCCTGCTCAATGTAGAGAACACGCGAGAACGGGACCTTGCGCGTGCCCGCGTCTGGGTCCTCCGGATTGTTCACCGCGTCCAGTTCTTCCGCTTGGTTCTCGGGATAGTTATCAATCACCAGCTTAAGCGGACGCAGCACCGCCATGGCGCGCGGAGCGCGCTTGTTCAAGTCCTCGCGCACGTAGTATTCCAGCATGGTGAAATCGGTGATGCCATTAGTGCGGGAGACACCCGCCGCCGCTACGAAATTGCGGATCGCCTCCGGCGTGTAGCCACGCCGCCGTATGCCGGAAAGAGTCGGCATGCGCGGGTCGTCCCAGCCGCTCACGTGCCCGTCATTGACCAGCTGAAGCAGCTTGCGCTTGCTCAGCAGCGTGTAGGTGAGATTGAGGCGGTCAAACTCGATCTGCTGCGACGGGAAGATGCCCAACTGCTCGATGAACCACCGGTACAGCGGCTGATGATCGGCAAACTCCAGCGTGCACATGGAGTGCGTGACGCGCTCGATGGAATCCGACTGCCCGTGCGCGTAGTCGTACATCGGATAAATGCACCACTTGTTTCCCGTGCGATGGTGCTCAGCATGCAGGATGCGGTACATCACCGGGTCGCGCATGTTCATATTCGGCGAAGCCATGTCGATCTTCGCCCGCAGCACGCGCGAGCCATCGGGGAATTCGCCGGCGCGCATGCGCTCGAACAGCTCCAAGTTTTCCTCAACTGAGCGGTTGCGGTATGGGCTCTCGCGGCCCGGTTCGGTCAGGGTGCCACGGTACTCGCGGATTTCATCCGCCGAGAGATCATCCACGTATGCCTTGCCGTCTTTGATTAGCTTGATTGCCCACTCGTAGAGCTGGTCGAAATAGTCAGAAGCGTAGAACAGCCCGTCCCATTCAAAGCCGAGCCAGCGCACGTCCTCCATGATGGACTCAACGTACTCGGTCTCTTCCTTCTCCGGGTTGGTATCGTCGAAGCGCAGGTTGGTGCGGCCGCCGAACTCGTCCGCCAGCCCGAAGTCAAGACAGATGGCCTTGGCATGCCCGATGTGCAGATAGCCGTTCGGCTCGGGAGGGAAGCGCGTTTGGATGACAGCATCGCCGAACTTCTTGGTGCGCACGTCTTCGGCGATGATGTCGCGCAGGAAGTTGGGAGGCGCGGCTGGCTTCGCCGCCGATCTTATATCGCCCCCGATGTCAGGTTTTGTCGCGCTCATGCTAATAGCTATTCTATACGCCGTTACTGGCGCAGCGCTTTGGCGCTGCGGTTCTGCTGGTGTCATTGACAGCGGCTTTAGAGAGTATCTGAAAAGCGTGCCGTCCCTTGACGGGACTCGCTCATTTGCCCACCTTACCCCGGGCTTCCACCCTGCCACGCCAAAACCGGGCGCGTCGGAGACCCCGGTGCGCCCTGAGCTAAATTCCGCCGCCCGCTTCGCGGGCTGATTTTAGGCACCTCAGACCACTCGATTTGCACAAAAGAAGTTCTCACACACTCACTTTAGGCGCTCGTTAAACCCACAGGGCTGAAAGCCCTGCTCCACCCTTCAACTGAAATGCCCGCAACGCCAAAAGCGACTCATTTTAGCTTTGCTATCGCCTGCTTCACTCGCTCCGAACTCTTCTCCCTGCCCAAAACTTCCAATGTCTCAAACAGCGGCGGCGCGGCGGTGCGGCCGGTCACGGCCACGCGGATGGGCGTAAACATCTGGCCCGGTTTGAGGCCCAGTTCCTGTGCTGCCGCCCGTAATGCCTGCTCCAGCGCACGCGCATTGAAATCGGCCTTGGCGAGCACTTCGCGCGTGCGCTCCAATACTTTTCGAGCCATCGCAGCGTCGCCCTTCTGCGGAATCAGCAGCGCCAGATCGTATGCCGGCAGTTCTTTCACGAAGAAGAAATCGGCCACGGTCAGCGCATCACGCAGTAGCTTGATGCGTTCCCGGATCAGCGGTGCGATTCGCCGCATCTGCTCGGGTCCCACCTCGTATCCCGCCTCACGCACAACCGGCAGCAGACGCGCGCTGAGTTCGTCCACGGGCATGGCGCGGATGTACTCGGCGTTCATCCACTCCAGCTTGGTGCGATCGAACACGGCATTCGACTTCGAGATCCCGTCAAGCGAAAACAGCGAGATCAGTTCCTCGCCGCTCATGATTTCTTTGGTCGAATCCGGCGGCGTCCAACCCAACAGCGCCAGGTAATTACGAAAAGCCTCCGGCAGGAAGCCTTCGTCGCGATATGCCGTCACGCTGGTGGCGCCGTGGCGTTTGCTGAGGCGCGTCTTGTCCGGACCCAGAATCAACGGCACATGCGCGAACACCGGCAGCGGTGCGCCCAAAGCTTCGTACAGCATCTTCTGTTTGGGCGTGTTGGAAAGATGATCGGCGCCGCGGATGACGTGCGTCACCTTCATGTCAATGTCGTCGGCCACGACGCTGAGATGATACGTGGGCCCGCCGTCGGAGCGCAGCAGGACGAAATCTTCCAGCTCGGCATTGGCGAATTCGACTCTGCCGAAAACCGCATCGTCCCAACAGGTGCTTCCGCTCTCCGGGACGGCGAATCGGACCGCGCAGAGCTCGCCTGCCTGTTTGCGGCGCCGCGCTTCTTCAGGCAACAGCCGCCGGCACGTGCGGTCGTAACTTGAACTGCCTCCCGCAGCGGTGGCAGCCTGCCGGCGTGATTCCAATTCTTCTTTCGTGCAGAAACAGTAGTACGCGTCTCCGCTGTCCACCAGCCGGGCCGCCAGGGCGCGATACGCTTCCATGCGCTGCGACTGGAAGAACGGGCCCTCGTCCCAATCCAGGCCCAGCCAGCGCATGGCCTGAAGAATGCCCTCCACCATCTCGGAGGTGGAGCGTTCCACGTCTGTGTCTTCAATGCGCAGGATCAGTGTGCCGCGATGATGGCGGGCGAACAACCAGTTGAAAAGCGCAGTGCGCGCCCCGCCCACGTGCAGATAGCCGGTCGGCGACGGCGCAAAACGTACTCGGACAGAGCCTGAATCAGCCATTTTTCTCGTTTGTCGGAGTCTTGGCGCGACATAGCAGGTTTAGCACTTTCACAGTTCCTGAATCTTGCCGCACTGGAAACTCTCTTTAGAGCGTCATTCCTGAGCGAACGGCCTGTTGTTCGGCGCGAAGCGAAGGCGTGTTTTCTCGTTCTGACAAAAGCAGATCCTTCCGCTTCGCTTCGCTCGCGTCAGGATGACGCTTCTTTAAATACTCTTGTAAGACAATGAAAGGCGCCCGGCGCATGATCCAACGGCCAGCGGCTAACGACTGACCGTCCGCACCCGGCGGGGACGCCGAGGTTCCGCCTGCCCCAGCACCTGCTCCACCACGCTGTCCACCACCGGTTGCGGCACGGTCTCTACGGCCTCCAGCACCCGTTTGCGCTTGCCGGATTTCTTCACCAGCAGCACGGCCACGTGCGCGATAGCGGCATTTTCCGTGCCCATTCCTTCGGGCGTCTTGGCTTTGATGCCGACCGCCGAGGTGTCAATGCCCAGCAATTCCGCGACCCGTTGCTGGATTTGGGCAGCGTGCGGTCCGATCTTCGGCGCCGCCAGGATCAGCGTGGAGTCCACGTTCGCCACCGTGTATCCGGCGCGCTGCACCTGTCCCAGAGCTTCGCGGACGAAGATGATCGAGTCGGCGCCCTTCCAGCGCGGGTCGGATGGCGGGAAGTAGGCGCCAATATCGCCGGCGGCCACCGCACCCAGGAGAGCGTCGGTCAGCGCGTGCAGCAGGACATCACCGTCAGAGTGCCCGGCGAGGCCCTTATTGTGCGGCAACGTCACTCCGCCGAGCTTCAGTGGTATGCCGCGTTTGAACTCGTGCGAATCCCAACCGTACCCTATGCGCATGTAAAACCTTTTGCCACTGATTTACACGGATTTTCACGGATCTGTTTTCGGTCATTATCGAACAGCAGACGGCGAAACTGAGGTCGCGGTCCGAAGTTCAACAACAGCCCAACTTCGAACTCAGTTGCTCGAAGGTAATGGAGCAATTGAGCTTCGTGGGTTCAACCAGAACTGTACGCTCTACGAGCAAGTCAGCCCGATACTCACCAATGCGTTGACCGTGAAACCAAACAGGAACGTCGAACTGCCGTTCTGATTTAGTCCCTGCTCACCGAGAGCGATGGCTAATGCTTGCTCGTACACCTGCTCGAGGAATCCATAGCCCAGTTCGTTGTAGACGTCATAAAACGCCCCGATTATGCGCTCCGTCAATTCCGCGTGCTTCAGACCGACACTCTGATCGAGCATTCGTTAATCCAATCTTGGTTCTGATCCGTGTAAATCCGTGTCAACCAGTGGCTAAATTCCTTTCATATAAAACTCAGCCAACTGCAAATCTGCCGGCGTCGTGATTTTCAGGTTTCGCGGCGAGCCCATCACCACTGCAACCTCGTGCCCGGAGCGCTCCAGCAGCGAAGCTTCGTCGGTGCCGATGAATCCGTCTTCGGCCGCCTGCGCAAACACGCGTTTCAGCAGGCCGAGACGGAAGCCCTGCGGCGTCTGCGCCAGCACGACGCGTTCGCGGGGTACCGTCGCGGTGATGATGGCGCCTTCGGCGGTGCGTTCCACCTGCTTGATCGTATCCACCGCTGGTACCCCGGCAATGGCAGCGCCGTGCTTGACTGCCGCCTTGATCACGTTGGCGATAATCTCCTGATCTACAAACGGGCGCACCGCATCATGCACCAGGACAATGTCATCGTCGGCGCCCTGCACTGCCGCCAAGGCATTTGCGACCGAGTGTTGCCGGTGCTCGCCGCCTTCGACCAGGTGGATTGGTTTGCGGAAGCCTTCCCGCTGCAGGCGTTGCCGGAAGTTTTCCGCCTCAACTCCACGCAGTGCGACATAGATTTCCTGCACCTGCGGCGCCTCTACGAATTTTTTGAGCGTGTGGATAATGATGGGTACGCCGCCAATTTCCGCGAATTGCTTCGTGGGAACTGTGGCGCCCGGTGTTGTCACAGCAGAAGGTGCGGGCGCAGGTCTGGCGGCCGCCGCCGCGCCTTTGCCCGTCGCCGCAGAACCCGCCGCCATCCGCGTGCCCAGACCCGCCGCCGGTATAATCACTATTACCTTCATGATGACTCTCAATTCAGCGCGCGAGCGGCGCGCCTGCGCAGAAGAACCTGAAACTCAGCACCACTTGTCTTGGCGTGCTGGGGTGGAAAAGTATATAGGGCGGGTCGCGTATAGTTCAAATGGACGGCCGAGCAGGTACTGGGCTAATACTGAGGGCTAAACTGCCATCAACACCCATTTAGCCCACTACCGCCGAGAATGGCTAATCGAGCGCAGCTATGAAAGCATTTTTATTCTGCTACGGCACCTTGCTCCCGGAACACGCTCCACCATCAGTTTCGAACCTGATCCGCAAGCTGCGCCCCATCGGCCCGGCGACTGTTCGCGGCCGTCTTTACAACCTGGGCCGTTACCCCGGAGCAATTCTCGATGCGGGCTCATCCGGGCACATTTCCGGCCAAGTATTCGCGCTTCCCGCCGACACTGACGTGCTGGCGCGCCTCGATGAATACGAAGGCTTCGATCCCGCCGACCCCGGCGACAGCCTGTTTGTGCGCCAGGAGTGCCGCGCCGCCATGCTGAATGGAAATATAGTGAAGTGCTGGATTTACGTGTACAACCGCAAGATTGGTTCGGTTCGGCCGGTTCCGGGCGGCAGGTATTCGCCGAAAGAGCTTAAGAAGACAGCCAGTCATAATTCAGCAAGAGATCGTCGGCGCTGAGGCCATATATCCAACTTATCTTGATACGAAGCACGATTTCTGAGGCAGCTTGTCAGTGACAGGCAAGAATTCGCTGCCGTAAAATGAATTTCTACCTTTGAAGACTCTCGCGAAATTCAGTCATTGGTTATGGTCGGTGCTGAGCCCGCTCGGTCCCTGGGGGGTATTTGCCATTGCCGCGGCAGACGGGGCCGGCATCCCGCTGCCTGGGGCCGTGGATGCCGTGGTGGCCAGCTATGTGTATACGCATAACCCGCTGCATGCCTGGATCTACGTCCTGATGGCCGCGGCCGGTTCCACGGCCGGCTGCATTGTTGTGTATGGCATTGGATACCTGGGCGGTGAGGTCGTGCTGGAGCGCCGCATGCCCAGGGAGAAGTTCGAGAGGATACGGCTGTCGTTTGAGCACAACAAGTTTCTGGCGCTTGCATTGCCGGCGATGATGCCGCCGCCTTTTCCCTTTAAAGTTTTCGTGCTGGCCGCGGCAGCATTTGAAATGAAGCTGCTGCACTTCCTACTGGCGATCTTCGGCGGACGCATCGTGCGTTACGGGGTGCTGGCGCTGCTGACGATTGTGTTCGGTCCCGGGATCGTCAGCCTTGTGACCCTGCTGGTGCGCCGTCACCTGGCAGTAACACTGGTGGTGCTGGCCGCTGCCATCCTTGCTGTGTTCATCGTGCGCCGCATGCGCCGCAATATGTCAGCTGACCGGGTCATCGGGTGATTAAGCCATTAGATCATTGAGTCATTGAGTTGCAGGAAAAGAAAAAGCCCGGCCGGGGCCGGGCTAGTTCAGTGTCTGCTTGCCGTCATGCAGCGGCAGCGGCGGTTTTCTCCTGCTTCTTCAGTTTGCGGTTTTTGAGGATATCTTTCGTCTTGCTGACCACTCGGGCGGCTCCATCCACAATGACGTAAGCAGCGGCAATGAACCCGGCGATCATGGCCGCTTTTTCGATTATCCTGTCGAACTTATTCATGTGAACAGTCCTTCTGCGTTGTACCCGGAAAGGCAACGCTGGTTCATTTTGTTTTTACGCTGGCATGGATGTGCAGCAACTCGTTGCTAGCTGCCTGCGAAGCACGAACTTTTGCGCCAGTGGTTCCGATTTGGATTTGGCGATAGCGTGGTTGGCGATCGGATATCGGAAAACGCGCGGAGGCGAGGCCGCCTCCGCGCGTGCCGGCGAGGATGCCGGCGCTACAAATTAATGGCTCAATGACTCGGTGGCTGAAGCACGCTGTTCGCGGCCGGCGAGGAGTGCGCCGATGCCGAACATCACCGCGGTGAAGAACAGGTCGGAAAGGACCTGGTTACGGAAGAACGGGAGGCCAGCGGCATAAGCCAGCATCAAGCCGCTCAGATTTTTGGGGTACATGTTCCAGACTGCCCACACAGCGAAATTGCTGACCAGAAAAAACGAAATGGATGCCGCAAGCGACGCCGCCCCGACGCGCAACGGCTTTGCATTATTGCGCAGTACGCCACCCAGCAGCAAAACAGCCGCGTACCACGCCCAAGTGACGAAATGATCGGCTGTGAATGGATAGCTGTAGGTAATCTTTGTCAGCACTACATCCGCGCCGACCAGGAGAGCCAGTGGAATCCATGCGTGCTTGCGCGGCGCGCGCGCGCCGAAGAACAGCAGTGATGCGGCAACGGGCGCAAAGGCCAGTGGGGCCATTAGAAATCTAAACGCGACAGCAACAATCACGAACAGAAAAGCCAACATGATGGACCTCTCCTCTTGCGGTTGCCTCGCACGTTTCCGTGAAGGTCTGGAAGTAAATTCTCTGCCTAGGGCAGCAGCGGCGTCAAGTCGGAGGGTTCGATTCGCCGGTGCTCCGTGCTTTACTGGCGGCTGCCTGCGGCTTGTTCGCGCTCTCTGCCTGCGAGAGGAATGGTCGGCGTTCCAAAATTTTCTGCTACGACTTTCAAGTCGCTGTCGAGCAGCACCCAGCCTCCCAGGGGAAGGCGTCGCATGCCCGGATACGCATAGCGCACATCGTAAATGCGGACCAGATACCCGGAGGCGGGGGCTTGCAGCGGTTCCACTTCCATCATGGGATATTGTGCCCAATCCAAATAAACGCGTCCCAAATACGATGCTTTGACAGCCCTGGTGACTGGAGTGTCCTCGGGCTTGTAACGCACCAGGGCGCGGTTGTCGGGATCAACTTCCGGCGTCCAGGAGCTGACAATCATGCTGATATAGGAATGCTTCGTTTCTACCACCCCGTACCAGCGGTAGGGGTTGAACCAGTAGGGATAGGCGGAAACGCGTAGCGCCGGCTCTCCCTGGTACGTGAGGGCTTGCATGGCCGCGATTGCGTGGCGGTGCTGGTAGTCGCGCACGCCCCAGATAACGACCACGGCCACCAGCGCGAGGACCGCTCCCCAGCGGCCACGCGGTTCCTTCCCCCGGCTGGACTTGATTTCCTGGTTTATCACGGCGAACAGGGACGGCAACACGAGTCCCGCAATCAACGCGATCCACATCAGCGGCTCGACAATGAAAACGATGTCCCACGAATACCAGCGATAGGAAAAGGGCTCGAAGGGACGCACGCCATAGTTGTTGGTGAAATCGAGCAACAGATGACTGAGCACGGCAAGGCAGGCTAGCGCGTACAGCAGTCCCCATCGCGGCGCAGTTTCCTCAGTGCGCCGGCCACGCCGCCGCCATCGGTACCAGAGATAAATGAGCAGCACCACCAGGCCGGCGACCAGCGGTGTGCCAGCAAAGCTGTGTGTGATGCCGCGGTGATGAGCGTGGGCGAAGATGCGTCCGCCGAAGTCGGTGACGGCGTCAATGTCCGGCGCCTCGGCAGCCAGCACCATGGTCACGGTCGCCAGCGCCGTCTTGCGGTTAAATCCCGCGCGCGCCATGCAGGCGCCGGTCAGAAGATGGGTAACAGGTTCCATTTATTGAATCATTCGTTTCAGTGATGTCCCAGCACCGGGTGCGGCTGATACGGCGCGCTCAGCGCATTCAGTTCATCGTCACTCAGCTTCAGGTCCAGGGCTTCAATTGCCTCGTCGAGGTGGTGCATTTTACTAGCGCCGACAATGGGCGCTGTTACGCCGGGCTGATGCAGCAGCCAAGCGAGTGCTACCTGCGCGTTGGATGCGCCCTTCTGTTTCGCGACTGCAGTTATCTGCCGCACTACTTCAAAATCGGAATCCCGATAGTACAGCTTGTGCGAGTAATCGTCGGTCTTGGCGCGGATAGTATCGCCGTAGTCGCCCCGCCGGTGCGTGCCGCTGACGAACCCGCGCGCCTGTGGGCTCCAGGGCAGAATGCCAATGCCCTCGGCCCGGCAGAATGGAATTATCTCCCGCTCTTCTTCCCGGTAAACGATGTTGTAGTGGTTCTGCATGGTGATGAAGCGCTCCAAGCCCAGGCGGTCGGCGGTGTAGATCATTCTTGCGAACTGCCAAGCGTACATAGACGAGCCGCCGATATAGCGCGCCTTGCCGGCGCGCACCACGTCGGTGAACGCCTTCATGGTTTCTTCGACGGGGGTGGTGTAATCGAAGCGGTGGATCTGGTAGAGGTCCACGTAGTCCGTCTGAAGCCGGCGCAGACTGTCATCGATGGCGTGCAGGATGTGCTTGCGCGAGAGTCCCTGCTGATTGGGACCGTCGCCAAGCGGGAAAAACACCTTGGTTGCAATCACCACCCGATCGCGACTGATGCCGAAGTCTTTCAGCGCACGGCCCAGGATCGCTTCGCTCTCACCGAGCGAATACATGTCGGCGGTGTCGAAGAAATTGATGCCCGCGTCCAGCGCTTTTTGGATAAACGGGCGGCTGGCGGCTTCGTCCAACACCCAGGGACGCCACTTGGGCGTGCCGTAGGTCATCATCCCCAGCGCGATGCGTGAAACCTTTACACCCGCGTGGCCGAGATTAACGTATTCCATTTACCTTCCCTTTGCCCGATTAGTTTTGTAGCCCTGGCCTCCTGGTCGGCAGTCGCGAGCGCGTCTCGTGCTCGCCGGCGGGCGAGACGTCCGCTGGGACTGCCGCCGGGGACGGCGGCGCTACTTCCCTGGCACGAGCAGTGTAACTGCGTCTGGAACTATCTTGATGCTGGCCGGCAGCATGCCGGTCAGTTCGCCGTCAGCTTCGGTATAGATACGGCGGCTGAAATCGCGGCCGCGCCAGCGGGCCTCCTGACACGGCTCCCGCAACGGGCGGCAGTCCACCGAGATTGCATCTGCCAGTTCGACATCCCGAACCGCAGTCTGCCGGCCCAGCCACACATTAGTCATGTATTGAAGGTAGCGCAGACGGTCAGGGGTCTTGAACAGCGCCAGGCGAAGTACGTTCCGGTTTAATGCTGCACCGGAAACGAGCCGGCGCATCAGGCCGCCGAACTCGGTGATGCGTGCCGCCAGTAGTTGCGAAACGATCTCGCGCCGGATCTCACCGCCGGGTTGCGTGAACTCGACTTCAAAGGGCGGAAAAGGGTGCGTAGCCCAGGTGCGGCAGGCATAGGCAAAATATCCGGCATAGCCATAGCGCTGCTTGAAGGCAGCGCTCATGGTGTAAACCAGATGGGCATCGGCGCCAACACCCGCAGTCACGATGAAGAAACGAGAATGGGTGTCGCCGTTTTGATCGGTGGACGAGAGCTGACCAACCGCCACCCGCACCTGTCTCGCAGAAGGAGCGGCCCGAGCAGCTGCCGCTGGGTCGCGCGGGATGCGCAAATCCGCGGCCAAGGCATTAGCTGTTCCCAGGGGAATCACCCCCAGGGCCGCCTGGCTCCCAACCATCCCCTGCAGGACCTCGTTGACCGTGCCATCACCACCACAGGCAAATACCGCGTCGTAGCCCTTAACGATGGCTTCGTGCGCCTGCTCCCCAGCGCTGCCGGCGGCGCGGGTCGCCGTTGACACAGCCTCAACTCCGGCGGCGCGCAGCGTATCTCTAGCTGTCTCTACTTGGGCAACGCGCACCCGCCGCTGCCGTCCCGATTCCGGGTTGTAAATGAGGACCGCTCTGGTGATCACGCGCTTGTCACTACGGGCCCACCTCTGCGCAGCGAGATGTGGGTCTTTCCACGCCCACTATAATGATTTGTGATGGCGACTGCGACCAAAGATAAGCTGAAAGACGTACAGCGCCACATCGAGGAGCTGCGCCGGCAGATACGGCATCACGAGCACTGTTATTACGTCCTTGACACTCCCGAGATCAGCGACGCTGAATTCGACCTGCTGATGAACGAACTGAAGGCGCTGGAGCGGGCGCATCCCGAGCTGATTACGCCGGACTCGCCCACACAACGCGTCGGCGGCGCTCCGCGCGAGGGGTTCGTCAAGGTGCGGCACTCGTCGCCCATGCTCTCGCTCGACAACGCCTACAACGAGCAGGAACTGCGTGACTGGGAACGGCGCGTGCAGGAACTGACCGGCATGCGTGACGTCGAATACGTTTGCGAGCTGAAGCTGGACGGCCTTTCCATGGCGCTGCGCTATGCAGCGCACGACCACAGTTCACGTTTCGACCGCGCCATCACGCGTGGCGACGGCTCCGTGGGCGAAGACGTAACCCTCAATATGCGCACGGTCCGCTCCGTCCCGCTCTCGGTGTATGAGGCGGCGCTGAAAAAAGCGGGGTTGCCGCCGGATTTTGAAGTGCGCGGGGAAGTCATCATGCCGCTGGCGGCGTTCGAGCGCATGAACGAGGACCGCGAGCGGCAGAACCTCGCAAAATTTGCCAATCCGCGCAACGCCGCAGCCGGCGCGGTGCGGGTGCTCGATCCCAATATCACCGCCCTGCGCCGGCTCGATTTTTATTCTTATTTTCTGCTGGCCGACGGCCGCACGTACTTCGATCAGCACTGGCGCGCCCTGAACGCGCTGGAGACCGCGGGGTTCAAGGTGAATCCCCGGCGCAAGCTGGCAAAAAACTTCGACGAAGTATGGAAATTCGTCAGCGAGTGGGAATCCAAGCGCGACACGCTGGGCTTCGAGATAGATGGCATCGTCATCAAGGTGAACCGCACTGCGCTCTGGGACGAACTCGGCTTTACCGGCAAAGCGCCGCGCTGGGCCATCGCCTACAAGTACGCGGCGCGCGCCGGCGTCACCCGGATTAACAACATCCACGTGCAGGTGGGGCGCACAGGCAAGCTGACGCCGGTGGCCGAGCTTGAGCCGGTCCCCATCGGCGGCACCACGGTAAGCCGGGCCACGCTGCACAACATGGACGAGATCGAGCGCCTCGGCGTCAAGATCGGCGACTACGTGCAAGTGGAACGCGGCGGCGACGTGATTCCGAAGGTCGTCAAAGTGGTGGAAGACGCGGCGCACCCGCGCGGGCACAAGCACTTCCACATGCCCGCGAGCTGCCCGGTTTGCGGCGGACACATTGTCAGGACCGAAGGCGAGGTGGATTTCCGCTGCGTCAATGCGAACTGCCCAGCCAAGCTGCGGGAAACCATCCTGCACTTCGCGTCGCGTTCGGTGATGAACATCGAGGGCATGGGCGACGCCCTGGTCAACCAGCTCACCGATCGCGGCCTGGTCAAGAATGTGGCCGACATCTACCGGCTGACCAAATCCGACCTGCTGCAACTGGAACGCATGGGCGACAAGTCAGCGCAGAACGTGCTGGACGAAATCGAGGCCTCCAAGAAACTGCCGCTGGAACGGGTGATTTTCGGCCTAGGCATTCGTTTCGTGGGCGAGCGCACGGCGGAGTTCCTGGCACAGCACTTCGGTTCCCTTGATGCGCTGATCGAAGCCGCCACGCTGAAGAGCGAAGAGGAAAGCCTGAGGAAATTGCAGCAAGTGGAGGAAGTGGGGCCGCGGATTGCCGCCAGTATCCGGGAGTTTTTTCTGGAGCCGAAGAACCGCGAGCTGATCGAGCGCCTGCGCGCGGCCGGACTGACTTTCAGCGGTACGCGTAAACAACGCGGCACCGCACTCGCAGGCAAGACCTTTGTGCTGACCGGAACGCTCGCGCACTACACTCGGGAGCAGGCCAAAAAGCTGATCGAAGACGCCGGAGGAAAGGTGGCGTCCTCAGTCAGCAAGAAAACGGATTACGTCGTCGCCGGTACCGACGCCGGCTCCAAGCTCGACAAAGCCCGCGAGCTCAGCGTGAAGGTGATCGCGGAGAAAGAAATGGAAGAAATGGTTGGGCGATAGCGCCGGCCTATGGCCCCATCGGCGGAAAGCGTACCTGCGCGAGGTTCTGACGCGCATCGCCGACCACGCGGTGAACCGTATCGGCAAACTGCTGCCGTAGAATCTGGTCACGCAAACCGCAGGAACCCAGGCTGTACAATAGCAACCTTCAACGAGGGAAGGCGGCGATGGCGGGAAAGAAGAACCGAGTCTTGTATCAACTCAAGGTGACGCTGCGCGATATTGATCCGCCCATCTGGCGACGCATTCAGGTCTGGGACGACACGACCCTAGCGCAACTCCACCGTATCCTGCAGATCGCCATTGGGTGGGAAAACTATCACCTCCACGAGTTCCACATCGGCCGTCGTGTCTATGGTGTGCCCGACCCCGACGACGACCGTCCCATCATCGATGACCGCCGGTACCGGTTGCGCGCAGTGGTTCCGCAGGTTGGGACCTCGTTCGAGTACGTGTACGACTTCGGCGACAACTGGCGACATGAGCTGTTGCTGGAGGCGGTCGTGCTCCCCGAGTCGGAGCAGCAGTATCCGCGCTGTGTGGCCGGAGAACGCAGTGGACCACCCGAGGACGTGGGTGGCCCGTTCGGATACGCCGGCTACTTGGAAGCCCTCACCGACTCTCACCACGAAGAGCATGAGGCCATGCTCGAATGGCATGGTCCGTTCCACTCGGAGTCATTTTCCCTCGCCGCCGTCAATCAGCGACTGCGAAGGAAATCCCGTTAGCTAAAGGTGGACGTAAGTGTCCACGAGATCCTTAAGTGGGCACTTACACCGCACACCCTGTCAACCATGCCAGCGTCGGACGCTTACTCTTATTGAGATAAGCCGAAGGGAACTCTATGTGCAGCTACACTAAATCAGTTCCTCTGTAGCTGCTCTGCCGAGATGGCGGCACCGCCGGCCATAACGGCAACCCAGGGAGCTATTTGCTTTCGTGATATTCAGCTTCGGTGTTTACTTCCCAGATGTTGGCTTTGTCGGTGCGGCCAGCAATGATGTTGTCCACCGCGATCATGGCCGTCAGCATCGAGTGGTCCTGATTGTTGTATTTGTGCATGCCGTTTCGGCCAATGAGAAATAGGTTCTCGAGGCCAAGCAGATACTGGCGGACGAGAGCGAAGCGCTCGTAGGTCCCGAAATAGGCGGGATAAGTTTTCGGCATGCGCGCCACAGTAAAATCAAGAACATCGGTTTTGTCGATGATACCGATGCGTGAAAGCTCATCGATAGCAAGTTGTGCCACCTCCACATCGGGACTGCGCCATAGATCATCGGATTCGTAGCAAAAGTACTCGGCGCCAACCCAAACTTTCGTGTTGTCAGCGAGCAGGTAGGGGCTCCAGTTATTAAATATTTGCAGCCGCCCGACAGATACATCCGGGTCTTGGATATAGATCCAGTTGTCCCGGACGAGGCTTCCAAACTTATCGTCGGGCTCCCGGATCTTCAGCTTCTTGAGAAGCAGGCCGACAGTGATGAAATCGCGGTACTTCAACCCCTCCGCAATCTCCCGAACATCAGCAGGAACCTCGGTTTGGAGACCGCGCACGAGTTCTTGAACCGAAGTCGTAGAAAAGAAGAAATCGGCTGTGAAGCGCCGCTGCCGGCCAGTGCTGTCGAGCGCGGTCACAGCTGTCACGCGGTTGCTTTCGACTTCGACGCCAGTAACGTCCACTTCGGTTATGATCTCGCCACCAAGTTCCTTCACTTTTTTGGCTACGTGCTCCCACATCTGTCCTGGGCCAAACTTCGGGTAAAGAAACTGCTCGATCAGCGACGTTTCCGTTCCTTTCTGTGCGATGCCATTGTTGCTGCCGTCCATCGTCTGGCGCACGAAATGGGCGATTGCCTTCCAGATCGACAGTCCCTTGATTCGCTGGGCACCCCATTCGGCGCTGATCTCATCGCACGGAACACCCCAAACTTTTTCCGTGTAAGACCTGAAGAATGTCAAGTAGAGTTCGCGCCCAAAGCGGTTGATGAAGAACTCCTCTAAATTTCGAGGATTCCTGATGGGAAACAGCGAGCTGTAAAGATAACTCAAGCCAATACGCATGGTTCGCACTGGACCCAGATTGCGCAGCGTGTCGGCCGTAAGCTGGATGGGGTAGTTATAGAATTTGCGGAGAAAATAAATGCGCGATTTGCGCGAGCGCACCAGCATGAGGTCGTCGCCTTGATCGGCCTCCTCATTCTCGCCAAGTGGCAGCTGCTTCAGCCACCACTCCGTTACGCGGTCGCTCTTAGAGAAGAAGCGGTGGCCCCCGATATCCATTCGGTTGCCCTTGTAGTTGATGGTGCGCGAGATGCCCCCCATGTACGTGGTTCGCTCGAGCACAATGGGACGGATGCTGGCCCGGGTAAGCAGTTCGTATGCTGCCGTCAGTCCCGCCGGACCCGCTCCGATTATGATTGCAGTCTTCGATGACATACCAAATCGGCTCAGCGATAGGCCCCCGGCCTGGGGCTCGGCCGCAAGCTCAGTGAGTACACTTCCGGTCGGAGAATCTCGAAGAGATTGCTGAAGTCGTCCGTCCAAAGCAGCTGTTGTTGCGCGGCCAAACGCCTTCCGGCGCGCTGTATGGCAGGAATATCGAGGGATTGAGCGTTTCGCGACAACAGTATCCAGTCACTGGAAAACATGTCGATCGTGGGTACGTGTACGGCGGACAGATGGAACTGGCGACACAACCCCACGATGATCGGCCGCAAATCGAGCGTCTTGTTCGTAACATGAACTGCGATGATGGACTCGGGACCGCGAAGCTGCTTTAGGTACAGCTCCATTGCTTCTTTCGTCAGCAGGTGAACCGGAATCGCATCGCTGCTGAAGGCATCCAGCACCAAAACGTCGAACTTCTGCAAATTACCGTTCTCGGCTTCACTCTCCAGAGAGAGCCTGGCATCGCCCATCACCAAGTCCACCTTCCCGGAAGCATTCTTGAGAAAGGTGAATTCAGGTTTGGGACCGAGTGAGTAGTCGGCCACGAGTGGATTAATCTCGTAAAAGCGGTAGTAGTCGCCGGGTTTTGAGTATGCCGCCAGTGTACCTACCCCAAGCCCCACTACACCCACTCGTAAGCCGGAATCTCTATCGTTCCGGCGCGGGTGATTGGCTAACAAGAGGCCGATGCCGGTCTGTGGAGCGTAATAAGCGGTCGGCTGGTTTGGATCGAGTTTAATTTGAAAACCGTGAATGACAGAGCCATACCGTAATCCTAACGCAGCATGATTCGTTGTTTCCATGAGAGCGAGGCTGCCGTAAAAGTTGCGCCCCCCGCCCACGCGATCGGTGCTTTCCTTTCTAATACTCAACACTAGAACGAAAGCCAGCAGAAAAGTGGGTAAGACAAAGCAAAGGTACGACATGGAAACGCTACCGAAACTCGCAGCTTCACGTCGTAGCAGGCCAGCTATCGCGGGTATTGCCATTATCAGGAGAACAATGCAGTATGCCTTCCCCAGCGGTGTCCCAAGAAGCACTTTCGCCCATTCAGGATGGAGTAATAATGCCGCATTCATCGCGATCACCGCAGGTGGGAGCCAGTATGGATTCTCGTGGAGCCAGGATGAGCGATCGAGGACCAGCACCATTCCCAACAGCAACACGGTCACAATCACGCCCACGTGCACTTCGTACCAGGCGGTGAAGATTTGGGGCCCCAACAGGCCCACGAACAGACCACCGACAGCGCCGCCCGTTGCAACCAGCATGTAAAAAGAGGTTAGGTAGGCTTTTGCCGGCTTTAAACGTACAAGTTCGCCGTGACAAACCATGCAAATCGCGAACAATGCGCATAGATATGCGGCAACTTGTACTACCACCTCAGCGGCAGCTCCCCTGAGCATCACGGTGGCCAGCAAGGCCATCGCGGCGACAAACAACGGGTGGAAAACCTCCCGCCGGTACCAACTCGGTCGGTCAAAGCAGATGATGAAGCTTAGCAGGTACAGAACTAGAGGCACGACCCAAAGAAACGATATGACGGCTACGTCCTGGCAAATCTTGTTTGTGCAAGCCAGCAGCATACACGAAGCCGCCGCCGGCAATGCAACCCATACGATACTGAACACGGCGGAAGGCCGTTTGTCCAAAGACGCATCTTCCGTTTCCTCTGTCGGCAGCGGTGCTTGTGGCGCATTCTTCGCCAGCCATGCGCAGATGGAGCAGCAGACTGCGAATAATGCGAACAACAGCGACCACATCCAGCCTTGGACGTGCAACGCCAGTCGCGGCTCAATGATAAACGGGTACGAGACTAGTCCCAGCAGCGAGCCGAGGTTCGACAAGGCATACAGTCGGTATGGAGAGGCATTCGAATAAACGCGCGCAAACCAGGCCTGCAGCAGCGGGCTTGTCGTACTGAGGACCAGAAACGGCAGGCCGACGCTAGCCAGCAGCAGGCGAATAATCCGCCAAACCGGGTACTTTGGATCTGCCGGTTTCCAAGCAGAGCCCGGCATAATCGGAGACCGCCAGTAAAGCGCCGCACAGGCAAGAAGCAGGAGCGCCACACCCAGGACAGCAATATGGAACCGGACTTGATTGCGCGCTGAAAGTCGCGTCACTATCAGGTGCGCGTACCCGTATCCGGCAAGCAGCAACAGCTGAAAGACCAACATTGCCGTCGTCCATACCGCCGCCGTGCCGCCAAACCAAGGCAGGATGTACTTGCTGATAATCAGCTGCACTTGAAACAGCAAGAACGCACTAATAAATACGGCTGCTGCATACAAACATATGCCCAGCTGGTTCTCAGGCGTCAGTTCCGTGGCTTGAACGGCTGCTTCGGCGGGATTGGCGACTTCAACTTGCTGCGTTGCCATGAACAACCTTATACGTTAAAGGTCAGTTGGGATTCGTTACTGAGTTGCACGCGCAGGGCCATGCGGCCACGCTTGCTTGTGGGTGAATCTCCTTGTAAGTGTTCTCACGCCAAATACTTACGTGCCGAAGTGGCCCAGCTTGCACCGAGCGAAGGTGCAGTCTCGTCAGTAAGTGAGAGAAATGCCAGATACATGCGTCTTTTGCCCCGATGACGATCCATTTCGCTGCTGAAAGTCAGGCTCACAGCGGTCCCTCCGCAAGTTTGTGTCGAAAAACCCGCTACTGCGTGAATGCGCGCGAAAAAAGTGGCCCCGAGGCGTTGCGAGGCTTGCGTTCTGATGTAAGCTGTTGGAAACAAGAACTCTTCTCAAGAGGTGGTTTGGCACGCTGGCTGCGTCACAACTCAGGTATTGGTACGCCCAATAGAGGTTTGTTATCGCAATGGTTAGCCCGCGCGGAGCCGAGCTGGCACTATCTCCTTTTCAGCCTTGGAGTGTGGTCGCCTGTCGTCCGAAATCGCTTTGGGGCAGTACTCAGTTTTTCGAAGAATTGCGTAATAGGAGAATCAATGGACGCAACGACGGAGCAACGGAAACTATGGAGTGCTGCACAGACTTATGGCCTGTCGATTATTTGCCTTTTACTCGGTATTGTGTGCGGGTATCTCCTCCACTCCCCGGCTGACCGCCCCGTCAAGGGACCGAACGCCTCCGAGCAGATGGCGGCGGCGGTGGCCACTGGGCAGGGTCATATCACGCAGGCGCAGCTGAAGCACATGGCCGACAAGAAGGCCGAGCCTCTCCTCGCCCAATTGCAACAGAGTCCCAACGATGCGGGTTTGCTGGCAGAAATCGGGAAAACCTATGCGGTTGCCCGCCAACTGGATACCGCGACTGAATATTACGAGCGCTCAGTCAAGATTAAGCCGGATCCGCGCGTCCTCACAACATTAAGCACCGTGTACCACTTTGCAGGAGCCGATGACAAAGCCATCGAGACTTTGAACCGCGCGCTGCACGTTGACCCGACGTATGCTGACGCGATGTTCAATTTAGGCATGCTACAGTGGCAATCAAAGTCGGACGCGAAAGGGGCTATTGCAACCTGGCAGAGACTGCTAAAGACTCACCCCAATCATCCCAAGCGCGCCCAGATCGAGCAGGTGATTGCGCGGGCCAGGAAGCACTTGACCATCACCCCCGGCACGAAGACCGATAAACCGGCGCTGTAGTGGAGGGCATCAGCGCCTGACAGATCAGTCGCGGACGTTTGCAATGAACTTCACCCTGGTGGACACGCTGGGAGTACTGAAATCGTGCTTTGCGCTTGCACCTTTCCTCTTCGCGCCCGGCTACGCAATCGGATGGGCCCTCAGCGTTTTTGAATCCCGGCAGCGACGCCCGGCCCTGCGGTTTGCTCTCGCTGTTCCTCTCTCGATCGCGATCTGCCCGATCATGTCGTATCTGCTCACCCGCTTTTTCCAACCGGGCCTCTGGATCTTTTACGGCGGCGCGAGTGCGGTTTCTGTGCTGCTTTTGGCCAGCGAGCTGCGGCAAGCAAAGGCGTCCCAGCTTTCAAAAACCACTGTGATTGCCGTCGCAATCCTAGCAGTGTGGGTCACAGTAGCTATCGGCTGCCTGGTCGACCTGCAAATCGGGAATCGGCTTTATGTGCCTGTTGCAGCTTATGATCATTCGACTCGGGTCGCCATGATGGCGGCGATTGGGCGTCATGTGCCTCCCACCAATCCTTTTTTTGCAAATCCCGCTGTTCCATTGAGGTATCACTATTTCTGGATTCTCCTTTGCAGCCTTCCTTCGAAAGTACTTAATCTGTCGCCGCGATATTTGACTTTTGCTGGAGTGATTTGGTGCAGCATCGGGCTGATAGGCGCGGTTGCGTTGGCACTCAAGTTTCTGTTGCAGCGTAACATGGCTATAGCGCGACTAACCTGTATTGGCGCTGCGTTGCTCTGCGTCACCGGACTGGATATTCTGCCTACTCTGTACATAGCTGTCGCCCGCGGGTTTTGGCTGGCCGATATGGAGTGGTGGAACGACGCACCCATCGCTTCATGGGCTGCATCGTTAATTTGGGTGCCGCATCATACTGCGGCTTTTATCGCTTGTTTCATTGGCTTCCTGTTGTTGCGCCACACGGCCGGTACAAGCCGCAGTTTTGCGCTTAGCTCGGTCATTCTGGCAGGCACTGCTTTCGCCAGCGCAGCTGGAATGTCCGTGTATGTTACCTTCACATTCGGTGTTGCGATCGGGCTCTGGCTCGTGATACTGGCCGCGCGAAGAAACTGGCGCGAGGCTTTAATGTTCGTCGCCGCCGGCACATTTGCACTTGCCTGCGCAGTGCCATACTTATCCAGCCTCAGTGGCGAAACAAGCAGCGGAGTAAAGAGCGGCGGAGGTTTTGTCCAACTTGCGGTGCGACCGTTTCCGCTCTCTCCCTACCTAGCGCAAAAGATTGGTATGGGCGAGGCCGTGATCACGGCTGTTAATATCGTTTGTATTCCTATCAACTACGCGATCGAGCTCGGTTTCTTTTTTGCAGTGGGGATTCTACGTGCAAGGTGGGTCTTGCACCAAACAGCTCGTAACTCCACTTACGAATTGGCGGCGTGGACGCTCGTCATAGCAAGCTTGTTAGTAGGATCGTTTCTCCAATCGGCCAGCATCGCAACCAATGACCTTGGTATCCGATGCTTTCTTCCTGCGCAGCTAGTCCTGCTAACCTGGGGGGCAATACTCATTCATGATTACTGGTACTCCCCCGACGCGGCACAACCCGCGACTACTCTATGGGTCCGGTCCGCCCTTGCAATTCTTCTGTTTTGCGGCACCATCGGAACTGCATACGAGGTATTCATGATCCGTATGGCACCGGTCCTGTATGACCGCGCGGGTGTTGCAGGATTGGATTGGATGGATTCGGACTCGCGTTTCGGAGAGCGGACATATGCGCTACGGTCCGCATACGAGAAATTGAACGCACAGTTGTCCCCTTCCGCAGTTGTTCAGCACAATCCCGTAGCCCAGAATTACATAGTGGATGCTTTGTACTCGGGCCATGACGCCGTAGCAGGCGGGCCGGAGTGCGGCACAGCATTCGGCGGTGACCGGAACAGGTGCGCCCAGCGTGTGCGCAACTTGGTCGCGCTATTTCGAAATAGGGGCGAGCCGGAAATCACTTGTCGGAATTATGGAATTAGCGTACTGGTTGTGAAAGATACCGATTCC
Source organism: Terriglobales bacterium (assembly GCA_041946765.1). Taxonomy (GTDB): domain Bacteria; phylum Acidobacteriota; class Terriglobia; order Terriglobales; family Acidobacteriaceae; genus JBHGAZ01. The sequence continues at coordinate 120,096 of JBHGAZ010000002.1, forward strand.
GCGTGGCAGGAACCGTCCTCTTGGGTATGGAATCGGCGACCCGTAGTCGCCAACGAGCATGTACGCGCATTCACCTGCGACATATTAATGACGAGAATCCATCCGTAAGGGCCACATTGTTTTAAAAACCGAGAGTTACACGGAGATGTGCATTACTGCATGATTGTGAACCATGCTTTGTCGAAAAGCGCAGCCAAAGGAAATGAGGTGTTCCCGACCATGACTGCCTTTCTACAGCTACGTGAGATATTGCGAGTGCGTGCGCTGCAGCTGCTCGCATTATCACTTCTACTAGCGTCACTCGGCGCGATCAGCATAATCTTCAAGATCGTGATCCGCGATCCAGACGTGTGGTGGCATCTGAAGGTCGGCGACTGGATCGTTCAACATCATGCTGTGCCGCACGTCGGCATTTTCTCTCGGACCGCAGGTACCCGTCCCTGGATCGCCTACAGCTGGGCTTATGAGGTGTTGCTCTCACGAGCTTACGCATGGTTCGGACTTATGGGGATCGCGGTTTTTGGCGTGGTGCTGACCGTGGCAGTCGCCGCGATCTTCTTCTGGATGGTTCATAGGCTCTCCGGCAATTTTTGGACGGCCTGGATTGTTTCTGCTGTTGGATGCCTCGCGTTCTTGTACAGCCTAATGCCACGGCCTGTGTTTTTCTCAATGCTATTCTTTGCTGTCACGCTAACGTTCATCTTCGAGGCGGAACGCACCTGCCGCATCCAGCTCCTTTATGCTCTTCCGCTGGTGTTTCTTGTCTGGGCGAACTTTCACATTCAGTTCATCTACGGACTGGCTGTGCTCGGCCTGTTCACTGGAATGAATTTGTTGCACTACCTGGCCAACGGTGAAGCGAAGGCTCCCGCTGTTCTGCGCCGGCCAACACTGCCGCCAGCAAAATTGACCGGGCTCTTCGCCGCGTGTGCACTCGCAGCTTGCATAGGGCCATACTCCTATCACGTATACCAGGTCGTCTTTACGTACTCGCAGTCGCGCGCCGCTTATTTTCTGATCGAGGAACTGCAGGCGCCCAATTTCAAGTACTTCACGGATTACTTCCTACTATTGCTGACCACGGCCGGTTTCTTCGTGCTGGGGTGGCGAAAAGATGTGAACCTTTTCAAGCTTGCTTTGCTTTCGATTGCAAGCATAGCTGCGTTTCGCACCAGCCGTGACGCGTTTTTCGTATCCATCTGCGCTGCGGCTTGTATCGCCGATTTCTTCGCCACCAAACAGGATGAGAATTGGGAGGCGAAACTGAAACTTCGAGAAGTAGCGGGCGTCGGAATGGTGATCGTGCTGTTATTGCTGCTGGTAGCCCGCAACACCGATTTCACGGTTCGCGAACTAGACCGGTCCATCAGTCAGGAATACCCGGTAGATGCCGTGAACTTCCTGCGGCGTAACCCGGTTCCCGGTCCCCTTTACAATCACCTAAACTGGGGCGGGTTCCTGACCTGGTATATGCCAAATCAGCCCGTGTCGATTGATGGCCGCAATGATCTTTACGGCGACGAATTCGACGTACGCAGTTTCCAAACCGCCAACGGCGAGTCGTACGATGCGGATCCCGACCTGAACGCCGCCCGTCTGGTACTCCTGCCGAAGGCAGCCCCCCTCGCGGCTATTCTGTCCAACGACCCGAAATATCAACTCATCTACGAGGATCAGCTTTCCGTTGTGCTTGTTCGCAGACGGCCATGACTCTATTTATTGTGGCACTAGAACGATCGCAAGTTCGTCCTGGTAGACGACCCGAAATTTTCTACGCAGAACGGGTACGGTTGTGAGAGCCAAAGCCATGTCAGACTTGCGTGCCAACAAGATCGTGCGGGCGGCAGCAAAAGTTGGGTCCGATACCAAATCCTGAGCACCGGTTACGGTTTTGAAGTATTGTTCGACAATCTCATCTCCGTACAGGTCGGAACGGCCGCTGATCGCAACGGGATGATCAGGCAAGTACCAGATCAGAAAATTACCCCAGTCATAATTGTTGAACACCGGTCCAGGAAGCTGATTCGACTGGATGAAGTCGCAGGCTTTGACCGGAAATACACCCCCCGCTTTGGCCATGATCACTTTCGGATCAGGCAGACGGGTAGCCGATGTGACAAATATACCCGCGACGGCAACAGCAACAGCTGCTCTTTCCCAGACTCGCGTGCGGCAGCTGCTGTGCTCATCAGCGTTGCCTTCGTGAGCAGAGAGAACTTCGGCGAGGACTGCGACGGCGATTAAGACGACGTACCAACTGTCGCGCTGCACTCGAATCGAAAGCACCAGCGAAAGGGCCATCATTCCGAGCTTGGAGATATCGCGTGAATGCTGCCGCCCGAGCGCAAAGACCGCCAGCAGGGCAAGCAAGAGCGCCACGAAATCTTGCGGACGGCGAAATGCCATCGGCCTCATGCTCGGCAAATAGTCGAAAAGGACCTTGCCGTAGTTAGCGTCAAACGCGTTCAGCAGGATACGGAACGAGTACGGCGTGGCCAGCGTGGCTAAGAGCGAGAGGGACGCAACAGCAGCAATCTTGCTGAGCGGCAGAGCGGGCCGCTGCTGCAACTCGAAGCGGTAGCGAGCCCGTATGGCTCGCACGGCCTCATCCAGCAGAAACAATGCCAGCAGTACCAACCCATTCATAAATTGCGTGTGCAGGTTGGCCCAGAGAAGAAAAAGCAATGGCAGCCACAGCAGGGGACGCACTTTGCCCGTGCTTCGGCTGCGGATCAGGAGCATCAGCTCCATGCCGAAGAAGAGAACTGAAACAGCACCCGCACTGGGGGGCAGATCGGCTATTGCGTACTGCGCTATGGCAGACAGCAACACGGCGCTCCAGAAATTTCCGCGTGAGCGCGCGAGCAAAAAAGTGACCCCAGCCAGCGCCACTCTGAGACCCATCAGCAACCCGGGAATGACACGCACTCCCAGAAGCTTGTAAGCCGCGCCTGCTAGTAAATCGAACGCCCAATTGGAGTTGACCCACGGCAGGTCCGCATGTTGCGAGAATAGCCGATGCCGGGGCACCGTATGGTTTTGCAGTATCCACAGGCCTGTACGCAGATGCCACCAGATGTCGCGGTCCAGCAAAGCTTTCAGCTGGTAGACCTCACACGCTGCTGCTGCCGTAAACAGGACGCTGAGCACGAGTACGCGGACAGGCGTGTCGGGCCAGCGGCAGGCAACGCGCGCACGAACAAGCCTCGCGGCAGACGTTTCAGTTGCCATATTGGAGTTCAGGACTCGGCGCTCTGTTATTGTCTTATTTTCATCGCGTTTTGATTGTCGTCGAAGATGTCCTGGACGTACTCGCTTGCATCACGGTTCCGTTCGCGTTGTGATCGGTCATGTGGCAAGTCAGGATGCAGGTGTTGTTCGAGTACGAAAGCACGCCCGCATTCGGCGCCACCACGTTCGCATCAAAGTTGACCAACCGCTTGCCCGATAGCCCAGCAGTTCCTGCCGGTACGCCATGTGCAGTGTGACACACGGAACAGGAAAATCCTTTCTGGATGTGCAGGCTGTGCTTTGTAAAGCTAGTATTAGCCATGATGTTGCTCAAATCGTGGCATTTGGCGCAGAGCGCATACGGCCCTGCGCTGCTGGGATCCAACGGAGGATTCGGAATTAAATTGACCACCGGGGTCCCGGGACCGCCTGTCGGCCACACACCTGCAGCGACCTGACTCGCTGTGTAAGGGCGTTCCAATATGTGGTCGTTCTTGGAGCCGTGCGGGCCGTTCGGACCGGTTCCGCCGAACTCGCGATTATTGTCGCTGTTGTGACAATCTGTACAAAAGATGCGCGTTCCCATCGAACGCATCTGAGTCCTACCCATCAAGTCCCACATGAAGGGGCGCAGACTGGGTTGAGAAACAAGCGTGCTGTCGCGCATAACGGGATGGGATGATGTTGCGCTGCTTCCAAACTGCGGGATTAAATTATATGGATCGCCCGCAAACACCACGCGAGCCGGCAAGTATCCCAGCGATTTTACACTGCCTTTTGCCGTACTGTTGCCGTGGCATCGCAGACAGTTCTCGTACTGCTTCGTGGCAGGACCACTCAGCGCCGATCCATCCGCGCCTGCACCTGCCACTCCATTCTGCGAGGGCCGCAACTCGGGCGGCTGATTAAAAATCGTCGTCTGATTGGAAGCATGCGCATTGTGGCAGTCCGCGCAGGTCACATGACGGCTCTCCGAAAGTACGGCGGGTTCGGTGGCGGAATGTGCATCCTTGCCGGTTGTGAGCGGATGGCCGATCTTCTGGAAATCCGCCAAGATATTCGCAATCGGCTGGATGAGCCGATTGCTCCCGTCGTGGCACGTGATGCAGCTTTGCGAGATGCTATCCATATTGGGCAGCGGCGGCACGGGAGTTCGAAGCAATTGCGGTCCGGTGGCATTGTGCGAGACGTGGCAGGACAGGCATGCGAATTCAGCCACACTGCTGTAATTGCCCAGCCCTGCATTCGGAGCCACCTGTGCAGCCGATTTGGCGTGGATGCTCGTGGGCCATTGCGCGAGCGCGTTGGTTTGCATGCTGACTGTGCGCGCAGTCGTGTCATGGCAGGTAAGGCACAGCGCACCATAAGCGTTTTCCCGCACCAGGAACTTGGGCAAATCCTTGTCCGCCGCCTGGACGTGCGGATTATGGCAAGTGGTGCACTCGATGTTTCCATTGATGAACTGCACCGACTTTTTCAGGTCGCGAGGATTTTTCCCTGCGGACAGGCCGGGGATCAGATGGGGCGCATCCTTCAACGGCAGCTGCAAACTGAAGGGATGCGAGCCCTCCAGTCTAGTCCCAATAATACTAGTCATCACGCCGGACATCCTCATCTTGCCGGCAGATAAGGACTGCCCGACAGCGACGGTGCCATCATGACAGCTCAGGCAAAGCGAACTGGATTTACCCACCTCCGGCTGTACCTGCGTGTTGCGCATCGTCTTACTGACAGGAAAAGCGTAGGTTTGCGTAGAAAGGGTCTGATTCCATAGTGGCCCTTTCCCAAGGCCTCTATGTGGGATATGACAATACGTGCATGCGTTGGTGGTCGCGCCCTTAACTCTCCCTGTCCCGAGACTCAGGTTGTGCGAACCGAGTACATCCTCGTTCTGGGGGGCCGAACCTGTCAAATCGGGGGACGGCTTCGGGGGACGGTACTGCGCGACGGCAGTTACACACATCAACAGGACACAGGCAAGCAACACGCGCTTCATTGCCGCTCCTGCGCCCGCGTCTTCAATGCGTGATATTGGAAAACTTGAAGGCGTCGATTGAACGAGTCCACCACGTATACGCGATCGTTCTGATCTACGAACAATCCCGCGGGCAATTGGAATTCCCCGAAGCCGCTGCCATTGCCGAAGTAATAGAGCAGTTGCCCCTGGCGATCGAACACCTGCACTACACCGAACTCACCGTCAACGACGTAAATATGATTTTCCGAATCGAGCCCAATTCCCTTGGGACGAAAGAAACCGCCGGCCCTGTCGCCTTCCTGGCCGATGGCGGCCTGAAATGACCCGTTCATATCGAACAGTTGCACGCGGAAGTTCATGGCGTCTACCACCGCGAGCATGCCGTTCCTGATCAGCAATTCGGTTGGATAATTGAACTCGCCATCGCCATCACCATGCTGTCCGATGGTGCCCAGCACCTGGCCCTTGGAATCAAGCACGTAAATGCGGTCGCGCAGCGTATCCGTCACGTAGATATTCTGCGTTTGCGGGTCCACTGCAATGCCGGTAGCGCGCTTGAACAATCCTTCGCCGCCTTTCAGGCTGCCCAGCATCCCACGAAAGTTGCCGCTGGGTTCAAAGACGAAGACTTTCCCCACTCTTGAGTCGGTAACTAAAATGTTGTCGTGGGCGTCCACTGTGACGCACTGCGGCTCCAGCATGGAATCTGTGAGTCGCGCCTGCCGTTCCAGGAACTTGTACTTGTGCTGGGCGAGGTCGAAGACATGGACGCCGGCGAGCCCGGGATCAGTAACGATGATGCGTCCGCGCGAATCTACTACGACGTCATAAGGCCGGACCATCTGTTTATAAATCGGTTCACCGGCGATGGCATCAACCAGCTTGGTCCAGAAGCTCCGTTTTCCGCGGATATCGTGCTCGGAGGTGAGCGTGCGTTCGTAGCTGAGCTTCCGGCCCCCATCCAGCAGCAGCTCGGGCCAGTATTCCTGTGCTCCGGTCTCAGCCTTCTGGCGCTTTGCGGACGCCGGCGCGAGTAACAGCAGAGCGACAAACACCACCCCTGTTGCGCTGCGCAGCTTGCCTCTGCGAGCGTCACTTAAAAAACATTGAACCATCTCGTGATCTCGATTTGATACGAGTTTATCACGTTCGACTTTATGCCTGACGAGCTGATTCCCTGTCTGACGTGGTAGTAATTCCCCCTCACGCTAAGCTTGCGGACGTGATATTCCAGGCGCGCGTTCCAGCGCTCGCCTTTGTTCAAGGAATACAGCGCGCTTGCCAAGGTTTCACTGGTCACATACACGTAGTTGCCGGTGAGGTTGATGTTGCGCAACAGTCTCGCGGTCGCGGTTACGCTGTAACTCTTGCCATTGAAAAGCACGAAGTCGTTCGTAATCAGAGGCGCCAGCGGCGTAGGGCTCAGCAGCCCGGAAGGGGTCAGGACGGTTGTACCGTTTGATTGCGCATAGCTGGCGCCGATTCCGTAGCGGTTCCACGAGAAGTTCGCGGAAATCGACTTCGAGCCGCTGCTGTTCCCCTCGATCTGCTGTAGTCCGCTGTGCGCGGCGCGAAACGCAGCGCTGAAGAACGTGACTTCGTTGATCCGCCGCCGCAGCGACCCGCCGTAGCTGTAGGAACTAGTCGAATACACATCGATCAGCGTTTGCACACTTTGCGAGTAACCGAAGTCGGCTGAAGTATCCCAATGGCCGAACTTGCGGGACACCCCGAGACTGCCGATTAGATTTAGCGCGCTATTGCCCTGCTGGTTCGCGGTATCCACCGCCCCAAAGCTTGCATACAGCATGCCGAGCAGGGGACGCGAGTAGCGGTAGCTCACAACACCGCCATACTGGGTGTTGCTGTAGTCCTTGTTCTGGAACGTCATCGCGTGGTGGTTCATGTAGCCCTGCATGGTAAGCCCATGGCCAATGCTGAAGTATGCCGTGGTATTGAAACTCAGGGAATGGGCGCTGTTGTCCACCATGCTGACGGGAATGGGGTTGTTATCGCCAACAAGGCTTTGTGCCAACGCGCCAAAGGTGTTGGTGGAGTACCTCATGGTACCCGTCACGGTAAACCTGCGAAAGGGCGTGATCCCTGCTCCAAGATTAATGCCGGTGGAGCTGTTGGGGTCTCTGCCGTCACCGTTGGAATAGGTTGAGTGGTTGAAACCAGCGGAAAAGCTGCCCGACAACGGCAACTTGTGCATAGCGGTGATTCCGTAGCCGGTCGAAGCACCCTGATTTTCGCTTTCCTGTGTACGCACACCCCCGGCGTCTAGGAACTCTGGGAGGTGGAAAGTCTGGCTCAGACGGTTAAAGTTGCCAAGCAAGTTCCACCCAGCAATCTTATAGGTAGAATTCAGGGTAAGAATCTTTGACGAACTGTCGGCATTACCCGTGGCGCCCAAAACTGTCGATGTATTACCGCTGGAAGAAAAGCTTGCCTCCAAGGTCGGCTTGTTCGGTAACAGCGCGGCCCAAGTAATTGTGAAGCCTTGGGACGACCCTTCCGTCGTAAACCCCGCCATTCCGGGAATACCCAATTGATCAGTGCTGCTCAGATCTTTGTTGAACGAAAATGACCCCGGAAACCTGCTACCTGAAAAAAAACGAATGGTGCCGTTCACGCCCTTACCGCTGAACAGAGAGCTGGTTTCAGCACTGCCTTGCGAACGGTTGTAGTAAGGCTGGATAGTGAAATTGAGAAAATTCGGGTGGTAGTACGAACCGGTCAGTGTCCCAAAGCCGAGAAAGTTGGTGCCATGACCGGAGCTATTAGCTTCGCTCCCGAACGACCCGTTGTAACCGAATCCAAACGTTCCGTCCAGGTGCATCTTGAGGTTGTCACCAATCTCTACCTGCGCACACGCGGGCACCGCCCACACCAGCACCGCAGCCAGTATCCACCTCAGCCCGCGCACCCTTTTCCCCCGCCCTTTCCATTCGTTTGTGTGTCCATACGTCATGGGCCCTGAATCCGCTGCTCTGCTTTCAAGTTGCTCTACAGCTTCTCTATGGTCGCGTTCTTGCGCAGCTTCTGTGCCAACTCCGAACGGACCTTCTCCGTCTTCTGTTTCTGCAAATCCTCTTGCAGCTTCGCTTTCACCTCGGAAAAAGGAGTCTTGCCGGCCGGCGTGTACTTAACCAGGCGAATAATCGTGTATGCGTTGCCCAGTTGAATGAGGTCGCTCACTTCGCCCGGCTTCATCCTCTTCGCCACTTTCACCACTTCCGGCGGCAAGTCCTCAGATTTTCTCTCTTTGTGATCGCCGAGCTTCACGCGGAAGTCGTCTTCCGACATCTTCTCCGCCACCAAGCCGAACTCGCGATATGTCCTGGCGGCCTTGGCGGCTTTGAGCGCCGCTTCCGCGTTCTTGCGCGCTTCCTTCAGCACGCTCGGAGTGGCATCCGGCGGCATGATCGAGACACTCTGGATGTGGACCAGGTCACCGTGCTCATAATGCTTGCCGTTCTTGGCGTAATAAGCCTTAAGTTCGGCGAGGCTGACCTTTGATTTTGCGCTTATCTCCGTCTTATACATCTGGTCAATCAGCAGCGTGCGCCGGATCTTCTCGCGCAACCTTGCCTGCGATCCTCCCATGTCGAGCTGCAGATAGCGCCTGAACTCTGACGGGCTGGAGAACTGTTTGCGGAAATCGGATTCCGCCTTGGCCAGGCGGGCGGGCGCAATCGTCAGCTTCCGGCGCTTTGCTTCCTGGAACAGCAGTTCGTCAAAGATGATCATCTCCAGCGCGCCGCGCCGGATCTCCGGCTCAATCGACTTCGGGAAGCCGCTCTTATGCTGGCGCGCGTACGGAAAGATCGCGTACATCTCCTGTATCAAGTCCAACTCGGTCAACACCGCGTCGTTGACCCGCGCCACCGGCTTCGCAAGTGCCTTCACTTCGGCTTCAGTAAGTCCGGCCGGCTTTGGGCTTACCGCCGGCTTCACAGCAGCCGCCTTCATCGCGGTGGGCTTGTGCGATGCCACTTGCGCGGACGCCACAGAGACACCAATAAGCACCAACGAGCAGATCACCGCGATTCGCAACTTGTAACTTGTAATCTGTAAATTCACTGCAACGCCCGATTCTTATAACGAGTATGTAAGCCGTTTCCGATTACTTGATCGCGCGCTTCCACGAGCCCGCAAAAAAGGGGGAAGGGAGCTTCCCCTCCCCCCTGCAACGAACGAACTAGAAGGACGTAGTCACGTTCATGATGCCGCTGCCTTCGTTCGATCCGCCGGCACCGGTGAAGTGGCACTGACGGCAGAACTGCGTAGCGGAAGACGCCTGTGTGCCATCCGGAACCGGAGCGCCCGGATTGTACGGAGCGCTGATAAACCAGTAGGTCGGATAAACACCCTTCGCACCGGCAGCGGTACCGCTGAAGGGGTACATGCTGTGCGGAGTGTGGCAGGTGGTGCAAACCACGAATGCTGCGTTCTTGTCGGTGGAGCCGGTCGGCAGAACCATCGGCTGGACCCGGCCGCCAGACGGATAGGCCGTGGTGCTCTGGGTCACGTTGAACGAGCCGTAGTGGTTGATGAACGCGATGTACGCGGTGTTAGCTGGATCGGGCTGCAAGCAGTCAACAGCCACGCCGTGCGAGGTGCAGCCGCCAGCCGCGAACAGCAGGCGGTTGCCAAGACCCAGGGCGCCGACGTTAGCCTTCGGGCCGATGGGGTGATCGTTGTGGTAGTTGCCGGCGGCGGTGCCGTCGTTTCCGAGGAGGGTCGGAATGTTGCCCGGACCGTAGCCAGGAGGCAGAAGGCCAGCCGACTGCTCGTAGGAAATGCCCGTCATCATGGCGCCCTTCGCGATGTTGCCGTCATGGCAGCTCAGGCACATCATGACACCGGTGACAATTTCTTCCTGCGTGCCGGCGAAGTCCGCTCCGAACGTGATGTCAAAGGAGCCTTCGTCGCCGAAGTTGAGAGTCTGGCTATACAGTGGGCCGAGATCTTCGCCCCACAGAGCGTAATTACCTGTTTCGGCGTCGGTTACTGCGCCGCCGGCGGCAGCGTTGCCGCCGTTGCCGCGTGCGCCGCTGTGCGGAGCATGGCAGCCGACGCAGCCGCGTCCGCCGTTCTGGTGGGCACCCAACTTATCTATGCCGTGCATACCGTCACCAGCGGTGTAGGTCGGGTTCTGGGCCACGGCAAGTGTTACAAACACAGCCAGGCACAGAAGAACAAACATCATCTTCTTCATGAAGAAGACCTCCTGATAAGTTTCTTGCAAGGTCACTTCTACTGCCCACTTCTACTGCTACTGCGTGTCACCACCGGAGTCGAGAGCTTTGCCCAACTTCGGTCTTTGGCTGCCCGCATAGGCAGCCAAACTTGTGCGCGGCTACTTGGCCGTCGAATCCTGTATCTTGCCGGGGGCGATATCCTTGCTTGATGCGCCGGCCCGCTTCGTCTTTTCTTCCGCTTCCTTGCGGTCCCTTTCGGCCTTGGCTTCGGCATCCGTCACGTACCGGAAAACCTGGACCCGGCCGGGAAACTGCTCGGTCGTGAAGACGCGATTGTTCTTGTCGATGGCAAGTCCCACTAGCGTCCGGAACTGGCCCGGCAACATGCCGTGACCGCCCATATAAATCAGCAGCCGCCCCTCGGGAGTGAACACCTGCACGCGATCTTGGACCGTGTCTGCTACCCAGACGTGACCATCGCTGTCTACGGCGATGCCTTTCGGGCGCGCGAAATAACCGGGACCATCTCCGGGCTTCCCCCAGGCGCGGATAAAAGTGCCCTCGGCATCGAAGACCTCCACCCGGTCGTTCCAAGTATCGGAGACGTACACGTTGCCATCTTTATCCACTGCCACATTGGAGGGCCGGGCAAAATCGCCGGGCGCGGTCTGGCGGTGCTCTTTGTCGCCGCCGGTGCCGATCCTGCGCAACAGCCTGAGCGTGTCCACGTCGAAAACCAGCACCTGGTCCAGTTCGGCGTCGGGGACATAAAGAAAGCGGTTCTCCTCATCAATGGCCATGCCGCCCGGCGAGATCAATCCCGAAGTGATCGTGGCTTCGAGCTTGTGCTCTTTGTTGAACACCAAGACCCGCTTCATGCCCGGATCGGCAAGAAAGAGGCGGTCGGTGTCATCGATCGCCACCCCGGTCGGCCAAGTGAATCGCGCGTGCACGCCGTGCTTGATCATGTCCATCTCGCCGTTTTCGGCGTTGACGATGAAAACTGCTCTGACCTTGCTGTCGGCGACGTAGTAGCGGCCCTTGGAGTCGACTGCAACCCCGTAAGGGGTGACGAGCTGAAACCGCGGCTTTTCCTGTGCGGAAGCACCACCGGCTGTGACGCCGGAGAGCCGCTCCATCCATCCGGCCTTCTTCTGTTCTTTTTTCGGCTTGTACTTCTCGCCCCAGAACATGCTCAGATACTTGATCCGGGCAATCGCGGGCGGGTTCGGCCACACGATTTTGGAGTAGTCCAGCCTCTCCAGGATGTGGGGTTTCGGGGCTTCCTTGGCGTTCTTGTCCTTCTTGTCCTTACCTTTGTCCTTGCCAAAGCCAGAGGCGGGCGCAGCCGTCAACAAGGCCACTGCTGCTATCAGCGCCGCTACTCCCATCACACGCAAGAGCCGATTTTGAGTCGCCCGAAACATCTATACGTCTCTCCGTCCCTATGAGCCTAAGTTCTTGTGACAACTGGCGCAGAACATCATGTTGTTCGTCTGGTCTTTGACCAGCAGATTAGGTTGCGCCGAAGAATGCGGCTGATGACAACTTGCGCAGTTCACCGCCACCCGTAGCTTGGTGACGTCGGTCGGATCCATCTGGTCCACCACGGGGTGCTTGTCCACTGGATGGCCGCGACCATACTTGATCGGCAGCCGCACAACTTTTCCGAAATAGTTCTCCGGCAGACGAACCTTGCCCCCGAAGATGGCGACCTGATGCGCGTCTTTTAAGACCTCGGGCTTCGGGTCCGGACCGTGGCACTCCAGGCACAACGAATTCTGGGTCTTGGCGCGCAGTAATTTTGGGTTATCACCGCCGTGGGGTTCGTGACAAATGGAGCACCCCTGCTCGAAGACAGGCTGATGTACGTACTTTTTCTTGCCCTGCTCTGCCTGGTCGGAATGGCAACCGAGGCAGACGTTGACTGCGTCCGGCTTCGGGAATCCCGGAGTCTTGCCGGCGTGCGGGCTGTGGCAGTCCGTACAATCGCCCGCTGCGCCGGGATGCTGGACTTTGGCCTTCTCGATCAGTTCGGCCTTGTCCGCATGGCAACCCAGACAAAGTTCTTTTGTGCTCTTCTGGGTAAGGACTACCTTGCCACCCCTTGCGGGAGCATGACAGGTACCGCAGGAGTCCTTGCCGCCTTCGAACGGCGAATGCACGAAAGCTTGCATTAACTTGGGAGATCTCGACTGATGCGGATCATGACAGGACAGGCAGTCGGCCGTGCCAAAGGGCTGATCGGCGTGGGCCTTCTTGAGGTTGGCGTCGCCGGCGTCGTGACAGTCCAGGCAGAGGGCGGGCGCGTCCTTGGTCAGGTGCTGGCGGAACTCGCGTTTGTTGGGATCGCCTGTCTTGTGGGTGATGTGACAGGCGTTGCAGCCCATGTCAAGCGCCGCGTGGCGGCTGCCCTTTTCGGGAACGTTCAATCCCATGTTGTGGCAACTGAGGCAAAGATTCTCGTCCTTGCCTCCAGACGTGGGCTTCAGTAGCTGCTTTTCGTTAGCCGACTGGTGGGGATCGTGGCACTTGATGCAGTCCCGCACCGCAGGACGGTGTACCCGACCTTTGACCGCGGCCGCGTTCTTGTCGGCGTGGCAAGTCAGGCAGAGTTTAACGGAAGTCGTGGCAGCCAACTTGACACGGGTGATCTCTTTGTGGACGCGAATTTCGTGGCAACTGGTACACCCCATTGCCACAGCGCTGTGCACATGCGCCCCTTTAGTCTTGTCCTCGTGACATTCCAAGCACTTGGCCGGATCAGTCTTGGGATCCAAAGGTACCGGGTGTATTTTCGCCGCCGCCGCACCAGCAACGGTCAGCAACAGAGCCAGCCAGAACAGGGCCCTCTTCATTACCGCAACTCCAGCAAATCCGACATCTTCTTTCTGTTCAGGCAGTGCTGAGATGGAGCCCTCCGAGGCCGCTTTCCGTTCGTACCGCCTGAGGGCTACTTGCACTGGGATTATTCTCCGGGGAGCTACTTTGCATTCTCAAGGCCGCGAGGAGGGTCAGCGAAGGGGCGGACGGGAAATTCTGTAACTTATTGTTACAGCTTCCTTTATTGCTGTTTTGGGAACTCTATCCACAATGGAACCGGCCGCGATCTCTGGACGCTAATGCGGGTTTCTCCACACCATGCCGCCAAAAGCCCCACTAGGATCGACTCCCGCCTCCAAGGTACTGGCTCTTACCTGCAGCGGCGGAGTCGGTTAGAATGGACCAGGGTGAGTACCTTTCAGCGCGTCGCACGGTGCGCGCTTGTCAGCACAACTTGGGTGATATGGCTCACAGCAGAGTGTGTGTCTGACGGATTATGATTAGCCAAGCAAATGAAAAGCCATACACTTACCAGGCTGCTTACTGTGGCTGATTAAGTGCTTTCTGGGTTCGGGAGGACGAGGTATGGGTGTGAAACCGGGTGTGGTTCGGAGTCTGCTGCAAACCATCGGCTCGCTGCGTACGGGCATCATACTGCTGATTTTAGTTGGCATAACCTCCGCCGCCGGCACCCTGATCCTACAAAGACCCATCACTGACCCACAGGACATTCAGGCTGCATACTCGCCGCAGACTTTGCGCCTGCTGGATTCCCTAGGGCTCACGGATGTGTACCACTCCTGGTGGTATGTTACGCTGCTCAGCCTGCTGGGGCTTAGCATTATTCTGGTTTCTCTGGACCGCTGGCCGAACGCCTGGCGTTACTATTCGCGTCCCTACCGTCGTACTGACGCTTCTTTTCGCGCAGTCCTCCCGCTCCAGAAGACGATTCCCATCAGCGATCCGCAAGTGGGGCTCGACGCCGCTGAACGAGCTTTCCGCAGGCAGGGGCTCAAAGCCGAGCGCATCGTTGAAAACGACGAGGTGTCGCTGTACGCCGAAAAGAGCCGATATGCCGTGCTGGCAGTCTATGTCGTGCATTCCAGTCTGCTGCTCATCATGTTGGGCGGTATCGTAGATGGAATCTGGGGTTACAAGGGCTACGTCAACCTGATTCCCGGGCAGCCTGCGGTCAAGACGGTTGAACTGCGCGACGGCAAGACGAAGGCGTTGCCCTTCGAGCTAGGCTGCGAGGACGCCGGTCAGGAGAACTATACCGGCCAGTTCGCCATGATGCCCAAGCGTTGGTGGTCGAAACTGGTCGTGTCGCAGAACGGGAAAGAGGTCGAGCGCAAAGAGATCGCTGTGAACGACCCCCTGGTGCGCAACGGTATCCGCTTTTATCAATCGGGCTACGGCGCCAGCGGCAACATGAGGCGGGCACGGCTGGGTGTTGTAGATCTTGCCAACCCGTCAACCCCCAGGGAAAGTTTCGAGTTGAACCTGGGCAGCACGGTGGCGCTGGCTGACGGTTCCAGAATCACCCTGGTGAAGTTCCTTCCCGACTCGTATGCGATGGATGGAGCTATTTATCAACGCTCAAAGAACCTCGGCAATGCCGCCGCAGAAATACAGCTAGCTACCAAGGACGGCAAGGTTCAGCAAGGCTGGCTGGTGCGTACGCAGTCCATGCCGCAGGAAGTAGTGCTGGTCGGACCTTACAATGGCACCGGCGAACTGCTCAGCGGAGTTCCTTACCAGTTGGTCGCCTCCGTTGACATGCTCCCGTTTACAGGACTTCAGGTTTCCTATGAGCCCGGCCAGTGGGGTGTGTGGGCAGGATGCGTTCTGATGGCGCTTGGCCTGGTCATGGCCTTCTGGGTGTTGCACCAGCGGTATTGGGCGGTCCCGGTTATCAACAAGGAAGGGCGGTTGGTGCTTTGGGTCGGCGCCGCTGCCAACAAGAATCGCGAGGGCTTTGCCGGCCGCTTCGGCGATCTGACGAGAGAGATCGAGAAAGAACTGGAAAACCAATGCGATTCCTGTCAGGTGATGGAAGCCGCTTCGGCAGTACGCACTTAAGTTCCATGGATCGTCCTGCCACGAGCAACCGTGTCGGGAGTTGGAGGAAGTAATGGCAACGGGCGCAACACGAATCAAAATGGAGGCCCAGCCGGTTCCGGCGAAGCCGGGAAACACCCTGCTGATTACCGTCGGTTTGGCAACCGCGTTCCTGCTCTTCATGGCATTCCTGAACATTGTGAAGTCGGGAAACCTGTTTACCGAGAGCAATCTGCTGTTCGGCGCGCTCATCTTTTACGCGGCTGCCGCGGCCTTGTACATCGGATTTGGCGTCACCGGCAACGAGCGCAACGTGAACGTGGCCTCTGCGATGGTCATTGTTGGGCTAGTCTGCAATACGCTCGCTGCCGGACATCGCTGGTACATGGCAGGGCACCCTCCGTTCGCCAGCGTATACGAGATGCTGTTGAGTTTTGTCTGGACGCTCGCCTTGCTGACCCAGATAGCCGAACGGCGCTACGGAGTGAAGCTGATTGGCAGCGTCACCATGCCTATCGCGGTCACCAGCGTTGTTCTGATGCAACTGCTGCCTTCCGACGTACACCCTCTGGTGCCGGCGCTCCAATCCACCTGGTTGCACGTCCATGTCACGCTGGCCATGCTGGCTTACGCCGCCTGCGGGCTGAGCTTCGCCCTGGCCTTGATGTTTCTCATCAAGGACAAATTGGCCACGGAGACTTTTCTGGCCGCAACCAGCGGGATTTCGGTTCTTATCTACGGAGCGCTGCTCGCCACTCGTATGAGCGGTTCCGGCGGCTTGAATTTGATCGCCTGGGACCTGCAGCGCAAGGAAGAAATCTTTGTTGAAAAAGGCGTCCGGCTCTTTGTTACCGTACCCGATCTTGGATGGCTGTTCCTGCTGGCGTTCATGGCGGTCTCTGCCCCGCTGGCAATCTATAGCATGGCCAAGTTCCGCAAGCAGGAAAACTTCCTCGTCCTCGCTAATCGTGCGGTGTTCATCGGTATCCTGATGCAACTCATTGCGCTGGGCGTTTTCCTGATGCGCACGAACGGAATCGCCTATCCCGCAGCCGGCGCTGACGGTCTCTATGCTACTTCGCTGGCCGCCAGCCCCTTCATCCTTTCCGGCATTGTGACCGGCATCTTCGCTTCGCTGCTCTACCTGATGCTTTACTGGCGGCGCAGCGATCTCGAGCGGATGCTGCCCAGCTCCGAAAAGCTGGACCACATCACTTACAAGACCATCTGCGTCGCGTTCCCGCTGCTCACGTTGATGATCGCCGCGGGCGCATACTGGGCGAACCGGACCTGGGGTTCCTACTGGAGCTGGGACCCGAAGGAGACGTGGGCCGCCATCACCTGGCTGGTCTACGCCGGTTACCTGCACATGCGCATCACCCGCGGATGGCGCGGACGCCGGGCGGCGTATTTCGCCATCATTGGATTCGCTGTCGTGATGTTTACGTTTTTCGGAGTGACGTATTTGCTGCCTGGTCTACATGCATACGCATAATCTTTTTGCTTAGCTGCTGGGAATGCTAACCACGGATCTTCAGGACGAAATCCGCGAGGATCCGCCCCCCGCGCACCGTCCTTCGACGCGTACGCTGAGATTAGCGCCCAGATAGCAGCACCGAGCTCTCATTTTCCCGATGAGGCTCAATCCTCTGATGGATCTGATCCTCAATGCTCCAAAATAGCCGCCCTGACGATTGCGGCAAAGGCGGCTGTTCTAACTTGCGCAGTCGTCCGGAGGTCGCGTCGTAACCTTCAGCGATAGTTACGGTACGATCGTGTATGTGGCACTCGCCACCGAACTGGGAGCATAGCCGCCGCCTGCTGCGATTGCCTTCACCATCGCCGTCGCCGAAATCGTAATCGGTCCGGTGTAAACCGCGGCCGCGGTAGTTGGCGTTGACCCATCCGTCGTGTAGTAGATCGTTGCACCCGTGGAGATTGTCGACAGCGTAACCGACGCTGACCCCCGGTACGTACCGGTGGGCGGCGAGAAGGTCGGCGCTGCCGCTACTATTCTGTAGGTTGCCGAACCCACCGCGCTGGCATCATAGTTTCCGCCCTGGGCAATGGCCCTGATCGTCGTAGTGGTTGCCACCGTTATCGGCCCGACGTACGGCGTCGATGCCGTTGTCGGCGTGGAACCATCAGTCGTGTAGTAGATGGTCACACCCGGCGTCACATCGGACAGGGTCAGCGATTTTGCCGTGTTGTAAGCCCCGCCCGCGGGTGAGAACGTGGGAGTAGCGGCCACAATCTTGTACACGCCAATCGCTATGGAGCTGGACGCGTACAGGGGAGCGCTGCCGACAGCGATCGCCTTGATCGTCGTTGTCCTGAAAACGCTGATGGGCCCGGTGTATGGGGTCGAGGCCGTCGTTGGATTCGATCCGTCCATTGTGTAGTAGATCGTTGCCCCCGGCGAAGAAGTCAACGTGACCGTCTGCTGCGCGGTATACGTCCACGGCAGCGGTGTGAATGCTGGCATTACCGGCGCGATGTTGTAGGAGCCGGTTATGGCAGAACTGGAGGTATAACCTCCGCCTCCAGCTATAGCCCTGATTGTGGTCGACGCCGATACCGTGATCGGCGCGGCGTACACGGCGGATGCCGTGGTCGGCATTGAACCATCGGTGGTGTAGTAAATCGTCGCGCCCGGGGATGTACTGGACAGCGTCACTGTCTGCGCCGTGCTGTACGTGCCAGGCGCCGGGGAGAATCTGGGCGCCGCCGCCTGGACCGTGTACAGGGTTGAAGCCACCGGACTGGGACCGAAGCCGCCGCCTGAAGCAATGGCCCTCACGCGTGAAGTGCTCGACAAGACGAACGGGCCTGTATACAGCGCCGAGGATGTCGTGGGGGTCGAACCGTCGGTAGTGAAATAGATGCTGGCGCCCACCGTAGCTGTCATCAGCGATACAGTCGGCGGCGCGTTGTACGTGCCTGGCATCGGCGAAAACGTCGGTGTCGCTGCGGGAGTAGTCGCAGCCTGGGTTATATCGAAGGTCCGCGCTACCGAAGCTGCGGCGTTGTAGTTCACGTTCCCGGGCTGCGAGGCTGTCACGGTGCAGCTGCCCGTGCTGGTGATCGCCACCAGGTTGTCGCTGTTGATGCAATTACCCGCAGTACTGAAACTCACTGCCAGCCCGGAGCTGGCACTGGCACTTACCGTGAACGGCGGATCGCTCGCGACCTTATTGCCCAAGGCAGGGAATGTAATCGTCTGGTTTGCCTTGCCGATAGCGAACGTCTGCGAAACTGGAGCGGCGGCGTTGTAATTGCCGTTCCCGGCTTGCGATGCCATGATCGTGCAGCTGCCCGCACCCGTGATGGTGACAATGCTCACAGCCACGCTACAGTTCCCGGAAGCAGTAAAACTGACCGGAAGCGCTGAGGTTGCCGAAGCGCTCACCGTGAACGGGGCATCGTCGTAGGTTCGGTCAGCGAGCCCCCCGAAAGAAATCGTCTGCGATGCCCTCAACACATTGATGGCAGTAGTTGCGCTGGCGGATGCGTAATTGGAATCCGTAGGAGTAAAGTTCACCGACAAGGTCTGTCCATTTCCGGCATTCAGCACTACACCGGCGTCCGGCGAGTATGCGAACGAGCCGGGCACACTGGCGGTCGCATTCAACTGAGCGCCGCTGAGAGTGGTGCCGTAAACGATGTCCGCCGGAGTCGGCCATGTGATGGTCGGCACTATCTTGTTCACGTTAATGGTGACAGACTTGGTTGCAGTCGTGTAGTTCACGGTGTCGGCAGGGGTGAATAGCACCGACAGCGTCTGCCCCGCGCCGGCGTTCAGCACCGTTCCCGCAGCCGGGCTATACGCAAACGTGCCGTCCACGCTGGCGGTGGCGTTGAGCTGCGTCGCGCTGAGTGCCGTACCGTAGGTGATATCCGCCGGGTTCGCCCACGTTATGGTCGGGACTGTCTTCGCGACCACATTGATGGTGACCGAGGCGCTTGCCGTGTTGTAGTTGGCGGTGTCGGTTGGCGTGAACAGAGTCGAGAGGGTTTGTCCGTTGCCTAGCGCCAGCACCGTTCCCGCTGGCGGGGTATAAGTAAATGTGCCGGCGACACCTCCCGAGCTGGCGTTGAGCTGCGTGCTGCTGAGCGGCGTACCCTGCGCAATATCAGCGGGATTCGGCCAAGTGATCGTGGGTGTCGCCTTCAGCACATTGATGGTTACCGAACTGTTGGCCGAGCGATAGGTCGCTGTATCCGTCGGCGTGAACGTCACCGACAGTGTCTGGATTCCCGCACCGAGTACGGTACCGGCTGCAGGCGTGTAGGCAAAAGTGCCGGAAATGGGGCTTCCAGAATAGCTCGCGCCGGCATTGAGTTGCGTTCCACTCAGCGCAGTGCCGTAGACGATATCGACTGGATTCACCCAGGTGATAGTAGGCGTAAGCAGGTTCACCTGCTGCGAAATCATCTCCGCGGTTGCGCTTTGGAAGTTGCTGTCCCCAGAGTAGGAGGCCACGATCCAGCGCCCGCCTGCCAAGAGCGCGGAAGTGGTGAGGGTTGCATTTCCGCTACCGTCCAGCGTGCCCGCACCCAGCGTAGTGCTTCCATGGATAGTGTAGTCCGAGAAGGTGATGGTGCCCATTGGTGTCCCCGCGCCCGGGCTGTTCACCGTCACTCTCGCAGTGATCGTCACCGCCTGTCCCACGTTGGACGGATTAGGAGATGAATTCAGCACAACCGTAACGATGGCCTTGCTGGCCGCCACAGTTGCCGCCGCGGAAGTCGTGCTGGTGTAGTCCGCATCAGCGGCCTTAGTTGCGGTAACCGAGCACGTCCCGCTGCCGCTGGTCATAGTTACCAGGCCGCTGTCGATGTTTACTGAACAGGCCCCCGAGGACGCAAACGTTACAGCGCCCAACCCGCTGCCTCCTGACGTACTGACCGTAAACGTTGTTCCATACGCTTGCGCAGTACCCGGCATTCCCGTCACGCTTAGCGCCGCCTGGTCCGCCTTGGCTGCGCTCGTGGACTCCACCACCTGCGTCGCCGCGTTGTAATTGCTGTCCCCAGTCTGGTCGAAGTTGACCGTACAGGTACCAGTGCCGCTCGTCATTGTGTAGGTCGCACCCGTGTTGCTGCATGAACCCGACGAGCTGTACGTCACCGCCAGCCCCGAACTAGACGTTGCCGCAACGGTAAAATTGCTGCTGTAGGCAGCGCTCGCGGGGGCATGCGTCGATACCGTGATGGTTTGGCTGGCTTTTTGTGCCGCGGTGGACTGCGTCGCTTGCGGTGCGGCGTTGTAATTGGCGTCGCCCGCCTGATCTGCCGTCAGCGAGCACGTCCCACTGCCGCTTGTCATCGTGACCGTCGTGCCGGCAATCGAGCAGGCGCCGCTGGCCCCCAGCGTGACACTCAGCCCCGAGCTGGCCGTTGCCGTCACCGTGAAGGTTGAGTTATAGGCCGCGCTGGCCGGCGCCCCCGTGAATGTAATGCTCTGGTCCAGCTTGCCTACCGTCGTTGATTCACTCACGGTGGTTGCCGCGTTGTAATTGCTGTCCCCGGCCTGGTCGTAGTTGACAATGCACGTGCCGCTGCCGCTCGTAATTGTGTAAGTCGCGCCCGTATTGCTGCACGAACCCGACGAGCTGTATGCCACCCCGAGGCCTGAACTCGAGGTCGCCGCCACGGTGAAGCTGCTGTTGTAAGCAGCGCTTGCCGGTGCATGCGTCGTTACCGTAATCGTCTGGCTGGCTTTCTGCGCCGTGGTGGACTGCGTCGCTTGCGAGGCAGCGTTGTAATTGCCGTCGCCAACCTGATCTGCCGTCAGCGAGCAGGTCCCACTGCCGCTCGTCATCGTTACCGTCGTGCCGGCAATCGAGCAGGCGCCGCTGGCGCCCAGCGTGACAGTCAGCCCAGAGCTGGCCGCTGCCGTCACTGAAAAAGTTGTGTTGTAGGTCGCCGAGGCAGGCGCCCCCGTAAATGTAATGGTCTGGTCAGCCTTGTTGACCGTTAGCGTGGCGGGGTTCGAAGTAGCTGATCCGCCCGTGTTGGTGAACACTGCGCGGTATTGATTTCCGCTGCTGCTCACCGGCGGGCTGTTGAGAGTGAGCGTGGTGCTGGTAGCTCCGCCAATATCACTCCACGATGTGCCACCATTGATGCTGACCTGCCACTGCACCGTAGGCGCGGGAGTTCCGTCGCCTGCGGCTGTAAAGGTTGCGTCCGAACCATAGGTAACGGTCTGGTTGGAGGGTTGGGTAGTGATAGTGGGTGCACTGGAGGAACTGGACACAACGAGCGTGGCAGTAGCAGTAGTGGTGCCGCTGCAACCCGTGCCTCCCACCGTGATCGTGGTGCTTCCCGCCGGAGTGCTCCCGCTGGTGCTGATTGTCAGCAGCGTAAATGCATCAGTCCTGTTTTTTAACGAAAGGGTAGCCGGGTTGAACGATGCTGTAGCCCCTGCGGGAAGACCGGTCACATTGGGCGTGAAAGTGCATCCACCAGCGCCATTTCCATGCACTTGAACGGAGGTGCTGGCGTCAGCGCCATAGGTGGCGCTAGACCCGGCTGGAACCGGGTTGGGGGTCTGAGATCCAAGCACCGTCACCGTTGCGCTGGTCGCATCCCTGAATGTGTTTTGCGCCTGCGCGCCTGACATGTTGCCGGTTGCAGTCAAATAGAAACGGACACCCTGGTCCAATTCGTCGGGCACAAACGATGTGTTGGCAATGTTTCCGGACGCGTCGGCGACAGCGTTCATGTCCGGGGGCGCATCCACGAATGGCGACTCCTCCAAGTGCAGGGTGACGCTTTCTCCTGGCTGCCATCCCGAACCCGTGATGGTCACAACTTCACCTGGCTGATAATCAGCTTTGTCCGTCTTGATCGTTGCGAAGCCATACAACTCGCCACTGACCTGCGCTGCTCCGGCATTTGTCCCCCCTGCGATCAGCAGCAGCCCGTCAGCAAGCGGTGACAGCGCGCCACCTACGGCGCCGCTGCGCGGGGTGGCCATAGAGCCGGTTTGGGTAAACTGGCCCGTCCACGGTGTATAGAGCTCCGCTTTCTCGAGGTCCACCCCGCCGCAAGTGCCGCCCACGATCAGCACATTGTTATTGTTGGGCAGCAGGAAGGCTTCATGTCCGGCGCGCGGGTATGTCAACTGCGAGGTCACAGCCGTGATTGTGCCCGTGACCGGAACGTAAATTTCCGCCGTATTGAGTTCCGCAATCGTGCTGGGCGGAGTGACACCTTCAGGATAGCGGCCTCCCGCAATCAGCACCGTGCCGTCCAACAAGGTGGTGGCACTCGCGCCTGCGCGTGGAGTGGATAAACTCGGACCCGGCAAAATCGAGCCGGTATCCGGATCATAGATATCGGTTGAAGCCAGCGTCCCACCGTTGGCATTCGTGCCGCCTGCAATCAGCACACGGCCGTCATGCAAGGCTGCCGCAGCGTGCGCTGTTCGTCCGGTTGCCATGTTGCCCGCGAAAGAAAAGGTCTCAGCCGTCAGGCTGAATATTTCCGTGCTGGCCAGCGCGCCGGAGGAGTTCTCTCCGCCCGCCAGCAGCACATTGCCATCGGGAAGCTGGGTCGCCGTGTGGCCGACGCGCGCGTCCACCATGGAAGCCGGCAACAGCGTCCAGGTATCGGTCAGCGGATCGTACATCTCAGCAGAATTCAGGCTGCCGCCGCCGGTAGTGGTTCCGCCTGTAACCAGGACGTAGCCGTCCATCAGCCAGACTGCCGCGTGCCCGCGGCGCGGCATGTGCATCGGAGCCACTGTCACAAAAGTGCCATCGCTGTTGAAAATTTCAGCGCTGGCGAGCACTGTGCCGTCGCTGGCGGCCCCTCCGGTGAGCAGAACGCGTCCGTCGTACATCACAGCGGAAGCTGCGCTCATCCGCGCAGCCGACAAGTTCCCGGCAGATTGCCACATGCCGGTCGTAACTTGCGGCAACGACGCGTTGACCGCCAATCCAAAAGCCAGAATCAGAACAAACGAACCAATCAGCAGCGAAAACGCGCGACGCATCTTGCAGCCTCCTATCACGTGCCGGGAAAGACACTCCCCTGCCACCGGAGTCAATCCACACTCATTGGTGCGCCAGCCGACACTGGTGCGCCCCGGTGTCACAAAAAAGACAAATTTTTCAGCAACTTCTGGAAAGGGGAGCTAGCTGTTAACCTGGGAACCCGTAACACTTACAGCTAGCGGGGGACGGACGGCATTGTCTAGGCACTCTGGATTTCTGCGCAATACCTTTTTCGAGTTTGCGATAGAAAAGGAATTCCATAACGGGAATCGTCTTGTTCTGATACAAGCAATCTAGAGTGGCCACGCAAGATTGTGCCACTCCAGATGCCGCTTGCCGGCTGGTGATTGTCCTCCTTATTCATACGCACAACCCCTTAAAACGCCGCTGGAAATTTCCCATTGCTCTTGTAGACAACAGGTTCGCGGAACATAATGAATCAGAAACTTACCCCGGGAGCCTTCATCGGTGCCGCGCCTGAATTGGCAAATCAAGGCCATGCTGCCGGTCGCAGCTGTTGTCGTCAATGGCCTGCTGCTGTTTGTATTGGCAACCACGGCTTTTGCTGACCCGGAACGCCGCACCGTACTCATGGTCGCCACCGCGGGCGCGATCATCATCTGCGCCGTGCTGCTGATTGTTTTGGCCCTTGTGGTCCGGCAGCCCATGAAGGAATTACAGGAAAAGATCGCTGTGGTGCGGGAAGGCGACCTCAACGTAGAGCTGGAGTTCGCCAGCCGTAACGACGAGATCGGAGATCTCGGTAAGGCCTTCAATCAAATGATCCGTGAGCTGCGCGAGAGCCGCGAGGAGATCCAGCGGCTGCACCGCACCCAGATGTCGCGTGCCGAGCATTTGGCGACGATGGGAGAATTGGCCGCAGGTCTGGCGCACGAGATTCGCAATCCTTTGGCGGGCATTGCTGGCGTGATCGAGATCATCGGGCGCGACTTGCCCCCGGGCAGCCCGGCACGCGAGGTGTTGAAGGAGGTGCGGCAGGAAGTGCAGCACATCAACCGCATCGTCTCCGACCTGCTGGAGACCGCGCGTCCCAAGCAGCCCAGTTTCCGGCTTGCCAACCTGAACGCTACGGCCGAGCACGCGGTAGTTTTTGCCCGCCAGCAGGTGCGGTCGAAAACGATCGAACTCGAGCTCATCAAGGATGACACTTTGCCGGAAATCGAGCATGACACTTCCCAAATCCATCAGGTATTGCTGAACCTGTTGCTCAATGCCATCCAGGCCATCGACCAGGAGGGCAGGGTGAAAGTAGAACTGGGACAGCAGGATGGTCACGCGACCATCAAGGTGGCTGACTCGGGACAGGGCATCTCGCCGGAACATTTGGCCAATATTTTTCGCCCGTTTTATACCACCAAGGGCCACGGTACGGGCTTGGGGTTATCGCTGGCGCGACGCATCATTGAAGACCATGGCGGCCGAATTGACGTCGAGAGTTGCGTGGGGAGCGGCAGCGAGTTCACGCTGCGGTTGCCTTTGAAGCGGGCAAGCGCGCAGGCTGCCGGCTAACGCACAGCTAAATGTGATACAGCCGCTTTCGGCTGTGCGCCCAGCGCGGGCGACTGGGCCATACGGGTGTAGTAAAGTAGGACAAGATGCATCTTGAGAAAATTCTGATTGTGGACGATGAAAAACTCGTCCGCTGGTCGCTGCGGCAAAAGTGCCAGGAGTGGGGCTATCAGGTAGTCGAAGCGGAAAGCGGAAGCGCCGCGCTACGCCTGGCTCACAACGAATCGCCCGACCTGGTGCTGCTGGACGTGCGCCTGCCCGATATCGGCGGACTGGAAGTTCTGCGCCAATTAAAGGAAAACGGCGACGCGCGCGCTGTCATCATGATCACCGCCGACCCGCAGCTCGATGACGTGAAAAGCGCGCTGAAGCTGGGCGCCTACGACTTCGTGGGCAAGCCGCTGAATTTCGACGAACTCAGCGTAGCTGCCAAAAACGCACTGGAAGCCACGCGCCTGCGCCAGCAGGTGGATCAGCTCCGCGGGGAAGTCAAGCGCCGCACAGGGTATCACGCTGTCATTGGTGTCTCCTCGAAAATCACTGACCTGATGACGTTCGTAAATAAGGTGGCCGCCAGCGAAGCAAGTACCATCCTTATTCAAGGCGAAAGCGGCACCGGTAAGGACCTGATCGCCAAGACCATTCACTATCACAGCGCGCGGCAGGACAAGCCCTGGGTGGCGATCAACTGTTCCGCGATTCCCGACACGCTGATGGAAGCGGAACTGTTCGGCCACGAGAAGGGCGCCTTCACCGATGCCAAGACTCTGAAGAAGGGTCTGTTCGAAGCCGCGGACGGCGGCACATTATTTCTGGATGAAATCGGCGAGCTGCCGCCGCTGCTGCAGGCCAAGCTGTTGCGTGTTTTGGAAGACCAGGTCATCCGCCGGATTGGCGGTACCCGCGACATGCAGGTCAATGTCCGCGTGATTGCCGCCTCCAACCGCGATCTGGAAAAAGCCGTGCGCGAGGGCCAGTTCCGCCAGGATCTCTGGTATCGGCTGGCGATCATCTCCATTTATCTGCCGCCGCTGCGCGAGCGCAAAGAGGATATTTTGCCGCTGGTGGAATTCTTCATCGAGCGTTACAACCGCAAGTTCAGGAAGTCCATTGGCGGCATCAGCGAAGAGACCCGCAAGCTGCTGATGAATCATGACTGGCCGGGCAATGTGCGCGAACTGAAGAACACCATCGAGCGCGCCATGATTCTGGAGGACGAACCTGTACTCACGCCTGAGTACCTGCCCTTTTCCGTGGCGCAAAGGCAATCGGGAGTAACTGCTTTTGAGCATACTTCCGTGGGCAATGGCGGCGGGGTGGTCCAGCTTCCCAATGGTCGCAGCCTGCCGCGGCTATGCATCCCTGAGGGGGGTACTTCGCTGGAAGAGATCGAGCGCGCCATGGTGGAACTGGCGTTGAAGCAGGCCAACAATAACCAAACCCACGCCGCGCGCCTATTGGACATCAGCCGCGACGCCCTGCGCTACAAGCTCAAAAAATTCGGGCTCATGCACGGGGAAGAAGAACACCCTGACACGGCACAGTTAGGGATGTAGCCCACGGTCGCCGTAACCGCCAGCGCGGCTACCGCAGGGAAGCGCTTCGCCACTCACGCAGAGGAACTGGTTGGAAGCGATTATCTGTGCGCTTGCTGGTCAATCAGCATTGTACCGAGCTTTGTACCGCGAAAAGGGGACAAGCATGTCCACTGTAACGGAGACCACACCCTCCGTCGAACCTGCCGCATCGGTTGGCTCCCAGCCGCTGTGGCCGTTCACGATAACGCTGTTTGTCAGCGCATGAAATGGTGCGGAGACACAGCCACGCCGGCCAGCCACCCGCTTGCGGAATACGGGCCAACAGCGGTCCTAGTACGCTCATCCAAGTAGCGTTGCGATCGCACCTCGCATTCCGCAGGGGTGTCGATGAAAAACAGGACTGGTTTCCCGGCGTTCGCAATTGTTTTTGCGTTGGTCCTCGTGATTATTGCCATTCTGGCCTTGGGCAGTTGTACGGGACTCACCGGCGGCAGAAACAACCCCGCCAATCCGGGTATCACGGCGGTCAACCACGTAGTCATCCTGTTACAGGAAAACCGCTCGTTTGACAGCTATTTCGGCAAGCTGAACGATTACCGCGCCGCGAACGGAATTTCCGGAACGGTTGACGGCCTGGGAGCCAACGGCTTCACCAACATCTCCCCCGTCACCGGTGCTCCCGTCAGCTCCTACCACTCCGGCAGCGTTTGCATGGAGAACATGTCTCCGGATTGGGCCGAGTCTCACGCGGACATGAACATTGCCAACCCGGCTGACTTCAGCGCATTCAAGATGGACGGGTTCGTGAACACAGCCGCGGGCATCGCTGCTTTCGACCAGTTCCTTGATCTCGAAGGCCGGCGCGCCATGGGCTTCTACACCGAGCGGGAGCTCAATTACTACTATTTCATGGCATCAAATTTCGCGGTCGGAGACCGATTCTATTCGCCAGTGCCTGCCAATACCACAAATAACCGGCTGTACATGTTCGCGGCCACATCGCAAGGCACGGTCCACACACCCAATGGAGCTGAGTACCGCGATCCCGCCTGTGTGAACTCCGGTGCGCCCGGACAGTTGACCGCCAAGACGATCTGGCAATTGCTCACCGAGAACAATATTTCCTGGAAGATCTACATCAGCGACCTGAGCCCGGAATGCAGTGGCGGAGGCCCCACGCCCGCTTGCCTGACCCACAGCACCTACTTGCAGTTCTTCACCTGGATCAATAACAATGCCACCGCGCAGGCCAACATTGTGCCGGTGTCGCAGTATTTCGGCGATGTGGCAAACGGCACGCTTCCCTCGGTGGCTTTTATCGAGACAGGTAGTTTCAGCGGGCGCGACGAGCATCCCAGCGGCAAGGACTTGACCAAGAACCCGCCGGTGCAGATCGTCATTGACATCCAGAGTGGCGCCGCGTACGCCTCTTCTCTGATCAACGCGCTCATGAACAGCCCGTCATGGAAGGACTCGGTGTTCTTTTTTGCCTTCGATGAAGCCGGCGGCGCCTTCGATCACGTCCCCCCCATGGCGGTGCCAAACCCCGATGGGATCAGGCCGATTCTTTGCCTGCCAAAGGACGTCGCTGTGGGAGGCGATTTCACCATCACCGGGTTCCGCGTGCCCAACATGGTCATCTCGCCCTTTACCAAGAAAAACTTTGTTTCGCACACCCCAATGGATTACACCGCGATGTTGAAATTCATCGAGGCACGCTGGAACTTGCCATCCCTGACGCGGCGCGACGCCGCCATGCCCGATATGACGGAGTTCTTTGATTTCACGGGCAAGCCGTGGGCTGCGCCGCCCGCCCCACCCGCACAGGTTACCGGTGGCGCCTGCAACTTTGCCCTGGAGTAAACGTTACGGGATTTTTCAGTTTTCCGATTAGAGAGGTGGCGCGGACGCCCACGCTCGCGAAAACTTGAAAATCCGGATTGTTCTTCCTGCCCCAACTGCTGGCGGATGTGGATCTTTGTCGCCGTTTGGCCAACAGCAGTGCTGCTGATTTCCATCGGAATTAGTGTAATGATCCAATGATTCAATGGATCAATCTCTCAATGGCTCAATGGCTGTAAGCGGCTCCCGTCCGGCGCAGCCCTATTCTGCCGGCGCCCGAAGCTGGATTGCGCCGGCGGTTGCGTACGCTGCTGTTCTCGTCGCCTTCTGGTTTGCCGCGCAATGGTTCCAGATCGAAGCTCGAATCGGCGGACACCTGCCTAGCGGGTTTGCTAGCTTTGCCCTGTTGCTGGCGCCGTACTGGGCCTTCGGATTCGGCGCTGCCGGCGCGCTGGACCAAGTGCTGAGCTCACGAACCGCGCGCCTGCTGGGACCCGCATTACTGCTGGTTCCGTATCTTGTCTTCGCCTTGCCCCGGGGCGAATTTGTTCTCAGGTACGCAGTCGCTCTGGTGTTGATACCTGTACTGCAAACGGCGATCTTTGAATTCTTTCCTCCCGGCGGCGTTCGCGGCAGCGGCGCCGGCCTATCGTGGCAGGATGTTGCCGTCTTGCTCCTGGCAGGCATTCCCGTAGAATTCCGGCTGCTGGCAGGCGCATGGCCTCATCCCGGTCTGAGCGCCATGCCCAAGCTCCTGCTCGTTGACGCCACGCTCCATGCGTTCCTCGTAGTTCGCCGTGTGCCGGGTGTCGGCTACGATTTTCGCCCCCGCCTCCGCGACCTGCTAGTCGGCGCTCGGGAATGGGCATTTTTCGCGCCCCTGGCTATCGGCATCGGTCTGGCGCTGCACTTCCTAACATTTCGTCCGCATGCGCCGAATGCCTGGTCCGTGGCGGTCGCGTGGCTGGTCACCTTCTTCTTTGTTGCTATTCCTGAGGAGTTATTCTTCCGCGGCCTGCTGCAAAATCTGCTGGAGCGCCGGTTTGCACAAGGTGCTGCATCGGACGCGCGCGCGCAGCGTGCCGCCCGCCTGCGCGCCCTGGTACTTGCGGCGATAATCTTTGGCCTGTCGCACTTCAATAAGCCGCTGCCGTTTAACGGGCGCTATGTGCTGCTGGCGAGCATCGCTGGTATTTTTTACGGCAGAGCGTGGCTGGACCGCCGGCGGCTCCTCTCTTCTGCGGTGACTCACACCGGCGTGGACGTGGTTTGGGGAATCTGGTTCAAGCTCTAGCAGGATGCTGAAAAAGTACTCGTAATCCACAGACCGCGCATGATAGTAGGAATCATGCGAGGCACCGATCATCAGCAGAGTCACATGTTCAGCTATTTGTCGCCGGAGGAGCGGGTGCGGAAGGACCATCCGCTGCGCGCTGTCCGGGAGATGGTGGATGAAGTTCTGCGGGCGCTGTCGCCGACAGTGAAAGGACGGAAAGAAACTGCCCCCTGCGGACGATCCCGGCAATCCGACGGTGAACTTTCACGGGGAGAAACGGTCGAATCGGACGCACGAGTCCAAGACTGACCCGGAAGCGAAGCTGGCGCGGAAAAGCAACGGCAAAGAAGCGAAGTTAAGCTACAGCGGCAATCTGTTGGTGGAGAACCGCAACGGGCTGATCGTCAACGCCATGGCATGGGAGGCGACGGGCACGGCCGAGCGCGATACGGC
>JBHGAZ010000020.1:0-65667 GCA_041946765.1 Terriglobales bacterium
CGAACGGCACGTACGGTGGTGTGGGAGGACGGCGGGAGTAATCCCGCCTCCTACCCGATCCAAAGGAGAAAGATGCGAACTTCTGCCGGCGTGCTGACCCTTGTCGCTGCCGAATTCGAGTCCACCGATGGCGACGAAAAATATCGTCCTCTGATGTACTTTCGTAACCCCAGTCGCCCGACACACAAGCCGCTAGCTGATGTACTTTCGTAACCCTCCAAAGCTGCGCTTTTCCCAACCCGGGCTAAGCCAGATAAGAAATTCAACAACTCTGGATTGCGGACCTCCGATTCTGCAGGTACGATTCGGCTACTCAGAAATGCTGTTGTCGAGTGTACATACACACGAAAAGATTAGGAGGAGAGTGTCAATGAAGAGCAAGCGGGCATCGGCGTACCTGGGTATCGTGGTCGTGCTGCTGGTGGGCGCGATCTTGTTTGGCTGTGGCAGCAGCAGAAGGTTCGTATTTCAGAGAGTGCTGGTGCTGGACGAAGATGTCACCGGCACCAACGTAAACGTGTTTACCAGCAACGGATCAGCGCTCACGTTTGTTGACGCGTTCGATTTGGGTCTCGATGATCCGGAAACCATTCTTGTTCACCCCGTTAACGGCGACCGGGTTTACATCGCTGATGAGGTCGGAGATATCGCGGCGGCTTCGCTGAATGCCAGCGGCTCGTTGACCCTCATCAACGCTCTGACCGGTCAGGGATTCAACCAGTGGGACAACAATCAGGGCATGGCTATCAGTCCGGATGGAAAGTTCATTTACGTCGCCGATAGCGGCGACCATATCCTGTGCTACTCAGTAGATCCAACTACAGGTGCCATTGCGCATGTCGCGGCGAATGATTTCACCAGCGCCAGTCCGGGCGCCTATATCACTTCCATTGTGTCGGCACAGAACGCCGCCAATGGCAAGTCATACGTGTATGTGGTGGCGTGGGGCTTCACTCATGTCGGCGCCTTCGAAATCGACACCACCACGGGTGCCCTGACGATAGTGAGCGAAGTGGCAGTTCCAACCTCCGTTAGCCTCAGCACATTGGTGGCTGATAAGACTGGAAAGTACCTGTACGTGAGCGACGAAGACGATCCCACCGTTGTGTGGCAGTACGTGGTTGCAACAGACGGCACGCTCAGCCTGAATTCGGTCGCCAATTCCGTGACCCTGGCCGGAGCTTTGTCATGCGGCGGCGAAGAAATGATTGCTTCGCCCGATAACAAGCACGTGTATGTCGGAGACTCCTGCACCGGTCCACATGGATTGACCATCAATGCTGACGGGACTTTGACGGAACTTACGGGATCCCCGTTCGCCATTCCGACCGACAATAGCGTTGGCATTGCACTCGACAAGTCGGGCGCAGTAGCCTACGTCGCCGACTGGAACGATGTATACGTTTTCAGTCGCGCCGCAGATGGAACCCTGACCAACCTGAGTGGCACGAATCCAGCGCCAACCGCGCTTGGCGTCCCTGCCCATATTGCCACCATCGATTAACCTGTTTTTTCCTCCCCAGCCCCGCCGCGGCGGGGCTTTTTTAGTGACCGCCGTGCATCCGTAGTTGAAGATGCATTGACAACTGCCACGATACGACTACACTTCGAACCGGGGCCAGGTTCATAGTTCGTGTAGAGAGGACGACAATGCCGAGAGTGAAGCAACTTACCGCATGGACAGAAAACCGGCCTGGCAGACTGGCCGAGGCAGCGGCTGCGTTGGGCGAGAAGAAAATCAACATCCTGGCGCTTTGGGCGGGGGTTGCGGGCGACCGCTGGGCGATCCGGATGATCGTGGACAAGCCGCAGCTAGCTAAGAAGCACCTCGAACAAAAAGGCTGGGAAATCACCGAAGAGGATGTGGTGCGCGTCTCCTTGCCCGACAAGCCGGGGAGTTTGGGGCGTGCGGCCAGGAAACTGGAAGCCGCAGGGATCAACATCGAATACGGCTACACGAGCCGCGGGAAAACTGCCGGCAAGATTGACAACTACTTTGCCCTGACGGACGTGGCCGCTGCATTGAAAGCTTTGCGATAAACACAGAACCAGGGCAGGTGTGTTGTCGATAGCACCACCGAACGAGTTGTTGATCCTTCTCGTGCCATGACGAGCGAAGCGAGGCAGTGCTTTGAAAATGATCCGTGGCTTGGGGACCGAGTGTAGCTGACACGGGCGTCATGCCGAGCGACCGGATCGCAGCGAAGCGGAGGATCCCGGGAGTCGAGGCATCTGCATTTGACTTTTGTGGACAGAAACG
Organism: Terriglobales bacterium; assembly: GCA_041946765.1. Lineage (GTDB taxonomy): Bacteria > Acidobacteriota > Terriglobia > Terriglobales > Acidobacteriaceae > JBHGAZ01. The sequence continues at coordinate 2,261 of JBHGAZ010000020.1, forward strand.
CAGATTCCTCGACTCCCTTCGGCCAAAAGCGGGCCTCTGGTCGCTCGGAATAACGCCACGCTGGGGGGCCAATCACGACCGGCTGCCACTTTCATCCTCGTCATGACACAACCAAGTGACTGTCGGGAGATACACCTTCTGCGGTAGCACTCTGGCCTCCGGTATGTAACTCCATCTACACGTCCACCACAAGCGTCGCTTCTGAGCCGTCGGATCCCTGCCTCAATTCGAGATTGTGAAAAGTCGCGGACCCGGACCCGGAACGCCCAGTCCGCAGTATGTTCGACTTCTTCGCAGCCGTGCAGGGATTCGTACTGTCCGCCGCGCAGGGTGGCGGCGAACGCCTGCCATCCCCCGCGACTTTTCAATTGTTAAAGATTATTGACATTTGTTTGCTCTGATTTGACAAGTCGCAAACGAAGCCAGCCTAGCATGTCTTATGTCTGGTGGTGAGTGATACCGGACCGGACAAGAGGAGGTGGGCCGTGAAGCAAGAGTTAATCACAAAACTGGTATTCGCAATTTTAGAAAGGAAAGAGCTACGGCATAGGCCTGGTGCATCTCGCAATCACGGCTGCTCGGATCATGCACGACAGGAGTCCTGTCAGATGCGGCTGGTGCAGTCTCATCGGCGCTGCCACGGCCAGGAGCAAGGGCTTTCGGCGGAAATTGAGCGGCGGGACGGCCAGGCCGCGAGTATTCCCGAGCGGTGCATAAGCCGGAACCGGGCAAAGCTGGCCTTTGAGCAGCTCGAAGAGATTACCGACAGGGTTCTCAGCAGCTATGACGCTGCCCTCTGGGCAGCATGACAAATAGAGAGATGCGGATGCGCAAAGATATCTGGATTGGTGATGCTATGACCAGAAAACTCAAATCGCTGCTGAACAGCCTGCTGCGAGCCTTGACGACCAGCCTCCGGCCGTTGCCGGCGCCGGGGGTGGAGATGCCGAGTCTCTGGCCGGTGGCCTTGCCTGAAGTTGTGTCGGGGCAGGAGGAGCATTCCCGCAGGCAACGCGCCTTCCCGCGCATGCCGATGCAACTCGTGGTTTCGGTTTCGACGGACTGCGGAAGGGCGGTCACTGGCATCGTGGCCAACCTGAGTGAAGGCGGCATGGCGGTGGAGATGTCGGTTCCGGCGCGAGTTAACACCTGCATTGAAGTCCACTTCAGGCTGCCCGGCGGAGAGTCGGAGTTCACGGCGGCAGGGCGCGTGGTATGGGCAGACAAGCGTGGCCGAGCGGGAGTGGAATTCCTGGATTTCCCCAGAATCGTGGACCGGCAGATACTTTCGCGCTGGCTGCAGCACCTGGAGCAATTCGATTGCTCCTCGGCAGAGCGGCAGATTTCCTACCGGCGTTTATTCGAGCACGCGCACGAAGGCGCCTTCGTGTCTACACCTGACGGCCGCCTGCTCGATTGCAATGAAGCGCTGGTACGCATGCTGGGCTACGATTCCGCCGCGGAGCTGATAGCCATTGACGTGCGCAAGCACTATGTGGACCCGCACCAGCGTCTCGAGTTGCTCTCCGAGCTGCATGAGAACGGTTGCGTGCGCGGCTTCGAGATCCTGCTGAAGAAGAAAGACGGGTCGCAGGTGATCCTATTGGAAACCAGCTTCGCCGTTCGCGACAGCGCGGGCAATGTGAGCTTTCAAGGGTTCCTGCTCGACATCACTGAAGGGAAGCTGGCCAAGCAGGAACTGCAGCGCCGCAGCGGTGAGTTAAACGTCCTCAACAATATTTCCCAGGTGGCCGACCACTCCTTCGACATCGAGACCATCTGCCGGGAGACTCTGTGCCAGCTCTCCAAGCTGCTGGTGTTCGACGTGGGAGCGGTTTATCTCTACGACGCTCGCAACCTGCTGACCCTGCAGGCGGAGATGGGATACTTCACTCCTGCCCCGGCACAGATGCGGCTTGCCTCCGACTTCTGGACAGCACTGCACGAAAGCGCCGCTCAGTTAATCAGTGAGCAGCGCTATCCTGCGCTTCCGGCCATTGCCAAGGCTCCTTTGAAGGCGGAAGGGATGAAGCATTGGCGCTGGGGAGTGTTATGGAGCAAGGAGAAAGTGCTTGGCATCCTGGAAATCGCCACCCGCGATGATCATGATTTCACCACCGAAGACGAGGTGCTGCTGGGCTCCGTCTGCCGCCAGTTGGCTGTAGCCATCGATCAGGTGCGGCTCTACAACGAGAATAGCCGGGCCTACGAGAACCTGCGTCTGGCGCAGGAGCAACTGCTGCAAAGCGAAAAGATGGCCAGTGTCGGCCAGCTCACAGCAGGCGTGGCACACGAGCTTAACAATCCTTTGACCGCAATCATGGGCTACATCGAACTGCTGAAAGACCAGAAACCTGATGAGTCGGTGCTTGCGTACCTCGAGAAGATTCATGCCCAGAGCGTACGCATGCAGAAGATCATCCAGAACCTGCTCTCCTTTTCGCGGCAGAACAAGGCGCAGAAGACGGAAGTCAGCGTTCCCCGGGTGCTGGAAAACACGCTTGCCTTGCGCGAATACGAACTGAAGATCAAAAACATACGTCTGGAGACCGAAATTGAATTTCCACTCCCGCTGGTGATGGGCAATGCCATTGAACTGGAACAGGTGTTTCTGAACATAGTGAACAACGCGGTTGACTCCATCCTGTCCACCGGCAAGAGCGGGACCATCAAGGTCAGGTTATTTCTGGAAAACACTCACCTCACGATCGAGTTCCACGATAGCGGCGCCGGGATCGCCGATATCAAGCACATTTTCGACCCGTTCTATACGACCAAGCCGGTGGGAAAGGGAACCGGCCTGGGACTCAGCATTTGTCATGGCATCATCCAGGAACACAAAGGCGAAATCATCCCTCGCAACGACCCGGCAGGCGGCGCGGTGTTTACCATCAATCTTCCCGTCATAGCCGATTCCGCCATCACGGTTGCAAAACGGACTAGCATTCGCAGCCCGCACGTGCACTTGCTGGCGGGACGCATTCTGGTCGCTGACCCCGACCGCCCGACGCGGCTGTTGCTTGCGGAAACCCTGCGATGGGCGGGGGCGGAGGTAGTGACCGCCAGCTACGTGGAGGAAGCACGCAAACTTTTATCGCAAGAGCAGTTCGCGGCCGTGGTGCTGGAAGCTGCCGGCCCGGGGACCTGGGATGGCATGGATCTGTACCGCTGGGTGCAGCAGAACTGCCCGGCAGCAGCCGCCCGCTTGCTGATGACTTTTGCCAATTTCGAAGAAGGAAAGGCCCACCGGTTCGCGCAGGACACAAACGTCCGCCTGCTCACCAAGCCTTTTGAACTGCTGGACCTGATCCGGTCATTGCAAAGTATGTTCGGAGAGGCGCCGCTGGCGCTGGCGAAGCGGGCGGTGTCGTGATGCGGAGCTCAGGAAACAACTTGCAGTCCTCCCCTCCCGAAGCGGGCAGCCCAGGTAGCGCGTCTCGAAGCCCGGAACTGGCCGTGGCGCTGCGACGAAGGCAATGATTCCATTCCCACCATGGAGCAGGACTTTGCAAACTGTGACCTTCGTAATCTGGGCGGATGGCGCCAGCAGGCGTCCAATGCAAGGAGGAGGCTCAGGATGGCGACACGGATAACAGTGCTGGCAGAGTCTGACGCTCAGCAACGCCACATCGAGGCGCAAGTCCAGGCAACGGGAATCGCCGAATGCGCTTGTCGGCGGTCCTTCGTACAGCTTGCTGCCAGTGGCAGCTTGGACGAGTTGGCAGCGCCTGAGACCGCGCTATTCATCGTCGAAATAACCGGTGAAAAGAACGAGCAGGCATTCCGCGCTATCGAGCTTCTTTCTTGCGAAGTTCCGCACAAGCCGATCGTGGCAATTGGTGATTATGCAAATCCTACAGTCATTATTCAGGCCATGCGCGCGGGCGCGCGGGAATTTCTTCAGCGCCCGGTAACATCGGCAGCGCTGCGGGAGGCATTTCGGCGGTTGCTTCCGGAGGACTGCGCCCGAGGCAAGGCGCTGGCCGTGGTGAACGCCAAAGGCGGAAGCGGCGCCACTACCGTTGCGGTAAATCTGGGAGTGCTGCTGGCCTCAGGTGACAAGGTGCTGCTGGTTGATCTTGCGGTCCCCGGCAACTCAGCGCTGCACCTGAACGTGCGGCCGCAATTCACTGTCGCGGACGCATTGGAAAACCTGGACCGGCTCGACGCCTGCCTGTTGAGGAGTTTCGTATTGCCGTGCCACGGTGGCTTAGACCTGCTGGCCGGTGCGGAAGCACCGTTCCCGGCTGGACCGGAGGACATGGCAAGGCTATTGGATGTACTGCTGCTGCAATACCAGTACGTGGTTGTAGACGCATCTTCGCGGTTGGACCCGACAATTCCTGTGCTGGCCGGCGCGTCAGAGAAGATCTTGCTGGTACTGCAACCCGAAATCGCTTCCATCTGGAACGCGCGGAAAGTTTGCACTTACTTGGGAGGGCCGGTGAATGGGAAAATCCAGCTCGTCCTCAATCGCCAGCGCAACATACCCGGCTTCGATGAGGCTGAACTGGAACGCACGGTGGGGAGCAGAATTGTCTCCCGCATACCGAATTGTTATCAGCCTGTTGCCAATTCCATCGAGCACGGTTTCCCGGTGGTGCTCAATAAAACCTTGCCGATATCACAATCTTTCGGGAATCTTGCGTCTGTGGTGACCGGCCGGCCCCTGGTGGTGAATGAAGTGCCTTCGCCTGTAAAGAGGAAAATGTGGGCGGGCCTGGCGCGCTTGAAGCCGGCTTCGGCATCGTAAGCCCGTCGCTCTGAGTATCCCGTTGGGCGGCACTCACGTGACGTTGCGTGCGCCGCCCGCCTTATCGTCCCGCTGCTGATGTCGAATCTGTCCTCAGCGATTTCGCGATGTGCGACTCGTCGCGCAATCCGAGCTTTCGCAAAATCACCATTGCAGGGCACCAGTTCGTGATACCTGACTGAAACAAGTTAAGGCCTACGAAAGCCGTTAGCAGATACCAGTACTCCGAAACGTAATGCGCCAGCGCCATAGAAACCAGAATGAATGTTCCAGCCATCAGGCGAAGTCCGCGTTCGACCCTCATATATGTGCCTCCTGCATTTGCGCGGGTGTTCCGGTAGTTTTCTTGAGGGAATGTTTTTCAACCATGTAATAAAGGACGGGTACCGCCATACGCGAAAGCACGGTTGACGCCACTTCGCCCGCCATCAATGAAATCGCCAAACCCTGGAAGATCGGGTCAAACAGGATCACGCTGGCGCCCACCACCACCGCCGCCGCCGTCAGCAGCATGGGACGGAAGCGCACCGCGCCCGCATCCACCACTGCTTCTTCCAGCGGCATGCCCTGTTGCCGGCGCAGCTCGATGAAGTCCACCAGAATGATCGAATTGCGCACGATGATTCCCGCGCCGGCAATGAAGCCGATCATGGATGTGGCAGTGAAGAACGCGCCCATGGCGGCATGCGCCGGCAGGATGCCGACCAGCGTCAGCGGGATAGGAGCCATGATCACCAACGGCGTCTTAAACGACCCGAACCAGCCCACTACCAGCACGTAGATCAATACCAGCACGGCCGCGAACGCCAACCCCAGGTCGCGGAACACTTCGATAGTGATGTGCCACTCGCCGTCCCACTTCATAGAGAAATGCTTGGTGCTCTCCGGTTGGACGGCGTTATAGATCTTGATTCCATAACCATCGGGGCCCTTCAACTGCTCGATGGCGCGGTTCATCTTTTCAATCGCGTACACAGGCGACTCTTCCTCGCCGGCAACATCGCCGGTGACGTACACCACCTCCTGCATGTTCTTGCGGTAACGACTTTGGTCAATGGTGGTCTGGGTCGTGTCCGTTACTTCGCGCAGAGATATTTGCCCGCCCGCCGCGGTAGGCATTTTCAAATCGCGGAGCTGGTCAATGCTGCTGCGATCGGCGCGGCTGAGGCGCACTTCGATCGGCACGTCTTCGCGCGCTTCCGGCAGGTGCAACAACCCGGCTTCTGCGCCATGCAGCGCAATCTGCATGGTGCGAGTTACGTCGGCTGCGGAGACCCCGAGCAGCGCGGCTTTGTCGAGGTCCACCTTGAGGTCATATTTGGTTTGCGGATCTTCCACGTACCAGTCCACGTCAACCACGCCCGGCGTATTCTGAAAAATCTGCTTGATCCGTTGCGCCAGTTCCACACGCGCCTTGTGGTCGGGTCCATAGACTTCGGCCACCAGCGTTTGCAATACGGGCGGGCCAGGCGGGACTTCTGCCACCTTAATGCGCGCGCCATACTGCTGCGCCACCTTCACCAGCCCCGGACGCAGCCGTCGCGCGATCTCATGGCTCTGCGCCTTGCGCTCATGCCGCGACAGCAGGTTCACCTGGATGTCTGCCTGGTTCGGCTGCTGCCGCAGGAAGTAATGACGTACCAGGCCATTGAAGTTGTACGGGCCCGAAGTTCCCGCATAGATCTGGTAATTCAGCACCTCGGGCTGTTGCGAAAGATAGCGGCCCAGGGCCTGCGTCACGCGAGTCGTCTGCTCCAGCGTTGTTCCGTCGGGCATGTCCACGATCACCTGGAACTCGCTCTTGTTGTCGAACGGGAGCATTTTCACGTGTACCAGCTTCAGCGGGACCAGCGCGCAGGCGGCCAGCAGCAGGACGATAACGCCCGCGAGAAACATCATCCGCTTCCGGGTTTGCAGCAGCAGCGGCATCATCACCCGGCGGTAAAGCTTCGTGGTCCATCCTTCGGCTTCGTGCGCGTGATTTCCATTGGTAGTTGCATAGTGGCGCAGCAGGCGCAGGGCGGCCCATGGCGACACTACAAATGCGACGATTAGAGAGAACAGCATCGCCGCCGAAGCGCCCACGGGGATAGGCCGCATGTACGGCCCCATCAGACCGCGCACGAACGCCATCGGCAGAATGGCGGCAATCACGGTGAAGGTCGCTAGGATGGTGGGATTGCCGACCTCGTCCACCGCCTCCACGGCGACGTCCGCCAGATGGCGTCCGCGATTTTCCGGCAGCCGGAAATGGCGCACAATGTTCTCCACCACGACGATAGCGTCGTCCACCAGGATGCCGATGGAGAAGATCAGCGCGAAGAGCGTCACGCGGTTCAGCGTGTAGCCGAAGAAATAAAAGATAAACAGCGTCAGCGCCAGGGTGACCGGAATGGCCACCAGCACTACCCCGGATTCGCGCCATCCCAGCGCCAGCGCGATCAGCAGCGTCACCGACAGCGTCGCGATCAGCAGGTGCTTGAGCAACTCGTTCGATTTGTCTTTCGCGGTTTCGCCGTAGTTGCGAGTAACAGTGACTTGCAAATCGGACGGCAGCAGGTATCCGCGAAGCTCATTCACTTTTTTCAGGACACGCTCGGCGATCACCGTAGCGTTCGTCGCTTTGCGCTTAGCCAACGTGATCGTGACGGCCGGATAATCGCCCGCCGGCGCATTTGCGCCTGCGCCTTTCGCGTTGGCGTAGAGCACGTAGTCGTCCGGTTCAGCGGGACCGTCCTGGATGCTGTCGGCAACGTCGCGCAAGTAGACCGGCCGGGCCCTGTGCACGCCCACTACGACCTGCTGGAGATCTTGCGGGTTGGAGAAAAAGCGCCCCGCTTCGACCTGGAATTCACGATTGTCCCGGGCAAAGCTGCCGGTAATGGAGCGTACATTCGAGCCTTGGAGCTGCCCGACCACTGCCGTCGGCGTCAGCCCATAGCCAGCCAGCTTGTGCGTGTCCAGCAGCACCCGCACTTGGCGCGGCAATCCGCCTATGATCTTGGTTTCGGAAACATCGTCCACTTCCTTGAGCGTGTGTTCCAACTCGCCGGCAATGCGGCGCAGCTTGTAAGCGTCGTAGTTCTGGCCCCAAAGGGTGAGAGCCAGAATCGGCACGTCATCAATGGAACGAGCTTTGATGATCGGCTGGGAAACGCCCGGCGGGATGCGATCGAAGTTCGAATAAAGCTTGTTATACGTCTTGACGATCGCGTCTTCTTCTTTCGTGCCCACGTAGAAGCGCACGATTACCATGCTCATGCCCGGGCGCGAAATGGAGTACAGGTACTCGACACCCGGCACCTCGCGCAGCAGCTTTTCCATGGGAACGCTGACGCGCTGCTCAACTTCTTCCGCCGACGCGCCCGGCATCTGCACCATGACGTCGAGCATGGGGACAACGATCTGCGGCTCTTCTTCGCGGGGCGTTTTCCAGATGGCGAACACCCCGAGCAGCAGCGCGGCCATGATGGCCAGCGGCGTCAGCTTGGACGTAATAAAGCTGTGCGCAATTGTGCCCGCCAATCGGAGGTTATGCATCATTGCACCTCAACCCGTTTGCCACTGAGATCACGCTGATCCGGCGCCGCGACCACGCGGTCTCCCGGCTCTAAACCGGAGAGAACTTCCACCTGCTCGCCTTGTGGCTTGCCGAGGGTGACGTAACGGAGGCTGGCCACTTTGTCCCGCCCAAGCGTGTAGACCCCTTGCAGTTGGCCGCGATCAACCACCACGGTGCGCGGAACAAGAATGGACTCGCGCTTTCCGCGGCTGAAGTACGCCCGCCCAAACATGCCAGAGCGCAACGCTGCATTGGCCGGGAGTTCGACTTTCACCACGAACGTGCGGCTGGCGGGATCGGCGGCAGGCACGATCTGAACGACTTTGCCCGCCAACTCCCCCTCGCCAAGCGCATCAATGCGGACGGGAACGCTGGAGTTCCTGGTGATAAATCGCAAGCTGGTCTCGTCCACGGTTGCTTCCAGCCGGAAGCGGCCTGCGCCTTCGACGGTCAGCAGCGGCATACCCGGCGCGGCGAGCGCCCCGGGATCAACTTTCTTCTCGCTCACCACACCGTCAAACGGAGCGCGAATGCGTGTGTAACCCAGCGTGGTGTTTGCCTGAAGCAGCGCCGCTTTCGCCTGCGACTGCCCCGCGCGCGCCATCTCCTGACGCGCACTGGCAGCCTGGTAGCGGGCCTTCACTTCGTCGAATTCCTGCGGACTGACGGATTTCTTTTCGAACAGGTCCTGGTAGCGCTTCAGAGTAGCGGAAGCCAATGTGTAGTCGGCTTCGGCGGCAGCAGCTTCATGATTAGCGGCATTGACGGCAGCGCTGGCGTGGTCCACTGCGGCGCGCGGCTGAGCGTCATCGAGGACAGCGAGCATCTGTCCGCGTTTCACGTGGTCACCTTCGCGCACGTTGATCGCGATGACATTTCCCATAATCTGCGCCGCAATCTGCGCGCTTTGCGAAGCGTGCACCGTCCCGGGCGCTTCAATCACGTCGGGAACCGTAGCTCGCTGAACATCGAGGACCGCCAGATTGCGAACCACTTCCGGTACGGGCGCAGCCTCTTTTTTCTCCGAGGTGCACGATCCCAGCCCGGCTGCAACTGCGGCTACGAGAATGACAACAAAGAGCTTCGGCATGCGGGAGTCCGTCTTTCTCATTGCGACACCACCGGCGACTGGGCGTTCAGCGTACCCATGGCGAGTTGCAGATTTGCAAACGCGGTCTGGTAGTTGTAGACGGCCTGCCAGTAGTCAGTGCGGCTTCGGCGGGCGGCTTCCTCAGAGCGCAGCAGTTCCGTGATAGTCGTAAGCCCAGCGCCGTAACGGTTATGGCTGATGCGCAGCGTCTCTTCCGATTGCGCAATGGACGCGCGCGCTACTTCCAGTTGCCGCCGTGAGGCGTCGGCGTCATACCAGGCGCGGCGGACGTCCAGACGCACGTTGTTGACGGCCGCCTCCCGCATCGCCGCGATCCGCTCCTGGAGCGCTTGTTCGCGCGCCAACTGCGCGGACTTCGCGCCGCCGGTGAACAGGTCGAGCTGAAGTTCCAGTCCTGCCATCCAATTCTTTCCGCCGCCGCCGAAGAAGTTAGGATTTTCCGCTCCCCAGGAGCCGAATGCGTTGATACGGGGGCCGAAGGTCGCGCGCGCAATGGTGACGCCCTCGCTCTGGGCGGCTTCCTGCAACTGAACTTGCTTCAGGTCAGGACGATTCTCGATGGCGTCTTTTTCCGCCTGTTCCAGCGGAACCTGGGGAAGGCTACGCTCGGCCAGCACTTCGGTGGGCTCGTAGGCGATGTCGGCAGGAATCCCAAGAGCGTTCGTTAACTGCGCCTGCGCCAACGACAGGTTGTTTGTTGCGCGTATCAGTTCCTGCCGGCGCGTGGCGTCGTTCACTTCCGACGAGAGGTAGTCAGACTCGACGACCAACCCCGCATCGTAACGGGCCTTGGTGCTCTTCAGGATCGCCCCGGATGTCTTGACTGTGTCTTGCGCCAGTTGCAGTTGCTTGTGTGCTAGCAGCAGGCCGTAGTAGGCCGTGATCGCACGAAAGATCGTCTCCTGATCGCTTCTGGCCAGGTGCTGGCTAGCGGCGTCGCGCATACGGTTCGCACGGCGGACCTTGGCCCAGGTCGCGAACGAGTCGAACAGGTTCCACTCGCCGCCAAAGCGCGTACTAAAGTTGCCGATTGGGTCTGGATGGTTGAGCCGGTCCAGTCCGAAATCAAATTCCCGGAACCGGCCCTGGCGCAAGCGGGTGCCGAAGGCGTACACAGGATCGTTGCCGTCTGTGGCTGTTTCTGTGAACCTGATGTGCGGCAGGAATCCTGACCGCGCCTCGCGCACATCGGCAGCAGCGGCCTTCTGTTCGGCCAGCGCCGCCTTCCGCAGCGGATTCTTCTCCAGCGCGATCTGCACCGCCTGCTGCAGCGTCAACGCGACCGGTTGCGCGCCGGACACTCTGACGTCTCCGGCACCCGGCGCGCTCGCGGAAGCAGACGCAATTTCCGCGCGCACCACGGGCGGTGACTGCGCCTGAAGACTGCCGATCGAACCCGGCGCTCCCACCAGCAGCGCCACCCAGAGGGCCGCGCGAGCGGCCGCTGCCACCCTGAAACTTAACTTACGCTTGGATTTCACAGCAGCGTTTCCTCCAGTCTCCGTACCGGAACAAACGCATGCTACTGCCGCACCGTTACAAAAACGGGTCAGGGACGGGAAATTTTGCGATCAGGATTCCCGGGATGAAATGGGAAGTGGTAGCGCTGGCGTCCTCGTCGGCACCACAGGTCGAAACTTCTGAAACTTTGAAACCTAGGTACTCGCCGCCAATCGTGCATTCGACCGAGACGGCCGTGGTGACCACAATTCCACGCGGTTGCGGCCCAGTTCTTTGGCTCGATACAGCGCCCGGTCGGCGGAGCGGATAACGTCCTGGACGGTGATGTCGTCCTGTCCCAATTCCGCTACACCAATGCTGACAGTCACAGCCGTCCAGACCGCCGCGCCGCGCACGCGGTGTTTATTGAAATGCGACCGGCGTTCCGGACGCTCACGCCGGCTGCGGTCGGGACCGCGCACCACGAAAGTAGATTCCTCGATCCGGCGGCGCAGTCCTTCCGCATGCTCCATCGCTTCGGCAGCGCCAGTGTGACGAAAGATCACGGCGAACTCTTCGCCGCCGCAGCGAAACGCCTTTCCTCCACCGCCAGCATTGGCAAGCCTGCTGGCCACCATGCGCAATACCTGGTCACCGACGTCGTGTCCGAAAGTGTCGTTGAACTTCTTAAAGTGATCTACGTCCACCATGGCAATGGAATACTCGCCTGACAGCAACGAGACCGCGTCATTGAAAGCACGTCGCCCGGGCAGCCCCGTCAGTTCGTCGTGGTATGCCATGCAGTACGATGCCTCCACCACCGCCACTACCATTACCACCGCTGCGGTGACGAAATACACCATCAAGGCCTGGGTCGAGCTTGCATTCAAAGCCAGAAAGCTGGCGCAGCAAGACCAGAAGAGGCCGCTATTCGCAGGTCTAGGCGTACACAGCAGGTTGCTCAGCAACAGCAGGACGGCGACCAGAAAGGCTGCCGATCCGAGTTGCGGAACTCTGCCTATCGCGGCGTCCGTAAAAATTGGCTGCCACAACCAATCCAGCAAGTCGCGATTTTCCGGACGGCAGAGGATAGCTACTGCAAACGCCTGCACCAGCACGACCCCAGCCCACCAGCCAAACGTCTCCAGGTCAAAAGTGTCATCGTCAACGACGAGTAACAGCACAAAATTCAGCGGTAAGAGCAGGGAAATGGCGCTGGCAAGCGTTCCCCCAATTCCCGCGGGCCGGAGGTCGGCCGAAGCGGACGACGCCAGCGAATGAGTGGACATCGCAATCAGGAGCAACCCAAGCAGCAGGCGCGGTGCGCGGAAACGCCAGGCCAGCAGAGCGCCCCCGGCGCAGATTGTCAGCGCGATGAAGTCGGCAGTTCGGGGGACGGGTAGAGCCACAATCCGCCAGTTCACTGCCACCAGAGCTATGCCCACCAGCAGGCCATCAGGAACCAGTAACTGTCGGACCACATTGGCGAACGGCATCTGCCGGAGGGCCCGGATTGTGCCCACCGCAACCTTCAATCGCAGAACTCCCAGAATTTCTACTTCGAAAATAGGCTACGTAAACCCCGGCTGGAAGTGACTGCGCGGGTTCAGGGGCTGTCTTCAGGCGCGGCAGTAGATGGCCGGTGGTACTAGCACTTGTGAGCCCCATCACAGACGCTCAGCATCATCGGGCACCGCAATGGTTTGACACGGGGGGTAAGATAATCTGCTCTCGTCAAATGGCGAGAGCGGGCCCGGTTCGCCACCGGGGGGCCGAACCTGCCGTACGACAGAAGCACTCCGCGTCCGCGGAGGTCCGGACCGCGTAGTCGACTCATAACTGTGGGTGGCACTGATTCCACGCATGGGAGCTCGATATGAATATCCGGGTTAGCATTCTCCTTCTTGTGTTGATTCCCATACTGGTAGCTGGTGGATATGCTTTTTCCGGACGGCCCATGAACTCGGCCGTCATCACCGTGCTCGGCGCGGTCATGATCTCCCTCGCATACAACTTGTATGCCAAGAAGATTGACCGGGACATTATCCAGCCCGACACGAAAAAAGCCACCCCAGCCCGCTTGTACATGGACGGCGTGGACTTTATGCCCACCAACCGTAACATCCTGTATGGCTATCACTTCAAATCAATCGCCGCGGCGGGACCGATTGTAGGCCCGATTGCCGCCGTCGGCCTGTGGGGGTGGATGCCGTCACTGCTGTGGCTGACCATCGGAGTAGTGTTCGTAGGCTGGGCCAGCGACTACTCCGCCATCATGGTGTCGGTACGCAATGAAGGCAATTCCCTCTCCGCTATTGCACATCGGCTGGTCGCGCCCCGCGCGCGGATGATCCTGTTCGTGTTCATCTTTTTCTACCTGCTGCTGCTTGCGGGGGCCTTTGTAGGAATCCTGGCAGGTATTTTTGATCCGCGAGCCGATGTTCCCTTCGGTATTGTCATGCTGGCGATCATGGGGTTGCTGGCCGGACAGATGCTGTATCGCTGGAAGATGAACCTGACGCTGGTCACCCTGATTGCGGTGGTGGTCACGCTGGGCTCCATCGCCATCGGTGCCAAAGGTCTGAACCCGACGAAAGGCGTTACCCCGGACGGCAAGCCCGCGGCGGCGCTGGTCTTCGCCGGTCCTGTCAATTCTGCGGTGGAGCGCTTTGGCAATGCCATCAACAACATTTCCCGCCAGAAGGCGCTCTATACAGTAATCGATCCGACCAAGTCCGATCCTCGGCTGGCCGCCACCACCTTCAACGCTGAAGGCAAAGTCGTACCCAAGTACGTACAGGCCGGCGCCATCAAGATGCTGCCGTCATTCATCTTCTGGTGCTTGTTTGTCTTTGCCTTTTCCTATCTGGGGACGGTATTGCCCATCTGGCGCTTCGCCCAGCCCGTCAACTACATCGGGTTCTGGGTCACGTTCCTGACCATAGCGCTTTCGGCCATCGGAGCTGTCGTCGGCGCTGTCTGGGGCCTGCTGGGGAATGCGGAAGTTATGAAGGCGGTCACCTTCCAAAGCAAGGTGTTCGTCTCCTGGATGCCGGTGATCCAATTGAAGGACGCTGCCGGCAATTTTATCCAGCATGCCCCTGCTATCCAGCCGATCTGGCCGATGCTGTTTGTGACCATCGCCTGCGGCGCCATTTCCGGATGGCACTCGCTGGTGGGCTCCATCGGTACCGCGCGTCAGCTTGAGTATGAGACGGACGCATTGCCGGTGGGCGGCGGCGCCATGTTCACCGAGAACGCCCTGGCCCTGCTCTCGCTCATCGCCATCTCGATTGCGGGTGGCGCGGGCGCGGGCGCTTTCGCGGGCGGCGTCGGCAAGCTGCTGAACATCGTCACCTTCGGCGGTCTTGCGGTCCCCTACGGCACAGCCCTTGGTTTCGGCGTGTTTGTGATTATCGTGCTGACGGTGGTGCAACTGGTCTTCCGCGTCATGCGCGTGACACTCGGCGAATGGCTCGGAGATATGTGGGTTGGATTCAAGAACCCTCACATCGCCTCCATGATCGCCATGGGTCTGACGCTGCTGCTCGTACTGAGCGGAACCTGGATTTACTTGTGGCAGTTGTTTGGCGCTTCGAACCAGTTGATGGCGGCGCTGAGTATGCTCATTGTCAGCCTGTGGCTGAAGAAGAGCGGTCGCAACCCGGCCTATGCGCTGTATCCCATGATGTTCATGTACCTCACCACCATGGCAGCGACAGTAGTGACCGCATACAACCTGTACGCCAGTATCCTGTCGAATCCGACCATCGCGGCCCAGCCGATTAATACCATCGGTGCGGTGGCGATGATCATCGTCGCGGCGCTCTTGTTTATCGCAGCGGCCCTGATCGCATACGACGCGTACGGCGCTTGGCGGCGCATGAAACCGGAACTGTCGGCGCTGGGCAAACCGGTTGCTGCTGCCGGGGACTGATTTTGCTCCTTCCTCCTCCAGGGCACAGGGGCATGACGGACGACGAACACCGGCGTGCCCCCAACTTCTCGGAGGCGGTCGCGGGCGAGAGGTCAGGAGCGCGCGGTGCGCGCGGCTGCGGGCACTACGGCGCGCAGCTTGTCTATTAACTCGTGCGCGGACTGCGCCTGAATGTCCCGCAGCCGGCAATGGAGCTCAAAGTGTGGCTCCGTACGGCGCAGGGCTAGGCGAACCAGGCCCGGCAGTGAGGTCAACTCGGCGATCTCGCTACCCGGCGCGCCGCCTGCAGCGTAGGATACAAGTGGGGGTGCTACGGTGACAGGGTCCCAGTTGCGGTGTTGCAGGCGCGCTTCCAGACCCTGAGCGCTCCACGATTGCGGGTCGAAAACCTCGAACTCGGCTCGTGGACTGTGGTGCAGCGCCCCACGCAGGATGAGCAGGTCGCGGCGGTTCCGCAGGCGCGCGAGCAGCCATAGAAAGGAGACGTCACGAGGCTCCAGCACAATCAGCACGTCGCAGCGGCGAAATGGTTCGCGGGCATTAGCGATTTTCAATTCAACAACCGAGGAGCCCAGCCAGCGCAGGGTTGTTTTCTCACCCAGCAATTTCAGTCCCGGTTGCAGCCACTCGAGGGTTTTGTGCCCGCGACGAACGTTGAATTGAGTGCCGGCGGCAAACCAGCCGACGATCAGAAGCACCAGCAATACCACGAGCGACACGCTTAGGACATTGGGCATGGGCAGCATCTCGGGGTCCCCGGCAAGCCCGTTCGTGGGCAGCGGCGGTGACCGCAAGACGGTGATTATGGCACAGCCGGTCAACTCGCCCCAGCAGGGCAAAGGCGGGCAATCGGAAGCGCAGGGATTCAGCCGGAAAATCCGGGATTTCCTTTATGGCATGACCGGGTACGAATTCGAGCAGCACGCGTTGGAAATGCGCGCCGAACTCGAAACCGTGTTCATGGCCATCACTTTCGGTGACATGCTGGGCTTGCCGGTCATTCCACCGCTGTACTCGCTCCGCTTGCTGCCGTATGTGGTCCCGGGCGTGACAAGCTGGAAGAAGCGCGTCGCTCGCGAGCGTGAGTTCAGCGACGGCGAAGAGTTTCACTTGCACGGAGTGTAGGGATCGGGTGATCGGGTGATCGGGCGATCTGATGATGTGAAGCGTTGTTATGCCTACTTACAGGGTAGGAGCCGCTTTTCAAATTACCCGATTACCCGGTTTGCCGATTTCCAGATCAGGTAAGGGGAGGAACCAATGGCGAACGAAAAGGACGAACCCAAAAAGAAAGGTTTTTTGACCAAATTCAAAGAGGTCGCCTACGGCATGGGCGCGCACGACATGTCGCGCTATGCCATCCGCACGCGGGCCAGTATGGAGCACCTGTTCATCCTGATTACCATGGGTGACCTGATCGGCGTGCCCATTCTGCCGCCCTATTACTCCCTGCGGCTGCTGCCATACGTGGTCCCGAACATCTCCACGTGGAAGCGGCGCATGCTTCGGGAGAAGGACGTGTCCGACGCCATGTTCTAGAGCATGTTTCATAAAGGGATCTTTGAAAAGGCGCGGCTTCAGCCGCATAACCGATTTTTCCTGAAGTCATAACCCGGAACAAACGAGGAGACCATGTCTCTCAAAGAAACTTTCGAGCGGAACAGAGAACGGCGTTACATCATGTTTGGCGGTAAGGGCGGTCTTGGCAAAACCACGTTTTCCGCCGCTACAGCCTTCTGGCTGGCGCAACAGGGTCACAGGGTACTCGTATTTTCCGTGGACCCGCAGGCGTCCCTCAGTGACATCTTTCAGCAGGACATCTTCGGCAAGGGCGCGGTCAAAGTGATGGACAACCTCTACGCCCAGGAGATTGACGCCGACTCCCACATCAAGGAATACCAGCAGGAAATCCGCAAGAAGATCCTCGACATGTACGGTTTCGACAAGGTGCCGGACGAGATTGAAAGCTACATCCAGTCCGCCTCGGCGGAGCCGGCCATGGAGGAATCGGCGATCTTCGATGCGGTCGTCGACATCGTCGTCAAGGGCGACTACGACTACTACATCTACGACCTAGTGCCGCTGGGACACGCGCTCTACTACCTGTCCATGGCCAAGGTCTACGACGAGTGGATCAACCGCATCACCAAGCTGCGCGAGGAAATGCGCGAGCACGAAGAAATGGTGGCGCGCATCAAGAGCCAGAAGACCACGGAAGAAGACCACATCCTCAGCGAGTTGCAGTACATCAAGACGCGCATCAACCAGTCTTCCAGCATCCTCACCGACAAGCAGAAGACCGCGTTCTTCTTCGTGGTAGTGCCGGAAGAGATGATCATCCTCGACACCGAAAAGGCAGCGCAGCTATTTGCGAAGTTCGACGTGCCCATTGCCGGCTACGTCGTGAACCGCGTGCTGCCTAAGGAACTGCTCCAGCAGGAGGTCCCCGCCTATCTGCAGAACCGGCTCAAAATGCAGGGACGCTACCTGGACGAAGTCGCCCGCCGTTTCGGCAACCAGGTGGTTGGCTACGTGCCGGAGTTGGAGCGCGACGTTACTGGACTGAAGATGATCGAAAAGTTGGCCGGCCTGATGTACGGCGGCAACGGGAAGCTGTGAGGGACGCTATGGGCGAAATCACACACTCTTTCAGCGACTATATTGTGGCGCATCCGAACCTGAAGTTCACCTTCTTCGGCGGCAAGGGCGGCGTCGGCAAGACCGTGATGGCGGGTGTCACTGCCGTCCACCTGGCGCAGCAGGGCAAGCGCACCATGCTGGCGTCCACCAACCCCGTCCACAGCCTCAGCGGATTGCTCGACCAGGACGTGTACGGCCGGGCCACACCGGTGAATGGAGTGCCGAACCTTTGGGCTTACGAGATTGACACCAAGGAAACCATCGAGCGCTCCAAGCAGGACATCAAGCAGAAAATCCGCTGGTTCCTGAAGTTCGCCGAAATCTCCACCCAGGCGGACGCATTCGTCGAGAGCGCCACCATGAACCCGGCGTTCGAGGAATCTGCCATGTTCGAAAATATGGTGGACCTGATGCTCAAGAACGAGTACGACGCTTACGTGTTCGACACCGCGCCCACCGCCAACGCGCGACGCTTGCTTGGCATGAGCAAGGTGTACTCCCTCTGGGTCAACAAGATGCTCAAGTCGCGTGAGGAAGCGCAGTCGCTGCGCGAGCTTCTCTCCTTTACCAAGAAGAAGGAAGAAGATCCGCTGATGGAATACCTGGTTGCATTCCGCGACCGCATCGGACACGCGCGCGAGTTGCTTACCGACGATCAGAAGACCGCCTTCTTCTTCGTCACCTTGCCGGAAGCGCTGCCCATCGCCGTCATCAAGCGCTTCATCAATTGGTTCCACGAGTTCGGCATTCCCGTGGGCGGGGTCCTGGTGAACATGCTCATCCAAAAAGACCAGGTGAAGCCGGAGTCGCCCGAATTCGTGCGCAACCGTGTGGCCATGCAGGATGCGTACATGGAAGAAATCTGGCGCGACTTCGACGGCAGCGTGCGTGCCGTCATCCCCCTGTTTGACAACGAAGTGCGCGGCGTGGACGGTCTCAAACTCGTGCTGCAGTATGCCTTCGGCGGGGGCAAAGCGGCCGGCGCCTGAAACCGTCTCCCGTCATCCGTTCCCGTTCCCCGCCTCCGGTGTGGGGAACGGGACAGGGCAAGCTGGACAGGCGGCCCACCCAAGAATCAAAGTCGAATTGGTGCCCCACATCTGCCCGGGTTTGGCAGATGTGGGTCCGTCCGGGAAACCGGCATGGACGCTCATGCAGCGTACCGGGCATTAATCCTACATGTGTTATGACGAGCGAAGCGGAGGTCTGCTTTGCTACTTAACCCTCGAAATATTTGCTTCGTCGCACGGATACCCCACATCTGCCCAGTTTTTTCATCTTTTCTGGGTGGGTTTTCACCGCATAGGACGGCTTTCTAATTCGGGAAGAAACAGGCACTTTAGCGGGCAGCGATTTCTCCTCGTTCATGGCACACGAAAGCTCGGTGCCGTATGCACCAGAGTTGCAAGACCTTGCAGACGGCGCACTCTAGGCTAATTCCCAAATGGGATTGATGTCATAAGAAAAACACCTGAGCCCACAACCAGCCAGCAGCAGCAAGTCGCATCTTCCGGAACAAGCGCCATCGCGGGCCCCAGGATTTCTTCAACAGATGGCAGCCAGGTGTTCGTTGCGTTTCTCAGGTTCGCTAGATAGCTTCGCGCCACTGCGGTAGGTGTGCCCAGAATAGTTTCTCAGAGTTGAACGGACGTACGTAGTTCAGAAGACCTCTTGCTGAAAGCGAAGTTCTCTCTCCCTTCCGTCGCGGCGCGTGGTTGTTGTGATTTGCGGCCCGGCCGTGGTCAGTGCTCATCCGCAGCATTGTCCCGTCTGAAACAGGTAAACCTTAACAACTTCCGCTCAAGGGGGTTGTCAAGCGGTCCACGCTGGTGAGCGGGAATTCCGGGCGTCCTTAGTCGAGTTTCTCCGCCTGGAGCAAGCTAATTTCGTGCGAGCCACCCAAGCACGACTCGTCCAAGAGGTGGAGAAATGTCATCCAGAAGATACTTTCTTAAGATCATGGCTATGGGCGGGGTTGGACTATTCCTTCGCGGCAGTAAGGGCGTGCAGCTCCTTGCCCAAATTCCCGGGGGCACGCTGGATCCCGGTGACGTTCTCAAGTATCAAACCCCGCTGCTCATCCCTCCGGCAATGCCCCAAGTGGGGACAATCATCTCACCGGGTGGCAAGCCGATTGACTATTACGAAATCGCTATGACCCAGTTCCAGCAGCAGATTCTGCCTGCGGGTATGCCAGTGACGACTGTCTGGGGTTACGGACCGACAGCGAATGCTCAGGGCGGGCACCTGATCTCCAATGCGCCGTCGCTGACGATCGAAGCTAAATGGAACAGGCCCGTGCGGATCAAGTGGATTAATGGACTGGTAGATGGAAGCGGCAACTACCTGCAGCACCTTCTGCCGGTTGATCCGACCTTGCACTGGGCCAACCCCCCCGGCGGCACCGAAGGCCGTGACATGCGCCCAACGTTCGAAACCACGCCTGGGCGGTATACCGGACCGGTTCCCATCGTCACCCATGTCCATGGCGCGGTCGGTGTTGGCGACGAGAGTGATGGCTATGCGGAGGCATGGTTTTTACCGGTAGCCAACGGTATTCCATCGGGCTACGCCACCACTGGTACCTGGTACGACTTCTTTGCGCAGAAGGCCAATACTAACTTTGGTGTTACCTGGGGGCCAGGCTTCGCTACCTTCCAGTACCCGAACTTGAACCGTGCCTCGACAATCTGGTACCACGACCACGCGCTGGGCATGACACGGCTCAATGTGTACGCAGGTCCGGCTGGTTTCTACCTAATCCGCGGCGGTCCGGCAGGCGATACAGTCGTGCTCGACAGCCGCTTCAAGAAGGCCACGCGGGCCGTGCTTCCGGGCCCAGCGCCCAAGCAGGGCGATAAGTTCCCGCCCAACAAGAGCTACTATGAGATCCCCATTGCCATCCAGGACCGTTCCTTCAACACCGACGGCGCCCTGTTCTACCCGGACTCGCGGCAGTTCTTCGATGGCATTGTCCACCCGTACATTCCGGATGGCGAGTTCTCTCCAATCTGGAACCCGGAATTCTTCGGCAACATGATAATGGTGAACGGCAACACCTGGCCTTTCCAAACCGTCGAGCAGCGGCGCTACCGCTTCCGCTTCCTCAACGGCTGCCAGTCGCGCTTCCTGATCCTTGATTTCAACAGCATTCCCGGTGTTCAGGTGTGGCAGATTGGCAACGAGGGCGGCTTCCTGGCGGCTCCGGTGAACATCACCTCTACACACGGCAACAGAATGCTGATGGGTTTGGCCGAGCGTGCCGACACTATCGTGGACTTCACCAACGTGCCGACTGGCAACTACGTCCTCGCCAATGTCGGCCCAGACGAGCCCTTCGGCGGCGGGGTGCCCGGCAGTGATTTTGAATCTGCCGATGCCGGCTCCACCGGCCAGATTTTAGAACTCAGGGTCGTACCTGCCGTTGCGCCCGACCCCACCACAACCCCGCAGTTCCTGGTGCTGCCTGCGATCACACCACTACCGGCCGCAACCGTCACTCGCAAGGTGGCGATGATCGAAAAGGCTGCAGTGGGTTCGAACGCAGCGGAGGAAGACGTGGAAGGTCCTGTCGAGGCGCTTCTGGGTATTGTTGGATCCGACGGTATATGGGCGGAGCGGAAGTGGATGGATGCTGTAACCGAAAATCCGGCCGTGGGCGCCACCGAGATCTGGGAGTTCTACAACACCACTGCCGATGCTCATCCCATGCACGTACACGAGGTGACGTTTGAGGTCGTGAACCGCGAGGGATTGGTGCTCAATGAAAACGGAGAGGTCGTATCACCAATTCAGCTCGACGGCAACATAACTCCACCTGAGTCTTGGGAGACCGGCTTTAAGGACACGGTCACCGCTTATCCCGGCCAGGTCACACGTGTGCGCCTCCAGTTCAACACGCCCGGCCAGTTCGTCTGGCATTGCCATATCGTTGAACATGAGGACAACGAAATGATGCGGCCATACCGCATCGGGCCTGTACAACCAGGTCAACCAGGTTCGATGTAGTCCTGCTCGTGCTTACTTCTGGATACCGGTTCTCCGGCGTCGCAAGCGATCTCGGTTGCTCGCGACGCCTATTCTCGTTGGAACTGTTTGCGGAGAGCGCGGAAGCACTCCCCTTTTTGCGTAATTCACGTTCTCCTGAAGCTTGATTACAAAGAGGGTTCTTTGAAGGGGCGCGGCTTCAGCCGCACCGTCCAAATTCGCCATTCATGCGCCTTTAGCCGCTAACGGCAAACGAAGCTGAAGCAGAGGCGCCATTTATAAAACACGCTAACACGCTCTAGAAAATACACGTCACACTACGCGCAGTCGGTTGTGCAACGAGAACGGGCAACCATAAACGTGTTTGTAGCCCCACGGCGTTTTGCTATGATTCCCCAGAACCTGAGTTCCACAACTCGTTGGGGTGCGCGCGGTTCCGCATACGCGGGGCGGTTGCGTTGATTCATGAATATCCTCGGCCTGAACGCATACCACGGTGACGTTTCCGCAGTGCTGCTGCAAAATGGCAAGCTGGTTGCCGCCATCGAAGAAGAACGTTTCCGGCGCATCAAGCACTGGGCCGGCTGTCCTCGTGACTCTGTAATTGCCTGTCTGAAAATGGCGGGGATCGGACCTCGCGACATTGATCACTTCGCCGTCTCCCGCAACCCCAAAGCAAACCTCGCCCGCAAGGCCATGTTCATGGCTCGCCGGCGCCCGAGCCTGGCAACCGTCGCCGACCGCGTCAAGAACTCGGTACGCGTGCAGGACCTGGCAACGCGTCTGGCTGAAAATCTTGGCCTGGAGCGGCAGGCGGTTGAGCGCAAGATGCACTGGATCGAGCACCATCCCGCGCATCTGAGCAGCGCTTTCTTCGTCTCGCCGTTCGACCAGGCCGCAGTATGCGCCATTGATGGTTTCGGCGACTTCGTGAGCACCTCGTTTGCGGTCGGGCGCGGTGCTTCGCTCGATGTCATTCAGCGTGTTTTCTTTCCCCACTCGCTTGGTCTGTTGTATCTGGCGATTACGCAGTACCTCGGATTCATGAAGTTCGGCGACGAGTTCAAGGTCATGGGCCTGGCGCCTTACGGTAAACCCAGCTTCGCAGACCAACTCCGCCGCCTACGCAAATTGAAACCAGACGGCCTCTTTGAACTGGACCTCGACTACTTCTGCCACTGGTCCGACGCTGTTCCCATGAAGTGGGACGACGGCGAGCCCACCTTGGGACGCGTGTTCACCCCCAAGCTCGAACAGTTACTTGGAAGCCCGGCGCGCACTCCTAAAGACCCACTGGCCGAGCGCCACGAAGACATTGCCGCTTCACTGCAGCTGGTGCACGAGGAAGCTGTCTTCCATCTGCTGAAGGAGCTTTACCACCGTACAAAATTGCCCAATCTTTGCCTGGCCGGGGGCTGCGCCATGAACAGCGTGGCCAACGGCAAAATCCGCGAGCATACGCCCTTCGAACGCGTCTACATTCAGCCTGCTGCCGGGGACAACGGCACATCGCTCGGGGCCGCGTACTACGTCTGGAACCAGCTTCTCGGCCAGCCGCGCGCATTCTCCATGGAGCACGGCTATTGGGGCCCGGAGTTCGGCGAAGCCGCAATCGAGCAGGCACTCACGAAGCGCCAGTCCGATATCGCTGCCCAGAATTGCCAGTCCAAAAAGATTTGCAATCAAGACGAGCTTTGCTGTTGGACCGCCGAACGCATTTCCGAAGGCAAGGTGGTGGGATGGTTTCAGGGACGCATGGAATGGGGCGCGCGCGCCCTCGGCAACCGCAGCATCGTCGCCGACCCCCGCCGCGCTGACATGCGCGAGATCATCAACACGAAAATCAAGTTCCGCGAGAAGTTTCGCCCCTTTGCTCCCTCTGTCGCCGAGGACGCGCTGAACGATTATTTTGTTGGCGGCTGTCCCGATCCCTTCATGATTCAGGTTTATCCGGTTCGACCCGAAAAGCGCGGTATCATCCCTGCGGTCACACATGTGGACGGTTCCGGCCGTCTGCAGACGGTCAGTGCGCAAAGCAATCCGCTTTACTACAAATTGATCAAGACATTCGCGTCTCTGACCGGGGTTCCGGTCCTGCTCAACACCTCCTTCAATGAAAACGAGCCGATTGTCCACACGCCGGAGGAGGCCCTCGACTGCTTCCTGCGCACGCACATGGATCACATCGTGCTCGGCCACTACACGGTTTCCAAGGCGTAAGCTGCGGATGAAAATACTGATCCTCAATCAGGCGTTTTATCCGGACGTGGTGGCTACCGGACAACACGCCAGCGATCTGGCTGCCGGCTTGGCAGAGGCCGGCCACGAAGTGCATGTCATCTGCAGTGCACGCGGATACGACAACCCCGGTGTACGCTTCCCGAAACGCGAGCGCTGGCGCGGGGTGAACATCTGGCGCGTCGCCACGACGGGACTCGGCAAGGGAGCGCGCTGGCGTCGTGCAGTTGATTTCGCCAGCTTCATGCTGGCGTGTTCCTGGCGCGCCTTGCTCGTTTCACAACCGGACGTCATAGTTGCCATGACCTCACCGCCATTGATCTCGTTCCTCGGCGCTTTGCTTTCACGGCTGAACAACGCGCAGATGGTTTACTGGACGATGGACCTGAATCCCGACGAAGCCATCGCCACCGGGTGGTTACGCGAGGACTCGCTAACATGCAAGGCGCTGTCTTATCTACAGCTCCAGAGCCTGCGCCGCGCCCAGCGCATTGTCGTGTTGGACCGCTTCATGAAGGACCGAATTTTGCAGAAGGGAATTGCAGCAGAAAAAATTACTGTGATCGCGCCGTGGTCACATGATGACAGCGTTCGCTTCGACGAAGCTGGCCGGGAGCGCTTCCGCGCTGAGCACGGGCTTTCCGGGAAGTTCGTGGTGATGTACGCCGGCAATCACAGCCCCTGCCATCCCTTGGACACATTGCTTGGCGCAGCCCAGCAGCTCGCCTCCGGGGCCCCCAGCACGCCCGCAGTCGGCGCGCTGGGGTGTAAACGTGAAGACATCGTATTCTGCTTTGTTGGTGGCGGCAGCGAGTTCCACAAAGTGCAGAAGTTCGCGGCTGCCCGTCGGCTGGGCAACATCGTGTGTCTTCCTTATGTCTCGCGTGAAAAACTGGCTGGAACCCTGTCGGCAGCTGATTTGCACGTGGTCGTGATGGGCGACGCTTTCACCGGCATCGTGCACCCGTGCAAGGTCTACAACATCGTTGCCGTCGGCGCGCCATTCCTCTACATCGGGCCGCCCGCCAGCCACGTCACCGATCTGCTGGCTGCGTTGAACATCAGTCGCGACTCTGCTTATGTGTGCGGCCATGGCGAGGTCGACGGGGTCGTGGAACACATCCTTGCGGCGGCGCAATCGGATAGGCATCTTCGCTCGAACTACCGCTCGCTGCCGTTTTCTCGCGATGTGCTCCTGCCGGCCATGATTGCTGCCGCCACAAACGCCGGGGGGCGGCACTCGCGCCGCCAGACCGGGTCCCGGTGATTCTGCGGCTTGCGGGACACACCTTCTCTGGTCCTGTCCTTGATCACCCGATCATCGGATCGCGAGATGTTCAGATCTTTCCGGCTGCACTCCTGGCTGATTTTCCCGCGCCCATCAGAATTAGCGACCGCTGTGCGAAAGGCAGGTAGACCAACCCGGCGGTGGCTGCCAGCGCAAAAGCCCGAAACCGATCTGTTCGACTTCGCCCATTTTCGCCAGGGCGGCCAATGCCATCAGTATCGCGGGATGTTCGATAGTGAACTACCTGGTCAGTGATCGCTGGGTGTTCCGAATTCCGCTCTGGCCGATTCCTGGCAGAAACGGCTGAAGGCCTACTGCTTACCTTCCGAACGAGTGACGGTCCGGATGAGCTCAACAAACCCTGCGGCAATGCCCAGCAGCAACCCCAGTATGTACAGCCAGTTCGTGTGTAACCATTTGTCAAGCAGATAGCCGAGCACTAATCCGGCGAAGGTACAGGCGGGCAGCGTAAACGCGAGCTGGCTATATCGCGCAAGCTGCACCAGGACGTTTTCTTTTTTGCGCGGCTCAGGCGCATTCGCAGGATCTGTTTGCGTCATACCTGAGACAATCATACCAACTAGATGCGGCGGCGCCGTTGCACTCCCACAAAATAAGACGGGCACGGCCGAAACCGTGCCCAAGAAGACAGAATACCGATTACTATCTCATCATCCCCATCAGCCCGGGCAGGCTCAGCGAACGCGCTGCCAGATCAATCATGGGCTGGGGCAGGATTCCAATAACCACCGTGGCAATCCCCGTCACGCCCAGGGCAACCCACATTCCCGCACCCGCGCGGACCGGTTCCGCATCCACAGCCTTCTTGATGAGCATGGCATTGGCGATGCGCAGGTAGTAGTAGGCGCCAACCACGGCGTAGATGACGGCCAAGGCAGCCAGCGCGTAATGCTGCGTCTGGATGAGCGCCAGGAAGATGAAATACTTTCCGTAGAAGCCCGCCAGCGGAGGAATCCCGGCCAACGACAGCACAAATATCAGCATCAAGATCGCCTCTGCGGGCGCCTTCTGCATCAGGCCGGAAATGTCGTCAATCTCGTCGCCAATGATTTCGCGCCGACGCAGCGAGGTAATCACCGCAAATGCGCCCAGGTTCATGAACGTGTAAACGAGCAGGTACACCATAATGCCCATGATCCCGGTGCTGTTGGTCTTGCCATCGCTGGCGATCAGGCCCAGCAGCATATAGCCGACGTGCGAGATGGAAGAATACGCCAGCAGGCGCTTCAGGTTGTTCTGGGTGATTGCAGCCAAGTTGCCGGCGGTCATGGTGGCGATGGCAACGAAAATCAGCAAGGGCACGTATAGCGGACGGAGCACCGGCAGCGCCCAAAGGAAGATGCGCAGCAGCATGGCCCAGGCAGCGGCCTTCACCGCCACTGACATGTAGCCGGTGACGCTGGTGGGAGCGCCCTCGTACGCGTCCGGCGCCCACTGGTGAAAAGGCACGGCTGCGATCTTGAAAAGCAGGCCCGTGGCGGTGGTCAGCAGCGCCAGGATCGCGAGCGGGCTGTTGGGATGCGCGTCCACGTGCTCTGCCAGTTTCTGGGCAACCGTGCCCAGATTGGTGCTCCCCGTCAGGCCATAGAAGAGTGACAGGCCGTACGCGAAGATGCCGGACGAAAACGCGCCCAGTAGAAGATACTTCAGCGCTGCCTCGTTCGAACGGCGGTCCCGACGCAGGAATCCGACCAGCACGTAGGTGCTGATGGCCATCAGCTCCAGACCGATGAAGATTAGGATCAGGTCGTATCCTGCGGCCATGCACATCATGCCGATTACCGAAAACAGGATGAGCGCATAGAACTCGCCATGGTCCTCGCGTTCCACTTCCAGGTAGCGCATGGACGTCAGGATGGCGATTGCCGCAGCCGCCAGGAACAAGTAGAAGAAGAAGACCGCGAACGCATCCACCTTGATCGCGCCCAGGAAGCCATAGCTGCCGAGCACGGGCTTGGTAGTGTCGGTGAACACAGCCGTCTGAATCTTGAAGACAGCTGCGGCGGAGAAGGCCAGCCCCACCAGGGCGGTATAAGCGTTAAAGCGCTTCCACTCGCGGGGCAGCATCAGGTCAATCAGCAGGATTCCCAGCCCGAACACTGTCAACATGATCATTGGCAGTCCGAGCAGGTAATCCATGCCGGTAAAAAGACGCATCGTGTGTGGACCAGGCACTAGTGCTTCCCCTCAGTCTTGCCGCTGGCGGCAGCCACCGTCGCGGGCAAGGGCTTGGAAACTTCGGATTTCGGAGCAGCGTGTTCGTCCTTCTGGTTGTGGTCGGCCGGAACCGCCTCTTGTTCACCCGTCTTCGCAGGCTCGGCCGCCTCGCTTCCGTGCGCAGAGGCTTCCACTGCCTTGGGCGCCTGAATTGGATACGTCGGACGCGCCACCAGCACCAGTTGGTTCACCGGCTGCTCAAGGATCTCGAACAACGGCTTCGGATACAGGCCGATGAAAAAAGCCATCGCCACCAGCGGCGCGAACGTAAACACTTCGCGCAGGTTCAGGTCATGCAGCTTTTCATTCTTGGGATTATTGACCGGGCCGAAGTAAACGCGCTGGTACAGCCACAGCAGGTAGGCAGCCGCAAGCACCACCCCCGGCACCGCCCATGCCGCCCATACCTTGTTCTCCATGAACGTGCCCTGCAGGATCGTGAATTCACCCACGAACCCGTTCAGCAGCGGCAGGCCCATCGAAGACATGAACATAATGAGAGTAATCGTTGCGTATACCGGCATCACGGTGCTGATGCCGCCATACTCCGCGATATCGCGTGTGTGCCGCCGTTCATACAGGATGCCGACAATCAAGAACAGTGCGCCGGTAGAAATTCCGTGGTTGATCTGCTGGATTACCGAGCCGGTCAACCCTGCCGGGTTCAGGGCAAAGATGCCCAGCGTGCAGAAGCCCAGGTGGCTCACGGAGGAGTACGCCACCAGTTTCTTCATGTCCTTTTGCATCAGCGAGACCAGCCCGCCATAGATGATGCCGATAATCGAAAGCCCAATGATCACACCGCGAACGGTGTTGTTCATCGAAACGGCCGGGAAGAACGGCAGAGAGAACCGGATCAGGCCGTACGTTCCCATTTTCAGCAGGACGCCCGCCAGGATCACCGAGCCCGCGGTGGGCGCTTCCACGTGCGCGTCCGGAAGCCAGGTGTGGAACGGGAACATCGGCACCTTGATGGCGAAGCCAATAAAGAACGCCAGGAACAACCAGATGGCGTAAGGGCTGCCGATCTGCGGCGCGGTCTTATAAAGAGCATCCAGGCTGAACGTGTAAACCCCGGTCACGCCATGGTGATGGAAGTACAGGAACAGGATGCCCAGCAGCATCATCACCGAGCCCACCAGGGTGTACAGGAAGAACTTGATGGCCGCATAGAGCTTGCGCGGACCGCCCCAGATGCCGATCAGCAAGTACATCGGCACCAGCATGGCTTCCCAGAACACGAAGAACAGGAACAGGTCCAGGGCCATGAATACGCCGAGCATGCCGGTCTGCAACAGCAGGAACCACGCATAGTATTCCTTCACGCGGTCCTGAATCGCCGACCACGATGACATGATGGAAATAAATCCCAGCAGCGTGGTCAGGATGATCAGCAGGAAGGAAATGCCGTCAATACCCAGCATGTAGCCGGCGCCGATCGCGGGAATCCAGTTGTTCGGCGAGCCTTCCACGAACTTCCAGCCGGGCTGGAACCGCTGCGCCCAGAACCACGGGATCAGCGGCACGGAAACCAAAAAGCCCGCCAGTGCGAAGATATTGGCGATCCAGCGGATCGCATTCTTGCTCTCCTTGGGAACAAAGAGCAGCACGATCGCCCCGACCAGCGGCGTGAACAGAATGATGGAGAGAATGTGGTTATACATAAGTTCTCAGTTCTCGGTTCTCAGTTCTCAGCCCCACCGTTCGCGGCACGCGAACCGGCGGGAGTCCCTGCTATCTGGCCACGAAATAAAAGACAAATCCCACGAGGCCGGCCACCATGACCAGCGCGTACCACTGCACCAGGCCCCACTGAAGCATCTTTGCCGGATAGGAAAACATGTACGTCACCACTGCCGGTCCATTCACCATGACCCCGTCAATGATGTACTT
Source organism: Terriglobales bacterium (assembly GCA_041946765.1). Taxonomy (GTDB): domain Bacteria; phylum Acidobacteriota; class Terriglobia; order Terriglobales; family Acidobacteriaceae; genus JBHGAZ01. The sequence goes on from JBHGAZ010000020.1 coordinate 31,348, forward strand.
GTCCCACTGCATGGAAAGCCAGGAGACAGCCCGTGTCGTCCAGCCGGCGCCGTTGACTCCGCCGTCAATCACGTTGGCGTCAAAGGCCCATAATGCGTCACCCGCGCCCATCGCTCCCAGGCGCACGCGCTCGCTTACCTTTCTTCGCCCGGTAAAGAGATAGTCGTACAACTCGTCCACATACCACTTGTTGAAAATCAACTGATAGAACTTCGGAGCGGCAGCGTTGATCGGTTCGACGTAGCCCCGTTCGGCATTCATGTAAGCCTTCCGGGCCAGGAAAAGTCCTACGCCAGCCGCTGCAACTGAAGCCACCATCAGCCCGTACTCGAGCATCGGGTCAGCGTGCTGGGCGGGCTCTGCCGGAGCCGCCTGCGCAACCTGCTCGCCTTCCGCCTTGGCGTGAGCTGCCGGAGCGTGCTCTTCAGCTACGAAGACGGGCTCCAGGAAGCGCTCAAACCGATTCGATCCACCCAGTGCGGGAGGGACGCCCAGGAAACCGGCCAGGCACGAGCCAATCGCCAGGATGATGAGTGGAACTGTCATCGTCTTCGGCGACTCATGCACGTGATGCTCGACCTCGTGGCTCATCCGCTTGGGACTCCAGAAGGTCAGGTACATGAGCCGGAACATATAGAAGGCGGTCATCAGCGCGGTTGCAAAGCCCAGGTACCACAATGGACGGAACGCGCCATGCTGCGTCGAGAATGTCTGCCAGAGGATTTCGTCTTTGGAGAAGAACCCCGCCAAGGGCGGAAAACCGGCAATGGCGATGGTTCCGATCAGCATCGTCTTGTACGTGACCGGAATCTTGTTCCATAACCCGCCCATGTTCTTCATGTCCTGCTCGCCGCTCATGGCGTGGATCACCGAGCCAGAACCCAGGAACAACAGGGCTTTGAAGAACGCGTGGGTGAAAACATGGAATACGCCGGCGGCGAATGCGCCTACGCCCAGTGCCAGGAACATGTAACCAAGCTGGGAAACCGTAGAGTACGCCAGCACGCGCTTGATGTCGTTCTGCACCAGGCCGATAGACGCCGCGAAGATGGCCGTCAGGCAGCCCACGATCGCGACTACCTTCATGGAGAGCGGCGCCAGCGTGAACAGCGCGTTTGAGCGCGCCACCATGTAAACGCCCGCCGTGACCATGGTCGCGGCGTGGATCAGCGCGCTGACCGGCGTCGGGCCCTCCATGGCGTCCGGCAGCCAGACATACAGCGGAAGCTGCGCCGATTTCCCGCAGGCGCCCACAAACAGCATCAGGGTGGCAAAGCTCATGATGCCGAAGGTGTGCTCCACCGGGAAGACGCCACTGCGCGCGATCTCCGTTACCGCGGTGAATTTCACTGTGCCGAACAGCCAGAAAATCGTTAACGTGCCCAGGATCACACCCGCGTCGCCGACGCGGTTAACAATGAATGCTTTATTGGCCGCAGTCGAGGCCGAGTGCCTCTTGAAATAAAAACCGATCAGCAGGTACGAGCACAAGCCCACACCCTCCCAGCCAACGAACATCATCACGTAGTTGTTGCCCAGGACGAGCGTCAGCATGGAAAACATGAACAGGTTCAAATAGCCAAAGAACCGGTAGTACCCGCTTTCATGCCCCATGTAGCCGATCGAGTAAATATGGATCAGCATGCCGATGCCGGTTACGAACAGCAGCCAGATGGAAGACAGCGGGTCCAGCAGGAAGCCGGCATCCACGTGGAACTGGGCGCCCTGGCCGGTATGCGTGACAAACGACATCAGGTTGTTGCCGGCGCCCAGCCAGGTGTACATGATCTTTTCGTACGGCTGGCCGGGATGCGCCGCCGTGTAAACCGTGGCGTACTGCCACACTGCGCCGACCGCCATGATGAACGCCACCACCACCACACCTACGCAGATGGCGCTCACCCACGCGTGCTCTTCGTGGACCGCGTGGGCGTCATGACCGCCGCCCGCGTGCGCATCCGCGACACCATGCGCGGCATGAGGGTCGTGGTGCGTCACCGCTGGGCTGGGGCCGTGCGGATCGGAATCATGCGCGCCGGCAGCAGGGACCGGCGGGTGGATGCCGCTCAACTTGCGGCCAAAGAAGAACATCATGGCCGCGCCGAAGGCGGGGAGCAGAGGGATGATCCAAATGTGCTCTAAAAAGAACATCGCTATTGGCTCTTGGCTGTTGGCTCTTGGCTGTTTCAGCCATCAGCTCTGAACTACTTCGATTTAGTTATGAACCTGTTTCACTTCTTGTTGCGACCACCCGGTTCGAACTTGTTCTCTAGCCAACGAATGGAATGATCGACGTGAACCCAATACGTACCTTGTTGCCTCGGTCAGAGGAGCGGCTTCAATTACTCGCCGATATTCGTCGTAAGCACGTTCGATCTCTTCAAAAGCCTGTCTGCTAATTCGCATGGCGCATCCGCGTTCGTCCGCGTAAATCCGCGGTTGCAATTACCACTTCAGCAGATCAACTTCGTCTATGTTGACCGTCTCCTTATTGCGGAAGAAGGCGATCAGAATGCCCAGACCCACGGCCGCTTCGGCGGCAGCGTCGGTCACAATAAAGATCGAGAAAACCTGTCCATGCAGCCCGTTGAACATGCGCGAGAACGCCACCAGGTTCAGGTTGACGGCGTTCAGAATCAGCTCGATGGACATGAGCACGACCACCACGTTCCGGCGGGTGAGCACGCCAATGGTCCCGAGGATGAACAATCCCGCAGCCACCACGAGGTAATGGAGTGTTGTTATTTCCATGATTCAGTTCCAGTTCTCTAAGCCGATTCGATGTCAGGCTTGCGTACGTTCTTCCGAGCTACTCCAGCCGATCACCCGACGACCCGATCACCCGATTCTCAAATCCTCTTCTTCGCCATGACCACCGCGCCCACCATAGCCACCAACAGCAGCAGCGACGCGATTTCAAACGGCAGCATGTAATTCTGGTACAGCCCAATGCCGATCAACTGCGTGTTGTACATCTCCGGCAGACGCAGCGCTGTCTTGGGCAGCAGATTCTGGCCGCGCATATAAACCCACAGCACCAGGCCACCCAGGCACAAAGTCGCCAGAATGCCGACCAGCCATTGCTTGTTGAATTGCTCTTCCTTCTGCGCCCGTTCCAGATTTACCAGCATGATTACGAACAGGAACAGCACCATGATGCCGCCGGCATAAAGAATGATCTGCACGCCGGCGACGAACGGGGCATACAGCATCAGGTAGAGGCCGGCCAGGGCGAGCAACGTGATGATCAGCGCCAGCGCTGAGTGCACCGGATTGCGGCGCGTGATCACCAGCAATCCGCTGATCAGCGCCACCGCCGACAGGAAATAGAAGAAAAATGGTGTCGCTACAGGTGTCATTTTAAGTACACCGAGGGTTCACTACCCTTTTCCAGCCGCTGACGATCGAGAACGAAGTGATTGCGGTCGTAAACGGCAAATTCATAGTCTTGGGACATTTCCAGGCAGTCGGTGGGGCAGGCGTCCTCGCACAACCCGCAGAACATGCACCGGCTGATGTCCAGGGAATAACTGACCAATTCTTTCTTCTTGGTCTGCGGATTGCGTTCGCTGGTCAGGCTGATGAGCTTCTCCGGACACGCCAGTTTGCACAGCTCGCAAGCGATGCACAGCGTCTCGCCGGTATCGGGATTGACGTTCAAGCGATGCAATCCGCGGTAGCGCTCCGCAATCGCCGGACGCTCAAACGGATACTGTTCAGTGATCAGTTCCCGCGGATGCTGATTACGGAACGTAACCGACAACCCCTTCAGCAGGTCAACCAGAAAAACCTTGCGCAGCACAGGAGCAATGCTCATACCAGGACCCCCACAATGGCCGTCAGGATCAGCACGCCGAGCGCTGTCGGCAACAGCACCTTCCAGCCCACCTTCATCAACTGATCAAACCGGTAACGCGGGAACGTGCCCCGGTACCAGATGTACAGGTACATGAAAACTGCAACTTTGATCGAGAACCAATAAATGTCCTGAATGCGGTCGCGCGCGCCCGGAACCAGCAGCACCAGTCCCACCGCGCCCAGAATCATGCCGAACACTGCCAGGCCCGCAGTCTGAATCTTGAAGACCGGGTGCTTGGGCATGCGGAATACGTTATAGAACGTCAACCCTGCGAGGATGAAGAACGTGCCCGCCGGAACCAGCGAGAAGATGAAGTCCACCGCGCCGCCGCTCCAGTAGTGCGGAATTGTGATCTGCGGTCCGTGAATGCTGGCGAATGGCCGCAACCAGCCGCCCAGCCACAGACTCACAGCCACCGCGGAAACCACCACCATGGCCGCGTACTCGGCCAGGAAGAACAGCGACCAGCGGAAGCCGCTGTATTCCGTATGGAACCCGGCCACCAGCTCAGATTCGGCTTCCGGCAAATCGAACGGCGCGCGGTTCGTCTCCGCCACCATTGCGATTGCAAACAGGATGAATGCGATAAACCCCAGCGGGAAGAACTTGAAGATGAACCAGCGGTGCTGTTCGGCCTGTGCCTGCACGATGCCGATCATGCTCAGCGTGCCGATGCCTTTCTTGTTGAGGCTGGTCATTAGCACGGCGGAAATAACAGCCAAACCCATGGCGATTTCATACGACACCATCTGCGCGCTCGAGCGTAGCGAACCCAGCAGTGGGTACTTCGAGTTCGAAGCCCAACCCGCCATGATGATGCCCAGCACGCCCAGCGACGAAACCCCAAGAATGAACAGGATCCCGATATTCATGTCGGTGACGGCGTGGGTGGGACCGAAAGGCAGCACGATGGTGACCGTGAACGCGGTGATCACCACCCATACCGGCGCCAGCCAGAACACCAGCCGGTCCGCTTCGGCCGGCATGATGTCTTCCTTGAGCAGCAGCTTGAGGGCGTCAGCAATGGGCTGGAGCAGGCCGTGAGGACCGACACGCATCGGTCCAAGGCGAATCTGCATGTGGGCCAGCGCCTTGCGCTCGCCCCAGTTCATCACCAGCACGGCGCCCGCAACCCCGGCAAACACCAGCAAAATGTAAATGGTGACCCAAAGGAAATTACCCGCCTGTCCGGGGGTGACGTTGGAGTTGAGATAACTGGTTAGGTAATTGACCATTTAGCGGTCTACCTCGCCCAAAACAATGTCCAGGGTGCCGATGACTGCGACCACGTCAGCGACCAACTGGCCTTTCACCATGGTGTCCAGCGCCTGCAGGTTTACGAACGACGGCGGCCGCACCCGCACACGGTAAGGCTGGGTGGAACCGTCGCTCACGATGAAATATCCGAGTTCTCCCTTGGGAGCTTCTACCGAGTGGTAAACCTCTCCCACCGGCGGCTTGAGGACCTTCGGGACTTTGGCCATGATCGGCCCTTGCGGCAACTTCTCCACTGCCTGGCGGATGATCCGCAACGACTGCCGCATCTCGGCGATGCGCACCAGGTATCGGTCGTACGTGTCGCCGTTTTCTCCCGTGGGGATTTCGAAGTCGAAATCTTCGTAGTGGGAATAGGGCTGCGCCTTGCGCAAGTCCCATTTCACGCCGCTGGCGCGCAGCACCGGACCGGTAACGCCCAGCGCAATACAATCCTTGCCGCTGATGTAACCCACACGCTTGGTCCGCTCCACCCAGATGCGATTGGTCGTGAGCAATGTTTCGTACTCATCAATCTTGGGAGCGACGAAGTCGCAGAAGTTCAGGCAGTCCTGCTCGAAGCCGTCGTAGGCCTCGTAAATGCAGCCGCCGATCCGGAAGGCGTGCGTGGTCAGGCGTGCGCCGCAGTATTTCTCGAAAATTTTCAGGATTTCTTCGCGGTCGCGGAAAGTATAGAACAGCGGAGTGATGGCGCCGATGTCCAGGGCGTGCGTCCCCAGCCACAACTGATGGCTCGCCAGCCGGTTCAATTCCGTGAGGATCACACGGATGTAAGCCGCCCGCGGAGGGGCTTCCACATTGAGCAGCTTCTCCACCGCCAGGCAGTACCCCAGGCCATTGGAGACAGCGGCCACGTAGTCCATGCGGTCCACGTAGGGATTGAACATGGCGTAGGTGCGGTTCTCGGCAATCTTCTCCACTCCGCGGTGCAGATAGCCGATGACGCACTCGGTGCCCAGCACCTTTTCGCCGTCCAGCTTCAGGATGACGCGCAACACGCCGTGCGTTGACGGGTGCTGCGGGCCCATATTAAGGACCAGTTCACTGGAATCCAGGAAAGTTTCCGGTTCCATCGGTCGGGTAATCGTCGGGTCCATCATTGTTATTGACCGCTCTCAATACCGAGGTTGATCTGTACCCATTCCTTGTCCTGCTGATAGATGCCGTACTCCTTGCGCAGCGGATGGCCTTTCCAGCCGTCGGGCAGCAGGATTCTCTTCAAGCCCGGGTGTCCTTCGAACTGTATGCCGAACATGTCGAAACACTCGCGCTCGAGCCAGTCCGCCGTGGGCCAGATTGAGACCGCACTGGGCCCCGGTTCACCGTCTTTGATCAGGGTCTTGACGCGAATGCGCTCGTTCCGCTCGAACGAGTACAGGATCCAAACGATGTCGAACTGCTGCTCGCGCTTGGGGTAGTGCACCGCAGTGACATCTACGAGGTAATCGAACTTTTCCTCGTCGCGCAGAATGCCCAGCACGTCCCGGACAACCGACCGGTCCACAACCATGTATGGCTGACCAACGTAGGTGCTTGCTTCTTTGATGCCGGAACCGAAGCGGCGCTTCAGGTTCGCCACCATTGCGGACTCCCACGGCTGCGGCGTAGGACCTGCGGGCTTGGGCGGCGCGGGTGGAGTCGCGGGCTTTGCCGCCGCCGGCGCGGGCGGCTTGGCCGGCGGGGGGACTGGCACTGCCGGCTTCGGCGGTGCGGCCCCAGCGGGCGCGGCCGGCTTTACTGGAGCCTCCGCTGGCTTAGCGGCTGTGTCAGCAGTTTGGCCTTCGGCTGCAGGCTTCGCTGCGGGTGCGGCACTGGCGGGTTTTTCCGCGGCCGGGGTTGCACTTTCCGGCTTCGGAGCGGACTGGTCGTTTCCTTTGGTCTCTTCAGGCATGTTTTGCCTTATCGGGGTTTCCGGGGCACGCGCGATTTTTGCGTGCCCGAGTTAAATTCCCGGCAAAAGTATTGGGCAGAAAAGTTCTTCTACCAACCTACTCACCTTAAGTCACGGACGTGAGTCACTGAAATCTGTGACCATCGTCACGCAGACTTGAACCTTGGCGTTCCTCGCACTGGCCGGCTTGCGCACTCCAGGCATTACCCAGCGCTTACGCGGTCTCTGAGCTTCATGCGGCTGGTTCGTTCCGGGCTGGCGGCAGGGATGTTCGACTCCCAAACTCAGCGGCCGGTAGCGTCCGCTGTAGCACGGTTAAATCCACTCCAACGCGCCCTTTTTCCAGATCCAGACATACCCCACGATCAGGATGCCGAGGAAAATCAGCATCTCAATCAACCCAAATAGATGGAGCGCCTTGAACTGCACCGCCCATGGAAACAGGAAGATGGTCTCCACATCGAAGACCACGAATAGGATGGCGATGATGTAAAACCGCACCGTATAGCGCTGACGCGCGTTGTCCACAGGGTCCACGCCGCACTCGTACGGCATCAGTTTAATCTTCTCAGGCTTCTCCGGCCGAATCAGCTTGGCGATGGCGAGTGTCACCACCGGTACCGCCAATGCGACCACCATGAATATGAATATGGGTACGTAGTTCTGGGGCATAATTCCTCGCTAGGGGTTCACACACTCCTGGCGCTGGCTTGCGATTCGCGAAGCTATATACTACGCCCGCCGGTGAACTGGATTCAAGCGGCAGTTATCCTCGTCACGCAAATATGTGACCCATGAACACTGTGGGCGCATTCTCGTCTTCTATCCCCCATCCCAGCTTAGTCTTGTCATTCCTCGCCAAGCGAGGAACCTCAAGCCTGGCCGAACTGCGTCCGCTATAATCCATTCTTATCCCCACCAGCAAAGAAAGAACCAGAAAGTGGCACTCGACGACAAAATCTATCAACTGCGCCGCCAGAAGCTGGCGCAGATCGAAGCCCTGGGCCAGCGCGCCTACCCGCACGAATACCCGCTTACTCACACCGTCCCGGATATCCTGGCAGTGCATTCGCAGAAGACTGCCGAACAACTGGAGAACCCGCGCATTGAAGTGCGTATTGCCGGACGCATCATGTCCATGCGGTTGATGGGCAAAGCGGGATTCGCCCACTTGCAGCAAGGCGGAAAGCAATTACAGATCTACGTTAGAAAAGATGCGGTGGGCGATCAAGGTTTCGAACTCTACAAACTGCTCGACATTGGTGACCACATCGGAGTGTCCGGCTACCTGTTCCGCACGCGCGCTGGCGAGTTGACCATCCACGTCGAACAACTCACGTTCCTGGCGAAAGATCTCCTGCCGCTTCCGGAAAAGTGGCATGGCCTGACCGACGTCGAAATTCGCTATCGCCAGCGGTATGTGGACCTGGTGGTCAACGCCGAAGTACGTGAAGTCTTCGTCAAGCGCAGCAAGATCGTGCAATCTATGCGGCGCTTCCTTGACGCCCGCGGATACATCGAAGTCGAGACCCCAATGATGCAGCCAATCGCCGGGGGTGCCGCTGCCCGGCCTTTCATCACTCATCACAACACCTTCGATGTTGACCTCTACCTGCGCATTGCGCCCGAGCTCTACCTCAAGCGCCTGGTGGTCGGCGGCCTCGAACGCGTGTATGAGATCAATCGCAATTTCCGCAACGAGGGCATTGACCGGCAGCACAATCCCGAGTTCACTATGCTCGAGTTCTACCAGGCATACGCGAACTATCGCGACCTAATGGACCTGACCGAGCAGATGCTTGCGCAAGTGGCGCGCGACGTGAACGGCACCACAGTTACACGCTTTGAAGACGAGGAAATTGACTTCGCCACTTGGCAGCGGCTGTCCATGCGCGAGGCGATCATCAAGTACTGGCCGGCAGCGCACGGCTGTCCTTCGCCCGACATGAGTACTTTTTCGGACGCAAATGCGTTGCGCGCCGCCGTCGAACGCCTCAACGCCGCGCTTCCGCACGTCGGTGATGGCATGCGCATACCGCAAGCTGCGCGCCTCGACGGCGTCGGCGTAAGCAAGATTGAACGTGTTGAATTCGACCAGGACCTTGGCAAAACCGTTGTTGCCCTGTTCGAGACCGTTGCCGAAAAGCAGCTCGTGCAGCCGACCATCATCTACGACTTCCCAAAGTCCGTTTCTCCTCTGTCGAAGAGCAAACCGGACGAACCCGACTGGGTCGAGCGCTTCGAGATTTTCATCGGACGCCTGGAATGCGGCAACGCTTTCAGCGAACTTAATGATCCCGGGGACCAGTTGGCCCGCTTCCAGGACCAGGTGCGGCAGCGCCAGGCCGGCGACGAAGAAGCCATGGCCGAAGTGGACTACGACTACGTCCGCGCCCTGTCCTATGGCATGCCGCCCACCGCGGGGGAGGGTATCGGAATAGATCGCATCACGATGTTGTTGACCGGCGCCCGCTCCATCCGCGACGTCATCCTCTTCCCCCTGCTGCGTCCGGAAAAGCAGGCCCAGGAAACCGCCTCCGTCGAGGCCGACAGCGAAAAACGGCAATAGAAGCATAGGCCCGAAGGGCCGGGGCCTGAGCGAAGTCGATCGGGCCCCGCCGTTTGGCCCAGGAGTCGAGCGTTGCCATTTCGCTGTCCCTAAAGAAGGTGTCATCCCGAGCGACCGGAGGCCTGCTTTTGGGCCGAAGGGAATCGAGGGACCTGCATTTAGCAACGATCCAGGCCCACGCTTAGAACACACCCTTGTAGAACCGGATTGTGCTAACGCCCTCGATATGCCAAACTTGTAATTGACAACTGGCGCGTGAAAGCCGGTTTCAGAAGCAGGTACCCGAATGGGATTTGACTTCGACGCCGTCACCCGGCAGAACCTTGGCTACAATCTGATTGATTGGATCAATCAGTATTTCTCATCTCTTTCCGACCGCCCAGTGCAACTCCCGCTGGAGCGGCGCACCTTCGAGCAACTGCCCGAATGCATGCCGGAAGTCGCACGCGACGCCGCTTCCGTCCTCGACGACACCTGCCGCGAACTGATCGAAAAAGGTTTTCACGTCCCCAGCGCCAACTACTTCGGCCTGATGAACCCGACGCCCGCGTACATGGCCGTTCTCGCGGAAGCACTGGTCGCGGCGCTGAACCCACAACTGGCGTCGCTGGCGCGCTCGCAGCTTGCCTCCAAGATCGAGAACCAGACCGTGCGCTGGATCGGCAGCCGCGTGGGATGGCAGGTCCCGTTCGACGGCACTTTCACCAGCGGCGGCAACGAAGCTAACTTTTCCGGCCTTGCCCTGGCGCTGTCCGCGCACTTTCCTGGTGTAGTGGAAAACGGCGTTGCTTCAATCGGCGCGCAGCCGGTGCTGTACGCGTCTTCCGAGGCGCATCACTCTATAGACAAATCCGCCGGACTGCTCGGGATTGGCCGCAATGCTCTGCGGCGAGTTGCAGTCAACGCGCGGCTTCAGCTCGACGTGGACAAGCTGGATGCCCTGATCGCCAGCGACATCGCCGCTGGCCGCAAGCCGTTCGCCGTGGTGGCTACCGCCGGGACGACAAATTCCGGCGCCATTGACGATCTGGAAGCCTTGGGCGAATTGTGCCGCCGGCGCGATCTGTGGCTGCATGTTGACGGCGCTTACGGCGCCGCCGCTATCATTTCTGACCGCCATCGCCACCTGGTGCGCGGCATCGAGAACGCCGACTCCATCACCATAGATCCCCACAAGTGGCTGGCCATGCCCTTCGCCGCCGGCATCGTGCTGACCTCGCATCCGGAACTGCTGCAGCAGACTTTTGCGGTTGCCACTCCGTACATGCCGCGCGCGGGTGAAGCAAGGCTGGTGGACCATTTCAAGATTAGCGCGCAGTGGTCGCGCCGCATGAACTCGCTGAAGCTCTGGCTGACATTGCGCGTTCATGGCCGCCAGGCATACGAAGATTTAATAGACCGCCAGTTGAAACTGGCCGCCCGGTTCGCAGAGTGGGTGCAGTCCTCGCCCGATTTCGAACTGGCTGCGCCGCAGGTCCTACCCATCGTCAACTTCCGGGTGAAAGCAGCCAGCTTCGATCATGATGAGCGCGAAATCGCGGCCGCGAATCAGGAAATCGTGGAAGCGATCACGAACGAAGGCCGTCACTGGCTTTCCACCACCTGCGTCGCCGGACGCAGCACCATTCGCATGATGGTGATCAGCTACTTGAGCGAAGAGCGGCACCTGCAAGGACTTCAGCACGCCCTGGAGCAAGCGGCCGCGAAGGTAGCGCACGGCTGCCCCACATCTGCGTAGCAGATGTGGGACTCACTGACCGCTCGAAACACCTCGCACTGAAGATCCTGTGGTTGCTGCGTGCTCCCTGCTGTTGTTCGCTGCGAGAACGGCCACAATGGACAATCCGCTCACGAGGATCGGGAACCATACCTGAGCTATCCACGGCGTTGGAATCAGAAACAACACGTCGGGGGCGAGCAGCGAATACGGCCATCCCACGGTAGCCCATAGTCCCACGTAATAAATGATGTCCCAAAAGGCGAAGCACCAGAGGAACATCGCCCAGCGTTCCCTGTGCGTGCGCGCCGCCAGCAGAGCGACCGCCAGTAGCATCATGATGGTCGCCGCCTCACGCAGCACCTCGGTCGTCAGCAGGCTGGCGGGGATGGCAATGTCCGGAATGGGATGACGGTACAACTCCACCGAAAGCCGGCGCACGTCGGCCAGATTCCCCTGATATCCCGGCAGCAACCCGATCGCAGCGCGCAGATACACCACCACGGCTGCCTCCACGAACCCGAACGACATGCCGAAGGCGGCGCCTGCAAGCAGGACGCGCCGGTCAAGCCGGATCGTATTGCGCCGCCAGGCCGACCAGGAAACGAACGGTACCGCGATCAGCAGGTTGACCCACCAGGGCTGGGCAAGCAGCGTGAATTGGTCCATGCGATTGTCCGCTAGTGTGCTGTCGCAATTTCGTTGAAAAGGCTACTCATAAATGGCGTCATACTGAGCGAGAGGACGCCCACACGAGCTTCTCCAGTATCATAAACAGGGTGCGAACGCCAGAGCTCGCCAGCCTGTTGATCCTCGCGTCGCTGAGTACGGCAGCCTGGTTCCTTCCTCTCGGATGCAAGCAGCGACGCCAAGCTACCGCAATCGGCATTTCAGGGATTGGCCTGATCCTGCTGATCCAGCTCCTTCACATGAGCCGTCTCGAAGCTGCTGACCGGCTGTTCGACTGGGCGCCAGCCCTTTGGATACTTACGGTTTATTGGCAATGCGGAAAATTCTTTACCCAGCCCAACCAGAAATTGCAGGACGCGCTTGAGCGTTTCGACCGGAATCACGCCAGCGGATTATTAAAAAGCTGGACTTGCCGCTGGAGTAAGACCTGGCTGGGAACCTTTTTCGAACTTGCTTACTTGCTCTGCTATCCTCTGCTCCCCGTGGGAGTAGCGATGTTGTACGCCGCCAAGTTGCGTTCGGCAGCGGATGCGTACTGGACGCCGATTCTCATTTCAACCTATCTTTGCTATCTGGTTTTGCCCTTCGCCCAGACGATTCCCCCGCGCAGCGCCGGGCCTGGTCTTGAGTTCCCTGCGACCCGAATGCGCCGGCTCAATCTTTGGCTGCTGCGGCACGCAAGCATACAGGTGAACACATTCCCCAGCGCCCACGTGGCCTCCAGCGTGGCAGCATCTCTTGCTCTACTTCGGCTGGTTCCTATTGCAGGCATTGTCTTCCTCATTCTTTCAGCCTGCATCGCAGTGGCGGCAGTCCTTGGCCGGTATCATTTTCTACTGGATGTTCTAACGGGAGCCGCAATCCCGGTAATCACCTTTATTGTTTTTGCGTTTCTGGATTTCAGCGCCGGGATACAGTTCGTACGAACGTAAAGCTCGCAAAAAGATGGAACCACCGCTAGGCTATTGAACTGAGATCTGACAACTGCGGCCAGATACCGCTCAATTCACCAGTTCGGTAAGAAAGAAGACGAGGTTAGCAGCGATCATTCCTCCAACTGCCGCACCAAGCCAGAAATTCTGCCACCGCGAGTTTGTCGTCCGCATAATGCGGCGGTCATTCGCAATCCACAGAATGAAAAACAGAATAGGAATGATAAAAATCCCAGCCAGCACTTGTGACCAGTACATAGTACGGACGATGTTGATGTTGAAGAAATTGACCACTACTGCAAGGAACAACACCGTACAAATTAGGACGAAGAAGCTCTTCGCCTCCCATGGCGGACGGCTGAGACCGTAATTCCAATCTGCGGCTTCCGAGATGCTGAAGCACAGCGATGCCACTAGAATCGGCAGCGCAACCATTCCAGAACCGATGATCCCTAACGCGAATAACACGGGCCCAAACTGGCCTAACGGCGACAAGGCTTGCGCCGCCTGCATCGTCGTCATCGAAGATGGATCAGCGACTCGCATTCCCGACGCGGCTATGATTACCGATAGGGAAACCAACGCTGCCACTACGCACCCGAACTTTGCCTCCACGTCATGCGTGCGTGTCCCTGCTTCACGCTTGGTGCTCGTTTGCCAAACGATCACATCGGGAGTGAGTAGCGAACCGAAGACAGCGATGACCGCTATCACGTAACCGGTGCCATGTGCGAGCCGAGGCACGAACACGCCCTTTGCCACGGTTGTGAACGATCCAGCGGAAAGGATCGCCGCCAGCACATATGCGAAAAGAAATAGTGCCAGCAAGGAGAGGGTTCGGTTCACCCGTTCATATCCTGCTAGTGTCAGTATGTACCAGACAGTGAAAGCAATTGCGGCAGGAAACAGCAATCTCGACTGTTGCAGCACAAGCGACAGCGCTTCACTCACGGCCATTACATCTGCGATGATCATGAGTACGTTGACACCGACGACCATCCCGGCAACCGAAAATGCAACCCTTGGGCCGAATCGGCCACGGACCAGGCGTATCAGGCCGAGGCGGGTCTCATGTCCTATTCGTGCTGAGACCCCGAACACCTGAATGAGGATGGGAATACACAACAACACGACCCAAGCGACGGAGAGCCCGAAACTTGCGCCCGCGACGGTAGCGGCCAGTACCGCACAAGGGTCGAGGTCTGCCGCGCCCGCAATGATGCCCGGGATGATTCTTTTGACAATCCCTACTGGCTGTTGCGGCTCACCATCAGGGAATGGCACGAGCTTTCCGCGGTCATTTACTGATCCTGTACGCTTCGGGCCGCTGAACCCGAGAACAAGTTTCAGATCATAGAAGTTCAATAAGCGACTTCCACGTGCTTGATATGTTCAGCAGCTTTGATGAGAAAGCGAGAAGCTGAGGTTGGCGTAGCAGCGCTTCGCACGGAGGACTGTTGGTTGCGAATCTTACTTGGTACGTGGTGAGCGCGGAAGGATTCGAACCTTCGACCCATGCCTTAAAAGGGCATTGCTCTACCAGCTGAGCTACGCGCCCACGTTGCAGGACCTGCTTTGCATATTAACAAAAATCCTGGTGTCGCGGCTCAACACAGCATAAAGCGGGCGTCGGCCCGGCTTCAAGCGACGAAGAAAAACGCGTCGCGGCCCCGAAACAATTTTTTCGACGTAACCAAAAGCGCTTTCTGTTGCGCGTTTTCGGTCGGAGGCCGGGAGTGATCTGCTCTCTTGCCCTGGCTGGTTCCGCAACGTTCCTTAGAACCGGATATGCGGTCCCAACGTGACCTTCAGGTTGTGATTAGCTCCTTCGTCCCAATAAATCTCATCGCCGATATCAAGTCTCAGCCCCACGGGCCCGAGGAATCCCTCCACTCCACCTCCGGCGAACATCGCGCCATTCGTGTCTCCAACGGGTACCAGCGCAACCTGGCCTGCAAAATTGCCCAGAGTCGCGGCTCCCGCCCCGCCTCTGAAATTCAGGAATCCTCCTTTGGCGGTCAGGAACGCGCGCAGTGCTCCGCCGCCGGTCTGGATCTTTGGTCCAAACAGGCCGTGCAACAGGCTCAGGTTGCTGCGCACGGTCGTGAAAGTAATTCCGTTGGAAAAGACGTTGTTGAAGGTGCGCTCGAAGTCATAGCCCATCTCGCCTTCCAGGGCGATGTGCGTGCTGGCATTGAACGAAGCGCGCCCGCCGATACCCACGAAATTCAGGTCACCCGCCGAGTGCAAGCGGAAGTACTCTGCAAAAACGCCAAATTCACCGTGGTTCTGCGCAAATGCCGCCGGAACCAGGACAAGCGCCAGGATTGTTAGAACAGCAAAGCCTTTCATGTGCGAACTATCTCCTTGCGACTACCACCCAAGCCGTTCGTAGTGCCGCCGTTCCCGGCAGCAATTCAGTAGGGGAATACAGCCTTCGATGGCGGCAATCCCGGCGGGGTGGGCTGGCGAAAACAGAAGCTGGAAAATAGCAGAGCTAAGCTTGGGAGCTGCAGATGAGCGCGCACTCTGGCCTCAACTTAACGGCTATGGTTCCAGTTGCAGACTGTGTGGCTCAGCGCTGAACCAGGCCCTCCAGGGTAGTGAAAAATTCGGGAAATGAGATGCGGGCCGCATCGGCGCCGATAATCCTGCTTTCGCCTGTGGCACGCAACGCCGCGACGGCAAATGCCATGGCGATGCGGTGATCGTCATAGGAGTTCAGTTCTGCTCCGTGCAGCTTCTGGTTTCCGGGGACGCGCAGGCCATCCTCGCGCTCCTCCACCTCGGCGCCCATGGCGCGCAAGTTCGTGACCACCGCGGAAATGCGATCAGATTCCTTGACGCGCAACTCGCGCGCGTCGCGGATTTCGATTCCTTCTTTTGTAAACGGCGCGATTGCCGACAGCACCGGCAACTCGTCAATCAGAGCGGCTGATTGCGCTCCCGCAATGGTAGCCCCCTTCAACGCGCCGTACCGCACCTGTACGGTGCCCGTCAGTTCACCGTGACGCTCTTCCACGCGCAGGACCTGTATGCGCATGCCCAGCGCGGTGAGCACATCGAGCAGCGCCGCGCGGGTGGGGTTCAGCAGCAGGTTGTCAAAAACGAGATCCGAGCCGGGAAACAGAGCAGCGGCACAAAGGAAGAACGCTGAGGTTGAAATGTCGCCCGGGACAAGGGCTTCAATTGCGTGCAGCTTCTGCCCGCCGCGAATGCTCCATCGATTTTTCCCACAGCTTTTCACCTCGGCGCCAAAGGCACGCAGCGCCAACTCACTATGATCACGCGTCCGCAGCGGTTCTTCCACCCGGGTTTCGCCCTCCGCCAGCAGTCCCGCGAACAGAAGACACGACTTTACCTGCGCGCTGGCTACAGGTAACGTGTACTCGATCGCTTTCAGCTTCCCGCCGTGTATGCGCAGCGGCGGACGGTCGCCGTTGGATTCGATGCTCGCGCCCATCTGTCGAAGAGGCTTTATGATGCGCGCCATGGGACGCCGCGACAGCGAGGCATCCCCGATCATCTCGCTGCTGAATTCCTGGCCCGCCACAATGCCCGACAGCATGCGCATGGTCGAGCCCGAGTTGCCGCAATCCAGCGGTCCGGCGGGCGCATGCAGCGCACACCCCACGCCCTCGATTTCAACCTTGCCGCCATTGCGGACCACCTTACAACCCAGCGCCCGCATGCACCCCAGTGTGCTGGCGCAATCCGCCCCAGTAGAGAAATTTTCCAGCCGCGTGCGGCCCTCGGCCAGCCCGGCCAGCATGGCGTAGCGATGGGAGATGGACTTGTCGCCCGGCAAACGCAGGCTGCCGGCGATGTTTTTTGCGGGTCGGATCACAACGCTGCTTGCATCAGTCATCTGTTCCTGCACAGCTCCTGAATGAGTTGCCCGCAGCAGCACGCAAATTTTGCGTCCATGTGGAACAACTCGTATTCGAAAAACCCATCCTACTTCACAGATCGCAACTATCGCCGTCGCGGTGAGTTCCGGCGCCTATCCCCTGTCGGGTCCTCTGGGATCTCCCACCTGCGAGAGTTAAGGAAGAACAATTGTATGCGCATCCGCCTGGCATTGCTCAGTATCTTCCTCTTGCTCGGCTCCACGCTATTTGCCTTTGCGCAAATGCGTCATGGACATCGCCCGGTTTCGAACATGGATCAAACGGAAAACCTGGCGCCGATCACCGGAGTGGTTCGCACCGCTGACGGTCACGCGGTACCGAACGCCAAGGTCGAAATTCACGACATGAACACCGGGGCAACGGTCGCGTCAGCATACACCTTGGCCAACGGTGTTTTCATTTCTCCCGGATTGTCGCCGGGACGGTATGAAATCGTCGCCTACTCCGGTCTGTCCGAAGTTCGCGAACGTATCAACACCAGCTTTTCTGCCGACGCCGTCATCCTGCGCCTCCCGACCAACAGGATGGACAGCGGCGCCCAGCAGCCGACCGTCTCCGTAAATCAACTGAAGGTTTCCGGCAAAGCAGCCAAGGAATTGGAAACGGCGAGAGATGAAATAGCCAGAGGCAAACTGCAGGAAGCTCGTGGGCACATCAACGCCGCCCTTGCAACCTATCCCAACTTTGCTGACGCTCTTACGCTGCGCGGCATTATTAGCCTGCAGGAGCGAAACTTCACTGAAGCCCTCCCAGATTTCGAAAAAGCCATTGCAGCCGATCCTACCGCCGCCCTGCCTTACGTCGCGCTCGGCGCCGCTTACAACGGCCTGGGCCAGTACGACAACGCGCTGCTTGTGCTCCAGCGCGCCACAGCTATGGCGCCGAATTTCTGGCAGGGTTACTTTGAAACTGCCCGCGCTCAGCTCGCCAAGGGCGGCTTCGAAGCCGCCCTTGCGCAGGTCAGTAAGGCGGAGCAGCTTGCGCCCAAGGATTTTTCTTCCCTACATCTGGTCAAGGCTTATTCGCTGCTTGGACTCAAGCAGTACGCCGAGGCCGTTCCCGAGTTCGAGCAGTACCTGAGTAGGGAGTCTGAAAGCCCCGATGCCGCTCAGGCGCGGCGCACCCTGGAACAGCTGAGAACTTTCCTCGCTGCCAGTGTGCCGAATCATTGATTCGTCAATCGTGTGTCATGAAGAGGAAAGCATAGCCCGGCGAGGCATCTGCTGTGTTTTTGTTGGGTCACGGCTTCGCCTTACGCGTTTCCGCCTGGGCAGCAGCTTCCTTCAGGATGTCCGGCGGCACCTCGGTAATTTTCACGTTGAACTCAAAACTGGGCGTCTCCGGTCCGCGCCCCCAGCGATTAACTTCCCAGTGCGCCCGCAGAAACATCGTCTCCGGTTGTGCAGTCAGATCCAGCAGCAGCGGGTGCTGTCCTTTGTAGAACTTCTGCGGAAAGGACGCGACCGGTTCCTTGCTCCAGGCAGTGGCTTCGTCTGACGGCGCGCCATAGATGCTCACATCCAATGATTCCTGCTCCACCACCTCCGTAATATTCAATTGCAGCAGGAACACGCGATTGGCCGCCCCGCCGATCGCCACCGCCGGACCATCTCCCTTGGCGGTCACATGCGTCTTCTCCGGCACCAGATACGTATCAACCATGGCGCTGTGATTTTATCAGGAGGCGCGTGGCTACCACGTGGGTGCCCCACGCTGGCGTAGCGATGCTACCTTGTCCCGAGACCAGCGAGCGTGGCGAGTCGGGCGAGGAATCCTCTTGCTGTCGAACTCTCTAGAGGTAACTAGAGCGGTGGTTCGTATCAGGCCACCGCTTCACAGAGTGCTGAAAAAGCCCGAAGTTGTCATTCCGAGGCTTCGTGAAGCGAAGACGAGGAATCCCCATTTCAACCACGCTCCTTGATAGCGATAGGGGTTCCTCGGCCGCTCAACTTTTTGGTCCTTTTCGGCACGACTGAAGTCGTGCCCTGATACGAGGCAGACAATGTATTTGTGAGATGAATTGCAGGGTGGTCGGAGTAGGTCCATGCCAATTGCGGCCACCGTCGCGGCCTTCTTGGGTCTAGGTTGGACTCAATAGGTCAACGCCTCCAGAAATTGACGCATGATCCGCGCGGCGTCCTCGTGTTGCTCGAAGATGGCGTAGTGTCCCGCGCGCGGAATCACCTGCAGTTTGCTGTTTGGAATCTGCTGCTGCATGAATTGCGAATCGCCCACTGGAGTCAGTTCGTCTTCCTCCCCGGTCACCAGCAAAACCGGAACATCAATAGTGCGCAGCGTAGGTGTGGAATCCGGACGCGCCGCCATCCCGCGCTGTACCGAGGCAATCCCGGCGGGAGCCATTTTCATCATCATGGCGCGCGCGGCCGCGACCAGATCCGGACGGTTGGTGCGTGTAGTTTTGCCGATCAGTTTCGGAATCAGGCCGTCAATGAACGGTTCCGGGCCTTGCTTCTCGACATCTTCCGCGGACTTCAGCCGTCCGGCGCGCCCCTCTTCCGTGTCGGCCGTGGCTCGCGTATCCAACAGCATCAGCGCTGCGACCCGCTCGCGGAACCGTCTCCAGAATTCCAGCAGGACGTACCCCCCAATCGAGACACCCGCAAAAACCGCCTTCCTTACACCCGCAGCGTCGCAGATGGCGGCAACGTCCCCCGCATGCTTCTCCATGGTGGCCGGTCCATCGCCCACACCCGATTCTCCATGACCGCGCAGGTCGGGCAGGATCAATTGATATCTGGTGGCCAGCAAATCGGCCACGGGCAGCCACAATTCATGGTTGGCAGGAAACGGATGCAGCAGGACCAACGGCCGGCCCTTCCCGCGCACCTCATAGAAAATTTCGGCGTCGTTACTTTTAATCTTCATGCAGGTCGGCACCGCGCGTTGGAATTACACCGCCGTACGATCGCGTCGGGATGATAGAGCCTGAGGGAAGAGATGGCAACGAGATAAATGGCGAACGAAGAATAACCCCTTACCAGAAACCGGAAACCGGGGTACGGGATGCCCCACCCTCGCGCCCCGGTTTGGGCGGGGAGTAAGTTCTACTGTTGGCTAATCGCCTGTTGTCCCGCCGGTACGACCGCAACTATCTTGGGCTCTTCCGGCATCACGATCCAGGCAATAGCGTACCCTATAAGCCCCACGGGAAACCCGAGGATCGCAACCAGCAGCCACACGATTCGGATCAGCGTCACATCCAGATCGAAATATTCTGCAAAGCCCTGGCAAACTCCGGCGATGCGCCTTCCGGTCCGGGGCCGCACTAATTTTCTCCGCGCCACCACGCCATTAACGCGTCTGCCGCAATATGCGCAAACGTTGGCATCGTCCTGAATGACCTTTCCACAGTAACTGCAGTACACAGCGCCCTCCTGCTGCCCTCCACAATAGCAAAGAATCGGCGATCGGGTGATCTGGTGATCGGGTGAGTGGGTGATCTGGAAATCGGGTAATCCGGTAATCGGTAATCGGAAGTCGGCAATTGGCCCAGATTTGGGAAGAACCGGTTTCACGTCGCCCGATCACGAGATCACCAGTCCACAGATCATCAGATCACCAGATCACCAGATCACCCCATCACCCCATAACCCCATCACCCCATCACCCGATTCCTCTGTTCCTCTGTGGTAAACGCTTTTCACCAGGTAGTCGCGAACTGCTTTTCACTTCACCCGATCGCCCGATTACCCCTTTGGTGGCCGGTACGCCTGCTTCAACCGTTTACGCGCGACTCTGGCGCGTAAAGAGTTGCCATCGGCTGCGATGACAGCCTCATATTTCTTGACCGCGAGTTGGCGTTCGTTGAGCACGTCGTACATCTCACCCGCTGCAAGATTGGCCCTGTCCTGTAGCTCGGGTGCCACCCTGGGGTACATTCCCACGGATTCAAACGCCGCAGCCGCGCCTTGAAAGTCCCGCTGTCCGCGCAGCGCCTCACCAAGCGCATAGGCCGCCTGCTCGATGTGAGGATCCACATAGACGCCTTCCTTTGCCGCTTGTAGCAAGCGGCGGTAACCCGCGATTGCCTCGGGCGCGTGACCAGCGGCATTTTGCAGGTTGGCCAGCTCCAATGCGAACAGGAAATTCTTCGGATACGCGTTCGCCATGCTGCTTACCAGCTTGATTGCCTCGTCGTAGCGCTGCTCGCGACGCAGAAACAGAGATAGCGCAACCTTCGCGTCCACGCTCGATTCGCCGCCCCCATCGGCCGCTGCATACAAATACTGAATGCCTTTCGATTTACTTCCGGTCAGACCGATGATGGCTGCCGCAACCTTCACGGCCCAGGAAACGCTCCCCACCATGTAGTTGTGCATCCCGACAATCATCTTGGCGTCCACGTAATCAGGCTTGAGTTCGAGCACACGCTCATGATCGCGGCGCGCCCCGGTTGCGTTACGGAGGGCCGCGAACCAGGCCTTGTCCACCAGTCCCATGTAAGTAGAGCGCAAGCCGCGCAACACCCCACGCGCGTAAAGTGCGTCCACATCGTCGGGATCGGCCTTAAGCCGCTGTTCGCACAACTCCCCGGAACGATCCATGAGCTCCAGGATTCGCGCGCGCGCCTGCGGATCTATGGGGAACCGCTTGCTCTCCAGGAAACTGTTGTTGGCATACATCTCGGAATCCAGGGCACCAATCCGGTAGAGTTCTTTGAAAAGCACGGCCGAAAGCAGGTGGTTAGCCGCGAACGGATCGTCAGGATGGGCCTTCAAAGACTTCTCGAAATCCTGGACGGCCTTGTCGTACTCCATGTTGTAGAAGCGCTCAAAGCCGCTGCGAGTGACCGGATCGGTGGCCAGCCTGGCACTGGAGGCGGCTGCTGATTGCGTGCTTTTCGCGGGGGTCTTCTTGCGCGCGGCCGCCGGCATTACAACCGTAACCAGAAAAATCACGCAGTAACAAACGGCCAACCGGAACCTGCTGCGGTAAGGTTTCATGTAAGTGGGGTTCCCAGCAGTTTACCTGATGTTCTATTCAGACCAGAAGCGGTACAAGTCTCCTGCGCCCCAGGAGCAAGAAAGCCACTTCGCCATGCTAAAGAACAGGAAGCTGGACAACGAATTCTATTCTGAAGCCGAGGCCGCCGAAGCCCTCGGAATCTCTGTCCCACGATTGTATATGCTGCTGGACGAGCATATTTTCAACGACGGAAACCCGCGGCCGGAGGGGCTGACGTTTACGTCTTCCGAACTTTTGCTGCTGGGCTTCTGGCATCGCAGCACCCCCAATCCCAAGGTGGTGCGCATGCCTAGGCGTGCGTAATCGCCTTTTTTACTCATGAAGTAGCTGCTCACGGCAAGAATTACCCGCCGACTTGCGGGCATTAACGCAGCTTCCCGCCTAAGTGCTTGAGCAGCATAGGTTTTGGTTGTATGGTTTTGGCAGCCGACGTGCGTCAGGCTGGTTAAGCCTGCATGTGTCGCTCAGTGCAGGGCCGGAGTCGGCCATGTCTGGAGCTGCCCACAACTTGGATCAGGAATACTGGCGTCCACCCGTGCAACAGAACACACCTGGAACTGCCGTGCGCCCTACCACTGAAGTCTGTCCCCGCTGCAATTCTGAATACGCTCTTGGCGCGCGCTTCTGCCACGTCTGCGGGGCCGAACGCGAGCCGCAGGCCGCATCTGCGGATACAGACAGGATAACCCGCTTCCTCGATTTCCATATCATCATGAACAGCTTGGGAATGACTGTGGGAGCGCTGGTCGCTTTTATCGTTGGGATCGGCTGCGCTATTGCCGCGGCTGCCACGGGTTTCATCTACACCGCGACTACCGCGCTGGACTGGCAGGCAGTTCAGCTGTGGAGAATCGAGTGGCTACTGGCCGCCGTCGCTGCCTTCGCTGCCGGCATCCTGCTCAAACGCACCGCATAGCGGGGAAACGATTCACTCCTGTAAGGCCGCCGTGTTCACCGTAATATTGCGCGCCGTGTAGCGCGAGCCATCAAACACGGCATTGACAGTCACATCTACGCCTATACCCAGCTGGCTTCTGGCCTTTGTCTGCGGATCGAATTCAACTTCATAGCTCTTGCTGTCAGTCCGATTATTGAGTACCAGCCTGCCGCGGCTCAGGTCGAGATACATAATCTTGCCCGAAAACAAGAACTCCGAACCCGGTGTGGCAAACACCGTGACCTGCCGCGCGATTCCGCGGTTTGTCGCGTCCGGCGCGAACGTCACGCCCACCAGCGAACCCGGAACCAGATCGGCGCGGGAGGCAACCCGCTCACCGCGTTTTACCTGCGTTTGCGGCGTTAGCCAGATCGTAATCGGCTGCCACGACAGTTCATCGCGGAGATCCATTTCTCCTGTGCCGGTGTCAAATGCGACGACCTGACCGCGTGTCTCGGCTGCGTGCGCCTTCGTTTCTACGCGGATATTCTTAGCAAATACCCGCGCGCCGTCCGAGATAGTGTCCACATAAACGCGGTCCCCCCGGTGAATCCCCATCTGGGTTGCTTCTACGCCGTCGCGGTATATGTGGCTGCGTTCGTCGAAATACACTATCATCGCGCCGCCGCCGAACGGCCGCACTGTCACCTGATTACGAATACGGTCAATCTTCGCGACAATGCCGCCAACAAGCGTCGGCTTGCCCGGAGGCAGCGGTGGGGGTTTCAGCAAAGGGTCATTGCTGTCAATTACGCCGTAGCCGGTCTCGTCACTGGAAGCCGTATTCTGTGCCGGCGCACCGTTGCTAACGCCATCGGCTGGCGCCGCTGCCTTGACCTTGTCTTCGTTGTTCGGAGCGGGAGCGTTTTGAGCAGACGCCGCTGTTGCCGCCAGCCACAGCGCCATTATGGGGAGACTCAAACGTAAACATCTGAACATCATGATCATCGAAGCTTGGCAAGTCGAAATTGCCAGCCCGTTGGGAGCCGCCAGAAAATTTCGCAAGCTTGGCAGGCTTCGGCAGGCCGGGTGAAAGTTGCCTCTGGGCGGGGTTGGATGCTTCGCCCGGACCCGGGGATTGCAGTGCTCGCCGCCAAAACTGCCGGATTGCTGGCAACGCGGCCCAATAGTCCCCATCAAACTTGAAAGCGGCTGCCCACCACGGGTTTCCCCTGAACCCAGGTCGAGGACCGCGCTGAAGATATGCGCGTGTTCTCCCGCAGGCGTGGAGGCTCCATGCTCCCGAAGTCATCCCCAGTCCCCCTGGACGCGCGCGACCACTGCTCCATCCGACGCGCCCCCTTCTCGGCTACCCTGGTCGTGGCTGCTGCTGTGGTTGTTACCGTTGGCAGCGCAAGAGCGCAAGAGTTGCGCATTCCCCTGCCCAAGCGTGACCGCGCCACACCGGTGCAAAAGCTCAATCGCGACGGCGTGAAAGCAATCGAGAAGCATCAGTTTGAAAAAGCCAAGCGACTGTTTTTCCGGGCGTATTTGCTCGACCCCAACGACCCCTTCACGCTCAACAACCTTGGCTACATCTCGGAACTTGAAGGGGACGTTGACCGCGCCCAGCGCTACTACGAGCTGGCCCAGCAGCAGCCCTCGGAGGCTGTCGTGGACATGTCCAACAACCGCGCCTACGAGGGCAAACCCGTGGACAAGGTCGCCGGTAATGCTGATGACATCCATCTGAAAATCACGCGCTTGAACCTTGCCGCCATTGGCTTGCTCCAGAAGGACCGCGCCCCCGAAGCCGACTTGCTGCTCCAGCAAGCGCTCACTTTAGATCCGAAGAATCCCTTCACGTTGAATAACCTGGGCTACGCGAAGGAGAAAGAAGGCGAACTGGAGACAGCCCTCAAGTACTACAACGCCGCCGCGCTGGGTTCGCAGGAAAAGATTGTTGTGACCGTCAACAAGCGCTGGCGTGGCAGGCCGATCAGCGAAGTGGCCGCCGATAACGCCGAGAAGGTTCGCGATCAGATTAAGAAAGAACAGTCCACAGAGTCCAAGGTCGCCCGCCTCAATCTGGAGGGCGTCTCGGCCATGAACCGCAACGACCGTCATGCCGCCCGCCAGTATTTTCAGCAGGCTTACAAGCTCGATCCCCGCGACGCCTTTACCTTGAACAACATGGGGTACGTTGCGGAAATGGACGGTGACCGCGAAACCGCCAACTTCTATTACGACAAGGCCCGCCGGGCCCGTCACCACGACGCCGAGATAACGGTCGCCACGCGACGCGAAGTTGAAGGTCACGAGGTCGGGAATGTCGCCGCAGTCACAAATCAGGCCATTGACGCACGGATGCAGGCCGCAGTGGAGGCCAAACGACGCCAGGGTGGACCTATCCTGTTGATGCGGCGCGATAATACTCCCGTAATCGAGCCGGCGGTAGCCCCGCGTCCCGCGCCCAGCAAATCCCTGACGGTCTCGCAACCGGCTGCGCCGCCGCCCCCATCCGAACCGCCGCCTAACCTCGCGACTCCCAATGTCCCACCAGCCGTCTTGGATAACCCGCAGCCAAGGCGATGAGGTATCAGGTGACAGGGAACAGGTGAGGTAACAGGTGCCACGTTTGGGTAGAGGTTAAAAGGTCTAGGTTTCAAAGCCTGGGTCAGATCTTTCAATTTTCACGTTGTCTGGTTGTAGGCTTAATTTCGTAGCGATGAGCGTTGCTCGCGTTGAACGTCAGATTTTCAATTTTCACGTTGTCTGGTTGTAGGTGTGTTCAGATCATCCGATCACAAGATCACGCGATCCACCCGATTTCCGCGATCACCGATGCCCGCTTTCCCTACCCGATCGCAAAATGGTTCACCGGTCCCATCCCGTGACCCAGCGGATATGCGCGCGCAATGGCCCTGGCGACGTAGTCTTTTGCCGCCGCAACAGCCACACGTAAGGGCTGCTTTTTCGCCAAGTTACATGCCAGAGCGGTGGCGAAGGCGCAGCCGGTACCATGGGTTGAGCGCGACGCCAGCCGTTTGCCCCTAAATTCCTCGACACAAGGCTCCGCCCCGCTGATGCTCAGGAGATCTACCGCCTCTGCTCCCTCAAGATGTCCTCCCGTTAGCACAACAGCCTTGGCACCGAGCTGGTGGAGCCTGCCAGCCGCAGCCCTCATGCCCGCCAGGTTTTCCACGGGTATGCCTGTAAACACCTCTGCTTCGTGTAGGTTAGGAGTGACCACAGTCGCCAGTCGCAGCAGATAGTCTTTCAGAACCTCTACCCCCGCCTCGTTCAGCAAGGCAGTTTCCGACGATGCCCGCAGTATGGGATCAAGAACCACGGTCTCCGAACCCCGGTGCTGCAGGAAGTCCACCACTTCACGGGCGACCTCCGCCGATCCCAGCATGCCAATCCGGATGGCGGAGACCTCGACGTCGGCGGCGAGTTCCTCCAGCGTGTCTCGAACCAGCGCGCCGGGAACCGGCACAACCTGTCGCACCCCAGCCGTGGACTGCACGGTCAGGGCCGTGATGCAAGCCATGCCATAGCATCCGTGGGCGGCGATGGTCTTAATGTCGGCCGTCACCCCCGCCCCCGACGACGGATCAAACCCCGCAATGCTGAGCACTATCGGCGGTATTTTGGACATAGCTCACTCACCTTCGTCCTCAGCTTACAACAGCCAATCGGGGAGGGTAATCTGGAAATCGGGTAATCTCCAAGAACCCACGATTCCCCATTACCCGATTTCCCGATTTTCCGATCAGCGTGTGCGCCGGGCGGATGCAGGGCACTCTCAGCGGGGTTGCTCCCATTAAAAGCAGAAAAACTTTGGCTTTCCGCCCTTGGCACCATTTGCGGTGCATCTAAATAAAAACCTTAGATATGGGGGCGAATGCGGTCCCCGTAAGTGGCTGGATTGAGAGGGTTTATAGCTTTAAGGTTGACTTTTAGTCCTTTGTTTCTATAGACTTCCCGAATCTCTGGTCGGGAGGCAGGCTATAGGGTAAGCGCCAATTTTGTTTAACTGCCAATTTTCTTATTGAGGTGTTCAATGCGACCCGTACTCGCCCACATCCTGGTGATGTTCGTATTCGTCGCCAGCCTGGGGGCAGCGCAGCGGCCGAGTGACAACTCAGGCATTAGCAAAGCAGCAAAACGCGCTGTTCCAAAGAAGAAACGTTCGAAGAGCCCCAGGCCCTACCAGGTAGGAAAGGCTTCCTGGTATGGCAAACAGTTCCACGGCAGACAGACCGCCAGCGGCGAACCCTACGACATGTTTCAGTTCACCGCCGCCCACAACAAACTGCCTCTGGGGACGCTGGTAAAGGTCACGAACCTGCACAACCATCGCTGGGTTGTTGTCCGGGTAAACGACCGCGGCCCGGTCCCGGCATCCCGAATCATTGACGTGTCCTACGGCGCAGCCCAAATTCTCGGAATTCGGCCCAAGGGGGTCGAAAGCGTCCGCCTGGACCTGGTGAATCCCCCAACCCTTGCCTCTGCTCAGCCTGCCGCTGGCGGGATGGATTAGTTGATCGTCGGTCGGTAGTCGTTGGAAGGCTATCGGCTCGTGGCTGTCGGCTGCTGCCCGGGTGGCCCGCCCTTTCGCGCGGTTTTGGCGAAGGGTGGGGATCCTTTGAATCGTTAATCGTTAGTCTTGAGACTCTCGGCTGATGCCTCTTGGCTAGCTGTGCCACACAGGTATGGAACAAGCCCGACAGCCGACAGCCAAGAGCCGAGAGAGACTGACGAACGGCGCCCGCGATGCAAAATGCTAAACTTAGCGGCGCATGTCAGAGCAGAAAGGCACTTCGGCAAGCGCAAGGGACCGTCTGATCGTGGCCCTCGACGTTTCCAGCGCCGCCGATGCCCGGCAGATTGTCTGCGCGCTGGGCGACTCCGTTTCCACATACAAGGTCGGAAAGCAGCTCTTCACCGCCGAAGGCCCGCAGTTTGTTCAGGAACTGGTGCATGCCGGACACAGCGTCTTCCTGGACCTGAAATTCCACGACATCCCTAACACGGTCGCCGCCGCGGTCCGGCAAGCCGCCGCGCTGGGGATAAGCATGCTCACGGTGCATGCAAGCGGCGGAAAGAAGATGCTGCGTGCCGCCGCCGAAGCCGCTGCTGAAGCCAGCCGTCCACCGCTGGTGCTAGCGGTAACCGTACTCACCAGCCTCAACAATCACGACATGGGCGAACTTGGGATTAACGGACGTGTCCTGGACCAGGTTATCCGCCTGGCGGGTCTTGCACGCGACGCCGGTTGCGGCGGCATTGTGGCCTCTGCACATGAGGCGCGAGAACTGCGGCGTGAATTGGGAACGGGATTTGCGATTGTGACCCCGGGCGTGCGACCGGCGGGTGATGCTGCCGGCGACCAGGCGCGCGTTGTCACCCCTGCCGCTGCCATTGCCGCGGGCGCTACACATATTGTTGTAGGACGACCGATCACTCAAGCGCAGGACCCGGCCGCGGCCGCGCGGAGGATTCTGGAGGAGCTGAGCGGGTAGACGTTTCCCCGTTTTCGGTTTTTTCCGGAAGCTGCCTATCACAGGATAAAGCAGGTTCCTCGTCGCTTCGCTCCTCGGAATGACATTCAGAAGGGGAGATTGTTTGTGCAGCAATCAATAAAAGTAAGAGGCCTCGCTTTCCTCGAGGCCTTCATTGAAGCTTCGACTGTGAACGGGCGAGCTTACAGCTTCTCGTAAAAGTCGCATGCCGAGCAGGAAATAAAGATTCCGCCGGGAACTCCGCGTTCACGGTCTTTCACCCGCTTCACAATCCTTGTGGGCTTTCCGCACTTGGGGCAGTCGGTACTCTTGGACGTATCCATGACTTTCTTGCGGTCCGCCGTTTTTGCAATCTTGGCCATTTCTCTCTCCTGACAGAATTCTCCCGGCGGATATCGCGCGGGTTGACTTTTGGGGATAACGCCTGCCGGCCGGTGCGCCGCGGGCGTAACCAGGGACGGTGCGTCCGATCACCTGGTCTTGATTCTACACGATTGCGAGCATTTGACGCTTGTCGCCCACTTTGTTAGTTTCTGAAGCCGGCGACTATATGCTGAAATTTCGCGGTGTTGACTTCATCGAATTCGACAGTCTGCTGACGCCAGACGAAATTTTTGTCCGCAACAACACCCGCCAGTTCATCGAGGACAACCTGATCCCGATCATCGAGGAATGCAATCGCGAGGGGCGGTTTCCGCGCGAGTTGATCCAGCCCATGGGCGAGCTTGGCTTTTATGGCGCCAACCTGAGGGGCTACGGCTGTGCCGAGATGTCGAACGTCGAATACGGCCTGGTCATGCAGGAACTGGAACGAGGGGACAGCGGCATACGCTCGTTCGTCAGCGTGCAGTCGGCGCTGGTGATGTACCCGATTTCGACCTTCGGCAGCGAGGAACAGAAGCAGACCTGGCTGCCGGCGTTGCAGAAAGGTGAAAAGATCGGCTGCTTCGGCCTGACTGAGCCGGATTTTGGCTCCAATCCCGGGGCCATGCGCATGCGCGCCCGCAAGTCGGGAAACGAATACGTCCTCAGCGGCGAGAAGATGTGGATCACCTCGGGCTCCATCGCCGACATCGCCGTGATCTGGGCGAAGACGGAAGGCGACAAGATACGCGGCTTCCTGGTGGAAACCGACCGTCCAGGCTTCCGCGCCGAGGACATTCACGGCAAATGGTCTTTGCGCGCCTCGGTTACTTCGAGCCTTTCTTTGCAAGACGTGCGCGTGCCCGCCTCCAACCTGCTGCCGCAAACCGACGGCCTGAAGTCTGCGCTCATGTGCCTGAACCAGGCGCGTTACGGCATCGCCTGGGGCGCCATCGGGGCGGCCATGGTTTGCTACGACACCGCCCTGCAATACGCTGGTTTCCGCAAGCAGTGGCGCGACCAGCCCATCGCCTCCCATCAACTTGTGCAGGAAAAACTGGTCTGGATGATCAGCGAGATAAGCAAGGCCCAACTGCTCGCGCTGCAGGTCGGGCGCTTAAAGGACCAGGGCCGCGCCGGCCACCAGCACATCTCGATGGCGAAGCGGAACAACGTCTGGATGGCGCTGGAGTGCGCCCGCATGGCCCGTGACATTCTGGGGGCCAACGGAATCGTCGACGAGTATCCCATCTTCCGCCACATGTGCAACCTCGAAACAGTCAAAACTTACGAGGGTACGCACGATGTTCACACCTTAATCATCGGCAACAGCATCACAGGAATTGACGCTTTTTAGTGACAGGCGCCCGGCTCTTCCGCGGCGCTTCCCAACCGGCAAAGTGACCACTGATTCTGGGGAGGCATTATGGCCACAGATGTGATGCGCGTGCCAAGCAAGGCCAAAAGTTACGGCGAAAACATCGAATCCGATCTGGCTCTGGAATTCCTGCGAGTGGTTGAACTCGCCGCCATTGAGTGCGCCAAAACCATGGGCCAGGGTGACCGCAAATTGGCCGACCAGGTAGCCACCGAGTCCATGCGCAAGACCATGGACACAGTTCCCATGAGGGGCACCATCGTCATTGGCGAGGGCGAACGCGACGAAGCGCCGATGCTTTACATCGGCGAACGAGTCGGCGCGGAATTTCCTGACGGCGCTAATGTGCCCGATGTGGACATCGCGGTGGATCCCCTGGAGGGCACGAACCTATGCGCTACAGGCGCTCCCGGCGCCATCACCGTGCTTGCAGTGTCGGAAAAAGGCGGGCTGCTGCACGCTCCTGATTGCTACATGGAGAAGATTGTCGTGGGTCCGTCCTGCAAGGGTGTGGTGGACATGAATGCCACCGTGGCCGAGAACCTTAAAGGCATCGCCCGGGCGCTGGATCGCTCCGTAAAGGACTTGGTGGTCGTGGTGCTCGACCGCCCGCGTCACCACAAGCTGATTGAGGACATCCGCACCGCCGGTGCCCGCATTCGCCTGATAACGGACGGCGATCTCTCGGCTGGCATCACCGCAGCCGTTCTCGGAACCGGCGTCCACGCAGTGATGGGCAGCGGCGGCGCTCCCGAAGGCGTACTGACCGCCGCGGCTGTGCGTTGCTTGAACGGGTATATGCTCGCCCGGCTCGTAGTGGACAAGCCGCATCTCGAGGAGCGCATCACTAAGATGGGTATCAGAGACAAGAACAAAATCTACACTGCCGAAGAACTCACTCCCGGAAAGCAGATTATCTTTGCGGCCACGGGCGTGACTGATGGCGTCCTGATGCGTGGTGTGCGCTTCTTCGGCGAGGGCGCCCGCACGTCTTCGGTGGTCATGACTCTCAATACGGGCAAGGTTCGCTTCATCGAGAGCGTTCATCTCGACAAGGAGAAGCGGCAGAGCGTGAAGGTAAAGTTTGCGTAAGCCTGGCACCGGCGTCCTCGCCAGAGTCATCTTCGTGTGGCATGACGAGGAGGCATCTGCTGTAGACCCACATCTGCCAAAACCGGGTAGTTGTGGGCACCAAGGCTCGTATAACACTGTAGAGAAGTTAGCGACTCAGCAGTTGAAGTTGTCATTCCGAGGCTTCGCGGAGCGCAGACGGGGAATCCCTATCGCAACCACGCTCCTCGATAGCGATCGGGATTCCTCAACTGCCTCGCTTTCACCCCAGCACGCCACCATCAGGCGTGCTGGGGACCCCGGCTGCGCTCGGCGACTTCGGAATGACAAATCGGACGGTAGAGTCACTTTTTCAGCAGCCTCTAAAGCCGACATAATTGCTAAGCTTTGCGGCGCGGCTGAAGGCGCTTCCATCCAAAGCCACTCGAAGCCGTACTTCCTAGACCGAAACCACAGACGATGTAAACCGCTCGCACAGCCGAGGGCGGCTGTGCCACAGGGTTGATGCTTCGGCGACCGGCAGGGCTACAGCAACCCTGATTGTGCTCCAGAAAATTGCGTTACCGGTGCGGCACATAGCAGACGTTTCCGCCGGTATCCACCAGCTCGCGGTGTGTCTCCACCAGGCGGCCACTTTTCTCCTCTTTGAATGTGCGCACGAAACGGCAATCAACGGTCGGCGGCACAGCCGCGTTCAGGTTCTGCTCCACCGACTTCACCGGCTTCAGGTGACCGCCGGCCCAAGCATAGTCCGTCTGCTCGAAACAGCCGCCGGCACAGCCTTCTTTTTTAACGAATGACACGATTGTCTTCGTTTGCGTGTCGGGTGCGGGATTCGGAATCTGCGAAAGTTCTTCTGAAGGAAGGAAACTCTGCGTCTGCGGATCGAAGAGCCACACGCAGCAAAACTTCTTTTCTCCCTGGGCGGAGATCACCATGGCTATGTCGGGATGATTGTCGAAATCGAAATCTGCCGTCGTAAGCCCGCCAACTTCATCATTGTGCTGAACTGGCTCGCCTTGGTGGCACAGATTTAGTCTTTGCACTTGGCGGCCATCGTGATACACGAGCAACTGCGTTATCTGGTCCTGAGCATTGAGTCCCCAGGCGAAGCGATAACCAGGCAAGCCAGGTATTTCGCGCGCCGTGGCGGGGCTTTCCTGCTGCGATTTCTCCTGCTGCGCGGTCATTGCCAGCGGCACAAGAAATAGAGCTATCAGGAGTACCGTGGCCTTCCGACACCCTCGACGCTGGGGGCTAGAAAAAGCTCGAGATTTGCGGATGAAGATTGGCATCACGGCACATCGAAGAGAGAGTGTGTGAAAAATGGTGCCGTCCCTAACAGGACTCACTGATGTTTTCCACTTTACCCCGGCCTTCCACCCGCCACGCCGAAAGCGGGCCTGTCGGGGCCCCGGTGCGCCCTGGGCTAAATTCCGCGGCCCGCTTCACGAGCTGATTTGGCAATTCAAGCCCTTCGATTTGGACTCGGCTGAGGTCGCGAGCGATCCAATCTTATGCCGAGCGATCCGATCTTATGCCGAGATGAGCCGGTCGGTCTGACGGCTATTCAGCAAGCGGCGTCCCTGGGACGTGATGGCAACGCGGTACTCGTTGCGGGCCACCAACTGCGACTCTTCCAGGAACGCAAGCCACTGTCCGAAATTGCTGCCTTCGTAAAGTTCGGGGAAATGGCGCGCCGCCTCGACGTAGCTGGTGTATAAGCGCTGGATCGGCACTCCTTTGGCGCCTGCGGAGCAGATAAGCTGCAGGGCCGGCACTTGCGTGTCCCATAGAACGGCGTGATCGGGTTCGTAAACCTGGTCCAGCGACAACACGCAAAAGGGCCGGCCTGCCGGCTGCGCTTTGATCTTCTGAAGCTGACGCCACTCCACCACGTGGGCAATCGCAAAAATAGCCATGACCACGAAGATGACACCGGCAACTACCGCGATAGCGAAGATCGGCATGACCTGACCTCCGTTCGACCTTGTGTCGCCCGACGACCCCGCATCCGCATCTGCACCCCATCGCACCACGCCCCGGAAGCGGTCAGAGCATAGGCTCTCTGGATGGGGCCTACCAAGTTTCCAAACTGCTGGCTACTTCGCTGGTCCCTTAGTTGGATGCATCAAATCGCCTCTCCTTGACTCCATTATTTCTGAGCCTCTGTTTTCACGCAGTGGCTCGTGCCGCCGTTGACTGCTTATCCTGCGGTCGCAGCGCGCGTGCGGGCGGCAAAGTGCTGCTCCAGACGCTTTGCCACGTCCTGCTCAACCCACCCCGTCATCACGTCCAGGGCGCCCAACGAGTAAAGGTAGTCCTCCGCAAAACGGTCCGGCTTGGAACGCAGAACAATGCAAGGAGCATTAATGCGGCTGTATTGCATCTGCCGTAACATTTCCCCGGCATTCACCGCCGGGCTGTCGTCCCCGACCAGTAGCAGATCAAATGGCCGGGCTCCCATGATCCGAAGCGCTTCAGCAGAGTCCCAGGTGGTGGTTGTGTCGAAGCCCCGGTTCTCCAAAATATGTTCCAGGTTCATCAGGACTTGCTCGTCATGATGAAGCAGAAGAATTCGTCTACGCCGTGCATTCATGGCCAGACCTCCTCTCCGGTTTTCCGAGCACGCGCATTGTCGGCGTGCGGGAGGCGATCCGGAAATCCACAGTACGCGCATTTTCCGCGTGCTGCGATAAAGGGCTGCGCTGCCACTCGTTCCCGAACTTCCATACTCCACAGTTTCTCGACAGACTTGGACTTGGACAGTTCTTTGAGAGAACAAGATGACGGCAGGCGAAGAGCGCAGATTTGGATCCAATGCCGAAACACGCGGGTTGTGGTGCCCAGCCGTAGCATGGGACACCTCCGCAAAAGCACTACATCATCTCCCATCTTAGGACGACGCATCCTGCACGCAGTGATAACAGTCACCCGAAATAGTGATGGATAGACAGCAACATCAATTTGAGCCAAGAGTCAGGTTTGGGAAACAAGTCAAGAATGGTGGAGCTAGTCGGGATCGAACCGACGACCTCATCGTTGCGAACGATGCGCTCTCCCAGCTGAGCTATAGCCCCACGGCTGAGTGTGTAAATATTCTAGCAGCCGCTCTCGCTCTTGTCAGTTGTTCAGTTGGGCGCAAAATCAGTGGTCAGTGACCAGTGGGCAGTGGTCAGTTTACTGCACGCTCATGACAACTTTGTCGGCGCAATAGGGATTCCTCGCTTCGCTTGATTTCATAACGACGTTGGCTCGATCCGAAGCGAGTAC
>JBHGAZ010000021.1:0-117253 GCA_041946765.1 Terriglobales bacterium
GGGCGTCCGCGGACGCCCTTTATGCCTTTGCACCTGTCTTCGCGTTCTGGTTCAACCCACAAGGAATAAACGCACGCATCCTAATGTGCAATGTCGCTTGGGGAACAGGTGGTCTGGCTATTCGTGCTGGCGATCCCTATCGCATGCGTTTCCTGGACGGTAACGCACGAAGAGATTTTCCGCGAGCCCCGCGACTTTTGCTTGCGGCGCAGCGAAGACGCTCCGCAGCTCTGGCAGCGCAAATTCTTTTATGTGTTCACCTGTGAGTACTGCTTCAGCCACTATGTCACCCTCGCATTCCTGGCGCTGACGCGCTACAAGCTGTTGTATACAGATTGGCGCGGGTATGTGCTTGCCGGATTTGCTCTGGTCTGGGTCGCCAATCTCTACATCGCTTTCTTCGGGCAGGTGAAGCTGGGCGTGAAGAAAGAACGCACGGAAATCAAAGCGTTGCAGGAAGACGTGGCCATCAAACAGATCGAGAAAGACGTGAAACAGGCAGAGACCCCGAACGTGCGGAAGCCAGTGGCGTGAAAGCAGTGGTCAGTGGTCAGTAGCCAAGGGCCAGAAAACCCACTGAAACTGGCTACTGACGAGTGACTACTAGGGTCTGGTTTTCGCGATCTCTGGAACGCGGCCCTTCTCCGGAACCGGCAAGAAGAGATGGTATTTGGTCAAGTTTTCCTTCAGGTATTCGAAGCCCTCTTCCGGCGAATTCACCATCTTGAAAAGATTCATGTCTTCGGGCGAGATTACTCCAGCCTCGACCATGGCCTCCAGGTTCAGCACCTTGTGCCAATATTCTTGTCCGTAGAGCACGACCAGGATTTTCTTGGCCAGTTTTTCCGTCTGGGCGAGAGTAAGGATTTCAAACAGCTCGTCAAACGTGCCGAAGCCGCCCGGAAAGACGATCAGCGCTTTGGCGAGATAGGCGAACCAGAGCTTACGCATGAAGAAGTAATGGAACTCGAAATTCAGCTCCGGGCTGAT
Organism: Terriglobales bacterium; assembly: GCA_041946765.1. GTDB lineage: Bacteria > Acidobacteriota > Terriglobia > Terriglobales > Acidobacteriaceae > JBHGAZ01. Next base: position 991 of record JBHGAZ010000021.1, read on the forward strand.
ATAGCGGTTGGGCATCTGCTCGTAAGGCAAATTGATGTTGAGGCCAATGGTTTTTCCACCGGCTTCGTGGGCGCCCTGATTGGCGGCTTCCATGATGCCCGGCCCGCCTCCGCTGGTGACCACGAAGCGCCGCCGCTTGGATGGGATCCGCAAAGACCACTCCGTCAGAAGGTAAGCCAGGCGACGCGCGTCTTCGTAGTAGCGCGCCATTCTGACGTCGGCCTGAGCGCGCCGCAACCGCTCCTGCAATTCCGGTGAAGCGAGCTGCCGGGAAGCCGGTCGTTGCAACACCTCCAGTGCGTTCTGCGCGTCGGAGCGGCTATGGAAGCGCGCCGAGCCGAAAAACACGACCGTGTCCTGAATGCGCTCGTGGCGGAATCGCGCCAGTGGCTCCGCGTATTCGGAAAGAATGCGGAGGATGCGGGCGTCAGGGCTGTTCAGGAACTTCTTGTTTTCGTAAGCCAGGAGAGCGCGCGTTGCTTTCAGTTCATCCATGGTCGAAACCCTTTTGACATAACAGAGCGAGATCCATCGCCGTGGCCCAACGGCGAGGAAATTTAAGAATATAGAATGAAGGTCGGCGCGGATAGCTTTTTAGTGAGCACAATGGCAGTGGGGATGTGAGGCTGTTGCGACGGTGGAGTTTTATTTTTGGGGCTTGGTTTCGCGGTAGTGCGCGGCTTCCCAAATGCCCAGCCAGATATCCACCAATCCCAGTCCGGTTACGGCGCCGCGCACGAAGTAGGCATGAAAGACGGCGCGCAGGGTGGGATGGGAGGCCAGGATACTGTTGTCCATCCACACGCGGGTCCAGGGCAGCACGGCGAGCAGCATGCCCAGCTCGATACAAAACATCACGAAGATGATCAGCGAGAGGCGTTGCACCCAGACAGGACTGACGGCTTTGCGGGTTGCCACGGGACCTGGGCCGGGGATCGTCTGCAAGGAATCAGCCTGCAAAGCCTTGGGATCAGAGCTCAAACTGGGTAACACCTCGTCACGCTCCGCGGACGAGGGTGCGTCCGCCGGGCGAGCTCGCATCTTGCTGCTGGGCGTAGGATCCATTCTCTAGGATTCTACGACTTCAGGGATTTGATGCGCTCGGCCACATCACGGTAGTCAATATTGGTGCCGTAAACTTCCATGAAATGCCTGAGCGCGGCTGCCCGGTCGCCGGCTGCCTGGTGTGCGCAAGCCAGCTCATAGTGGATGGCGGTAGCTCGCACGTCATCAATTCCCGCCACCTTCAGAGACTTTTCATACCAGCGGATACCAGCCTCCGGCACCCCCTTCTGCACGAAGCAATCGGCCAGCCAGGTATAGGCTTCAATTACCTGCGAGAAGGGCTGGCCGTGTTCAATGCCCTGGCAAACCTTTTGCAACTCACCAATGGCTTCGTCCAGCAGACCCATCTCTTTGAATGCAACGCCGAGATTGTAATGAGTTTCGGGATCTTCCGCGGTTTCAGTCCCTGCCTCCATATCCTCTTTGAATTCGGCAAAAAGGTCGGACAGACCTGTGGCTGCAATCTCTTCCAGTTCGGCGGCCACAGTCATGCGACCCTCGTCCAATGATGGGGCCGTGACAAGGGCGGGAGCAGAAGGGGTCAGCGGCGGCGCTGGAGTCACGGGAGTCACGACCTCCAAGGACACCTGCGAATCGGGGGGCTGCGGTGCAGACGATGACAGAGTTGCGGCAGCGGCACGATCAGCCGGCGCCTCCACCAGGAAATCGTCGCCCAGGGATTCTTCCAGATCCAAAACGAAGCCGCCTAGCATGTCCTCGCGACTGGCAACCGGCGGAAGCTGGGTAAGTTCGGCAGCGGCCGTGATTGCCTCCGGACCGGCGGCGGCATCGGCGGCAGCGGCAATGTCCACGAGCGCCGCAATATCTTCCACTCCAGCTGGCGCGGTCTGGCTGCCGGGTTGTGGATCGGAGGGAATTGTGGCTTGCGCGGCTGGGGCCACAGGCGCCGGCGCTTGAGTTACGGGAGCCGGAACGAGGGGAACCTGTAGCGGAGGTTCAATCCTTACTGCCCGAGTTTCGCCCAGTGCGGAATCGTCAAACACATGTTCGGCTGCAGTGGGATGTTCCGGCGCTTCGACCGTCTCTAAGGACGGTTCGATGATCGCGATTTCGGGAACTTCCTCGGCCAACGCCGACGCGGCCGATGGCTTCTGCCCGGCTGCCAGCTGGGCGCGCAATTCTCCGAGCACCGACAACCCGGGTGCAACAGAATCCGCTCGCGCTAACGCCACCCGTGCCTCTTCCCACATGGATTGAGAGAGGTAGAACCGAATCTCCTCGAGCAAGTCGGAGATAACGTTGGGCCCAGCCGCGGACTGTTCTGCGGATTCCCCGCCGGACAGGGCAGGAAGAGGTACTTGCGCCGGCCCCGGGGCGGCACCCGCGGTTTCTTCGGTCTGGATGCGGTCCCATTCTTCCGACAGATCAATTTCATGTGCGCCGATGGCTTCTTCCGGTGCGGAGATTACAGGTTCCGGAACGACCACCGCGTGCGGCTCCGGGGGCGCCGGTGGCGCCGTTGTGGGCGGCGACTCCACGTCGAAGTCGGGGAACGTGGAGCCGGCCTGTGCGCCGAAATCGAATTCGGTAACTGCCGCCTGCGGCGCAGAGGAACCAACCGCGGCGGGCGGTGTGGTAGAACTGGACGGCGGAGCGTACCGGAATCCGCCATGTGCAGATACAGTTGAAGGTTGCTCACCGACAGTGACATCGCGCGGCGGAGAGATCGCTGACGAATCCAAGCCCGGCAAGTCGAGCACCAGCCCCCGTTCTGGTTTCGGTGCGGGCACCGGTTCGAGCTGCGCTTGCTCGGACGACAGCCCGGAACGTTCGCGATAACGAGCCGCCAGATCGGCGTACTCACGGGCTTGTTCGCTATGGCCGGCTTCAGCATAGGCTGCTTGCAAGGCCGTGCAGCGCTCAGCAGCATCGGCAAACCGGCCTGCGCGTGCGTAAAGCGAGGCCAGCCGCTGGTTGAGCTGTACATCCTGAGGCGCACGCGGCAACACCGCTTCCAACGGACCAATGGCGCGGGCAGGCAGATTGTAGGAATCAAACAGCTCCGCGTCCGTAAGCGCCGCCTTGATTGCTTCGCTGACCTCTGCCGGATACACCTGCTCGAGCGCCGGTGCGGTGGCTTCAAGCTCCTCGACCATGAAAGCTTGCGCGCCTTGTTCGGCAGTCAGCGGGCGCCCGACAGCATCCTGGCCCAGCTTGGCCATGATCTGTTTGTAATTCTGCGCATGCAGCGGATTCTGCGGCTCCAGTTCAGCCAGCTTCTGGTAGAGGTCGCGCGCGGAGGTCAGCGCCCCTTCCTGCACGTACGCGTGCGCCAGCAACTCGGTGACTTCCGCCAGGTGCGTGGTGTTATCGGCCTTGCTGAACAGCTCGCGCAGGATTTCCAGCGCGCGGGAGTTTTCCTTCACCGCGCTAATGCAGCCATGCATAGCTTCGACGACTGCAGTGGAATCGGCGGAAAGCAGGCGGTCGGAATGTTCGCGATAAAGGCGCAGCGCGTTTTCGTGTGCGCCGCTGGCCATCATGGCGTCCGCCAGAGCGGTAATGCCGCTGGGATCGTTGAATACGTTGAGAATCTTGCGCGCAATCGGCTCGGCTTCTTCGATCTTTCCGAGTTGCAGGTATGCCTGCAGTAGCAGCCGAAGCGCATCCTGGCGCGAGTCAATGTCCGGCAGCATTTCCAAATACCGGATAGCGCCGTCGGCATCTTCAGCCTGTAGCCGCACCTGGCCGCGCAACAGGACAGCTTGCATAAATCCAGGATCCAGGCCGATGACATGCTCCAGAGCGTCATCACAAGCGTCCAGCGCGCCCTTCGCGTGCAGCGCCTGAGCGGAGCGGAAGTAGAGATCGCGCGCCTCCGCTTTCTTGTTCACCCGGACATACAGTTCCGCTACGCGGTTCTGCATGCTCATGTTGTCCGGGTCGAGCTCAAGCACGCGCTGAAAGACAATGACCGCCTGATCAAGGTCGTTCTTGCGCAGAAAGGCGTCGGCCACAACCATGTATTGCGCGCGCGCGTCGTTATAAAGTCCCTGCTGGGTGTAGAGTTCGGCCAGTTTCAGGATGGCGTCAGTGGCGTTGGGGTTCTGCTTGGTGAGCTTCTTGTACATGGCGATGGCTTTTACGGTGAAGCCGTCGCTGGCGTAGGCGTCGCCGACACGTTTGAAGTAAGCGGTGGCCTGCTCGGTGTCCCCCACGCGCGCGTACAAGTCGCCAATGGTGTTGAGAACAGTCAGGTCCTTCGGGTCTTCTTTGGCGATCTTTTCGTAATCGGCGATGGCGTTTTGCAGTCTGCCCTGCTTAACGTTTTTTTCCGCCGAGGCGAGAACCTTCGCCTTGTTGAAGCCGAACCCAAATGCCATAGTGTTGGAACTCCGCGGCAGCGTGCAACCTACAGCAGCCCGCCCCACGGAGCGAAGCGCTGGCGAAATACCGCCGGAGAAAGACCGCTGCTGCCGCACAGACGGTCCGCTGACAATTCAGCGGCTCCCTCCCTGGGGCAGACACCTCGGCGAGCCGCTCTGAATTTGAGTGTACAGTACCACATCGCCAACCCCGGTTGCAGCACCCGAAAGACTCTGTACCACAGAAGTTTCGCATCGGGAAGCCCCGTTGGGACCGACAGGCTAGCGGGACAGCGGCAGGTATGGCGAAGGATGCGATGCCGAGCCAGTCGCTCCCTTTCATTGTTTTCGTTGATCACGGCGGGAGAGGGATTCGAACTTGAGCCGCGTCGCGGGCGTGAGAAGCGAAGCGACGGGAGCCTGCAGGCGAATCCCGACCTGAGCGGAGCGAGACAGGGCACCCTTGGCAACAAAAATTTCCAGATAAAATCTGGCGGAGGGAGAGGGATTCGAACCCCCGGTACCCTTCCGGGTACAGCGGTTTTCAAGACCGCCCGTTTCGACCGCTCACGCATCCCTCCGCGGTCCGTTATCAACAGTTTAGCAGGTGTTAGTGCGCCAAAACCCACTGCACGCACTGCACAATAAGCTCAATTCACCGTAGCTGGCTGGTTCAGCGCACGCTCCAAGGTGTCGCGAAGCGCCGCTACGGTCTTCTCCTGCCGTGCCTTGATGTAGATGTTCGTGGTCGTCGCCAGTTGTTCATGCCTCAAGATCGCCTGAATGATCTTGTCCTGCACTCCCAACTCGTACAGATTCGTCGCCAGTCCACGCCGGAACGCGTGCCAACCGTGCCACTCAAGACCTGCTGTCTTCAGCGTCGGCGCAATGTAGGTGCGAGCAAGCGAGTCGAGATTCAGACCGCGGTCATCGTCGTAACGGAATATACGTCCGGTACTCGGATTCCCCTGTAACAGCCGATGCTCTTCCAGGATTCCCGCGAGCTGAGCGATGACTGGTACGGGGGCCTTACTCCGTGGCGTCTTCGGCTCGTACACATGCTTTTCCCACACTGACCGGCTTACGTGCAGCGCACCATCGTGATAGTCAGCCCAGTCGAGACCGCGCAGTTCACCTCGACGAAGCCCCGTAAATGCCGCAGTTGCTACCACCGCCCGCGCTGAGCCGCGCAGCACCATTAGCATTTTCGTGATCTCGTCGAGTGAATAGGCATAGGTCTCCTCGCCTGTGCGCCCGCCGGGAATCGACACGCCATGCATCGGGTTTCCTGTATTCAGAAACCCGTACCGCCGCGCGTGCGTAAAAACCCCTGACAGAAATGCCTTGATGTGTCTCAGCGACATCTTTGTCAGCTTTGTCACCCGCGCCAGTGTGTGCATCAGAAGCTCGCCATCTGAGGGCTTGAAGTCCCGCAGCAGCTTCCTCCTAATGCGAGACTGCAAGTGGTTCTCATAGATGTGCCGATATCCTTTGTGCGTGGAGGCGCGTTTGTTCTCCTTCACGAACGGCAGATACTTGGTCTCGACAAACTGCCCGATGGTCATCGGGGGCTCATCTTTCGAGGCTCCAGCGTTTACATCCGCCAGGAAATCCTGCGCCAACGGTTTCACCGAGCTTTCTGTTCTGTGCTGGTCATCCCGCGGTGCAAGTCTCCGAGCGATCTGCGCCCGCTTGATGGAACCGTCAGCTTGCACGACATGATCGCGATAGCGTACGTACCACCAACCGTTTTCAGCGTAAATGTACCCGTGTTGGTAGCGAGTCCTTCTCATTTCTGCTCCTTTCTTGCGGACTCGCCCTCTACCGTTTTGGACCCTTGTCGCTGCCGTGCGAACCAGTCGTCTAGATCGGGGCAGCCAAACTCGAATCGAACATAGCGGCCAAGCCGGACGTGGGGAATGGGGTCCTTTGCACGGGAGCGGACATAATCGCGTATCCACGATGCAGGCACCTTCCAGCGCCGCGCCAACTCAACCGAATCAATGATCTCGCAAGCCATATTACTGGGTAACGTGCAGTAACTGTGCAGTAGCCTTTCTAAGTCTTTGATTTCACGCGGCCAGAACTCGACCGGCGGTTAGGGAGACCGCTGGTCAAAGTGATTCCATCCGCGTCTTCAGTCCGGCGACAACCGCGCGAAGACTCAACGCGTAATAAACGCCGTTTCCCTCCGTGATTTGGGGCGGCTGCCTTGAGAAATCGACCTTTGGGCCCTCTTTGCCACGCTTAAGCAGGACCCACCACCAGTGCGCCTTCCTGCCCTGCTCGTCGATGCCCAGGAGATCGCGATCTTCGACTTCGCTTAGCACGGTAACAATCAGCTCGGGCGTGAAGCCGTCTTTCCACATGCGTACGGCGACTCCTAACCGGTACACGTCAGTCTCACTGAACAGTCGTCGCGACCCACGCCGCCCCTCCGGACCGAGCCGTCCTGACGCCGCAAGCGGATAGCTCTTCACGTCTAAGAATTTTTGTAAGCGCCAAACGGGTATCTGAAGAATGTCGGCGACTTCTCCGGTACCAAATTGACGGACAGGCAAGGCCGCGGTTTCGAGCACGTCTTTGTATGTTCTGCGCTGCATAACTCCCTGAGCATTACACATTATGATTTGATATAATAATAACGGTTTGGGGGTTGCTCCCGCAACTCTGTGGGAAGGGAAAATATGACGGACAAAAAGGCCACTGAATCCATGCTGAGCCCACGAAGCGCGGCTCAACGGCTTGGCACAACGCTTGTCTGGATTTACCACGAACTTTGGGCTGGGCGGCTGCCGGGTGCGCGCAAGGTGGGCAGCACGTGGCGAATACCGACGGAAGTAATCGAAGCACGGCTAAAGGCGAAGAACGAGCACGCCACTCGGCGCGTTACTCGCCGTGAGCATGGAAGATGACTTCGGCAACTCATGCGTTGAACACACCTACCATTTACGACGAGCACGAACTCGCTTTAGCCGCGTTCCTTTGGGCTAAAGGCCACCGTCTCCTGGAGGTAATCCCGGACCGCCAGCGCCGAGTGCACAAGGTTTTCCGATTCGCTGCGGACGAGCGGATCGGGAAGGACATTGAGGACTACTGGAACGGCGCAACGGTGCACGCGCGGGACTTCGCGCGCTGTATCGCGGAACTGAAGTCGTTGGTTCATCGACCCCAGAGTGTAAGAAGTACTCCGCGGGCGATTGCACCGCGACTGTGAGCTGCAATGACACGGCTCACATACGAGAACGAGACATGCATACGCAGGACATACAGAGCGGCGCTGTGACTGACAGCGCTGGAACCACAACGACTCAGCTTGAGAACGCGAAAACGCTAGTTACACAGACCACACCGCAACAACCCGAACATACGAAGAAGCAGAGTAACGCTCCACCGAGGACTTCCCCAACCGCCGTGGTCTCTGCTCCCGCGCGAGCCCTCAGCGAATCTCGAAACGGCAGTACTCACCGGAATGCATCGCTTGCTTTTCCTGAGACTGGCTACGTAGGGGTTGCGGCGAAGCTAGCCGAGTTACTGAGTCAGCACTACGAGTCTCCCAAGGAGTTCATCTACATCGACATTCTGGCGCTAGTGGGTCTGGCAATGAGTGGACGTGTGAGGATGGATTTCGGCGACGTACTTACCCAACCGCGACTGTACATCATAAAGGTCGCCCTGTCGGGCTGGGGACGTAAAAGTTCTTCCACAAAGCTTGCGCGGAACTATATTTCCGAAGCGATGGAGCGGGCGAACGAGCTTAGGCTTAAGGCAGCGCAGCACCAGGATGCGCTCGCAACGGCGGAGGACATCGAATACTTCCGCGTTGTGCCGGGTGTTGGCAGCGCAGAGGGACTCGTCAACGCATTTGCACTCTGCGGACGATGTGGAAAGCCAGAACATCACGGCGGTGGCCATGCCTATACTCCTCAGCAGCGCATCGCGCTGAGCTACGACGAACTGCGGCGGTTTGAAAAGAAAGCAGGGATTCAGAACGCGGCGCTGCTACCAATGGTTCAAGAGCTGTACGACAGCAACGAGTATGCGAATTATACGAAGGAGTCTCAGCTAGAGGTTAAGAACGCGCATCTGGTATTTATTTCCAACACGACTACTGAGAACTTTGAAAACCTCGTCGACGGATCAGAACTGGCGGATGGCGGCTTTCTCAACCGCAACTTCTTTATGACCGGCGAGCGGACGAAGAGAATTTCACGTCCGAAAGCGCCGCCAAAGCCCGTGGTTCAGCCGATCATTGATGAGTTAGCAAGACAGCTCGCAAAGGTACCCACTGACGGCACGGAGCTTGTCGTCGGGATGACGGCAGAAGCGGAGCGAATGTGGGATGCGTACTATGAGACTTTGGAAGAGACCGAGGAAAACGCGCGCTTGGACAGCATCGGCATACGGCTCATGCCTTTGCTCGCGTTTACTTCCGGCAAAACCGAAGTGGACGCTGACCTGATGCAGTCGATCCTTGTGATCCTCGACTTCCAGGCCCGCGTACGTGAGATACTTCGTCCGAACCTAGGCGAAAATCCACAAGCGAAATTGGAGAACAAGATTCTGACCGTGTTGCGCAGACGCGGGGCGTTAACAGAGAGCGAGTTGAAGCAATATACGAACGCTCGACGCGTCGGGAGCGGGGTGTTCGAGAACGTCTTCCGGCACCTCCGCACGTCGAGACAGGTTATTGGCAAACAGGTGCGAAGCGGGAACCGGACAGTGAACAAGTACGAGTTGAATCCCGAAAGCATTTAAGACCCGTAGTCACGTAGTCAGTGCCGTAGTCGCGCCTTGACTACGGTGCAAGTGCATGAAAAAGCAAAACATAAGAGCAACTGTAGTCATGTAGTCAGCCTCCGCATAACTGCGAGGGCGGAAGGCTGATGGTCTCGTCCGCGCGGCACAGGCCGAAGAAAATCCGGGGCTCAAGGACAATATGACTACATGACTACGCTTTTAGCTAAGCGCCTCTGTTGCATGTGGTTATAGCGTAGTCACGCTCTGACTACATTTGACTACGTGACTACGGATTCCCGATCCACCCGCGGTACAAGACCGACCGTGGTCTTGCGTGGTCTTGTTGGTCTTGCTGGTCCGGCTGTCACGTGCTGCGCAACCGTCCGCGCGCGAGGCTGGCGCAGGACGCATCCTCTGGTACCCGCGTAACGTCTCTCATATGCGATCCGTTTGTATGTATCGCAGCACGACCTGTCCCCTCCGCCCGCACACAAAAACGGGGCGCGAGAGCGCGGCGGGGACGTTCTCCCGCCTCAGCGAAGCGGTGCATTTCGCGACGCTGCAGATGGCGAAGTCAAAGAGAAATTGGCGGCGTCTGTGCTGAATCCGCGGGCAGAGAAGCTCCATGAAGTGGGACCAAGTCGCTTTGCGCTGCGTGCCCCACGGGGTCACGAGCAGCCCGCCCCGAAGCATGGGATCGGTGGGGGGCAGAACGGTGGGCGTAAAGGAGAAAAGGCGTACGAGGAGGTTGAATCGACGGGAAGAAAAGCTCGATTAAGGAGACAGTCCGCATGGGTGCGCTCGCGCCCGCGGCGCTACAAAAGTATGCTCAAAAAGCGACCCCCGGTCGGCCAGGAGGCCCCAGACGCCCAGGACGCCCGACGCCACAGTGCGGTGGCGCATGTTGGGACGTTTCTTCAGCCCGACTACCTCCCGACGAGGTGCCGCCGTGGGATATACGATGATGGCAGAAGACGGCAGCTATGAGTGGTGCATTCCATGAATACACGGCATGAATTTGTTTGGGGCATTGAACCGCCCGTCCCTGGACACTGGCACAGGCGCTATGACTTGGGCGGATTTGAGGTGGAGGTAACGGCGAACAAGGTGGAGGCGCGTGGCGCAGCCGAACCGGATCAGAAAACGCAGCGGCTTCGGGCGGAGGCCGTCGTCCAGAACCTGATCCGGGAGATCGGGTATAGGGAGAAGACGCGCTATGCCGTCAGCTTCGGCGCATTCGCCCGATTTGATCCGGCGACGAACAGGCGAGATATAGACGTGTATGCCGAACCACTCTCGGTGAAGTTTGGCTTCGGCGATAATCTGGAGACTACCCTTACCGCCCCAGACGGCACTGTCGTTGCCGATTCTCGGCAGCAGCGGGTCCAACGCACCTTAACTCGGGCGGAGTTGATGGGGAAGGATGGACACTGCATCGCATAATCGACTTCCGTCTAGCGTACTACGCCGATCCTGAGAAGAACCTGGATCACCTGTTCAACATCGTTGAACTTGCGGAAGAGAGGTTTGGCGGCGAGAAGAACGCGGCGGCGGCGCTCGGTGTTAGCCGCAACGATCTGGAGAGGCTAGCAAAGATCGCCAATGATTCCAGTATACGCACCGGCAGGCATCCGGGACAGATCCTACTTCCTCAGCGTGATCCGACCGCCCGGTGAAATCAGCGACTGTGAGCGCGTGGCAGAGGCGATCATCGAAGGGTATGCACAGTATCTTCAGGCTCGTCAGCCGTGATTCCGGCGAGTCCCAATTGCTCACTTACTGGGAGAGGCATAGAATTGCCGCTCTCAGGATAACTGAATGAATGCAACCTATCTTGATTTTGCTCAGTGCAGATGCGGATACCGTACTCCAATCCGACCCTCCAAGCCTGTGATACCAAATGAAGATCAAGAATGGACAGGAACGGATGACGAGTTTCTATTTGTCGCATGTAGCGAATGTAAGTGGGTGTATAGCGTCGAGACCAAAAATCTGGTAGAGGCTCAATCGCTGTGGGGGTTGGAGCCGTATAACCCCGGCGCTCCCATGCGGCTATTTCCAGTATCACTGCCATGCGATGAGGCAGGTTGCGGCACTCAGCTACCAGTAATCGCAGTGCGGAAGTCCAATACCAGCGCCGCAGCCTTGCAAGCAGAGATCGCGAACTGGCACACGGAAGGGCTGAGGTGTCCACAACACCCGATTTCAAAGCCATGAGACAAATTCTGAAAGTTGTCGCTATTGTCGGTCTGCTGTTTTGGGGTTACTGCATCTGGCGAATTAACGCTACCTGGCAGCATCGCGATACCCTCAACAAGACTATCTGGTGGGTATTCCTCGGTCTGCTCGGTGGTCTATGCATTGGCCTGCTGGGCCGCTGGAGTTGGATTCCTATCGCGGGGCTGTTGCTGGTTATCCTGACCATCAGTGGCGCGTGGCTCGTTCGACTCCTTTTTCGACCTTAGTTCAGTATCAACACGGAATTAGACGCATGAACGACGACAAACAAGTACGGCAACTCACACAGGCGTTGAATGCTGCCTTTGACCTAATTCCGATCTAACCGAAGACATAGACGATCTCGGTCTTCGGCTCGCAGTGTTGCAAACCATTGTGCAAGAGAAGATTCCAAATCCTGCCGAAGCATTCGAGCCGTTGTACACTCTCGCCAAAAACGACGCCGCAAAACGTGATCGCGAATTTGTCGCGCACGTCCAACAAGCAGTTCATAATCTACGAAAGAAGTCTGTGCAGTAGCACTATCAGGGGCGCTCACTCAGCACCCTCGGCGCCAGCAACACACTTTTGCCCCAGTGCCGGACATCCTGCTCCATTGATTCAGAGTTGCAAGTGAACTAACATTGCTGCTCTTCTGAATGACCTACTTACTCATCACCTTGACCGCGCTGGTCGTCCTCATCCTTGCGATCTACTTCCGCTGGATGCGGATCGTTTTGGCCGTCCTAGCTGCCGTCGTGGCCGTCTTTGCCATCTATTTCTTCTACGTCGAACCGAAGGCGCGGGAGAGTGAACGGGAAGCGTCGAAGCATCGCGTTCCCGTCAGCGAGGTGGATTTTGGAGACTTGAACCTGGCGAAGGAGGAATACGGTTCTGACTACCGACTGAAGGGGCGGATCAGGAATCGGTCTGGGCATGAACTGTTGGGTGCGGAAATTCTGGTGAAGTTGGAGGATTGTCTCCATCATCCTTCCGCGAAATACAAACGCATACCGGCGCATGAGGAAGTCCAACTCCCGGACGGAAAGGTCGTGCGGTTCCCGAAGGGTTCCACCGAAGCGGAGATCATCGCTGCGATCTCCCGTGATTTCCCGTTGGTTGGTTCTGCGCTCGACTCTGATGTGAAGTGTGAAACGGTCGGTCAGTCCTCGGTGGAAGTAGTTGTGGAGGTCCCGCCCAACCAAACCCGCGCCTTGGACGCATCCGTCCATTTCGCTTCCTTGCCTTCCCCACGCGGGTTCTACGTCTGGCGATACGTGCCGGTGAATGTACGGGCGAAGCAGCGTTGAAGTTCGCACTATCGTTGATAACAGTTTCCCATGACCGTTCCCGTTGACAACAACGAAGCATGAACACTTCTCGCTAGCAGGCCCGCTCGCCGCATAAGTCACTTTACTTTATCGAACTACCTTAGACGCGGCTATACTGGAAACAACAGACACATCCCCTCTGCTCCCTGCTATCACCCCGATGCCGCTACAGCGCAGCCCCATGTCCTTCGACGGCCCGGACTGGCTGTTCGAGTTCGAAGTACGATGGCTTCTGCGCGCTGGCTGAAATTACCGCTTTCCACCTGCTTCGTTCCGTTTTCGGAACATCAATCGAATCCTCTTGCAACGTGCCATTGTGAGTAGCAGAATGCAGACCTACTTCCAACAATAGAGGGGTGCTGCATGAGGAAGCCTGCGTCAATCGTGCTGCTAATCGCCCTTGCAGTCGAAGTTTGCTGGGCAGGATTGGGTAGCGACAAAACAATGTACAAAGGTGGAACCGTCAATACGATCAAAGAAGGTACTGAAGGCAAATCCTCAGCGAAGGATGAGAAGAATTTTGTATTTGAATACAAAAAAGGAAAACTGGTTATTCCTTACGAGCGTATTGACAGCTTAGAGTACGGCCAAAAAGCAGGACGGCGCGTTGGTACCGCGTTCCTCGTCAGCCCTGTTTTCATCTTTTCGAAAAAACGGAAGCACTATCTGACCATTGGTTATACCGACGAAAAGGACAAGCAGCAAGCTGTGGTACTTGAGTTGGGCAAAGACGTGATCCGTGTGACGCTCGCAAGCCTTGAAGCACGCACCGGTCGCAAGATTGATTATCAGGACGAAGAAGCGCGTAAGAATGGCCACGGCAACTGAGTAGCGACAGGAGGACTGATGCCAATCATAACCTTGCTGACCCTTGTGTTGGCTCTGCAGGCCGGACAGCCGCAGTCGCCCGCTCCCATTCAGAGTCAACCCCCCTCATTGCCAACGGCGCAAGTCTCGAAAGAAAGCAGAAAAGATGATGTGGATGTTCGGCAAAAGTTGGTCACGGCCAAACGGATCTACGTCGATTCGTTCGGAGACGATGCAATTTCCAAGCAAACGCACGCAATGGTGATTACCGCTTTGATGGAGAGCAAGAGGTTCATAGTTACCGAGAACAAAGACAAAGCTGACGCCGTTCTCCGTGGCACTGCGGTTGAGAAAACTTCTCAGGAGCTTCACGCGCTGAATGATAAAGCTGCCGCGGGAACAGCCGTAGGAGGACACAGCGGTTCGCTTAGCGGTTCATGGCACAATGGCACAGGTAGTATATCCGGCAGCTCCAGCGGCGGTTTCGCAGCACACTCCATGGCAGCCGATGACTCGACCGCCTCGACTGAAACGATTGACCATGCCCGTCTTGCAGTTCGCCTGGTATCCGCTGATGGCGACGTGATCTGGGCTTCTACGCAGGAGAGCAAAGGCGCAAAATACAAGGGTGCCAGTGCCGATGTCGCGGCGAGGATTGTCAAGCAACTCTTGCGCGACATCGAGAAAATAGAGAAGCAGCCCGCGGGAGCTGCACCGCAACTGAAGTAAGCGTTGCGCCGGGTTCATGCCTTAGTTCAGGCGTGCTGCATGCAGTTGCTGTCAACCAGATTTGGTGTTCTTCGATTATTCCACGCTCCGGCGTGCTTCAGCTAGGAACTCCCGCAGCGCGTTGTCTAGTTCTGCCTTGTCCTTGATCGCGAAACTTCGCATTAGCTTTTCGTACCGTTTCTCCAGGAGCGGCAGGTTTTGGAACGGATGTGGACGCTGCTTGGGGTCGTCTTCCGGAGCGGGTTCGAGCGGAAACCGGAACTGGCGCTCGCTACCGCAGCCCTTACACATCGCAGTGATGCAGTCGTGCTCGCCTATCTGCGCGTCGCAGGCGAGTGTCTGCCGGATGATTTCGTACCCGCCACCGCAAACGCAGGTGGAGGCGCGGACTGTTTCGTATTGCTTGGCAATGGACCCGACCGGCGGCTGGGCGTCCGCGAGGCCGGTGTTTTCTTCCATTGTTGAGGTCCATTTTTGCCCAACAAGTAGGGTCTCCAGATATTTTGCGATTAACTTTTCCTGCTCCTCACGGGACAGAGCATCTTTGCTCGAACCCTTTGACTTTGAGGAACTCATTCCGGCACCTCCAGAAAATGTAGGTCGGCACAACATCAAAGACCTCTCGCCCGGTATCTCCTCTCGATTTCGGCTTCAAATTCGCTAAGTCGCTGGTGCTGCTCGGCCCTGGTGTCTTCGGGGCCATAGTAGGCATACGCCATGTCAGACATAATTTCCATTTCTTTGCGTTCTTCCGGAGAGAACGCCCGCTCAAAGACTCGCTTGTCGTGGGCGTCCATTGCTTCGGTCGTCCAGCAGCCGATCATCGCCCAGCAGAATAGTGTCCAAAGCACAAAGCCGAGAACGTTCGCTGAGGCTGAAAGCCAGGAAGGCGACACCATGTCGGTGTCCAGCTTGGTTAAGAATTGGCGAACATGGCTTCCGACAAAAGGCCGGACCCATAGGAGCCAAGAAAGCACGCCAACCGCGATGCCGACGCAATCGGCAATCCTTGTGATCCGGGTGTACCATTTCGTCCGTCTTAGCAGAATGGGCATGGTTCCTGTCGCCTCCCGAGACTGCGCCGACACATGTTCCATCGTGGTACGAAGAGTAGCATTAGTATCATTGCGAATTAAAGAATTAACGTCGATACACAAGGTATGCAGCCAATCGGCAAGCGTACCCTGCAAGTAAACGTCAAAATGAGTGCGGACGATTTTGAGCTACTGAAACGTGCAGCAGCCGCTCTCTGGCCTGACGCAATTCTGAGCAATTCCGGTATCGTTTTGGGCTTGGCAAAGATCGCCGCAAGAGACGTATTGCGAGAAAAGCGCGCCAAACCCAAGACTATGCGTTAGTCCTCGGTCGATTCCTCAAACCTTCCGAATTGCTTCTGCGAGTGCCCTTGTGTTGCTACGCGGCCTGCCGCCGCGCTTTCTGTTCCGTCTTGCTCAGAACCGTCGCATCCACGTACACGCCGATAGTCACAGCGAATTGGTAGCCGCCGTCGAGGATCAGCAGAGCGCGTTTGTGTCCTGCGTCCATGGCTTGGGTGAGCGTCGCGCGCAACGCCGCCACGCCATTGTCCGGGGTAGGGTCAGCATACGCCGCGCCGTGTACTTGCCCACCGGTTGAGCTGTCCATTACCACGCCCTCGCCGAACTCGTGGATTGTTTTGGGAACTGGCATCGAGACGCCGATCACGTGCTTGGCCTGCCGCACGCGGTCGAAGTTGAGCGCCGCGATATTCTCCGGGCTCAGCTCGATCCAGTTCCCCGCGTCCGCGATGTACTCATTCGCGGCACAGGGGAGGCACATCGGGCCGTTGTCGGTGTTGATGTAGTACAGCTCCCAGGTGTAGTTCTCGACCATCGTGCGCTCGCTTCGACTCCGGGCTTCGGAGTTCAGGCGGTTGATTTCAGGCAGGGACCACATGGTGATGCGCGCTCCTTTCAAGGTTCAACGCGCACCAGGAGGGCTGAAAAGAAAACTCGCCGATCAGGCGAGTGTGGAGAGTTGGTTCGGAACTACGTTCCGCACATCGAGCCCTTTCTGGGCTCAAGCACCGCTCGCTCTCCGCGTCGGTTGCTGTGCTCGGGGGATAGGCCGAGCCGCTCCTGATGCTGAAATGAAAGATGCTGCTGGACGACAACTTTGTTGCTTGCGGGCCAGTGTCGTGAGAGTTTAGGGTCACAAGGCAGGCTGCGACGACACTATCTGTGTGGCGGTGTTAAAGGACGCACAGTCATTGACAACGTGTCCATGCATATCGGCACGCCCGTTTTGGTTACGCTGGACATCAGGAATTTCTTTCCAACAATCACGCCTACTGCGGTTTATCGCGTCTGGTCGGAAATTTTGGGGTGCTCCCCTTCTGTTTCTAGTGTGCTGACACGGCTAACCACATTCAAGCGGCACTTGCCACAGGGATCGGCAACCAGCACCTTGCTCGCAAATTTAGTGCTCTACTCGGTTGATGCTCCTATACGTGAGGCGTGCCGTGCTAACGGCGTTCAATATTCCACATGGGTTGATGACATCGCGTTGTCGGGGAAACGCGCGCCAGAAATTATCCAGACGGCTGTAGATGCATTACGAAAAGCAGGGTTCAGCGTTCCTCACCGCAAGCTGAAGGTCATGGGCACAGGCGGCAGAATGATCCTCAATAAGGTTCTCCTCGGGCGATTTCCAGGGGTTGTTCGCGAGCGCGTGGCTCAACTGAGGTCAGGGATTCACAAGCTGCGGACTGGTGCAGTTCCGGGCTGTGAGCTGGGCAGGTACTGTCTAAGCCTGCAAGGGGCCATTCACCACTTATCGTCAATAGTGCCTCGACGCGCTCAACACCTCCAGGCGGAATACGACGAAGTGTGCGAATCGGTTTTCGCGACGGCTCGCAGATTCGCTGCCGCGTCGAGGTACCTCTCAACCGTTTTAATTTCTTGGCTCCCAGCAATGTGTTTGCTAACCTGTGCGCACTTTCAGAGTTCAACGTCGGAGATGCCGGAATGCCGCCTGACGCTGGCGTGCGTGCATATGGGACCGCGCCGCTGAGTGAATCCGATACGCGCTCGAAGCTGATAGACCCCGCGATCCATGCGCGCGGATGGACGGAGGATTTGATCCGCCGCGAAGAGACGGCAGGCGCGATCCAGATGATCGGCGGCAAGCCGCGCCGTCAGGCCAAGGGCCGCCTTGATTACACGCTGCGCATCAAGATCAATCCCGACACGCAGCCAGTTGCCGTGGCGCTGATCGAGGCAAAAGCAGCGCACCTCCCACCGAATCACGGTCTGGAGCAGGCGAAGGCGTATGCCGCCTGCAAGCGGCTGAACGTGCCGTTCGTGTTCTCCAGCAACGGCCATCAATTCCTTGAGTTTGACCGCCTTACCGGGCTGACCTCCGCCCCGCGCTTCATGGCGGAGTTTCCGACGCCCGCTGACCTCCGCGCGCGATACGAGCAGCACATTGGCTTCAGCCTCAATGATCCTGCCGCCAAGCCGATGCTCACGCGCTACTACGGAGGCGAGGCGACGCGGCGCTATTACCAGGACGCCGCCATCCGTGCGGTGCTGGAGAAGATCGCGCGGTGCGAGCAGACGGGCGAACCGAAACGCGCCCTGCTGTCGCTGGCCACGGGTTCGGGCAAGACGTTTATCGCGGTCAACCTGCTGCGCCGCATTGCTGACGCGGGCCGGCTTCGCCGCGCGCTGTTCGTCTGTGACCGCGATGAGCTGCGAACTCAAGCTGCCGCGGCCTTCCAGAATCTCTTCGGCGCAGATGCGGCAACAGTGTCCAGCGGCAAGCCGCAGAAGAACGCTCGAATCCTGATTGCGACCTACCAGACGCTCGACGTGGACAACGAGGAGGCGACCGCCAATTTTCTCACGGAGAATTACCCGGAGGACTACTTCTCCCACATCGTCATTGACGAGTGCCATCGCAGCGCGTGGGGCAAATGGTCGCAAGTGTTGACGCGCAATCCGAAGGCGGTGCAGATCGGGCTTACCGCTACACCGCGCAAGCTACACGTCTCAGAGCAGACGCGAGAAGCGCAGGCGGACGAGCAGATCAACGCCGACAACATCCGGCACTTTGGTGAGCCGGTTTACGAGTATGACGTGGCGCAAGGGATTGAGGACGGCTATCTCGCGCTGTGTGAAATCCTCAAGGGCCGCGTAAATCTGGATCAAACCGGAATCACGATTGAGGATGTGCTGGCACGCAATCCGAAGGACGCCAACACCGGCCAGCCCGTCACCCGCGCGCAGCTCAAGCAGCTATACGAAAAAACAACCTTCGAGGACCGCATCCTGCTCCCGGATCGCGTGCTGGCGATGTGCCAGGATTTATTCGCATACCTGCTGCAAAGCGGCAGGCCGGAGCAGAAAACGATTATCTTCTGCGCCCGTGATCGCCATGCCGATGATGTGGCAGCCACGATGAACAATCTTTATGCCGAATGGTGCGCCCGCAATGGACGCCCGCGCCAGGAGCCTTACGCTTTCAAATGCACGGCAGCTTCCGGCGGAGGCGAACACCTCGCTGATCTGGGGGGCGCGTCACGCTCCCACTTCATCGCCACGACCGTTGATCTGCTGACAACCGGCGTAGACGTGCCATGCGTGCGGAACATCGTGTTCTTCAAGTACGTGCGCTCGCCAATCGCGTTTTACCAGATGATTGGTCGCGGCACTCGCCTTGACCCGCCCACCGGCAAGCTGATGTTCCGCGTGTACGACTACACGGACGCGACACGGTTGTTCGGCGAAGAGTTCATCACGAAGGTCGCAGGGCCGCGTAAACCGAAAGATGATGATGTGCCGGAACCGCCTCCGCCCCCGCCGGAACCGCAAATTATTGTCGAAGGCTTCGAGGTCCAGGTTACGCCCGCGGGCCGCTATATCGTCACGGAAGTGGATGGGAAGGCGATGCCGGTCACGGTCGAGGAGTACAAGCAGCGGCTCGCGCGGCGGCTGGTCGCTGAGGCCGCAAGCCTGGACGACTTCCGTGCGCGCTGGATTCATCCGGCAATGCGCCGCGAGCTGATGGGTCGCTTGCCCGATGCGGGTCGCTCCCCGCTGGTGCTGCGCGAGCTGGAGCAGATGAACGATTACGACCTCTACGACGTGCTGGCCGATATTGGTTATGGCGCTGCGCCGCGCACCCGCATGGAACGCGCTGAGGCGTTCACTACTACATCGGAAGAGCCGAACGTCTCGCCAAACGGATTTTCGATCACGCCAACCACACCGCTGACCGGTACTACAATTTCTGGAATCTTTTTTCAGCATTCGTGGTCAGCAAGAAGTACGTTCCAGAGATCGAAAGAGTCCTAATCGCATCAATGCCGACCGCAGTCAACAGCTCCACGCCGCGAATGCAAAAGGTTAAGCTACCCCGTAACGTCGCAGCGCAGCTAAGACGCATACGAAAGAATCAGGCTAACCCTATCACTCAAGTTGATGTAGAAAAAATGCTCAAAACTATAGCGGCCTATGCGGGATAATCATACGAGTCAAAACGTCCCGAACCACAATTGTTCAGACTCAAGCGCCGCGCCGCGTGATTTTTAGCAGATAGAAGCGATGAGATGCATATAATTCCGTCGTATGTACCTGCTGGCGTGCGACGAATCAAATCGTAATCCATCAGACCGGAGAAGATTTTTCATTTACGGTGGCATCATCGTGGATGGGGATAATTGCCTCACAATCCACCAGTTCTTCGAGCGTCTGCGCATTCAGTACGGCATCACCTCTGGATGGAATTTGAAGTTTGACGCCGCAGCGCGCCCAGCGACTCTTAGCGCCGAACGCTTTGCAGAGGTCAAGAACCGCGTGCTCGAAGCTGCGCCAGGTTGGGGCGTCCGCTTCATCGCCTATGTTGTCCACCACCGAATTGCGGACACGCGGGCAAAACAGGAGCGAGCCTTTCGGTCGGCGATGAACACTATTCTGTATCAGTTCAATGGATTCTTACGACAACATGACGATCATGGCGTGTTCCTAATTGACCGCTTCGACGGCGGTGCCTGTCTTGACTTGCTCAAGTCCATCTTCACCAGAGGACTCGATCTCCCGGCGCAAAATGCCAGAAGGGCCATTGACCGCGTCACGATGATGGGCGCGAGTTGTCTGGGCGCGAGCCATTTGATGTCGTTGCTGGATATCGTCCTTGGAGCATTTCGCTACTGTGTTAACGCCCGTGCAGAGAAATTCGAGGTGGCACGCCTGCTTTATTCAAAGCTGCAGCCGCTGCTTGTCACTGCTCCGGGTAATCCACGGGTTGAAGAATGGGGACTCTTCCTGCGACCACAGGAGGTGCGGGCCGCAGATATTCAGGCTGAGTACACCCAGCTTCGTCAGCACCTCGCGCGTTTGGGGCAGCCAGAGCGGGCAGTGTAAGCCCACAAAAATTCCATATCTCCGCGTCATAGAGAAATTGAAATCCACCCAGCGCGGTACACCGACGTTCGGTTTGGCCGAAGCGGAGGGGGTCTTCTGGCTTGTGCCCCCACTGCACATTAAGAGTTTACTGCACAGTAGCTGCACATTACTGCCCAAATGCGGGCGATTTGCCCGAATTAGGGAACTTGATTCCGACTGTAAATACTTGAGCCCGAACGGTAGAGGGTGAGTCACCTTTGTTTTCAAGACCGCCCGTTTCGACCGCTCACGCATCCCTCCGCGGGAAAAGAAGCGATTTGCTCTTCAGTTTACAGCAATGCCGAGCTACCGGCGTGTGACCGGAGTTACATGTTGCTTTCACACAGCTGTTTCTAACGCCCGCATTGCCGCCACACTGCGCCGATCAACGGCCTTCTTGTTGTACGCCTGCCTTGTTCGTAACTACTGAGCGGGTCGTAACGGCTGGCTTGCGTCATCCGACAACCCCGCCCAGAATTTCTGCATTGCAGAGCTGCGGGCCGATAACTCGCTTGACGGGTAGTCCTGAGTTGTTGAATAATCCGCCCCATTCAGCTCGCCTTTATATAGCTCGTCGTTTTAGTCATTCCGCTAGTTGGCACTTTTAGCACGTATCTGACCAACGAAGGACGGCGACCATGAGCCCTACGCGAAGAGACTTCCTGAAAACCAGTACCATTACTGGCGTTGCTGCATCCGTCCTGGGGTTCGATCTTACCCCGGCGTACGCCGATGTGCGCGAAATGAAAATTGCGCGCACCACGGAGACCCGCTCCACCTGTCCTTATTGTTCGGCGAGTTGCGGCGTGATCATCCACACGCTGGGCGACAAGTCGAACAATGTACAACCCACGGTCGTACACGTCGAAGGCGATCCCGACCATCCCATTAACCGCGGCACGCTATGTCCGAAGGGCACAACCCTGAAGCAGGACATTGTCAACGAGCGGCGCTTGACCAAGGTGCTGTATCGCGCGCCCGGCGGCACCAAGTGGGAGGAGAAGTCGTGGGACTTCGCCATTGACCGCATCGCGCGGCTGATCAAGGACACCCGTGACGCCAAGCTGATCGAAAGAGACGCGACCGGACACGAGGTCAACGCGCTTACGGCGATGGGCGTGGTGGGTGGTTGCACCGACACAAACGAGATCAATTACCTCCTGGTGAAGGCGTTCCGTGCGGGGATGGGCGTCATCCCCATGGAACAGCAGGCGCGAATATGACACGGCCCAACGGTGGCCAGTTTGGCCGCAACATTCGGGCGCGGCGCCATGACCAACGGCTGGACCGACATCCAGAATGCCGACGTCATTCTGGCTATGGGCGGCAATCCGGCTGAGAACCATCCTGTGGGCTTCCGCTTCGTCATGGAAGCCAAACGCAACCGAAACGCCAAGCTGGTCGCGGTGGATCCGCGTTTTCAGCGCACCGCCGCGGTGGCCGATTGCTTCGTGCAGATCCGCGCAGGAACAGACATTGCGTTTCTTGGCGGGTTGATCAATTACTGCTTCACCAAGGGCCGCATTCAGCAGGATTACGTGCGCCTTTACACCAATGCGCCTTTCCTGGTGAAAGAAGGGTACAGCTTCAACGAGCAGGACGGTGTTTTCTCCGGCTGGGACGCAGGCAAAAAGGCATACACCGATAAGTCCACATGGGCCTATGAAGTGGATCAAAAGGGGTTCGCCAAAGCGGATGACACGCTGCAGCATCCGCGTTGCGTGTTCCAGTTGATGAAGCAGTTCTACTCGCGCTACACGCCGGAGATGGTGGCGAAAATCTGCGGCTGCAAGCCTGAGGACTTCAACAAAGCCGCTGAGATCATGACCTCCACCTATACACCCGACCGCGTGGGCACCATCATGTACGCCCTCGGCTGGACGCATCACAGCTTCTCCGTGCAGTTGATTCACGCCGCGGCCATGCTGCAATTGCTGCTCGGAAACGTGGGTATGCCGGGCGGCGGCGTCAACGCCCTGCGCGGGCACGCGAACATCCAGGGCGGCACCGACTGCGGCATGGGTTATCACAACCTGCCCGGCTATATCGCCATTCAGAAGGCCGACCACGCTACGCTGAAGGACTACATCGCCGCAGTTACGCCCAAGCCCCTGCGCCCGAACTCCATGAACTTCTGGAGCAACACTGACCGCTTTGTGGTCAGCCAGTTGAAGGCGTATTACGGCAAAAATGCGACTCCGCAGAACGAGTTCGGTTATCACTGGCATCCCAAGCTGCCGCAGGGAGCAGCGCCGGGCACATACGAAAACTGGAGCTGGGCCTTCATCTTCGACCACATGTACAACGGCAAGATGGAAGGGCTGATGAGCTTCGGCATGAACCCGGTGAACAACGGGCCGCACTCGAGAAAGGTGATCAGCGCACTCACGAAGCTGAAATGGCTGGTGGTCGCCGAGAACTTCGAAACGGAAACCGCGGCGTTCTGGAAGCAGGACATCCTGGCGCTGGACGAAGACGGCACCAAGGCGGAAGGAGTTCCCACGGAGGTCTTCCTCCTGCCGGCTGCTAACTTCGCGGAGAAAGACGGCGCCTTCACCAACTCAGGCCGGTGGATCCAGTGGAAGTGGAAGGCGGTAGACCCGCCGGGCCAAGCCAAGCCGGATAACGAGATCATTGCCCGCATTTTCCTGAAAGTCCGCGAGCTTTATCAGAAGGAAGGCGGCAAGTTCCCGGATCCGGTTCTCAATCTGAACTGGTGGTACAGCAACGCCGCCAAGCCCGACCAGACGGAGGTGTGCAGGGAAATCAACGGCTTTGCCGTGTCGGACGTCACCGACGAGAAAGACCCCAAGACGATTGTCCTCAAGGCCGGGCAGCAGCTCGGTAAATTCCTTGATGCGCGCGCCAATGGCTCTACCTGCTGCGGAAACTGGCTTTACATAGGGAGCTTCACCGAAGCCGGCAACATGACCCAACGGCGCAACGCGGCTGATCCCAGCGGCATGGCGCGGTTCTCAGAATGGGGGTTTAACTGGCCGGCGAACCGCCGCGTGATGTACAACCGCTGCTCCGCCGATGCCAGCGGCAAGCCCTGGGACCCGAAGCGTCCCGGAATCAAGTGGAATGGCGAGAAGTGGGTCGGCGATGTTCCCGACTATAAGCCCGACAGCCCGCCGGAAGCCGGACTGGGTCCGTTCATCATGCTTCCGGAAGGCGTCGCTCGGCTGTTTGTGCCCGGACAGTTTGCTGACGGTCCATTCACCGAGTTCTACGAACCGATGGAAGCGCCGGTGCCAAATTCGTTGCACCCCAACCAGAGCACGAATCCGGCGGTCAAACCGTTCAAGTCGCAATGGGACAAGCTGGGGAAAGCCGACGAGTATCCCATCGTCGCAACCACGTATCGGCTGACCGAGCATTTTCATTACTGGACCAAGAACAACGCCTATAACCTGCAACTGCAGCCTGAGTTTTTCGTGGAAATCCCTGAAGACCTCGCGAAGGAAAAGGGAATTGGCAATGGCCAGAAAGTGCGAGTAACTTCCGCACGCGGCAACATCGTTGGGAAGGCGATGGTGACCAAACGGATCAAGCCAATGACGGTCGCGGGGAAGAAGGTTTACCAGATCGGGTTCCCCATCCACTGGGGATTGATTGGATACAGTGGCCAGGAGGGCGGCATGGCCAACCTCGTCACGCCAACGATTCTTGATCCCAATTCGTTCGCTCCGGAATACAAGGGGTTCCTTGTAAAGCTGGAGAAGGCATAGGAGGAGGTGCGCCATGGCATTCAAAGTTCTTGAGCTGAAAGCGGTCTCGGCAAGCACCTCCCCGGCGCCGGGCGTGCGCAGCGCGCCAACCGTATGCAAGCTGGTGGATACCAGCACTTGTATCGGTTGCAAAGCCTGCGAGGTAGCTTGCCAGGAATGGAACGATCTGCCCCCCGAGGCCACGGTGCAGATCGGAAGCTATCAGACACTGCCCCACATGACCCCGAGCTTCTGGAACCTTATCCGGTTCAATGAAGTTGAGAACAGCAACGGGGACTTGCAGTGGCTGATGCGCAAGGACCAGTGCATGCATTGCGCCGATCCCGGTTGCCTGAGAGCGTGCCCGGCGCCCGGCGCGATCGTGCAGTACAACAACGGGGTGGTCGACTTCCAGCAGGACCAGTGCATCGGTTGCGGCTACTGCATCACGGGCTGTCCCTTCAACGTGCCCAAGCTAAGCGCAACGACGAAGAAGGTCTACAAATGTACGCTGTGCGTGGACCGCGTCTCGGTTGGCCTGGAGCCCGCCTGCATCAAGGCGTGTCCGACGAACTGTTTGGCGTTCGGCACGAAGGAGCAGATGCTGCAGAAGGCGAATACCCGGGTGGCGCAATTGAAGACGACCGGTTTCACCCAGGCCGCTGTATACGATCCGGGCGGGGTTGGCGGTACCGGCGTTGTCACGGTGCTTGCGCACGGCGACAAGCCGGACCGCTACGGTCTGCCGAGAGATCCTTCTGTGCCTCTGGCCGTGGAGGCCTGGAAGTATCCCCTGCATTGGCTGGGCATGTTCGCCATGGTGGCCGGCGTGATCGGCACGGCGCTGCACTACCTGCGCTTCGGCCCGAAACACGTACGACCAGTTGAACCAGAGCCGGCAAAGAAAGAAGCTACTGGCTCGGGCAGCACAGATTAGGAGGGAACAGACATGGCAACGAAGCCTATCCAGCGGCTTTTGCCCAACCAACGCATTCTGCGCTACACCTATAAAGAACGCATCATGCACTGGGTCGCCGGTCTGAGCTACATCTATTTGCTGCTGACCGGTCTGGCGTTTTACACCCCACACCTGTACTGGATTGCCCTGGTGCTCGGCGGTGGTTCGATTTCGCGATTGTGGCACGCGATCATTGGTCTCGTGTTCAGCGCCGCAGTGGTATGGATGTACGTGGACTGGGGCAGCGACATGAAGACCACCGAAGTGGACCTCGCCTGGCGCAAGACGATCCGGCAATACATCCGCAACGAGGATGAGCTGGTTGCCCCCGCGTGCCGCTTCAACTCGGGACAGAAGAGTTTCTTCTGGATCATGTTCTGGGGTGGGCTGGCGTTGCTGCTCTCGGGGGTCGCTCTCTGGTTCACGGAATATATTCCGTGGAGCTTGCGGTTCCTGCGGTATGTTGCGGTGCTGGTTCACGTGATCGCGGCGCTGTTCACCATTGGCGCGTTCATCATTCACGTGTACATGGGAGCAGCGGTTGTGCGCGAAGGCTTCAGCTCTGTAATCCGCGGTGAGGTATCGGAGCAATGGGCGAAGACGCATCATCCGTTATGGCTGCGCCAGGTCCAGAGAGATTCGAGGGCCGACAACTGAGCCGCTTCACCTGGGACCAGCGCATTGAGCGCGCCCGGCAACTCGCACAGACGTGTGCCTCTGCCAGCGAGCTGCTGCGCTTCTACGAGCAGCTCGCCGGTTTTCAGAAGTCCCTTTACGAGAAGTGCCAAACGGGCGACCCAGCGTTTTCGCGAAGCGAAGCGCTGGGGAACTTTGCTGATTTGCTGGCGGATTCCGCCCAGACCGAATTTCTGTTGACGCACTACCCGGATTTTCTTCGCCTGGTCGCCTCCGCTGCTCCCGAACCACTTGCTGCTGCCGCGCAGGAGCTCCTGCCTGGCGACCGCGAACATTGGAGAGCGTTGCTGATCAAATTTTGCCACCGCACCCACTCTTCTGAAGCGGAACTGTTCCTCGGACTGGCCTACTTGCAGCCCTGCGCCGAATGGGCCATTGAGCGGGTGCCAATTTCGCCCCGACCAGCCAGTCCTGTGTGTCCTGGGTGCGGCGCCGAAGCGGTTTGCGGCGTGTTGCGGCCGGAAGGTCACGGTGCGCGCCGGTCACTGATTTGTTCGCTCTGCGCGAACGAGTGGCACTTCCCTCGCGTGGTCTGTTTCGCATGTAATGAGAAACGTGCGGACGCGCTGCCGGCGTTCACTGCTGAGCAGGAATTCGAGCATGTGCGCATCGAGGCCTGCGACACCTGCAAGCACTACATCAAAACCGTTGATCTGACGAAGAACGGCCTCGCTGTACCAGTTGTGGATGAAGTCGCGTCCATCTCGCTGAGTCTGTGGGCCCAGGAGAAGGGCTACAGGAAGGTGCAGCCTAACCTTTTCGGGCTGTAACTCCTGGGCGGGATGGGGAGCCTTAGTCCTCCTGGGTAATGCTGTTTGATCCACGACCGGAACCCACCCGTACCCTGGTCAGAAATGCTGATTTCTCCCTCAAAGTCGAAACCATAGGCCGCCAGGGGCCATCTAAGTTACTGTAGCGGCTCACATTATGACGTGAGCCGCAGTGTGTAACTGGAGTTTTGCTTCGGCGACTGCGCGTGACAAGAATTTTTTGCCTTGGACTGTGGCGCAGACTATGCTAAACTCCGCAAGTTTCGGCTTGCGAATTCCCAAGCAAAATTTCCTGCCGCACTGGTAACAAGGTTGCCGTCCGTTGTCCGCGG
Source organism: Terriglobales bacterium (assembly GCA_041946765.1). Taxonomy (GTDB): domain Bacteria; phylum Acidobacteriota; class Terriglobia; order Terriglobales; family Acidobacteriaceae; genus JBHGAZ01. The sequence goes on from JBHGAZ010000021.1 coordinate 28,097, forward strand.
ACGACCTGGATGAGGTATTGCCACTTTGGCTCTTGATGACAAGTTCGACGACATTAAAAAACTGATTGATGCCGGCAAGGAAAAGGGTTACCTGACTTACAGCGAGGTAAACGACCTGATCCCCAACGACGTCCACTCGCCCGAGGACCTGGATGACCTCCTGACCACCATTGGCACACAGGGCATTGACGTCCTGGAAGGCCCGGCGAAGCTGCCTTCCTCGGCCCTCGAAAAGAAGTTCGACCAGGAAATCGAAGCCGGCGAAGACGTCGAGTTGGACCTGACGCCCGGCGCACTGGAAAAGACCAACGATCCCGTCCGCATGTATCTGCGCGAGATGGGTACTGTGCCACTGCTGACGCGCGAAGGCGAGGTCGAAATCGCCAAGCGCATCGAGCGCGGCCAGTTGCGCGTGCTGAAGGCGCTTTCGCGCTCCCCTATCGTCATTCGCGAGATCCTCGCCACCGGCGAAGACTTGAAGAAAGGCCTGCGCTCGATCAAGGAGATCGTCGTTTTCGACGAGGAAGAAATTACCGAGGAAATCCTCCAGAACCGGCTGAAGGACATCACCGGCCGCATTGACGAACTGAGCAAGCACTACAAGAAGTCGGTGCAGCTCGCCGAGAAGCTGGCCAACATTCCTGCAAAGAAAAAGGCCCGTGAATTCCGCCGTTGCCGCTGGTCGCTGGGCCGCGCCCAGGTGGAAATTTCCAAGATCATTCGCAAGCTGGGCTTCACCAACAAGGAAAGAGACCGGCTTATCGAGCGCGTCAACAAGACCGTGGATTCCATGCGCGCGCTCGACCGCCAGGCCCAGGGACTGGAAAAGAAGGCCGAGATCACCCGCAGCGAGGACCAGAAGAAGGAATACCGCCGCCAGGCCCGCCAGTTACGTTCCGACCTCGAGCAGATGGAAGCCGAGGCGGGCGTTCCCTTCGCCGAGTTGAAGCGCACCCAGCGCGAAATTATTCAGGGCGACATGGACGCCGAGCAGGCCAAGCGCGAGCTGATTGAGGCTAACCTGCGCCTGGTGGTCTCCATTGCCAAGAAGTACACCAATCGCGGCCTGCAGTTCCTCGACCTGATTCAGGAGGGCAACATCGGACTGATGAAGGCGGTGGACAAGTTCGAATATCGCCGTGGATATAAGTTCTCCACCTACGCCACCTGGTGGATCCGCCAGGCGATTACGCGCGCCATTGCCGATCAGGCCCGCACCATTCGCATTCCGGTGCACATGATCGAGACCATCAACAAACTGATCCGCACTTCGCGCCAGCTTGTGCAGGAACTGGGCCGCGAGCCGACGTCCGAAGAAATCGCCAAGCGGATGGACATCCCGGTTGCCAAGGTGCGCAAGGTCCTGAAGATCGCGCAGGAACCGATCTCGTTGGAAACCCCGATCGGCGAAGAGGAAGATTCTCATCTGGGCGACTTCATCGAGGACCGCGCGGTGGTCTCGCCCGCCGAGGCGGTGATCAACGTCAACCTGAAGGAGCAGACGGCGCAGGTGCTACGGACGCTAACGCCTCGCGAGGAAAAAGTCATCAAGATGCGTTTCGGCCTGGAAGATGGCTCCGAGCATACGCTGGAGGAAGTCGGCCAGTCGTTTGCAGTGACCCGCGAGCGTATCCGCCAAATCGAAGCCAAGGCGCTGCGGAAGCTGCGCCACCCTTCACGCTCGCGCAAACTGCGCGCCTTCATGGACGGCGTGCACGATTAACGAAGATGTAGAGACGTAGCTTGCTACGTCTCGCGACATTGTTCACAACGCCCTCCGCTCCGGAGGGTGTTCTTCTTGGGGATTGAATGTGTGGCACAGCCGCCTCGGCTGTGCATAGCGCATGGCCTCTGGCCGTTGTCTGGCCCACCCTTTCGCCCGGTTTTGGCGAAGGGTGGGGAATATTCTAGATCGCAGATTGCGGGCCAAAATCATCCGGGGTATAGTTCCCGGACTTCAGTCGTTTGATCCGATCCTCTTCCGCCTTCAATCCATCCCGAAGCACATAGAGCAGCGACACAGCGTTGCCGTGCGGGGTGAGCTCGTACATCGACTCCGAGCGCAGATAATGCACCTGTACCGCATTGAGCACGGCGACGATGGCAGCAAGCGCATCGTTTACGTGTTTGCGGCTCGCGGATGCGAGCGGCTCTGCGGTCCTATGATCTAACGCAAGCGCAAGGTCACTGTGGGCAATCCGCCGATTTCGCCAGTCCCGGGCGAATGCGGACCTGGCGGCACACCCCTGAAATAATGCCTCAACTTTTTGTCGAAGTGGGAGGGCCACTAGCTCTGTCAACCTTGCAAGGGTCAGGTTGTACTTGCCACGCGACTGTGGCGGGTCGGTGAGGCGTGCGATGCGCAGAAGAACGTCATCCCAGAGGGTATCTTGAACAACCCAGAAGAACGCTCCCGCTGCTCTGTTGAGAAGTTCAATGCGCTCGGGGCGGGTTCCGAACAGCGCAACGAACTCTTCCCATTTCCAGTGCAACATCACGCATTCGTTTCGCAACCTGAAAAATACGTTGCCGAGCTCGGAACCCATTCCGGCGACGTAGTCGTGGTGCACCTGTTGTTCTGTTTGATCGCTGGACATGATTATCGAATTCTAGACAAATTCGGAACCGGCCCGCCGGTTTTTCCTCAGGAAAGATGTTTCTGCACAGGGTTTTGACAGGTTAAGGCCAATTTCGGAATTGAACACTCCGCCTTCTTCGTTCAACATACTGCCAACCTCATGGCCACCACGGACTACAGCGCCGCAACCGAGCAGCTCCTGCCCGTCAACATCGAAGCGGAGCGGTCCATCCTGGGCGCCATCCTGCTCGACAATTTCTGCTACACGCAGGCGACGCTTCAGGCAGACGATTTTTCGCTCGACTCGCACCGGCGCATCTTCACCCGCATGCGGGAGCTGGGCGAAAGCGGCCGCGCCATTGACTACGTCACCCTTTCCGAGGAACTCAGCCGCCACAAGGAACTGGAAGCGATCGGCGGCTTCAGTTACCTGGCGTCGCTGACGGACGGGCTGCCGCGCGTCCAGAACATCGAGCACTACGTCAAGATCGTCAAAGACAAGTCGCTGTTGCGCGGCTTGATTCACGCCGCCAACAACGCCATTGCCCGCGCCATCGAGCAGAGCGAGCCGGCCGAGGACATTCTGGCATCTGCGGAAGCTTTGCTGTTCCAGCTTTCCGACACGCGCCTGGGAAACGACTTTCGCGCCATCCCGCAGATTGTGCAGGAGTCGTTCGGCTCGATTGACGCTCTGTACGCGCGCGGGCGGCGCATCACCGGCCTGGCCACTCACTTCGACAAGCTCGACGAGATGACCAGCGGCTTGCAGCCATCCGACCTGGTCATCATCGCTGCGCGTCCTTCCATGGGCAAAACCGCGTTTGCCATGAACATCGCCGAAGAGGCGGCGGTGAAGGACAAGAAGATCATCTGCATCTTTTCGCTGGAAATGTCGCGCGAGTCGTTGCTGCTGCGCATGCTGTGCTCCAATGCGCGCGTGGACTCTCACCGCCTGCGCACGGGAACGCTGTTCCGTGAAGACCGCGAGAAGCTGACCAAAGCACTGGGGCGTCTGGCGGAGTCGAAGATCTTTATTGACGATACCCCCAGCATCTCCGTCAGCGAGATGCGCGCCAAGGCGCGCCGACTGCAACATGCGCAGGGCGGACTGGACCTGGTGATCGTGGATTACCTGCAACTCATGGCGGCCACGCCCACCGGCGGCAAGCGTTACGAGAACCGCACGCAGGAAGTCTCGGCGATCTCGCGCGGGCTGAAGATGCTGGCCAAGGAATTGCGCGTCCCGGTGGTGGCGCTGTCGCAGTTGAGCCGCGCTCCGGAGAGCCGCGCCGGCGACCATCGCCCGCAGCTTTCCGACCTGCGCGAGTCCGGCTCCATTGAGCAGGATGCCGACGTGGTGGCCTTCATCTTTCGCGAAGAGGTTTACAAGAGCGACCCGGACGAGCGCGAAGAGGTCAAAGGCCAAGCCGAGATCATCATCGCCAAACAGCGTAACGGCCCGACCGGCACGGTCCGGCTCGCGTTCACCCATAAGTCCACGCGCTTTGATAACCCTGCCGACGACGCAGATGGCCCGATTCCGGCGAACACAGATTTTGAGTAGCCGCTGGTCGAGGCTCAAAGGTTCATCAGAAGAGGCCAGCACTTCGGGAGGTGAACCCGTCCCGCCGTCACTGGGTGAGAACCCTAAACTCACAAATTGCAAAATTCTGATGTATGCTTTGTATGCGTCAAGGAGGGTTGAATGCGACACGTGGCCCTGCTTGTGTTCCTCTGCATAGCCGGCTTAGCCATGGCGCAAACGTCGCAGGCTCCCCCGGCAAACCCCTCCCAATATCCGCCAACAGGAATCATCTCGACAGAAAAACCCAAGTCAGGTGTGGAGTCGAAGCCAAGATCTATGCTGCAAGCGCCAGAGCCGGGACATCCGCTTGATCCTAACGACGTAATGGTCCTGACCGGGAAGGACAAGCAGCGCTCGCCCTATGCGCTGCCAATGACGTATTACGGCGGCGCTCAGGGCTACTACGTCGGCCCCAATTCGCAAAGCTCGCTACCCATGCTTTCAGGTGATTTGGGGGGCACCTATGTCGCGCCTGGCTACAGCTATGGATATGGCTATTCCAACAGCCCTCTGCCTCTGCTGGGAGGGAACGCCGCCCCGCTGGATGCCACGCCGATCCTGAAGTTTCCGGTTTTTGTTCGGCGCCATGTGTTTACGCCCCTGCCCTTTGGTGCATTTTCACCCTTTACGCCTTTCGGCGTAGTGGGGCCGCCGGTGTTGTTTGGACCCGGAGCGCGTTCTTTCGGTCCATTTTTCGCCAGCGGGGGCAGATTCTAAACCGATGCAGATGCAAAACCCCCATCATGCCAGAGCATGATAGGGGTTCTTGTGCGGGTGCTGCGCGCCAGACCCACTACTTCATTGTAGTTCTGGCGAGGTCGCCGACTCTAAATCCCATGCCGCTGACGATCTTGGCAGTGGCCGACACTTCGTCCACTTCACTTACCTGAACGGTGCCGATGGGCTTGGTCAGCCGTTTCAATACCTGTCCGGTCGCGGGATCTTTAATTTCCTGGCTGACACGCTCCACGCTAAGCTGGTCGCCTACCTTCAGGCCGACCTTTGCGCCTTGGTTCAGCACCACCTGGCCACTGTCCACATAGGCCAGCAGCGCCTGCACCACCACCGTGCGCGTCTGCAGCTTTTCGGCGCTGCCGATGATGCCGGCACTGAGCTGCTGCATGCAGGCCTTCACCGCTTCGCCGATGATCGTATTTTCGAAATCACTGCTGCCGAAATCCACGTTGCCGCCGCCCCAGCCGTGCCAACCTCCGCCGCCGCCCAGGAGGGAGGTGCTGGAGCGGGAAGACTCGCCCTTGCCATCGGCCACAGCGATGATCTCGCCGGTATCAATGTCCACCAGGCGGGCATCCACGGTAACAATCGCCTTCGACTTCTTATGGCCGAATCCGCCCAGGCCAAAGCCGCCCCAGCCGCCTCCGCCGCCGCCGACATTGGTGTTTTTCGTTTCGCCACCAAACTGCGTAATGCTGCCCACGATAATGGCATCAACGCCCAGCAACTTTCCGATCTTCGCGGCGCTCGCGGGGTTGGCACGGTCGCTGGTAGAAAAGTTCTGCTCCGCCAGGATCTTGTCCAGGGCGCGGCGCTCAATTACCGAGTAGGTCCCGTCCTGCACCAGATGCTTCACCAGGAGGTCCGACATGCCCTTGCCCACGTCCACGTCGCCCCCGAACAGCGCCGCAACTGATGAGCGCACGGTACCGTACTCCATATCCATTACAGCAACGCGCTTCTTGCGCTCCGCGGCCTGCAGCGCAAGGCTCGCCACTAAAACCAATGCACACACTGGTACCAGCTTTTTCATCGCGGTCTCCTCCTGATCTCTTGCACCCCAGTAGCTTCCGCGAGCCGTGACCGGCGGGGAATACATGGGCCAAGTTTTGCGGAAGTGAACAGCGGGATTGTAAGCCGGATTTATGTCTGTTGTCACCAGAGCAGTTTGTTCTTGCAATTTGCAACAGCAAAGACACCGGCTCGTCTTCCCGTTCCGGATGCCACATTCCGATTTGAAATGCAGCAATGCCCCGGCCTGCATGTGACAGGTTCTGGCGCTCTGGCCGGTGCTACCGTACTTCTGGCTACGGCAGTTCCAGCGCGACTTGATCCGCATTGATTGCACAACCGTGTCATGCAGCCGGGGAAGGATCATTCCGATGCAGAGTGAGGAGAACGATCCCGAAGCCACGGTGCGGGATACCTTCCCGGCTGCCGGTCACTGGAGCAGGCGGGCTGGCCTTCTCGCGTCTTTGTGCGTGCTCTTGGGGATGATCGCGCTGGTCCTGGCCGAGCGTTGCGCCCTGAATTTGCGACTATCTGGGACCCTTCTGCTAGGCGCGGCATTTTGCTCACTTCTGCTGCTGACCTCACACCTGGTGCGACGGGGACAGCAGCGAGCCCACAAACTCCAAGCAGTTAACCGTAGCCTGGAGCATGAAATTGTGCGACGCCAGCGCATCGAGTTGGAACAGGCGCGCTTGACGGCAATCGTGGAAGCCAGCCCCGATTTCATCTGCACCACCGATAATAGCGGGCAAGTTCTCTACTACAACGGCAGCGCTCGGCGCTTGCTCGGCCTTGCCGCCGATGCTGACATTTCCCAGCGTCGTGTCCCCTGCAATCATCCCGAATGGGCCGCCGACATTGTCCTGAACGAAGCCTTGCCGACGGCGGCGCGTGAGGGGTGGTGGCGCGGCGAGAGCGCTCTGGTAACGGTGGACGGGCGCGAGATTCCCGTCTCACACCTTGTCCTGGCGCACAAGTCTGGCGGGAACACGGTTGAGTCTTATTCCAACATCTGCCGCGATATTTCGCGGGAAAAGCGCGCCGAAGCCGAATTGCGCCGCCTGAATCGCGCCCTGAGCACCTTGACCAAATGCACCCAGACGTTGATTCACACCAGCGAAGAACATTGCCTGCTCAAGGAAGTGTGCAACCTCATTATCGAGGTAGGCGGGTATCGCTGCGCTTGGGTGGGATTTGCCGAGCAGGACGAGAACAAGACCGTCCGTCCTGTCGTGTGGGCGGGATACGACCAGGGCTACGTGGAGAGCGCAAATGTCGTGTGGGCCGATGTGGAGTGCGGCCGCGATCCCACAGGCACGTGCATTCGCACGGGCAAACCTGTGGTGACACGTTTTACCGAAACCGAAGCGACCAACCAGCCCTGGCGCGAAGAAGCGCTGAAGCGCGGATACATGTCTGCCATCGGCTTGCCGCTGATCGTCGAAAAAAAGGCTTTCGGCGCGCTTACGATCTACGCGAACGAATGCGACGCCTTTGATGCGACCGAAGGGGAGTTATTGATGGAATTGGCCAATGACTTGGCCTTCGGTATTAGCATGCTGCGTACCCGGGCAGAACGGGAACGCTATGCCGCCGAACTGGAGCGCAGTAACCGCGATCTGCAGGATTTCGCTTCCATTGCTTCTCACGATTTGCAGGAGCCTTTGCGCAAGATCACTGCTTTTGGCGACCGCTTGCGAGCGCATTGCGGGCCGCAACTGGACGCCACCGGACGCGATTTTCTCGCGCGCATGGAGAATGCCGCCACGCGCATGTGCACTCTGATCGAGCGTCTGCTGGAATTCTCGCGCGTTTCTACCCGGGCGCAGCCCTTCGAGCCGGTGGATTTGTCCTATCTCGTCCTCGGGGTCGTGGCCGATCTGGAAGCGCGCATCCGCGAGATTCACGCCCGCGTCAGCGTTGGCGCCATGCCAGTCGTAATGGCCGACCGCATGCAGATTCGCGAACTGCTCCAAAACTTGATTGCTAACGCATTGAAGTTTCACCGGCCCGGCGAAACCCCGCGGGTCGAAATCGAAGGCGCCGTCGAGGAAGACATGGTCCGCATCGTGGTCCGGGACAACGGCATCGGGTTCGACGAGAAACACGCGGACCGAATCTTCCGTCCTTTTCAGCGGCTGCACAGCCGTAGCGAATATGAGGGCACCGGCATGGGGCTGGCCATCTGCCGAAAGATTGTGCGCCGCCACGGCGGCGAGATCACTGCGCGCAGCCAGCCGGGACATGGCAGCGAGTTCATTGTCTATCTGCCTAAAGTCCAGCGATCAGAGGAGATTTCATGCTCAACCCAGGACAACCCGTCAGTATCCTGCTCGCCGAAGATGACGACGACGATTACCTCCTCACGGCGTACGCACTTCGTGAAGCGCGCCTCCTGAATCAGCTCTACCGTGTGCGGGACGGTGAGGAGCTTATGAATTACCTGTATCGGCGCGGCCAGTATCAGGACGCTGACTCCTGGCCCCTGCCCGGACTCATTCTGCTCGACCTCAACATGCCCCGGAAAGACGGCCGAGATGCGCTCGCCGAAATCAAGTCCGATGCCAAGCTCCGGGGCCGCCCGGTAGTCGTGCTGACCACCTCTCGCGCCGAAGAAGATATCGTCCGCTCTTACGAACTGGGCGTGAACTCGTTCATCAGCAAACCCATTACGTTCGAGGCGCTGGTGGATGCAATAAGGGTCCTGGGGCGCTATTGGTTCGAAATTGTGCAACTGCCGCTCAGCTAGAACGCTGCCGGGCGAGGGTTGGATGCAACAAGACCCGCTATGGCTGAAGAACAGAAGCTGCACCTGCTGATTGTTGAGGACGACGCCGACGACTTCCTTCTACTGCAGCACATGCTGTGGGCCATCATGCCGGAGTCCTCCGTCCAGCTTCACCATGCCACTTCGATGGCCGGCGCTCTCGCCCAGATGCAGGAGACCGCATATGACCTGCTCATCATCGATTACATGCTTGGTGATGGAACAGGTTTGGATCTGCTGCGGCAGGCCAAGCTCCGAAACCTGGATGCACCTGCCATTTTTCTTACGGGCCATGGAAACGAGGATGTCGCCGTTGAAGCCATGAAAGCGGGCGCGGCAGACTATCTGCTGAAATCGCGACTCACCGAATCTTCCCTGCGGCTCACAATCCGCTACGCTATCAACCTGCACAAGAAAGAGAAGCTGCTCCGCCAGGCGCGCCAGACGATCCGCAAGAGTGAGGAGCGCTTTCGCGCGCTGGTCGAAAACAGCTCTGATATCGTCAGCGTTCTTGACGCACAGGGGACAGTGACCTATGTGAGCCCGTCAATCCAGCAAGTGCTGGGCCACGCTCCGTCCGATGTCATCGGGAAACATGCCTTCCACCTATTGCACCCGGACGACACCGCGGCAGCCCAGCAGGTGATCGCGGAATGTCTTCGCCAGCCCGGAGTGCCGGTGCAGTTCGAATATCGGTATAAGCACCGCAACGGCGGCTGGCGCTGGCTGGAGGCCACCGGTGTCAATCGGCTCGATGTTGTGGGCGTGGGGGGTATCGTAGTCAATTCCCGCGACGTTACCGACCGCTGGAAAGCCGAGGTTGCTTTACGCAGCGCTCACGACCGGTTGCAGCAAGCGCATCAGGCGCTGCATGCGCTATTCCATGCATCCCCCTTGTCCATCGTCGAATTCGACCGGCACTCGAATATCGTCCGGCGCAATCCGGCCGCACGCCAGATGTTCGGCTGGGAAGACCGGGAACTCGCAGGGAAGCCGATAGCCGCAAACGGCGAAATCGGCGGCCCATTGCTGGCGCTGGTTGAGCGCGTGCGCCAGGGAGAGCGCATCTTCGGCGCAGAAATGACATGTCGCCGGAAGGATGGCGCCACAATCGACATTAACGTGTACATGGCTCCCCTCGTCAGCCCTACGGGAGAGACAACCGGAGCCGTTGCCCTGATTGCCGATACCTCCGAGCACAAGCGAACCGAACAGGAAATTCGTCGTCTCAATCGCGCCTTGCGCGCACTGAGCCGATGCAACCAGGCCCTGATCCATGCCGCCGGCAAAGAGGAATTGCTCCAGGTGATTTGTCGCATCCTGGTGGAGGAAGGCGGCTACCAGATGGCCTGGGTGGGTTGTGCCGAATCCGACCCGGCCAAAAGTGTGCGTCCGATTGCAAGTGCCGGTGTTGGCAGTGAAGAGTACGTGGCCGCGGCCAACGTAACCTGGGATGAGAGTGATCGCGGGTGTGGCCCTATGGGCACGGCCATCCGCACGGGCGGCCTCTGCGTAGTTCGCGACATCTGGAGCGCGGCCTGTTTCGCCCCCTGGCGCGAGCAGGCTTCCCGACATGGCTACACTTCGACTGCCGCCTTGCCTCTGACCATCGGCCCGGAACGCTGGGGCGCGCTCGCCATCTACTCCGCTGACCCCGAAGCTTTCGATGCTCGCGAAATGGAGCTGCTGACGGAACTGGCGGCCAACGTCAGTTATGGCTTGCGCTCTCTACGGGAACAAAAGGAGCGGCAGCTAGCCGAAATCGCACTTCGCAAGCTCAGCCGCCAGAACGAATTGCTGCTGAACTCCGCCGGTGAAGGCATCGTTGGTCTCGACCCGGAGGGCCGCATCACCTTCATCAATGCTGCTGCGGCCAACTTGCTCGGCTGGAAACCTGAAGAGTTGATCGGCCGCAGCAGTCACCAGACTTTCCATTCCAAAGATCGCGAGGGGCGTGCATACCCGGAGGCGCAATGCCCAGTGTGTGCGGCTTTTCACGACGGCGTTGTGCATCAATCCGCTTCCGAGGGCTTTTGGCGGCGGGATGGGACCTGGTTTCCAATCGAAGTGGTGAGCACGCCGGTGTCAGAGAATGGCGGAGTGGTGGGTGCGGTACTCGTCTTCAAGGACATCACCGAGCGGCAACTGCTTCAGGAACAACTCCTGCAGGCGCAGAAGATGGAGGCTATCGGCCAGCTCGCAGGCGGCGTGGCGCATGACTTCAATAACCTGCTGATGGTGATCGGCAGCTATTCCGAGCTGTTAATGGATAAGCTCACCGATGAGCAGCTGCGCCGCCAGACCGAACAGATTCGCAAAGCGGCCAAGCGTGCCTCCGCACTCACCAGCCAACTGCTCGCGTTCAGCCGCAAGCAGGTCCTCGCTCCTCAGTTCCTGAACCTGAACGACATCGTCCACGAAAGCGCCAAAATGCTGCCGCGTCTGATTGGCGAGAACATTCAGGTGAAGCTGTCGCTGGCGCCGCAATTGACGACCGTCAAAGCCGATCCTGTGCAAGTGGAACAGGTAATCATGAACCTCGTCATCAACGCCCGCGACGCAATGCCCAAAGGGGGCAAGCTCGTCATTGAGACCGCTGATGTCGAAGTCGGGGAACCCTACTCACGCCTCCATACCTCCGTCACCCCGGGAAAATACGTGATGCTGGCGATCAGCGACACCGGCTTGGGCATTGATCCCGCCTTGCAGGCGCGCGTCTTTGAACCTTTCTTTACGACCAAAGAGCGCGGCAAAGGTACCGGACTGGGGCTTTCCACGGTGTACGGCATTATCAAACAGAGCGGCGGCCATATCTTCTTATACAGCGAGGTCGGACGCGGCACCACCTTCAAGATTTACCTGCCCGCAGCCGCTGCAGAACCCAGGTCCTTGGCCGCTGAAAGCCCGCCCGAAGCCGAATTGCAGGGTACCGGGACCATTCTTGTCGTGGAGGATGAAGAGGCCGTCCGGCGCGCCACCGTTGAGTTTCTGGAGAGTCGCGGCTACCACATACTGGAAGCGGAAAATGGAGAGCACGGTCTGCGTGTGGCCGGTGAACATCGAGGCGAAATAGACTTGCTGCTGACCGACGTCGTTCTGCCTGCCATGAGCGGTCCGGATCTGGCCCAGAAACTGCTCGACAGCCACCCCGCCATAAAAGTGCTCTACATGTCCGGTTACACGGAAACCGCCATCCTGGAACAGGCGGGCGAGAACATGGCCGCCATATTCTTGCAGAAACCATTCACATTTGCGGCGCTAAGCGAAAAAATCCGGAAGGTTCTCCCCCCGAAAGGAGTGGCGCCGGCAGCGTGAGTCGCTCTTGCCGGCAAGGAATAGCGCTGGTGATAGCGCGGTGTTTCGTTGTAAGTTGCTACTGATGCGATGGAAATGGCGATGGTTGAACTCGCGAGTGCAGCGAATCGCCATTCGAATACTCAATGACCAACGACTCAATGGCCCAATGACTCAATAGTTCACCGCCATGTCTGAAACCGGCACAGCACCGGCCCCAGGCACGCCCGCGAGAAGTGCCCAGCCCACCCGGGGTATCCCCCTGCAGTCTCCGGCAAGCTCTCGCCGAACCAGAAGCGGTGGCAGCATTATGTTGCGCCGCCTGCTTCCGTTAGTGGTTGGGTTCCCAGGCCTGCTCACGTGGTTGTGCATCAACGGCGCCCGTAAAGGGCTGTACATGCCCGAGGTCGGGGTTCTGCTCTTTGCCACTGTTCTGACGTTGGTCCTGACTGGAGTGATCCTCTGGAATGCCCGTGCACTAAACCAATCGGACAGCGAGCGGCAACGCGTGGAGGCCGCCCTGCGGCACAGCCGCGACCAGTGGGAGCTCACTTTCAACTGCATGTCGGAAGGTCTCAGCTACCACGATCCGGAATACAACCTAGTCGGCGCCAATGAGGCCTTCTACAGGATGCTGGGGCGCGAGACCCTGTCCGGCTGCAAGTGCTATGAAGTCGTTCACCAAACAACTGAGCCGCCGGATTATTGCCCCATGCGCCGCACGCTGGTCAGCAAGCAAACTGAATCGGGGGAGTTTTTCGAGCCTCGGTTGCGACGCTATCTCTCGGTCCGCACCGATCCCGTGCGCGACGGCAACGGAAACATCGTTCGCGTCGTGCACGTCGTCAACGACATTACCGAACGCAAGCAGGCGGAAGATGCTGTCCGCCGCCTGGCCGCAGTCGTCGAAAGCTCTCACGACGCCATCATCGGCAAGGACTTGCAAGGGCGCATCGTAAGTTGGAACCACGGCGCCGAAAAAATTTACGGATATACCGCCGCTGAAGTGCTCGGTAAGCCGGTCACCATTCTGTGTCCTTCGGGAACGGAAAACGACGAAGACGAATTGTTGACGTACATCCACGCGGGACAACGGATTGAAAGCCTGGAGCGGTTGCGCGTGCGCAGGGATGGCGTCCGCATCTACATCTCCGCCACGATTTCTCCTATTCTCGGCCCCGACGGCAAAATCGTAGGCGTCTCCACTATTGATCGCGATATCAGTGATCGCAAGCGCGCGGAGCAGGAACGCTCCGGGCTGCTGCGCCGGGAACAGCAGGTCCGGCGCGAACTGGAGGCCAAGACCCGGGAAATTGAAAAACTCAACGCTGATCTGGAACGGCGTGTGCGGCTGCGCACTATTGAACTGGAGGTCGCGAATAAGGAACTGGAAGCGTTCAGCTACTCGGTCTCTCACGACTTGCGCGCCCCTTTGCGCAGCATTGACGGCTTCAGCCAGATTTTGCTGGACGAATACGGGGACAAGTTCGCGGATGAGGGGCGCGACTTCTTGCGTCGCGTGCGCGCCGCCAGCCAGCACATGGGGCAACTGATTGATTCGCTGCTGCAATTGTCGCGCATGTCGCGTTTTGAGATGCGTTGCGGGCTCGTAAATATCTCCGCCATGGCGCGCGAGGTCGCCACCGAACTGCAGAACACCAATGCCGACCGGCAGGTGGAATGGGTGATCACGGACGCTCTGCTGGCTCAGGCCGACCCCAAGCTGCTGCATATCGCGATGCAAAACTTATTGAGCAATGCCTGGAAGTTCACCTCCAAAATGGCGGCGGCGAAGATTGAGGTGGGCAAGGTCGAGCAGGACGGGGATGTCGTTTATTTCGTCCGCGATAACGGCGCCGGATTCGATATGGCGTATGCCAACAAACTATTCGGCGCATTCCAACGGCTGCATAGCACCAGCGAATTCGAAGGCAGTGGCATCGGACTGGCTACGGTGCAGCGCATAATCCATCGTCACGGCGGCCGCGTGTGGGCCGATAGCGCCCCCGGCCGCGGTGCCACCTTTTATTTCACCCTGACAGTCGGAGAACGATTTTGAATCAACCGGCGCACACCGGCTGCTGAACGCGTCGCGCGCGCTGTGCTGCGCCACAACTGTTGCCTTCCCCGAAGCTGTTGCTAGTTCGTTTTCCCCAAAGCTGTTTTAGCGTGGAAACGGCGGTTTGCCGTCGGATTGCCGCGCGCTGAAGAACTGCTCCAGAGTCCTCCGGTAGCGGTTTTCGTTCCACCGCAGTAGCCCATTTCGGACCCGGCAGCGTTCTGCCCGGCGGGGAATATTGCGTTCTGCCGGGCGGTGACTAACATCCAAACTGTCAGAAATCGGGGCAGGCGGGCTATCCCGCAGGACGCACACGTGCAGGAGCCGACTGCCGCTTTGGACAAAGGAGTCCGTCTTGCGAGCCAGCATCAAGCTTGGGCGGGTTTGGGGCATTGAACTCGGCCTTCACTTCAGTTGGATCCTCATTGCCATCTTGATCACCTTCTCTCTGGCGGCCCAGTTCGGCCATACCAACCCTGAATGGGGAACGGGAGTCATCTGGCTTTCCGCCATCGTCACCGGCGTACTCTTTTTCGCGGCGATTTTTGCTCACGAACTTTCGCACGCATTCGTTGCCAAGCTGCGAGGGCTCCCCATCCACAAGATCACGCTCTTTTTTCTCGGCGGCGTAGCTCAGATCGAACGCGAGGCTAACGACGCCAAGACGGAATTCTGGATGGGCATTGCTGGCCCCATCATGAGCGTACTGGTGGGGCTCGTCTGCCTGGGCATTGCGATCCTGGGAGGCTGGACCATGGGCGCAATCCCAGCGTCCCCCGTCCTCGCCGTCCTGGTCTGGCTGGGATACATCAACCTGCTCTTGGCCGCGTTCAACATGATCCCCGGCTTCCCTCTGGATGGCGGACGCGTGTTACGCGCTATCATCTGGTGGGTTACGAAAAACGAAGTCCGCTCCACCCGTATCGCCGCGCGCGTGGGCCAAGTGGTGGCTGTCGTCTTCATTACCTGGGGAATCTGGCGGTTCTTCACGGGCGCGGGGCTGGGTGGGCTGTGGCTGGCATTTATCGGATGGTTTCTGATGCAGGCAGCCAGCGCCAGCTATCTGCAGGTGCAGGCTGCGTCCGTGCTGCAGGACCTGCGCGTTGGCGATGTCATGTCGCGCGATTGCGTTTCCGTGGACGGCAACTCCGATTTGCAGACGTTCGTCCATCAATACCTGTTGCGCACCGGCCGGCGTTGCTTTGTAGTACTTGAGGATGGCCGAATGACGGGTCTGGTGACGCCGCACGAGGTCAAAGAGGTCAATCCGGACCTCTGGCGCACTACCCGCATCCGCGATGTCATGCGTCCGGTGGATCGCGTGCACGTGGTCAGTCCAAGCACGCCTCTATTTGAAGCCCTGCAATTGATGGGCCGCGAAGACATTAACCAGCTTCCTGTGCTCTCGAATGGCAGGCTGGAAGGCATTCTGTCTCGCAGCCACGTGCTTCAGGTTCTGCAGTCGCGGGCCGAACTCGCGGCCTGACCCCGCATCTAAACGCGGAATGGCTACACAACGCTGGGAACCACCACACGAGCAGGAACCTGAGAAACAGGAACAAAGTCGCGAGGCTCTTCAGCTCGACACCTCGCGGATGACCGCCCACGAAATTCTGGAAGGCGCCGCTGAGCTGGGCCGCAACGAACTGAAGCGATCTTCCAAGGCGCTGGCGATTTCAGGACTTGCCGGCGGTCTAACCATGGGTCTCACCGGCATGGCAGTTGCTATCGCTCAGGTCACGCTGGGAGCCGGACAAATGCAGGAGTTTGTTTCTTACATTTTTTATCCGGTGGGCTTCATTGCGGTAATCATCGGCCGAGCTCAGTTATTTACCGAAAACACTCTCTTCCCGGTGGTGCTGATCCTGAGTGAACGCCGCCATGTGCTGAGCACGCTCCGGCTCTGGATCGTAGTGTTTCTCTCAAATAGCATCGGCGCAGCCGCCTTTGCCGTTCTCGCGGTCTTGACCGGCGCATTGCGCAGCGACTTTGCATCCGAGCTGGTCACGCTCGGAGTGCAGTCTGCCAATCAGGAGATGGCCCACATTTTCTGGACCGGCGTGATTGGCGGCTGGCTCATTGCCCTGGTGGCCTGGTTGGTAACCGCCAGCCACTGGACCGTGGGACAAATCGTGGTTGTCTGGTTGTTGACTTTCATCGTTGGATTGGGGCGTTTCGCCCACTGCATCGCTACCAGCGGAGAAATTTTTGCGTCGGTGTTCGCCGGAGCTATTCCGTTCGGCTCGTACGTCCGTTGGATCATACCGGCAACCGCGGGCAACATCGTCGGCGGAGTGACGATCGTCAGCCTGCTGAACTACGGCCAGGTCAAAGCAGGCGAGACCCTGGAGTAAACGGGCATCAAGCACTGGCCGGGCTTCACAGCGCTCGCGCCGTGAAAGCGTTACAATGTGCCGTCTCGTTGGGGGGCTTAATGGAAGTCCCGGATTCTCACATCGGTCTAGTCTGATCGCTACGTCCTGAATCTCCAATCCGGAGGTGTAGTATGCGGATCCCCCGAATGAAAACCCTGAGGAACCTCGCCCTGCTCGGAGCCGCAGGGACAGCAGCGGCCGGCGTCGGTATCGGCTTGGCCGGATTTGCGCTCTGGCGCAAGCTGGGCATGCGCGGGGAAGATGTGAGCGGCCAAGTGGTGTTGATCACCGGCAGCTCGCGCGGTCTCGGCCTCGCCATGGCACAGGACTTTGCGCAGCTTGGCGCTCGCCTGGTAATTTGCGCCCGCGACCAGCGCGAACTGGAATGGGCGCGCGCCGAACTGGAGCGAATGGGCGCCGAAGTCCTTGCCGTCCGCTGCGATGTCAGCAGCGCCGAGGACGTGAAGGGGATGATTGAAGCCGCCGTAGCGCGGTTCGGCCGAATTGACATCCTCATCAACAATGCCGGCATCATCAGTGTCGGCCCGCTGGCAACCCAGACTCTCGCGGACTTCCAGGAAGCCATGAATGTGATGTTTTGGGGAGTGGTGTATCCCACTCTGGCGGTGCTGCCGCAGATGCTGAGGCGGCGGCGCGGACGGATCGCCAATGTCACTTCTATCGGCGGCAAGGTCAGCGTACCGCACCTGTTGCCTTACAACTGCGCCAAGTTTGCAGCCGTGGGTTTTTCCGAGGGATTGCGCTCGGAACTGGCCAAGGACGGCATCAAAGTCACCACCGTCGTGCCCGGCCTGATGCGCACCGGCTCGCATGTAAACGCGTTTTTCAAAGGCGACAATCGCGCCGAGTTCTCCTGGTTCAGCGTCAGCGCCAGCAGTCCTGTTACTGCAATGAGCGGCCGCCGTGCCGCCAGAAGCATCGTCAATGCCGTGCGCCGTGGACGATCGGAGATCATTCTGACGCCGCAGGCTCAACTGCTGGCTGCCTTCCATGGCCTTTTCCCCGGGCTGACTTGTGACATTCTGGGCGTGGTTAATCGGATCCTGCCTGGGACCGGCAGCACCTCGCAGGAACGCCATACGGGAAAAGAAAGCGAATCCGCCGTGAGCAATTCCTTGTTGACCAAGCTGGGCCGCAAGGCGGGAGAAGAGCTGCATCAGTATCCGGAGCGGGGCGAACCTGCGCAGCGGGCAACCGGCACTTTGGGGCAGCCGCGTCCCGCCCCGGCGACGTAAAGAGATTTTAGAGAAAAGAAGAGGAGTAGTAGCGCGGGTGCCTCGCCCGCGACCGGTAAACGAAAAGCGGGGAAGCAACAGCACAACTCGGGCTGGTTGTTACCGCTTGCTGCTTGCTGCTCGTTGCTTGCTGCTTCGGACAACCTGCGCTTCCCACCCGCGCTCTACCCGTAGAGAGCTTGGCCTCTGGAATTTTCGACAATCTGAGCTAACGTGCCGGTCTCGCGGACAAAGTTGGCGATTTTCTGGCTGGCGAACTGGGCTATTTTTCTCGGCCTCTGGTTTCTTTACACCAACACGCCAAAATTGCCTGAGCTGCTGGCCGGAGCAGGAGCTGCGGCCCTGGCCGCCACCGGTTCTGCGATCGTGCAGGGGCAGCACTTTGCTCGCTTTGCACCCAAGCCGAAGTGGTTGGCGCTCTTCCTCACCGAACCGTGGTACGTGATAACCGGCAGTAAGGCAATCGTCTGGGCGATGTTCAAGAAGCTGGCCGGCAAGGGATCCGAAGCTCAACTCAAAGCCGTTGCTTTCCAGGCCGGCGGCGAGGATCCCGAATCAGCCGCACGTCGCGCGCTTGCCATCGCGCTGACCACGATCCCGCCAAATTTTGTCGTCATCGGCATCGATAAACAGCAGAACACGATGCTTATCCACCAGGTAGCCCCAAGCGGCACACCATGGGTCACAAAGCAACTGGGAGCAACCGGATGAACCCATGGCTGCTCTGCGCCACCGTCATGCTGTTCTGCCTCGTTCCCTGCGGCATCATCGTCTTTCGTAGCACGCCCATGGACCGTTTAGTGGGACTGGAAATGGCAGGCATGGTCGAAGCCCTGTTGCTCATCCTGCTCGCACAAGGTTTCCACCGCATTCCGTTTTACGACCTCGCGCTCGCCCTGGCGCTGCTGGCCTTCGGCGGCGGACTTGTCTTTTCCCGGTTCCTGGAGCGCTGGCTATGAGCAATCGGCAGACAGCTATCGACGTGCTGCTGTGGATCGGCACTATGACCACAGTGATCTGCTGCCTGGGCATGTTGGTCATGAAAGACTTTTTCGAAAAGCTCCACTATATGGCGACTGTGGCCACCATCAGCGCTTTTGCCATCCTAGCAGCCGTGCTTTTGCAGGAAGGGTGGGGACAGGCCGGTGTTAAAGCGATCCTTGTTTGTGGCGTTCTGCTTTTGATGAATTCCGTGCTGACGCATGCCACTGCGCGCGCCGCCCGTGTACGGAAACTCGGCCATTGGACCCCACAGCCAGGCGAGCAAATTGAGGGCACAAAAGGACGCGGCGGTTCTGAGCGCCAGGGGGAGCGCAAAAGCAACGAATGATCAACTCTGTTACCCGCCACCGGAGTCAGCCCATGCTGGTCATGCAAGTGACGATTTTGGTGTTCGTTGCCATTGCTGGCACGGGCGTCGTGCTCACACGCGATCCCGCCAGCCAGAGTATAGCCGTCAGCTTCTATGGACTGCTGCTCGCACTGCTGTTCTTCATTTATCAGGCGCCGGACGTGGCACTGTCGCAGATCGTGACCGGCGCCGTTGCCCTCCCCTTGATGATCATGCTGGCACTCGCAAAGATCCGCCGCACGACCGAAGACCAGCAGCGCGAAAAGGAGAGGACCGGCAAAGCACGCAGAGCCGAGCGGCCGGTCAAAAGAGAAAAGGAGGCTGCATGAGCCTCCGGGTGCGCCTGCCGTTCTTTATCATCTCGGGGCTTGGCTTTCTTGCCTTTTATATCTGGGGCCTTCGTGGACTTCCCGCGTTCGGCCATTATCGCGGCCCGTACGGAGATTTCATCAACGCCATAACGGTCTTTGAGCGGCACGTGACGGACACCGTAACCGCCGTCAATTTCGATTTCCGCGGCTTGGATACGCTTGGGGAAGAATTCATCCTGTTCATCTCGGTGGTGGGGGTCACGCTGCTGCTGCGCAAAGAAGAGCACAGCGAAATCCAGGGTTCTGAGCGTGACCAGAGCCACGGCCGCATGCCTACAAAATCCGAACCACGCGCAGCCGGGCGGGCGGACGATGAGCAGGCGAGCGACCAGCGCGACCAAGCGACCGAGCGCAACGCGCCATCTCCCAGCGATGCTACCCGCGTGCTGACCCTCGGGCTTGTTGGCCCGCTCGTGTTATTCGGCATCTACATCGTCACACACGGCCAATTGACTCCCGGCGGTGGATTTCAAGGCGGCGTCATTCTGGCTACCGCGCCGCTGCTGGTGTATCTGGCGGGTAGTCTCCCTACTTTCAAACATATCGTTTCCCACACGCTCGTGGAAATTACGGACGCCATGGGAGCCGGCGGGTACGTGCTGATCGGGTTGGCAGCGCCATTTCTGGGCGCCAACTTTCTGGCCAACATTGTTCCTCTGGGGACGACCGGGAACGTGAATTCTGGCGGTACCATTCCCTTAATCAACCTCGCGG
Organism: Terriglobales bacterium; assembly: GCA_041946765.1. Lineage (GTDB taxonomy): Bacteria > Acidobacteriota > Terriglobia > Terriglobales > Acidobacteriaceae > JBHGAZ01. Next base: position 48,193 of record JBHGAZ010000021.1, read on the forward strand.
TCGGCCTGGAAGTCGCATCCGCATTTGTGCTGTTGCTGTACGCCTTCCTGGAAGAGACCCTGGAGAGAATGGAAGAACGGGAGGATTGAGTTTGGGTGCGGTCATCAGCTTCCTGCCATTCGCCATCGCTGCCTGGCTCTTTGTTGCGGGTCTTTATGGAGTTGCGACCAGCCGAAATCTGGTGCACCTGATCATCTGTCTGGCCGTGCTCCAATCCTCTACTTATGTTCTGCTGCTCTCGATCGGATATCGTGTCGGCGGCGTTGCGCCCGTTTTCGCCGATATTCCGGTAGGTACTCCAGCAGTGGATCCGATTATGCAGGCGCTCATGCTAACCGACATTGTGGTGGAAGCAACCGTGATGGCACTGCTGCTGGCTCTTGCCGTGCAGACGCATAAGCGCACCGGTACGCTCGATCCCGACAAGCTGAAGGAGCTGCGCGGCTGATGAGCGCCGATGTTCTGGTCCCGCTCCCGGTCGCGCTCCCGATGGTCATGGCGGCGTTCCTCGCCGGCGCGAAACAATTTATTCCGCGCCGGGCCGCCGATCTTCTGACCATCTTCACCACCATCGCTGTCGGGCTGATTTGCGGCGCGCTGATCTATTACACCGTGCCGGAGCCGATTGTTTACTGGTTTGGAGGATGGACACCACGTTGGGGAGTCGCACTGGGGATCTGCTTCGTTGCAACTCCCATTGCCTGCGGGTTTGCTGCGCTGGTGAGCACGCTGATGCTTGCCGCGCTGGTTTTTTCCTGGCGCTATTTCGACACCATCAAGACACTTTTCCACGTGCTCATGCTTGTCTTCCTGGGCGCGATGTGCGGTTTCTGCCTTACCGGCGATCTCTTCAATTTCTTCGTCTTTTTCGAGCTCATGAGCGCATCGGCGTTCGCGCTCTGCGGCTACAAAATCGAGGAAGCCGGACCCTTGCAGGGCGCATTCAATTTCGCCGTCACCAACACGATTGCCGCGTTCTTGGTCTTGTCGGGAATCGGCCTGCTCTACGGACGCACCGGCGCGCTCAACATGGCGCAGATCGGACGCGCGCTCGGCAGTCAGCCGGACAGCCTGGTGATTACTGCGTTCGTCTTCATCATGGCCGGTTTCTTTGTCAAAGCCGCTGTTGTTCCCTTTCATTTCTGGCTGGCAGACGCGCATGCGGTCGCGCCTACCCCCGTGTGCGTGCTGTTTTCCGGAGTGATGGTGGAACTGGGCATTTACGCTGTCGCGCGCGTGTATTGGTCGGTAATGGATGGCGCGTTCGCCTCCCATCATTCGGCTCTGCGAGGTCTGCTCCTAGGGATCGGAGTGATCACTGCGTTGCTTGGCGCCATCATGTGCTACAGCCAGCGGCATTTGAAGCGACTGCTGGCATTCTCGACTGTCAGCCACGTGGGCCTGCTCGTGATCGGATTTGCATTGCTGGAACCGGGCGCACTGGCGGGAGCCGCGAGTTACGTTGTCGGGCACGGTCTCGTGAAATCAGCGCTGTTTCTCTGTTCGGGCATTCTGTTACATCGCCTCGGCAGCGTGGATGAACTGGAATTACGTGGCCGCGGCCGTCACATGCGCGGCACTGCCGTGATGTGGGTGCTCGGCGGACTCGGGTTGGCCGGCATGCCCGGTTTCGCCACCTTCCTCGGAGAGCTCGAGATTGATCACGGTGCTGAGAAACTCGGCCAGGGCTGGCTGGCCTGGATTTTTTTCGTATCGGGTGCTTTGACAGCAGGAGCGGTGCTGCGTGTTGCCGGACGCGTGTTCGCGGGCTACGGCGGCAAGAAAAAAGACGCAATCACCGGGTCGCAAAAAATCGAAGAGCGTCGCGAAACTAAAGGCCCGCACAGGCGCGTCCCGTTGTCCATGGCACTTCCTGCCGCCGTGCTGATGTTGCTGGCAGTCTTAGTTGGTCTCATTGGCAATCGCATCCACCATGCCACCAGCTTCGCGGCTGCGGAATTGGCCGACCACGCCGGCTACCAGGCGCGCGTACTCGACGACGCCAGAATTCCTGTAAACATCTCCGGCGAGGAACACGAGACTGCCACTGCTATGGCGCGTAGCTATGGCGCGACGGCGGCCGCATTTCTGCTTGCCTGGTTATCGTTGTGGCAAGGCGGCATGAAAAAGCACCGTGATGCTCTGCTCGGCATGGCTCTGCACCCGCTTCGCAGCATCCACAGCGGGCACATCTGCGATTATGTTGCTTTCCTAACCTTCGGCGTTGCCGCGTTTGGCGCAGTTCTCGTCGTCCTGTTTCGAATCTTGTAAGGGGCTCCTCTTGTCAGTTGCGCCACTCGCGCCAGCACAGCTGCTTCCCCACCGCAGAGTCACTCAACGGGGACTGCTGAATCCGAGTCCCTGCCTTATAATTCTTCCTTCCGGACAAATTCTTCATGAACTCATCCGTAGCAGGGCAAGAACGCCTCAGGACCGTCCTTATCCCGGACACAACGGCGCCGCCTTCCACTCGCAACCGATTCTTCATGGCGGCGATCCTGTTTCTGTGGCTCGTCATCTACGTGCCCGGCCTTTTCCGGCCGCCGCTGCTCGACGATGCGGATTCCGTCCACGCCGAAGCCGCGCGCGAGATGGTGTTGCGCGGCGACTGGGTCACGCTCAACGCCAACGGCATCCGCTACCTGGAAAAAGCGCCTTTGATGTACTGGTCCATGGCGGCCAGTTTCAAATTGTTTGGCGTCCATGATTGGTCGGCGCGCCTGCCGCTCGCGCTCGGCACGCTGGCTTTGCTGTTCGTGACTTACATTCTGGGCCGTCGCTCGTTCGGTGAGGAAGGCGGCTTCTGGGCGGCCACGATCCTCGCCACGGGATTCGGCCCTTACATCTTTACTCGCATTCTGATTCCCGACATTCTCGTGGGACTTTGGCTGGCGCTCGGCTTCCTGTTTTTTCTGCGCACCCTTGAGCAGCAACAGCCTTCGCGTCTCGACTGCTGGGGATTCGCCGTCGTTTCCGCGTTGAACGTGCTCACCAAAGGTCTGATCGGGATGGTATTTCCGGTCGGCGTCATTTGTCTCTACCTGCTCCTGACCCGCAATCTGAAGCATCTGTTGCGTCTTCGCCTGCTCTCCAGCACGCTGGTGTTCCTCGCTGTGGCGGCTCCGTGGCACATTCTGGCGGGACTGCGCAATCCCGCCGCGGGTCAGGCCCCGCACGGCTTCTTCTGGTTTTACTTCGTTAACGAACACTTCCTGCGATACCTGAACAAGCGCTTCCCGCGCGATTACGATACCGTTCCCCTGCTCGTCTTCTGGGGACTGGTGCTCGCCTGGGTGCTGCCCTGGAGCGCATTCGTCATCCAGGCTGCCGGCCAAATTCCACGCCGGCTGCGCGACTATGCCTCTGGCCTCGACCGTCGTCAGCGCGCCAATTTAGTATTTGCGCTCTGGGTGCTGGTAGTCGTGATCTTCTTCAGCTTCTCGACCCGGCAGGAGTACTACACAATTCCGGCATTGCCGGGGCTGGCGCTGCTGCTCGGAGGCTGGCTGGCACGTGAAGCCGAGTCGCCTGCCGGCAGCTGCCTGCGCCGCAGCGGCCGCCTCAGTTCGACATTTCTGCTCATGCTTGGTGTGATGGTGTTTGCCGGCGCTATGCTGGTTTTGCGCGAATCCAAGCTGCCGCCCGCCGGCTACGATCTTGCCGACTTGCTGAAGAAGAATCCCGAAGAGTACGCGCTCTCCTTCGGCCACATCTTCGACCTGACACCGCAAGCGATGGGCGCGTTTCGGGTCCCGTTAATGGGGTTTGCGCTCGCCCTGCTCATCGGCGCCGCTGTGAACTGGGTACTGCGCCGTCGTGATCTGCCTCGTATTGGCAATGTTGCCATGACCGCGATGATGATTGTCGTCCTCTACTGCGCACACCTGGGCTTGGTCATCTTCAGCCCGATCCTGACCTCCAAAGTGCTCGCCCAGAAAGTGCTCGCCGTCTATCGTCCCGGCAATGTCATCGTGATTGATGGCGAATACGAGCCCGGCTCGACCATGAACTACTACACCGGCGTCCAGTGTCACATTCTGAACGGCCGCTCCGCCAACCTGTGGTACGGATCGCTGTTCCCAGACTCGCCCCAAATTTTTGAGGACGATGCCTCTTTCGCAAAGCTGTGGGACAGCGCCACTCGTGTGTTCCTGTGGACTGACAAGCCAATGCCGAAGCAGTTGCAAGGAAAGCAAGCCTTTGTTCTGGCCCGTAATGGAGGGAAAACCATCTTTACCAACCGGCAGTAAGAAGGTGCGAAAGTTACTCCGCTTGGGTTACCGGCCGCAGCTTTCCGTTTTCCAGAATGAACTCGTCGCCGCGCCACGCGACGGTGTGTCCGGTATAGGACACAATCCAGATCAGCAGCGCCAGGACATCGCGCAGCGGCAGCAGCCACAGATCACCGGGAATTTGCGGATCGCGCAGCACGCGCTGTCCCACCACGATTGCCATGGTGTAGCGGATGGCCGCGGTGGCGCCCAGCAGCGCAAGCGTCCAGCCCGCGCCGCCGGCGAGCAATACCGCAACCAAGGCCCAAGGCAGGCCGAACGTCAGCGCCACTCCGAGATAGCCCCAACGTCGCGAGTCGCGCGTGCTGCGGGCCCAGCGCAATTGATGATCCCAGTAGGCGCGGAAGGAATAGTCCGGCAGGAATGTGTCCACCACCACGTCTGACATGATGACTTCGAGGTGGGCGGCGGCAATACGCGCGCCCAGTTCGAAGTCATCGGCCAGATAATCCAGCAGCGGCTCGAATCCCCCGATCGCGGCCAGCGAGCGACGCGTGAATGCCAGCGTGGAACCGAGGGCAAACCGGATGCCTTCCAGTTGCCGCGCGGCGAGCACCCCGGCGGCAAAGTCGGTGCTAATGCCAACCGCTTCCAGCTTCGATCCCAGCGTGCTACCCGCCATGCCACGGTACATGGTTGTGACCATCCCGACACGCTCGTCCGAAAATGGCGCGAGAATGCGCCGCAGGTAATCGTGGCCGACGCGGATGTCACTATCGTTTACGATCAGGTGCTCGTAGCGCGCGTGCGGCAGCATCTGTACCAGGTTACTGACTTTGATGTTGGCACCCAGCAGGCCGGAGCAGACAACAAGTTCGATGCGGCGCTCGGGGAATTCCTGCCGCAACCGCTCCACCAGGGCAATTGCCGGGTCTTTTGGATCGCTGACGCCAAAAATGAGCTGGTACTCGGGGTAGTCCTGGAGACAATGACTGCGGAAGCTTTCATACATCTGGCGGTCGGCGCCGCGCAGCGGCTTGAGGATGGAAACGGGAGGCGTGAAGCCGTTGTCCAGTTTAGTTCGCGACCAGTCGCGCAGGAAATTGCGCGCGCTCCACAAGCATAGGACATAGTATCCGATGCCGCATAGCGCGAGCACCGCCAAAACTGCTTCGCCAAACCTGACAAAATTATGGGCCATGTGTCAGGTTCAGCTTACCAAAGCGGCCGGACAAGGTCAGCTTCGTAAACACGAGCACAGTGTCGCAGCGGAGCACAAAGATCTCCCTGCGTGCTCAGAAGATAAAATATGTCACTGAAGATTAAGCTGCTGCCGCAGTCGCTTCCCCAAAAGTGTCGGGCAGGATGCCGCCCGGTTTCTCCAGCGATGACGCGCCGCTCGCGACGTCCACGCCGCGCAAGAGTACGCCGGCGGGTGTGATGAAGGGGAGCACGGCGATCTCAGCCGGCACTCGTGCTGCCGTCTTGACCTGCTCCAACATTAGCGACGCCATGCTGGTTTGCAGCTCAAACAACTCAGCGAAAATCGGCCCGAGGCTTTCGAAAACAAAGAGGCTGGGAACCAGCCAGAAAGCCTGCCGATACACGTCCAGCGCGTCGTAGTGGGATTGGACGGCAGCGTCCAGATATGCACTGTGAAGCTTAGTGAGTCCCTGCATGCCACGGTCCCACAGGTTCACACAGTCGAACGCCAGGCTGGGGTCGGCAGCCTTGTCATTGACAATGAAAGGCCCGTATTCCATTGTGTCCTCCATCGAGCAGTTCGTTCTTCTGGTCACATTTTGTGGCCTAAGATTCTCTCAGTGACCATTCTGGAAGTGTGCGCAAGATCACAGCAATAGATGCAAACAACTGCCGAAGGGAATCCCAATGACGCAAATCGGCGCACCATTTAATCAATCTGTCCGATAAATTTTTTCATTGCGGCAGTTGCACAATGCTGTGGTTACAAAATCTCAATTGCTGTCATGCTGAGCGAGCCCCTCTTTTGCCGAGGCGCCGAAAAGCGTGGCGCGCTCGCTCAAGGATGACAAATCGGATAAACTGACAACACTCACTCGTACCGCAACGCTTCGATGGGATCCAGATTGGCGGCCTTCCACGCCGGATAAATCCCAAACACGAGACCGATGGCTGCCGAACCGCAGAATGCGACCAGCGTCCAGAACAGTGACATCGTTGCCGGGAGCACTGACCAGGTCAGACGGATGACGTAGGTCAGCAGCCCGCCCGCAGCAATTCCCAATAAGCCGCCAATGAGAGTCAGTGTGACCGCCTCCAGCGTGAATTGCAGCAGAACATCGCGCTTGCGCGCGCCGATGGCTTTGCGTACGCCGATCTCGCGTGTCCGTTCCGTCACCGAAACCAGCATGATGTTCATCACGCCCACGCCGCCCACGATCAGGCCCACGCTCGATACGGAAAACATGAAGATGAACACCGCCCCGGTGATCTGGTTCCAGATGTCGGCCAGCGAATCCTGGGTAAAGATCGAAAAATCGGCGGGCTCATCGAACGGCACTTTGCGGCGGCGGCGCAGCAGTTCGCGCATTTCGTCCATCGCGCGGGGCATGTCCCCGTGCGACGTGGGCTTCACGGTGATCCAGTGGGCCTTCTGCTCGGGATGCAGTTTGCGGAACGTGGTCAGAGGGAAATAGACCTTATTGTCTTCGGGATTTCTCCCGCCCCCACCGAGTACACTCTTCGAGGGTTCGGCAACTCCCACCACCGTGAACGATTGACCTTCGATGCTGATTTCCTTGCCGACGGGATCCAAACTTCCGAAAAGTGTGTCGGCGGTTTCAGAGCCCAGCACGATCACGGGCGCGTGCCGCTCATCGTCCACTTCGCTGAACCAGCGGCCGGAACGCATCACGATGTCGTAGACATCTTTAGCCGAAGCGGTATCGCCTTCCAGGATGGTGTTCTTGGCGCGGCGGCCTTCGTACTTGACGACAAAGCTGCCCACACCCAGTTCGGGGCGAAAGTAGCGCACACCCGCGGTGACAGCTTTCACATGCGGCAGGGTTTTCATCGCCTCCGCATCCTCGAACGTCAGTTCCTTGCGCTTGCGGATCTCTTCCGGAACATGCCCGAAATTCACCGGCGGACGATGAAAGGCGAAGATAAGGTCCGATCCCAAGCTGGAGATTACTGCCGAAACATTGCTGTTCAGCCCACGCACCACCGAGGAGATCCCGATCACCACAGACACGCCGATGACAATGCCGAGGATGGTCAAGCCGGAGCGCAGTTTGTTTTTCACAATCGTCTCCAGCGCCATGCGCACGATTTCGGCAAAGTCGCGTCGTTGCATAAAGCAGTTGTCAGTGGCCGGTGGCCAGCAACTATGATCTGAATAATGTGTAGAGACGTAGCTTGCTACGTCTCTAATTGCGTCGCTACAATTCGAATCTCAGCGCCGCTATGGGATCCAGCGATGCAGCCCGTCGCGCAGGATAAACGCCAAAGAAAATGCCCACGCTGGCGGAAACCACCAGCCCCGCCAGAACCGCCCAGAGTTTGATCGCCGACGGCATGCCGACCAGAATAGTCACGGTCTTTGCCAAGGTAATTCCGCCGACAACGCCTATCAGCCCTCCAACCAGGGCCATCGTGCTGGACTCAATCAGAAACTGTCGCGCTATGTCCGACCCGCGCGCGCCCATGGCTTTGCGAATACCGATCTCGCGCGTGCGCTCGGTCACGGAGACCAGCATGATATTCATGATCACAATTCCGCCCACGATCAGCGCGATAGCAGCAATGGCGATCATGGCAATAAAGAAGCTGCTGCTGATGTTCTTCCAGATCCCCAGGAAGGTCTCGTTCGTCTCCAGGGAGAAACTGTCGGGTTTGCCCGGCCAGTCGTGGCGGCGTGCGCGCAGAATCACGCGGGCTTCATCCATTGCCGTTTCCAGGTTCGCGCCCACCCCGTACGCCTTACCGGCGATACGGATGCTCTGGTGCGAACCGTACTGCCGCAGCCAGGCAGTAATCGGAATCACCACCCAGTTGTCGCGGCTCTGGCCCAGCGTCTTGCCTTCCTTCTTGCCGACCCCGATCACGCGATAGGCGCGTCCGTCCACGCGGATTTCACGGCCAATAGGGTCCAGGCCCACCAGCAGCTTGTCGAAGACGTCGTAACCAATAATGGCCACGTCCGACGCGTTCCGCACATCCGAGTCGCTGATGCTGCGCCCGCTGATGAGGTCCAGATCGTAGATCGGGGCGTAGTCTGCAGTCCACCCACGTACCCAAGTGTCACTGCTCGATTGGTCCCCATACTTGACGTTACCGTTCGGCCAGAATCCCGATGCGCCCACGTACTGGCAGTGCTTGCAAGCTTCCGCAATGGCGCGGTAGTCATCCAAGGTGATGTCCTTGCGCTTCTCGCCTTCCAGGAAGTCGTCGGCTTTCGTCACTACGGGAGAAACTTTGCTGATCAGGAAGACATCGGCGCCCAGCCGGAAAATACGTTGGGCCACATATGCATTGATTCCGTTGACGAAGGTGACCACCGCAATGACAGCCGCCACCCCGATCACCACGCCCAGCAGCGTCAGGATCGAACGGAGCTTGTTGGCCCAGAGGGACTGGAGGGCAATACGAATGGCCTCAGAAGTATTCATGCGGAGATCCTGATTAAGTTTAGCATTCACAGGCGCAGCCATTCGTAATCTGCACGGGAGCCCGTGCGCGCAAGAACAAGAAGGAACCACAGTCTGTCCCGTCCAATGGCGGCACGGCTCCAGCTTTCCCTGGCTGCAAACGTCAATTAAGAGTACGGAATCTTTCATCCCAGCAGGTGCGAACTGACGTACAAAGATGCGTAAGCCTTGTCCCCTGGGTTCTGCAGCTTTCGGTGGACATGCCAGCCCTTGAATCCTCCCTCCGGGGATACACTTCTGAAAACCCGTGCTCTTTCAACTGCCGCGCCACACTGGCGCCGGTCTTCTCGCCGCTTCAAGTGCAATAGGTGACGAGGGTTCGATTCCGCGGCAAGTGCTTCAGGGCTCTCCCGACCTCTTTCGCGGGCACATGGATGGCGCCCGGCACCTGCTCCGGGTTGCGCGCCAGCGCCGTGGCGCTGCGCGCATCCACGAAGACAACGTCGTTCATGTGTTTCTTGACATCATCAATGCTGATCCTGCTGATCTTCGTCTTGCCATCCGTTGTCATGCTTACGCTTCCTTCCGAATCTCGGCATTGCAAATCGGGCCTACTTGCATCTTCGATTTCTATTGTCGGAGCCGGTCCGAGCCCAGACAATGAACCATCCGTACTGCTCGCATGTAGGCCATAATGAAAGCGCTCCTTGCCCTGGCGCAGCTCTCAGGGGCGCGGTCGCCTTCGTTTCTGCCTCCGCATCACAGTTATTTGGTGAAGGTGTGTACGCCCGGAAATCTCTCCAATCCAAGTTTACTTCGCCCACAGAAACCTGCCACATTTGCGTACAGACCATCTTCGGCCACATTCGCATGCAGGCCGATGACAAGCTGTTCGACTTGCCGCAGGGCAAGATGCTGGTGCTGGACCGTGCCGTCACTCAGGACGTGGAAGCGGTCGAGGAGAGTGCGTTCCTGCTTACTGTGGCCTATCCCGAAAATGCAGGGCCGTAGGGTCTGCCCTACATGGGCACAACTGTACGGATGAACCGCAGCAGCGGCTCGGGATAAATTCCCAGCCATACCAGGAGCACGGTAAGCGCGCCCAGCACGCCACCGGCGAAGGAAGAAGCGCGTAATCCAGTGTCCGTCGCGCCCGACTCCGGAGACGCGTACATGGCTGCGACAATTCGCAGGTAATAGAACAGACCGATGATGCTGCTGACGACGAGAATAATAATCAGCGCCCAGATCGCAGACGACGCACCGGCGGCGACAATGTAGAACTTGCCGATAAACCCGGCCGTCACCGGAATGCCGGCCAAGGAGAGCAGCATCACGGTGAAAACCCCGGCCACCGCCGGGCGATGCCAGAACAACGCACGGTAGTCTTCGATGCTTTCGGCTTCTCGCTCATTCGTCGATAGAGCGCTGATAACCCCGAAGGCACCGAGTGTGGTGACGAAGTATGCGACCAGGTAGAACGTGACCGCCTCGACTGCCAGTTCGCCGCTGGCCAGAAATGCCACGAGCAAATAGCCCATATGGGCAATAGACGAATACGCCAGGATGCGTTTGACGTTGCTTTGCAACAGCGCCAGCAGGTTTCCCGCGAGCATCGAGGCGATCGCGATGATGGCAAAGACAAGCAGAACCTGGCGACTGCTCGCGGCGCCGGATCGATAGAAATATGGCAGCAACAGGGCGAACATCGCGCCCTTGGAAACCGTGGCGATGAACGCCGTCACGGGCGCGGGGGCACCTTCGTAGACATCGGGCGTCCAGAGGTGGAATGGCACTACAGCCAGCTTGAAACCGATGCCAGTAATGATCAGCGCCAACCCGGAAACCAGGAGCACATCGGTGCCATGTCCGGCGGACAGCAATTGCGCCATGCGGCCGAACTCCATTGTGCCCAGGCCGGTGTACACCAGTGCCATTCCGAACAGCAGGAAAGCCGCCGAAGCCGCAGCCAGGACCAGGTACTTGATTCCGGCTTCCAACGGTCCTCGACGCAAGCGAAGATACGAGACCATGGCATAGAGCGAGATGCTGAGCATCTCCAGTCCGAGAAAGAAGGAGGCGAAGTGGCTGCTGGCCACGAGCATCGCACCGCCCAGGGTGGCGATCAGCAGCAGGATGTAGAATTCCTCGCGATTGACATCCTGCTTTCGGAGGTAGTCGTAGGCAAAAATCGCAACGGCGACGTCGGCGGCGATGAGCAAGCCGAAATAAAACAAAGAATACTTGTCAATGACCAGCAAGGAGGTGACCTGGCGTGGGCTGAGAGGCGCCGCGATCCAGATCGCGCCGAACGCTACCGCCAGTCCTGCCAGCGTTAACCCCAACGTCAAGCCATGGCTGCGGCGCACCGCGATCGTCAGCATGACCAGCACCGAGGTGCCGGCAAGCACGAGGAGCGGCAGCAGAGCGATGACATCTCTTGCGTTCATATCACCTCCGTACCGCCGCCACAGGCCTGCTGACAGACTGTTGCAGGCTGCTCATCGACGACTTAAAGGTGTTCAGCACCGGCAGCGGGTACAAGCCCAGCCACAACAGGACAACAATCATGGGCGCGAGAATGATCGCCTCGCGCTTCGTCAGGTCAGCCAGCTTCCACTCTGCAGGTTAGGGCCATGGAAAGCGCGCTGCACCAGGCGCAGCGCATAGAAGGTCGCAACCAGCACTCCGACGGTCGCTAGAACGGTGAGCACCAGGCTTACACGGACGTCCCGAGGAGAACGAGAAATTCGCCCACGAAGTCGCCCAGTCCTGGCAGACCCAGCGACCCCAAGGCGAAGAAGAGAGCGATACCGCTGAGGCGCGGGATGGTCACCCAGAGGCCGCTCATGCGATCCATCTCGCGCGTCTGCATACGTTCTTGCAGCAGCCCTGCAATGACAAACAAGGCGCCGGTGCTGATGCCGTGGGCAATCATGGTGACCACAGCCCCCTGCAGCGCGAGTGTGTTCCACGCGAAAATCCCCAGCAGCACGAAGCCGAGGTGGCTGACACTGGTGTAGGCTACCAAGCGCTTGAAATCCGACTGTCCAAAAGCCAGCAATCCGCCGTAGAGGATGCCGATCACTGCCAGAATCATCGCAATGGGCGCAAACTGATGCGCCGTGCCTGGAAACAGCGGCACCACGAAGCGCAGCAGGCCGTAGGCGCCCGTCTTCAGCAGCAATCCGGCCAGCACAACGCTGCCCGCGGTGGGCGCTTCGGTGTGCGCATCGGGAAGCCAGGTGTGCACCGGTACCACCGGGAGTTTCACCGCAAAAGCGATGAAGAATCCCAGCATCATCCCCAGGCGGCCATGGACGACAGCGGTGTGCCCAGCAACTGCTCGTACTCGAAGGTAAACACGCCGGTCGCGGTGTGGTGGGCAAAGTACAGGGCCAGGATGGCAACCAGCATCAGCAAGCCGCTGAGCTGGGTAAAGATGAAGAATTTCACCGAGGCATACTGCCGGCGCTCATGACCCCAGAGCGCGATCAGGAAGTACATCGGGACCAGCATCAGTTCCCAGGCGAAGTAGAAAAGAAACAGGTCCAGCGCCAGGAAGACGCCAGCGATGCCCGCCAGCACCCACAGCAGGTTGAGATGGAAGAAGCCGACGCGGTCTTGAATTTCTGTCCACGAAACCAGTACCGAGACGATGCCGAGAAAGAACGTGAGCATCAGCAACAGCAGACTGAGCCCATCCATCGCCAGGTGGAAGTGGATGCCGAAGCGCGGAATCCAGTTCCAGTCCACCTGCTCGATCCAGTTGTTGTGAGGCAGTAGCGAAAGCTGACCGTAGTAGCGAACCCAAAGCACGAGACCGATGATGAAATCGGCGGCCGTGGCGAGCAGGGCGATCCAGCGCGCCGCAGCGGTGTTCCAGCGCGCTACCAGCCAGGCCGCTACGCCCGCTATCAAAAGAATCGCAATGAGCCAAATCAGGATCATGCCCACAACACAATGGCGATAAAAACGATTGTGCCTGCGGTAATCCAGGCCGCATACCAGCGCACGCGGCCGTTTTCCGTGGCGCGCAGCGCCTGCCAGCCGAATTGGTTGACACGCGCGACACCGGTGTAAAAGCTGTCGAGGAAATCGTTTCTGTCAATGTGCGCAAACCAGATCACCGGGCGCACAAAAACGTGCTCGTAAAGCCAGTCCATACCCCAATCGGCAAACCAGAAGCGGTGAATTGCCTGGCCAACCGCAGCGGCTGCCAGCTTTTCCGGCACCCTGCGGCGGCGCACGAACAGCAGGTACGCAAAGGCGAGTCCGAGGGCGAACACAATGGCCGCAACGCCTTCCGAGAGACCTTCGGTCAGGCCGGCAGTGTGTATCTCCGCGACCTCCGGCAGCGCCGAATGGAGCAGGTTCGTGAATGCCGGCACGTTTCCCAACGCCGCGGGAATGTTAACGAAACCGCCGACAATCGAAAGCGCCGACAGCACTGCCACCGGCACTTTTATCTGCCAATGCGGCCGGTGCGCCACTTCCATCTTTTTTTCACCGTAGAACACCAGGAAAATCAGGCGATAGATATAGAGGGAGGTCAGCAGCACGCCGATGATGCCGGCGATCCATAATGCCTTGCTGCCCTGCGATGAACTCCAGGTCTGCCACAGGATTAGGTCCTTGCTATAGAACCCAGCGGTGATCAGAGGCAGTCCGGCCAGGGCGGAGCCCCCAATAACGAATCCCCAAAAGGCATACGGCAGATACCTCCGCAAGCCGCCCATCTTGAAGACGTCATGTTCGTGATGCAGCGCCTGGATGACGACGCCCGCTGCCAAGAACAGCAGGGCTTTGAAGAAGGCATGTGTCATCAGGTGGAAAATGGCCGCCGACCAGGCGCCCACGCCTAGGGCAAGGAACATGTAGCCGATCTGGCTGATGGTGGAGTAGGCGAGGACGCGCTTGATGTCGCGCTGCACCAGCGCGCTGCACCCGGCCAGCAACAGCGTGGCCGCGCCGATCACCGCCACAGCAAATTGCGCGGGTGGTGCCAGCGAGAACAGCACATGGGTGCGCGCAATCAAATAAACGCCCGCGGTGACCTTGGTGGCAGCGTGAATCAACGCGCTGGTCGGGGTCGGGCCGGCCATGGCGTCAGGAAGCCAGGTTTGCAGCGGCAGTTGCGCGGATTTTCCTACTGCGCCTCCCAACAGCAGCGCCGCGGCCGCAACCGCAAGGGCGGACCCGGTCGGCCACTGCTCTGTGGCACGCTGCATTAACTGCTGGATGTCCAGGGTGCCAAGATGTGTGAACAGCAAGAACAGTCCCACGGCAAAGGCGGTATCGCCCACTCGGGTGACGATGAACGCCTTCTGCGCAGCCGTGCCATTCACCGGATCCTGGTACCAGAACCCAATCAGCAGATAACTGCACAGGCCCACGCCCTCCCAGCCGAGATAGAGCAGCAGCAGGTTGTTCGCCAGCACCAGGGTGATCATGGAGGCGACGAACAGGTTCATGTAGGCGAAGAACCGGCTGTAGCCCTCGTCTTCCTCCATGAATTCCGCCGAGTAGAGATTGATGACGAAGCTGACGAAGCTGACCACCAGCATCATGATCAGCGAGAGCGCGTCCAGGTAGAACGCGATCTGGGGAGTAAAGCCGTCAACAGCGATCCAGGTCCACAGCACCTGGGTGTACGACTCACCCGGCGGAGGAGCGGCAAGGTATGCCCCGGTGATCAACAGCGAGAAGATGGTGCAGGCAGCGATAGAACCCACCCCTACCCACGCCACGGCCCGGCGGGAGGTGCGTGGTCCCACGGTTGCCAGCCACAGAAAGCTGACAAACGGGATGACGGGCACCAAAAAGAGGAGTTGGAACAAGCTAGCCTCTCATCTCACTGGCTTGGTCTACATCGAGCGACTGGTTCCGGTGATAAAGCTGCAGTACCAGCGCCAGGCCGACCGACACTTCCGATGCCGCCATGGCAAGAATGAAGATGAACATTACCTGGCCGTCTGCCTGCGCCCACCGGGCGCCCGCAGTCACAAATGCCAGACCGGCGGCGTTCAGCATGATCTCGATCGAGATCAGGATAAAAAGCAGATTACGCCGCACCAGCAGGCCGATCACTCCCAGCGCGAACAGTATCCCGGCCAGCATCAACGCTTGCTGCGTACTCACGAGCGACATCTTGCGTCTCCGGTTTGGGCTGCCTATACCAGCCCAGGTGATAGGCCCCGACCAGGGCTGCCATCAGCAGCAGCGAGGCCAATTCCACCCCGATCAGATAAGGCCCATATAAGGCCAAGCCAACTTGCTTGGGAGAAACGACGTGGGCAGCGGGGGTTCCCGCGGGGCCGCGTGCCAGCAGGTAGCCTACCTCGCCGACCAGAATGGCAGCCAGAATCGTTGGCCCGATCCACATCCGCGGCTGGAGCAGTCTGCCTTCTGCAATGGTGGCGCGCTTGCCCAGATTCAGCATCATGACCACGAAAATGAAAAGCACGATGATTGAACCGGCATAAATGATGACTTCGAGTCCCGCAATAAACGGTGCTCCTAAGTCGTAAAAGATGACGGCGACAGAAATGAGCGAAATGGCGAGGTAGAGCAGTGCCTGGACAGCATTCTTACGGGTGATCACCAGAACTGTGGTGACAATCGCAATAGCGGCGGCGATGTAAAAAGCAATTACGTTCATCGTCCTTGCTTCATGGCAGCAGTTGATGCAGATCGGTGGGCGCCTCTTCCCGTTCCGATTGTCCTTTGTCCTTGCCGCCAACCTGCACCCCGGCGACACGCCAGAAGTTGTAGTCCGGATACTTGCCCGGCCCATTGATCAGCAAGTCCTCTTTCTCATAGACGAGGTTCTGCCGCTTGTACTCGCTCATCTCGAAGTCTGGGGTGAGCTGGATGGCGTAGGTCGGGCAGGCGTCCTCGCAATAGCCGCAGAAAATACAATGTGAAAAGTTGATGCGGAAAAAGTCCGGATAGCGGCGGCCGGTGGAATCTTCGGTCGCTTGCAGCGCAATACAGTCGACGGGACAGGCGATGGCGCACAAGTAGCACGCAACACAGCGCTCGCCACCGTCAGGATCGCGGGAGAGAATGATGCGCCCCCGCCAGCGTGGCGGCAGATAGGCCGGCTGCTCCGGATATTGCCGCGTGACGCGGCGTTGAAAGCTGTGCAGGAAAACATCCCAGAGTGTGCGAACGATACTGAACATACCCTTGCCCCTTTGCCGCTAGCGGAACCACACCAGCAGCACCGCGCCGGTCACCAGCAGGTTCGCCAGCGCCAGCGGCAACATCAGCTTCCAGGCCCAAGCCATGAGTTGGTCAAAGCGCGGCCGCGGCAGCGAAGCACGCATGAGAATAAACAGGCCCAGGAAGAAGAACGTTTTGATGAGAAACCACAGAATCGGCGGCAGTCCCGGTCCCAGCCAGCCTCCGAAAAACAGAACTGCGATCATGGCGGAGATCAGCGTGATCCCCAGGTACTCGCCGACGAAGAACATGCCGAACTTCATGCCGGAATATTCGGAGTGAAAGCCAGCCACCAGCTCACTTTCCGCTTCCGGCAAATCGAACGGCAGACGCCGGGTCTCGGCCAGACCGGCGATGAGGAACAGCACAAATCCGAGGAATTGCGGCACGATAAACCAGATTTTTTGCTGTGCATGCACAATGTCCACGAGACTGAAGGAGCCGGCCAACAACACCACGCCCATCAGCGACAGGCCCATGAAGACTTCGTAGCTGAGCATCTGCGCGGCAGCGCGCAACCCGCCCAGCAGCGAATATTTATTGTCTGAGGCCCAGCCTGCCAGCACGATGCTGTAGACGCCCAGAGACGACATCGCCAGAAAGAACAGCAGGGCAATGTTCAGATCGCTGATGATGATTCCGGGCGCAATCGGCAGCACCGCAAAGGACATCAAGACCGTGATCATGATGATCAATGACTTCGGCCTTGCCAATCGGCTGCAGTTTGCCATCACGTCGCAGGTGCGCCTGCCGAATCGTATCGAAGCCTGGATCACGGGATCGTTTTGTTATAATCCAAGTACTGTCGGCCAGTGGCGCTATCGTCTAGGGGTTAGGACGGAAGATTCTCAATCTTCAAACCCGGGTTCGAACGAGTTTAGAGCCGAGCCCGCCCGTGTCTGTACCCCGAGCTGGAAACAAGCTGGTGGGCTGGCTGGTGTTCGGGTTACTGGTGTTGGCTGCAACCCTGGCGGGCACCTTCACCGGACTGCTGATCGTTTACTCCACCGATCTGCCGCAGATAGACGAGCTGGAGCACTATCGTCCCAGCACCATAACGGAGCTCTACGACGACCAGGGCAGGGTAATCGGCTCGTTCGCGCTGCAGCGGCGCGTGATCGCCAGCTACAACGATTTCCCCAAGGTGCTGCGCGACGCGGTCACTTCTATCGAGGACAAGGATTTCGAGAAGCATTGGGGCGTCAATCTCTGGCGTATCCTGGGTGCGGCGTATCGCGACCTGGTCGCCGGGCAGCGGGCGCAAGGCGCGTCCACGCTGACCATGCAGCTTTCGCGCAACCTGTTTCTTTCCGCCGACCGCACCTTCCGCCGCAAGTTTCAGGAGATCATGCTCTCCATTCAGATTGAGCGGCGTTTTACCAAGCCGCAGATCTTCACCATGTACGCCAACCAGATTTACCTCGGGCACGGCGTGTACGGTTTCGAGGCTGGTGCGCAATACTACTTCGGCAAGCGCGCCCGCGATCTGACGCTCGCCGAGGCCGCGCTGTTGGCAGGTCTTCCCAAGGCGCCCAACGGCTATTCGCCCATCAACAGCCCGGAGCGCGCGGTACAACGGCGCAACCTCGTAATTAACGCGATGCTGGAGGATGGCAAGATCACCGCCGAGCAATCGGCTGCCGCCAAGAATTCCCCCTTGCGGCTGAACCTGCAAGCCTCACCCAATTCGCTGGCGCCGTATTTCGCGGAAGAGGTTCGGCAATACCTGGAGCGCAAATACGGGAGCGATGAAGTCCACCAGCGCGGCTTGCGCGTTTACACCTCACTGAACATGGACCTGCAGGCAGCGGCGAACCAGGCGGTGCTGGACGGCCTGGCGGCGTACGAGCGGCGCCATGGTTGGAAGGGAAGCTTGCCCAACGTGATTGCCGACGGTGCTGACCTGGGCAGCTACACCCATCCCGACTGGAATGATTCCATCAGCGCAGGCAGCTACGTGCACGCCCTGGTGCTGAGCGTTTCTCCGGCATCGGCCATGTTGAAGCTGGGCCGCTATACCGCCGTGCTCATCCCCGCTGATCTGGCCTGGACGCAACACAAGTCGCCGCCGGAGATTTTTACAACCGGAGACCTGGCCTACGTCAAAGTTCTGGCACTCTCCGGCAGCGAAGCCAAGGTCACTCTGGAACAGGATTCCGGAACGCAGGCTGCTCTCGTAGCTATTGAGAACAGCACCGGCGACGTGCGTGCAATGGTGGGCGGACGCGACTTCGAAGTGTCCAAATTCAACCGCGCCACGCAGGCCTTGCGACAGGTGGGCTCCTCGTTCAAGCCCTACGTTTATACCGCTGCAATTGACAACGGGGCCACGCCCGACGACATTGTGGTGGACGCGCCTACTACCTTCACAACCTCATCCGGACCGTACACCCCACACAACTACGACGGCAAGTTCCAGGGCGCCATCACTCTTCGGCGCGCACTGGCGCAGTCGCGCAACATCCCTGCGCTGAAGCTTGCCAGCCAACTCTCGATTCACAAGGTGATTGATTACGCGCACCGCTTCGGTGTAACCGCCAACATCCAACCGTACTTGCCGGTTGCTCTGGGTTCGGCGGAGATCACGGTGCTGGAGCACACGGCTGCCTTCACTGCCTTCCCCAACGACGGCGTGCGCGTTGTGCCGCGCTACATCCGCAAGGTGGTTGATTATGACGGGCCTGTGCTGGAGGAAAACTATCCTGAGGTCCGTGATGTGGTCAGTGCCAAGACGGCACGTGTGATGACCGCCATGCTTCGCGAAGTGGTCTTGCACGGGACGGCATACCAAGCCAGCAAACTGAATCATCCCCTGGCAGGAAAGACCGGCACGACGAACGATTTCAGCGATGCCTGGTTCGTCGGCTTCTCGCCTTCGATCACCTGTGGGGTGTGGGTCGGTTTCGATGAAAAATCGCGTTCCCTAGGCAAGAAGGAAACCGGAGCGATGGCCGCACTGCCCATCTGGATGGATTTCATGAAGGCGACCTTCAGGGGCCATGAAGACGAAGACTTCACTCCACCGTCTGCTGCTGCCCAGGAAAGCCTGGTGACGAGGGTCGAGAAGTCCGTTGTTGCGACGAACGGCGCTGCCAGCCGCTGAGACCCCGTCCTGAACACTACCTCTAGCTCACCGGCCGCATCTTAAGAGCAAGAATTTCCGTATGGAGAAGAGATCTTATGAAGCGCTGCGGACTTATTGTCGGCCTGCTCGTCATGTTGGCTGCCTTCGCGCTGACCCAGAACAGGGACCAGAACAGTACGACCACCACGACGCAGACCACTACCACAACAACACAGACAAAATCCGGGCAGAAAACTGCTCCGCCCAGCGCCGATGTGCCCGCCGGCACTGTGGTTACGCATGAGCGGACGGAAACCATCGTCCAGCCGGCCGCAAAGCCAGTAAAGGTGGATGCCTCCACGATTAAAGCTGCGCAAGAGGCGCTGGCGAACAAAGGATATAATCCCGGCCCGGCCGACGGAGTGTTAGGTCCGAAAACGCGCGCTGCGCTGCGCAAGTTTCAGGCAGACGAGGGCAATCCGGTAACCGGTCGCCTCGACCAGAAAACGCTGGCTGCCCTGAACGTTGCCGGCAAAGCCGAACTCGGCGCTGCGCCTTCCGATATTGGCCGAGGGGGTAAGGCTGCTGGTCACAACATCAAAGGAGGCCACCCGGTTGCTGCCGGCAAAGCAGTGGGCAAGGGTACTGCCAATGCCGCCAAGAAGGTGGGACAGGGGGTTGAGTCCGGAGCATCAACCATGAAGGACAAAATCGGCGGGGCTGTTTCCAGCGTGGGCGAGAAGATTACCGGGAACGAGAAGAACAAGAGCGAGCAGAACCAAAATAAGACGACCGAGACTGTGCCGAAGTAAACCCGCGCAGCTAAGGCCAGCCTGAACTGGGAAACTCTCCTCAAAGCTGAGCATGCCGCCTTTTTGGCCGCGATGCGAATGGCCTGCCTTCGTGCCCTCAATAAAAGCAGGTCCTTTCGCTTCGCTTGCGTCAGGATGACGCTCTTAGATAGCGCCCGCTTGTTGCCCACTCCACTAGACTAGAGAGTTATCTGAATTAGCGGCTTGGTCTGCGGCAGCACTTCTCCAATTTCGACCGCGGAAACACCGGCACGCCGCAACGCTGTGAGCAACTCGGTTTCCTTAGCGACGGCAATCAGCAGGCCGCCCGCGGTCTGCGGGTCAAAAAGAATAGTCTTCAGCGCATCGGGGATGTCGTCTGCGTAGCCGACCACGCATTCGGCAAACTCGCGATTGGCCTTCAACCCTCCAGGGATGTAGCCTTCGCGCACGCACTCCATCGCTCCCGGAAGCAACGGCACACACGATACGGAAATGCGCAGGCTGACGTTGCTGGCCAGCGCCAACTCGCGTGCGTGCCCGATCAGGCCAAAGCCAGTAATATCGGTCATGGCGTGGACGCCGCCGGAGTCGCTCCGATCGGCAGAGGTCACGACTTCCGCTGCTGCCTTATTCAGCGCAGTCATGGAGGCTGTGGCTGCCTCAATCCACGCCAGCTGAGCTTTCTGCCGCTTGATCGCGGTCGAGATCACCCCAGTCCCTAATGCCTTCGTGAGGACCAGGCGATCCCCGGGTTGCGCACCCGCATTGGTGAGCACGCACCCCGGATGGATGGTGCCGGTCACTGCGTATCCGAACTTGATTTCCTCGTCGCGGATGCTGTGGCCGCCGATCACGGTGCAGCCGGCCTCAACCATCTTCGACAGCCCGCCGGCTAGAATTCGCTCCAGAATCGCGAGATCTGTCTTCTCAGGAAAGCACACCAGTGCGAGGGATGTCAGCGGGCGGCCGCCCATGGCGTAGATATCGCTCAGCGCATTCGTGGCCGCGATCTGGCCGAAGCTGTAGGGATCGTCTACGATAGGCGTAAAGAAGTCCACCGTTTGGACGAGAGCGGTGTCGGCGGAAATTTTGTACACTCCAGCGTCGTCGGCTGTGTCAAAGCCGACCAGCACGTTCGGGTCATGCTGCCGGGCTAATTTCCCAAGCACCTTGTCCAGCGCCGCCGGACTCAGCTTGGAAGCTCAACCCGCGGCTTTCACCGCTTCTGTCAGGCGAATTGGCCTGATATCAGCCATACGGTGATTCTAAATTGACCCGAGGAAACCTACCACAGAGACACAGAGCGGCTCATATCCATTTTGTCGGGAAGCAAAGCTCAACGATCATTCAAGCACATCACTGCTGCTCATAAACTGCATGCTGGTCAAGATGAATTGTTTCGTGGTGTCTCTGTGTCTCAGTGGTGGATGTCATTTGGTCGTGATTTTTGTAAACCGCAGCTCGGGAAATCCCTGGTTCCAGTCGGCGGAGATATGTTCAAACGCGAGGCGGAAATCGCGTACGCCGTTGGGTCGCAACGGGGCTGCGCTGAGAAGAACAAAATCGGGCTGTGTCAGGGTGGTCTCCTGTACTCGCAGCGGCTGCGACTCTTTCTGTACCACCTCTCCCAGCGAATTACGGAAAACCACCTCCACCTGTGCTCCCGTAACGATTTTGCCACCTAGATTGGCGACCTGGCCTTCCACGTAGGTGACTTTGCCGCCCACGAAGTTATGCGCGGTGCTCAGGCGCAGGTCGGAAATGCGAAGGTTTGCCGCATAGGGGTCTTCGGCCTGCTGCGGAGGGGGCGCAGGGCGCGCGTTGCGGCTGAGTATCCAGATCACCGCCAAGACAATGCCGATGACCACCAATCCGATCGCCAGCGGTCGCCAGCGCGATCCGGTCTCCTCGGGCATTGGCTGATAGAAACTGCCCATAGCAGGGGCATTCTACTACCAGCTCGTCCCCGGCAAGCTTAGCCCCAGCAACTGCTTCGTTGCTTTCGCCTGAAACGGAGAGCATAATCAAAAAGGATTTCTTCCGGTGTGCGCGCCGGTGGCGGTGCGTGCACACAGATTTTCGCCCCTGTGAACCTGCCAAACTACATCACGCTGACCCGCATTTTTAGCGTTCCGGTGCTCATTTGGATACTGTCCAGCAGCCGATTTAGCGGGAACAGCGGGCATCGCGAACTGCTGGCTTCGGCAGTGTTCATTGCGGCTTCCATTACCGATGGCATTGACGGTTACCTGGCACGCCGGCGCGGACAAATCACCACTATGGGCATGTTGCTCGACCCGCTGGCCGACAAGCTGTTGATTTGCGCAGCTTTCATCACCCTGGTGCAGTTCAATCCCAAAATTGTGCCGGCCTGGATCGCGGTGGTGATCATCGGGCGCGAGTTCCTGGTGAACGGCCTGCGCGCCATTGCCGCCTCAGAGGGATTTACTATCGAGGCCAGTGAGCTGGGCAAGCTGAAGATGGTGGTGCAGATAGTCTGCGTGGCCGCCGCCATTCTGGATCATCGCTGGACTGTCTGGGACTTGGGAGTCGGGATTCTCGACCTCGACCTGGTTGCCAAAATGTCCATCTGGTTTATGGTTGCCCTGTCGCTGGTTTCCGCCATTGATTACTTCGTCGCCTTCTGGTCCAAGATAGATCGCACGGTGACCATGCGCCAGCGCCGCCGGCGTCGTGCGTTCGTCCTCAGCCGCCGGAGGAAGAACGATGTGCCCGCTACCCAATGATGCTGCCGCGCGTGCTCCCACCCCGCCGGAATACTCGCCCGAGGAACGCCGTCTGCTAATCCAACTGGCACATCGCGCTATTGACTCTGCCCTGAAACACACGGACTTGGACATGACTCCACCCACGCCGCACTTGGCACAGCTACGCGGGGCGTTTACCACGTTGCGTCTGCAGGGCCACTTGCGCGGGTGCGTAGGATACGTGATCGCCGCGTACCCTTTGTATCGTACGGTGGCGGAAACCGCAGTCGCAGCGGCTTTCTATGACAACCGCTTTGCCCCGGTAACGCTCGCCGAGGTACCCGACCTGAAGGTCGAGATTAGCGTCCTATCACCACTGGCGCCCATACGCGCCGAGGATATCGTCATCGGCCGCCATGGCTTGGTAGTCAGCGCCGAGGGATTCCGTGGTCTGCTGCTGCCCCAGGTTCCGGTGCAGCACGGCTGGGACCGGCTTACCTTCCTGGAACAAACCTGCTACAAAGCCGGCCTGCCTCCCAATGCCTGGCAGCGCGGCGCCTCGCTGGAAGCCTTTACCGCTGAAGTTTTTGGGGAGTGATGGGGCGGTTTGCTTCCGTCGGATGACGTTATTCCTTCAGGAAGCAAAGAAAACCCCACTACCGGCGGAGACTCTTATTCTGGCTGGCTTCCATCAGCTTTTCTTCGAAGTTACCGCGTAAACCGACGACAACCGCTGTTCCACGTTTTTGCTCTTGCATTTGGGACAGGTGAATCTTCCCTTCTCATATTCGGCAAGAGTAAGAATTTGTAAGAACGGTTTTTTGCAGTCCTTGCAGAAGAATTCGTATTGGGGCATGTGCAAACCCCCGGGTGAACTCGTGCGCAGAGATTCTAGGCGCTGGCGGCGTGGAGTGCAACTTCAACTCAGAACAAGCAGTCGCCGGGGTAAATCACATGCCCGTCGACGATACGCGCCTCGGGCGTAAGCCGATGCGGTTTTGCCGGTCCAGTTCCGGTGATGTGCAGGACCATGTGCCCTTGCGCGACCAGATAGTCGGACACCAGCATGCGGTGGCAGTGATAGTAAACTTGAGCCTCCGCACACATGACGCAAGTCGGCGACTCCCCTGCCAATTGCACCAGTTCGGCGGCGGCCTGCTGGAATTCCGGGGTCAGCATATAATCCGCGTAATTGCGGAAGCCGGGACTACTCAGTCCGAGGTTGGGTGAGTCGTCGCGAATCTTCTTGCGACGCCCTCCGAGCGCGCGCATCCAGGTGTAGACGATTCCGGCGCGGGGCAACGTTGTTTCTAATGCTTCGTGAACACGCGCTTCTTCCGGAGTCATGAACGGCGGACACTGTGGCCCCTGGAACCACGGCATGCGCCGAGACGCCGGATACGAACGGATGTCCACCGTAGTGCGGATGCCATGCGCCCGCAGGATGACAATGAATTCATCCAAAGTGTGCGTGCTGTGACCGATGGTGAATATAGTCGCCGTTGTCAGTTCTCGGTTATCAGTTTGCAGTTCTCAGCTCACAGCTTCTCAGTCAAACTCGCGAGTGCCCCGCATCTGCGCAGCAGATGTGGGAAGTTTCTAAGAAGACTGCAGAACGCTACTCCAGTCTGCGGAGCGCCTGCACGATAACCGCATCCTGTTCGGGAAAGACGGTGCGCAAATCCAGCAGCATGCGTCCTTCCTCAACGCGAGCCACGATGGGCGGATCATGAGCGCGCAACCGTGACGCGAGTTCGTCGGCGCTGAGCGTCTCACAGGTCACTGCCAGCAGCTTTGTCGGGAAGGTCGCACCCGGCGCCGAGCCGCCGCCGGTCACAGACTCGCCGTCAATGAGCTCAACCCGAATCTTCCGTGATGAAGGCGCTATGCCGGCGGCCAGTTCCTCGGCGCGCCTGCCGATCTCAGCGGCAGAGAGGCGCATCATGCGCAGGGCGGGAAGAGCATCGTGGTCCTGTCGGATGTAGGCCAGCAGCGTGGACTCGAGCGCAGCATAGGTAAGCTTGTCCACGCGCAACGCGCGAAACAGCGGGTTGGAGCGGATGCGCGCAATGAGCTCGCGCCGCCCGCTGAGCATGCCTGCCTGCGGCCCACCCAGCAGTTTGTCTCCGCTGTAAGTGACCACGTCCAAGCCGGCACGCAAACTGTGCGCCACATCGGGCTCGCCGCTGACCCCAACCGAGCGCAGATCGAACAGGGCGCCGCTGCCGAGGTCCTCCATCACCGGAATCCCGCGCTTGCGCCCCAGCGATACCAGTTCTTCCGGTGCGGGCTGCTCGGTGAAGCCAACGATCCGGAAATTTGACCGGTGCACCCGCAGCAGCAGCCGCGTGCGTTCGGTGATCGCGCGCTCATAATCGGACAAGCGCGTGCGGTTAGTAGTGCCAACCTCGCGCAGGATGGCACCGGACTTGGCCATCACATCGGGAATGCGGAACGAACCGCCGATTTCCACCAGTTCGCCGCGCGAGACGATTACTTCGCCTCCTTCGCCCAGCGTGTTCAGTGCCAGGAGAACGGCAGCCGCATTATTGTTGACGACAATCGTTGCGACATCGCCCGTACCCTCGCCGCTGAGCAGACGCGCGAAGAGGCGATCCACGTGCACGTCCCGCTTCCCGCGCTCGCCGCTGTTGACGTCGAACTCAAGATTGGAGTAAACGCCGGCAGTTTCGGCGATGTGCTGGAGCGCAGCTTGCGCAAGTGGCGCGCGTCCGAGATTGGTGTGCAGGATGACTCCGGTAGCATTGATTACCCGGCGAAGGGAGGAGTGCATGGTGGCGCGGAGCCGCTGAGCGATTGCCTGCGCCAGACCGCCCAGGGCGAGTTCCACGCCGGAGCCACCGAGCGCACCGCAAGCAATCTCCTGGCGCAAGTTGTCGAGCACTGTACGGGCGGCGTCGGTGACGGCGGCATGGCCGTCCCGGGCCATGAGCGCGGCCACATCGGGGGCGCGCAGCACTTCATCCACTGAGGGCAATTTGCGGAAGAGCTCGGATTTGCCGGAGGTCTTCACCCCCAAGATTATGACATCGCTACCCGCTTAGCGTCTCGGTCAGCTTGTTCAGCATGCGATTCAAGTCCTTGTCGGACTTGCGCGCCTGCTCGATTTTATCTACCGAGTGCAGGACTGTGGTGTGGTGCTTCCCGCCGAACTGGCGGCCGATTTCCGGCAGCGAGCTATCGGTCAGGCGTTTGGCTAGATACATGGCGATCTGGCGGGGGAAGACAATCGCGCGCGAGTTGTTCTTGGCCTTGATCTCGATCAGGCGGAGTCCAAACTGTTCTGCCACCGCCTTCTGGATACTTTCGATGGTGATCTTGCGCACCTGCGCGTCAATGAAGTTCTTCAGCGACTGCTGCGCGTAGCTGAGATTAATGGGCACACCTTCCAGCGATGACTTTGCGATAAGGCGGATCAGTGCGCCTTCCAGTTCGCGCACATTGGAGCGGATGTTGGAAGCGATGAACAGGGCCACGTCGGTGGGAAGCGTAATCTGCTCCGATTCCGCTTTCTTTTGCAGGATGGCGACCTTAGTCTCGAGGTCGGGAGGCTGGATGTCGGCGATCAATCCCCACTCGAAGCGGCTGCGCAGGCGGTCTTCGATTTCGGCCAGTTCCTTGGGAGAGCGGTCGCTGGCAACTACGATCTGCTTTAACCCTTCATGCAGCGCATTGAAAGTATGAAAAAACTCCTCCTGCGTCCGCTCTTTTTGGGCCAGGAACTGTACGTCGTCAATCAGCAGCACATCGAGACCGCGGAATTTATCGCGGAACGCGGTCATCTTGTCATACCGCAGCGAGTTGATCATTTCGTTGGTGAACGCCTCGCTGGTGAGGTAGCGGATACGCATGTGTGGTTGCAGCTTCTTGATCTCGTGGCCGATCGCCTGCATCAAGTGGGTCTTGCCCATGCCCACGCCGCCATACAGGAACAGCGGGTTGTAGGCCTTGGAGGGACGCTCCGCTACCGCACGCGCGGCGGCATGCGCGAACTGGTTGCCGGACCCAATGACGAACGCGTCAAACGTGTACTTGGGGTTCAATTGCGCGGCGCCATCGAAGTCGAACTGCACCTGCGTTAGGTGAGCTGTCGGATTGGCGGTTGAGGCAGTGGCAGCGCTCGCGACGGCCCGTGCCGGAGCCGGATGTGCTTCCGGTTCAACCGGAACGAACTCAACGTCTTCGTACTCCATGCCCAGGTTGTCAATGGCTTCCTGGATGAGGTCACCATACTTGTCGCCGATGTGGCGGAAGTCGGGCGTGGGCACGCGTACGAAAATCACGCGCCCGCTGGAGTGGCTGAAACGCGTCGGCTTCAGCCAGGTGTCGTACGAGTGGCGGTTTACCTTCTTCTCCAGGGCATCGAGGATACGTACCCAGGGGTTCGGGGAGACTGCGGCGGCGCTCACGGACATTTATCCGACCCATCAGGGACCGTCGCTTGGGGGCGGTCCGAAGCTATGAACTCAACTGCAAAGGACCAGCGCGGGCCGGCGACCCGCGCGTTTTCTACCTTAAGCAGGAGCGCCCGGCCTATTTCAACAAAACCTTATTCTCGGCATTCGGCCTGCAACTCACCAAATGCGCAACAACGACGGGCAGCAGCTTCTGCGTGGTGACTGCGGCATACTAGCACGAAATTCTTGCGTGAACAGAAAAACGCATGCAGAAAGAGCTGCAACTCACAGAAAAAATTCCAGAAAAATTTTTTTGCTGCGCACTTGGTGCAAAATACGTTTTTTCGTTCCCGGTTTCGCGCTTCAGGTCAAGGATTGCGCAGGGGAGTGAGGAGTGAGACCGGCCCGGATGCAAGGGTGGAATAGTTTCTGCTCATCCTCGATGCGCCCGAGTCGCACAGAACTGACCTGACAATCGGTTCACCGATGATTTATACTTTTTATTTGTGCCCTACAACATTTTATCTACTGAGGAGCTGCAAGTTTTCCCATGCCCAAGCGCACATTCCAGCCCAACCGGCGTCGCCGCTCGAAGACGCACGGATTTCGCAGTCGTATGAAGACCAAGAGCGGACAAGCAGTGCTTTCACGCCGGCGCGCCAAGGGACGCAAACGGGTATCGGTCAGCCCCGGGTTCCGCGATTAGCTCGATTTTCCTCCAGGGTCCCGGAAAGCCATCAGCAGGTTTACTGGGAACAAGTTGTAGCCCAGTCAACTGAGAGGACGATCAGCGGTGAGCGCGGCAGAGAAGCAGTCACTGAGATTCCCGCGGACGGCGCGCCTGCTGAAACACGCGGCTTACCAGCAGGTTTATGAGCACGGCCGGAGGCTGTTCTCGGGCAGGTTGACGGTGTTTTACCTTGGGAGAACAGACACTGCCGGACCGCGCGTGGGTTTGACCGTTAGCCGCGCCTTGGGAAACTCCGTGGAGCGGAATCGGATCCGGCGACGCCTGCGCGAGGCGGTTCGCTTGTGCCTTGGAAAGTTAAACGCTCCCGTAGACGTGGTCATTAATCCGAAGAAGTCCGTGCTGACAACCGACTTTACGGGGCTGGTACAAGAAATGGAGCGGGCATTTACCAGCGTGCAGCATCGCGCTGGCAATATGGCGCCTGTAAGGGCAGCGAGACGCACTCTATGAAGCCGTTGGTCCAATTGGTTCTCCGCGGATACAAATGGCTGGTGTCGCCGATGCTTCCGCCTTCCTGCCGGTACGTGCCTACCTGTTCGGAGTACGCCATGGAAGCCGTGGAGCGTTATGGGATCCTGCGTGGCGGGTTGGCCGCGATCTGGCGCTTGTTGCGCTGCCATCCGCTGGCCCGCGGCGGCTTTGACCCGGTGGTTAGCCGCCGTTGTGAGTGTCAGAACCATCAGTGATTTGGTTAATTGGTCATTTTGTTATCTCGTTAATTTGTTCCACCAAGGTGGCTGTATTTCCGATAACCAAATAACCAAATAACCCCTTAACCAAATTTTTCTGTCAATGCCCGAATATCAAAATCCGCAACAAGAACCCGGCATGGAGAAACGGCTCCTGCTGGTGTTTGCTCTAACGTTCCTTTTGTTATTGGCGGTGCAGCCGTGGCTGATGAAGCATTTCGGCAAGAGCGCTGCGCCGGCGCAAACCAAAGAGCAGGTACAACAACCCGCGCCGGCTTCGGTTGGGCCGGCAGCGCCGCCGGCGGCTGCTGTCGCGCCCCCAGTAAAAGGCGTTGTTCAGGCCAAAGCCGAATCGGAAACGGTTGTCGAAAACGATTTCTACCGCATTATCTTCACCAACAGAGGCGCGCAGGTTAAATCTTGGATCCTGAAAAAATTCAAGGACGACAAGGGCCGTCCGCTCGAGTTGGTCAACAGCATTGGCGCGGAGAAGTACGGCTATCCGATGTCGCTATGGACGTACGACGAAGGCTTGCGCACGAAGCTCAATTCCGCGCTTTACGTTGCCAGCGCCACCGGGACGCAGCGCGCCCCCGCCAGTCTGGCGTTCGAGTACTCCGACGGCAGCACGGTGGTGCGCAAGAACTTCCAGTTTGATCACTCCTATGTGGTCAAGGTCGAAACGTCAACAACCGACAAAGGTCAGCCGGTCCAAGCGTTTCTCGCGTGGCCGGCAGGTTTCGGCGACCAGACCGTACCCGTCTCCTATGCGGCCTCGAAGATTGAGACTCAGTTGGGCGACAAAATACAGCGCCTCGATTCGAAGAAGGTCAGCGGCGGGGCTACGCTTTCCGGCCCATTTAACTGGGCCGGAGCCGCCGACCAGTATTTTGCCGCTGTGTTCCTTCCGGATAATCCGGAAGCACTCCGCCTGATTACCCTTCATAACGAGATCGAGATCCCCAAGAATCTCGACAAGCCTGACCCCGCCGACATGCAGAAGGTTCCGGTTCTGGGAGCGGCCGCGGGCAATGCTTCCGGTCCGACCAGCGGCCGCTGGTTCATAGGGCCGAAGAAGGTGGACGTGGTTGACGCCATCTATGCGACGCCGGTCCATGGCCAGAGCTCTGCCCCCAATCTTGGCGGACTAGTGGACTTTGGCTTCTTCGGCATCATCGCCAAGCCACTATTTTTGTGGTTGAAGTGGACGGTGCTGGACGCTCCGGTGAAGATTCCAAACTGGGGCTGGGCAATTGTCTTCCAGACGGTGATCATCAACCTGGCCCTGCTGCCGCTGCGCGTTTCCAGCATGAAGTCAGCGCTGAAGATGCAGAAGGTCCAGCCGCAGGTTGAAGCCATTAAGAGCCGCTATAAGAACCTGAAGATGAACGATCCCAAGCGGACGGAGATGAACCAGGAGATCGCGGCTCTGTTCAAGAAGCACAAAGTCAATCCTGCAGGTGGCTGTCTACCGCTGCTGATCCAGATGCCGTTCCTGTTCGCCTACTACACCATGCTGGGAGCGGCCATCGAGTTGCGGCAGGCGCCCTGGCTTTGGATCCGCGATCTTTCGGCGCCGGACCCGCTGCATATCATGCCCATCCTAATCATCGTCTCCACCTTGGTGATGCAGATGATGACGCCCACGGCAGGCATGGACCCGAACCAGCGCCGCATGATGAACATCATGATGCCGGTCATGCTGGGGATCTTTAGCTGGTCGGTAGCTGCAGGACTGGGACTTTACTGGCTGCTGAGCACGGTCATCTCCATCATCCAGCAGTGGGTGATGAACCATACCGAACTGGGCAAGGAAATGCAGGCCGAGCAGGCCAAGCGCGCTCGCAAGAAAGCTGGTACGGTGAAAGCAGTTCGCAGTTGAGACCGAATCAGCAGAACGTGTCTATGGCGCTGCAAGACAAAATCGAGTCCGCCAAGAAGATTGACGCCCTGCTGCGCTCGATTCTGTCCACCGGACGTTTCCGCCTGCGTTATCGCATTACGGTTGACCCGCCGTTGCCGGAGGAGCGGGATTGGGAAAGGCCCACCATTCTGGTCGAGTTTTCCGGGCCCGATTCCGGCCTGCTGCTGGAGCGCAACGCCGAACTGTTGCGCGCCCTGGAGCATTTGTCCATTGAACTGCTGCGTTTGGGGTCCGATGAGCATGAGAAAGTCGCCTTCGACTGCATGAATCATCGTGCCATGCGGCTGGAAGAACTACGCTTGTCGGCGGGCGTGGCGGCGGAGCGCGTGCGCAAGACTGGCGCTCCCTACGAGTTCAGTCCCATGTCGTCGCGCGAACGCCGGGTCATTCACCTGGCGTTGCGCGACGAGCCCGATTTGAAGACGGAAAGCCAGGGCGAAGCGGGACGCCGGCACGTTGTCGTCCTGCCACGCAACTACAAGCCCAAGAGCCCCAGCCCCACTTCCTTCAGGCGGCGCTGATCCCCTTCTGCTCGGGACGGCCACCAAGCTCCTCTTTCATCACCACGCTCAAATCGCGTAGCGCCTGCGCCCCGTCGCCCCGGAAGCTGGATCCGTGCATCACCGCAAAGATTTGCGGTCGCAACTGAGCAAGTTGTTCCAGCAACTGGCCGCTATAGGGCGTCCATGGCATGTAGCGGGGCATAGGGCCCGCTTCCATGGTGTGCATCGCCTGGCGAACGCGGCCGAGAATGTCGGACTCGGTGATCGGCTCGACTTGCCCGTTGTGGTGGAACAGGTCGGAGCAAAGCAGCGTTTTGTGAGTTTCTTCAAACAGCACACCGGCATCCCAGCCGTGTGGCAGATGCGGGGTCGAGCAGAAGCGCAACCGGTACTCTCCTGTGGCGAGCGTTTCCCCGTCCTGGAGCACCCGTGGCGGCCGGTCGGCGAAATCTGTAATGCTGACCAGCGCACCTGTGAAGCCGCATACCGGCTCAGCATGTGGGGCCGTGGCCAGCCAGTGATTCAGCGCACCGCACTCGTCGGATTCGAAATGGCTGAAGCTGATCCAACGCAGCCGGGCCGGATCCATGATCTGCCGGACTGCTTCCTTCAATTCGGGGAAGGTGCGGCGAAAGCCGGTGGTAAACAGCAGCGGCTGTTCGTCCTTCAGCAGAAAATGATTGAACTGCAGGTCAATTTCTGTCCAGTAGAGTGAAATCCGGTACAAGTCGGGAGCAATCTCGGTGATGCTCGCCATGGTTCCTCCAGAGATAGGCAGTACTGTTCGAACCAACCGCTCGCCAATACAACAGAAATTCAGAGCGCATTCAAATTCCCATGGTTGTCTGCGCAAATCACGTTGCCTTCCCCGCGTCACCTGGTCTCTGTGATAGGTTTTGTACAAGGTGAACCTCGACGACACCATTGTCGCCATCGCCACGCCGCCGGGGCGCGGCGGCATTGGCGTGTTGCGCCTGTCAGGGCCGGACGCTCGCGCGATTGCCATGCCTATGCTGAAGCTTCCTCGTGAACTGGAGGCGGGGCGTGCCATCTTTGGCGAATTGGTAGAGCCCGGGACCGGTGAGCGCATTGACGAGGTCGTGGTCACGTTTTTTGCCAAACCGCATTCGTACACCACTGACGATGTGGTCGAGATCTCGGCGCACGGTTCTCCTGTCGTACTACGACACGTCGTGGAACTGGCCATTGCTGGCGGCGCTCGGCTGGCGCAGCCGGGCGAGTTCACCATGCGCGCCTTCCTCAACGGCCGTCTGGACCTGACACAAGCTGAGGCGGTGCGCGACCTGATCGAATCGCAAACCCTGTACCAGGCCAAGGTGGCCGCGCAACAGCTGGAGGGCGCGCTGTCGCACCGCTTGCAGCCGATCAAGGACAAACTGGTGGAACTGATTGCACTGCTCGAGGCCGGTATTGACTTCGCCGAAGACGATGTGGCGGTGCTGCCCGCCCCGCAAATCCTGGAACGCATCGCGGGAGTCCGTGCCCCCCTGGAGCAGTTGGCGCAGTCGTTTGCCTATGGCAAGCTAGTGCATGAAGGCTTGACGCTGGCCATTGTGGGGCGCCCGAACGTGGGGAAATCCAGCCTGTTCAACCGCCTTGTGGAGCGGGAGCGCGCCATCGTGACTGCGACTCCGGGCACCACGCGCGACTTGGTCAGCGAGACCGTCTCCCTCGGTGGCATTCCCGTCAAACTGGTGGACACCGCCGGTATCCGCCGCGCTCTGGACGAAGCCGAAAGCATTGGCATTCGCAAATCAATGGAGGCGCTCGCCGACGCCGATATCGTGCTCGTGGTGCTTGACGCATCGCAACCAACCGCCGAGGACCAAGAGCTCCTTTCGCAAGTGGAGCGGCGCACGGCCATAGTGGTAGCGAACAAGGCCGATCTGGTTGCGAATGCCACTGGCGACTGGCCACTGGCCACTGGCAACTTTGTCATCCGCACCTCTGCCCTGACCGGTGACGGGATTGACCGGCTGCGCGCGGAAATATTGCGCCACATCGGCGGGGACGGTGGCGGACAGCGGGAAGCCGGGTTCCTCACCAACGTGCGCCATCAGGGCCTGGTACGCGAGTCACTCAAGGCCCTGGCCGCTGCGGTCCAGGCCGTCCAGTCAAATATTCCTCACGAGATGCTTCTGCTTGACCTGTACAGCGCGCTGCGTCCGCTGGACGAAATCACAGGCGCCACTACCGCCGACGACATCCTGAACCTGATCTTCAGCCGATTTTGCATCGGGAAATAGTTATAACGATTGAACTCGCCGCACGACGGAAGTTGAGGCGGTTGGACAGTGCCACGGAACTGCGCGACTTGGCTTCGCCACCAGGCAACCCGCTCGAAGCCTTACGAGGTGAGCGGACGGGACAATACAGTATTCGCATCAATGATCAATGGCGAATATGTTTCGTATGGCGGCACGGCGATGCCTATGAAGTCGAAATCACCGACTATCACTGAGAGGAGAAATCATCGAAGAAGCTTCCTCCCATTCACCCCGGCGAAATCTTACGTCAGGACTATATGGAACCCCTGGGCTTGGAGCATGAATAAGCTCGCCTTGGGGCTACACGCGCCGGTACCATGAATCTCGAAATTGTGCCCGAACGACGTTCCATCACGCCCGATACGGCCTTACGGCTGGCCCGCTACTTTAACACGAGCGCCCGTTATTGACTCAACCTGCAATCGGCTTATGATCTGGGAGTTGCGGAGGACAAATTGGCAGACAAAATCGCACAAGATGTGCGGCCACTCGAGTTGAGACATGGCTCGTGTGCTTAGCTAATGCGGAAATCATCAGCTCCTTTAGTCCATTTACGTCCAATCCGGAGTACCTGCGCGAGCACGCCTTCCGAATGTCCACAGGCTTACGCCAAAAACGGGAATCACTCGGCTGGGCGTTGATTCACGCATTGCCTCATTCAGAGGGGATGCGGTAGGATGAGCACCGGGGCTGCAAGCCAATCCGCCCACAAGCGGGGTGGGATCCCCGAAGAGTTCTCAGAGCGCCGCACGCGCTGCCGCATCCGTGTAGATGAACAACGAACAACAGCATCGTCACGATATTGTGCACTTCGGCAGGATGCTGCACCAGAAAGGGTATGTTGCTGCTACCGACGGTAACCTCAGCGTGCGCCTGGCGGATGATCGGGTGCTGACTACGCCCACGGGCATGAGCAAGGGCATGATGGAGCCCGACGATCTCGTCATCGTGGACATGAACGGACGCAAGGTGGGCGGAAACCGTTCTGCGTCTACTGAGATAGCCATGCACCTGCTGATCTACCGTATGCGTCCCGAGGTAAAGGGCATCGTGCATGCGCATCCGACCACAGCTACCGGGTATGCGGCTGCCGGGATCGAACTCAACCAGGCCCTGGTGTCGGAAGTTGTGCTCTCGCTGGGCTGCATCCCGCTCGCCAGGTACGGCACTCCCGGTACTCGCGAGTTGAGCGATGCGCTGGAGCCTCTCATTGCCAGCCATAACGCCATTCTCATGGCGAACCACGGTGTGGTCACCTACGCGGATACACTGCTCCGCGCCTACATGAAGATGGAAACCGTGGAGCACTACGCCAAGATCGCGCTGGTAACCCATTTGCTGGGGAAGCAGCAACCATTGAGCGATCGCGACGTGGAAAAGCTGGTGGCGACGCGCGTCCGCGAACTCAGCTAACCCCAAGTCGCCACAGATCTACACGGATTTACCCAGATTGCATAACTGATTCAGGGCGTCCCGTGTGTACCCGTGCAAATCGGTGGCGACCGTCTTCCCGGCAGCTATTCCCCACCGATCCGCAAGCGCAAGCCAGCGCGGAAGTTGGCGCGCAGCGCCGGATACCCCACCACTTCTTCATAGTGCTTGTTGAGCACGTTGGCGACATTCGCATAGGCGGTCACGCGTGACGTGATCGCGTACCAGCCTCCTACATCCAAGCGCCCGTATCCGGCGGCGCTGGTGATGCCGAGCGGCGGGACCAGGAAGTCAGAATCCGGACGGCGGCCAACAAATGTTCCGCCCAGAGTGGCTCCCCATTTATTCCCAGTCCAGGTGGCGAGCAGCGTGCCGGAATGACGCGGGCGGCGCAGCAGTGGTTTGCCCTGGGCATACGGCGACTCTGGATCAACGCTGGCAGGAGCAAGCAGAATCTGGGTTGACGTGTACGTGTAGGCAGAAGTGATCATCAAACGCGACAGAGGATGTACGTCGAACTGCAGCTCCGCTCCGTGTGCCAGCGAGCGCCCAAGGTTGATGTACTGGCACAGAAAAGGCGGCTCGGACTGGCAACTGTATTGGATTTGGTCGCGAAAGTAGTTGTTGAAATATGTGGCTGAGAAAGCCGCCTTACCCGTCAGCAGCTTCTGCTGAAGGCCGGCTTCGAAGGAGCGATTCTCCTCTGGTTGGAGGAATGGATTCGCCACCGTTCCGTATGTGCCGGAAATGCCGAAGGACTCTTCGAAGCGCGGTTCTTTGATCCCCTCCGCGTACGAGAAGCGCAGGCGCGTGCCCGAGAATACGTCTCCCCCGCGCAGGGCAACAAAAGAAGCCGACACCTGGGGCACGGCTTTATCGCCGAAACTTTCATTGTGAACGTATCGCAATCCACCGCGCAGGGTGAGCCGGCGCCACGTCACGATCTCTTGTCCAAACAGGGCGTGATTACGACGCAGCCCGCGAGTGTGGCCACCACCAGTTCCCGGCACGCACTCGAAGGTCGCAGGATCGCAAACTACAGTGACAAACTGCGTGTCGAAGGATCCATTCTCGTCTTCGAACTCATAGCCCACCACCATGTGCGTCCAACCACGTGGCGCGTAGTCACCCACATAGCTGAACCCGGCGCGATTGACATTGAAAGGAGTCGAGAAAAAGCAATCGGTGAAGTTGAAGCTGAGGACATCGCAGCCACGGTCCGCAAGCGTGTCCATGTTTGTTCCTTTGTGGTTGTACTCGTAGCCGGAGAAACGATGCTGCCATGCGCCGGCGGCGACGGCCAACTCCGCTCCACCAAGAAAGTTATTCACGCGGGCAGACTGGTCCAGGTCCGGAGGCAGTAACGGCTGTCCATTAAAGTTCCATTCCCCGGGCACGCCGGAGCGGCTGTTGGAATGACGAGCCCGCAGGCGCAAGAACACGCGATCGCTGAGCCGCACGCCTACATTGGCGCCTTGCGACGAGTTGGAGTAGTCGTCGTTGACGCCCTGTCCTTGCGTATTGAACTGATCTCCGAACAGGTTGTAATCGAGGCGGTCGCGTGCGCCTGATACAGATGCGTAGCCCTGTGCAGTGGCGAAATTTCCACCGTCGGCGGCCAAGCGCAACTCGGGAGTGGGCGTGTTACCCTGCCGGCTCCAAACCTGGACGACGCTGGTCATGGCATCCGAGCCGTAGAGCGCGCTCTGTGCGCCGCGCAGGAATTCCAGGCGATCGAATTCAGGCATGGCAAGCAAACCGAAATCAAATGTTCCGCCCGGGTCGTTTACCGGAATGCCGTCTACCAGAACTTTGTTGTAGCGGGAGTCTCCGCCGCGCACGAAAAGCGAGGTCTGGCCGCCACGGCGTCCCACTGCATTCAAAACAGCGCCAGGTAAGAAACGCAGGGCATCAGCAGCGGAGACCGGTTGCAGCAACTCGAGTTGCGGGCGATTCAGAGAGGCAATGTCTGCCCCGGATTCCTCCAATCGCAGTGGCGTGAGCGCGGCACTGACCTCAACCGCCTCGGCTGCTATGGCCAAGTGTAGTTGTACTGTGATTTCGGAGCTCGTATCCACGGCGACGGATACGGTTTCGGCGGCAAAACTCTGAGCGAGAACCTGTATCCGGTACCCCCCGGGGGTCAGAGCGGAAAACGATGCTGTCCCGCTGGACGATGTACTTTGCGCTGAAATTACGCGGCTCCCGCGGTACAACTCAACGCGGGCGTTGGGAACGACTGCCGAGTCAGGATCTATGACCTTCACCTTCAGGTCGGCAGCAAAGCAACTGGCCACGAACAGAAAGAGGGAGAGAACGACGCGGAGTGTGCGCACTGCAAGCCTCCTTTGCACGCGAAAGGGGTTGAGTTTGGCGATTCGCGCCGGTCTCCTGGCTCAGCGAGCAAGGGTCCATGGATTGCTTAGACCCGGTTGACAGCCGCCTTCCCACGGCCGAAGCCGCAGTGGCGAATTGCCTGTCCTCGCTTACAGTTGCGCGGCAGCGCGGGAGTCACACCCGCTTCCCAGCCCGCGTAGCGTCACGCGGGCGCGCGAACCGAGGTACGTTGGGAATGTACACCAGAAGCTTGCACTCGAGCTAATTTTTTTGAAACCCACCATGGAGGCACGAAGACACAGAGTTTTCGAAGTTTTTTATTCCGCTCTAGGGGCAGCTCGCCAGCCGCCAAAAGACGGTGTCTGGGACAACCTCTCGGGCTGATCCCATTGATAGAAGGCCGCCATACGCTGCTCTACTTTTGGTTTTCTCTGCGTCTCTGTGTCTCTGTGGTGGGTTTTATCCCCACATTGGCATCAGCAAAGTCGCGCACGCGCTCCAGCGCCGCCTGCATCTCGGCATGGTAGCGGGCCATGGCGTCGGAATTTGCATCGGGCGGCACCTGGATAAGCTTGCTTACGCGCATGAGCACGCGCGAGAATGGTTTCGGGATCATGAAGCCGTCCCAGGAATTCAGGACCCAGACGTTTTCAACCGCCAGGTGAAAGGCAATTATAGGTACGCCCGTATGGCGCGCCAGCAGCACTGGCCCGGGCTTGGCGACATAGCGTGGGCCGCGCGGACCATCAATGGTGAACGCCACTGCTTGTCCCCGCTCCACGATCTTGTGCATCCCCAGCAGCGCGCGCACTGCGCCCCGCGAACTGGACCCCCGCACAGCAGAGAACCCGAACCGCTCAATAATGCGGGCAATGTACTCGCCATCAAAGCTGCGGCTGGTCATGACCGCAATGCCGTGGTTGCGAAAGCAATAGGTGGCTGCGAACACGCAGCGGTGCCAAAAGACATAAATTCCGGGGTGAACAACCTCGCTGGGCGGCCCGCCCTCTTCGAAAGATACCCGGTAGCGCAGCGTGGGACCGATCAGCCGCAAAGCCAAAGCTGCGACCCACGAGATCAGGGACAGCAGAACCCGCTGCCGCCACGTAAAAACCCGCTCCTGAGGCTCCGCTCGGGTGCTGGTGGCGGTGGGGGCAGTGGCGTTCACAACGCCATTCTATCGAAAGCCCGGGGTGAGACTGTATCCAGCATAGATTCCGTCTAGCGCTGCCTTCTTTGGCGATCCGACGACTCCGCGCTGGATTGTAGCGGCGGCGGAACTCCCGTATTCATCGGCTGCCGATGGTATCGCGATCCAACCCCCTCTGCACTGGTCCCCGCCGTTTTCCCGCGTTCCGGGGGCTGGTGACGTGCTCTGTACCAACCTAACGGGCCCCGTACAGCATCTACGTTTACGTTTCCTATTTCCAATTGGAACCAGTCAGGTTAAGCCAGGAGAAAAAGTATGAAAAGACTAGCATTGCTCATGGCCGTTGTGCTGGCATTCACATTGTCAGCCTTGGCCCAAGGCACAAGCACACAAGAAAGCACCGGAACAAGCACCTCTGCAACCACAAAGGCGAAGAAGTCCGGCAAGGCCGGCGCCGCAGCCAAAAAGAACACCATCACCGGTTGTTTGGAAAAGAGCGACGGCGGCTACAAGATTGCCAATGCACATTACAAGAACGGCATTGACGTCAAGACTTCCGAGGATTGGTCCGCCCACGCCGGCCACAAGGTAAAGCTGACCGGCACTCTTGACAAAGCTGCAACGCCTCCCACTTTCGACGCCACGAGCCTGAAACACGTCTCGGATACTTGCAGCGTCGCAATGGCGAAAGCGGGCAAGACGGGCAAGAAGGGGGGAAAGAAAGCCTCGGAGAACACGACTGGAGGCGCAACGGAGACTCCACAGACGCCTCCGAAATAACGGCTCCTACGACCTTGAGCTGCAGCATACGATTACGGCTGTGGACATTCTTCGTATCTCTTGGGCTGAACCCCTGATTGCGCGTAACTTCGTCAACAAATAAGCCCCCCTTGGCGGAGGGCTTTTTTGTTGCCATATCTTTCTGACTACGCGCCCCAGCGGCGGAAAACCAGACAACCGTTGGTCCCGCCAAACCCGAACGAATTGGAGATGGCGAACTCCAAACCGGGGGCTGGCCGCGCCTGATTGGGGACATAATCTAGGTCGCACTCGGCATCGGGGCTCTCCAGGTTGATCGTTGGCGGCAGCATCTGATCGCGGAGCGCCAGGATGGTGATCCCCGCTTCCAGACCGCCGGCCCCGCCTAACAGATGGCCGGTCATAGACTTGGTCGAGCTTACCGCCAGTTTGTGCGCGTGTTCACCGAAAGCGCGCTTGATGGCCATCGTCTCCAACTTGTCCCCGATATCAGTCGAAGTGCCGTGCGCGTTAACGTAGCCGATTTGCTCCGGCTGCAGCTTGGCATCGTTCAACGCGTTCATCATCACGCGATAACCACCCTCGCCTTCCGGTGCCGGCTGGGTAATGTGGTTGGCATCGGCGCTCATGCCGTAACCGACGATTTCCGCCAGGATGTTTGCCCCGCGGGCCCGCGCGTGCTCCAGTTCTTCCAGGATCATGATGCCGGCGCCTTCGCCGATGACGAACCCGTCGCGGTCCTTGTCCCAGGGGCGGCTGGCTTTTTCCGGGGCATCGTTACGCGTAGAGAGCGCCCGCATGGCGGCGAACCCGCCCACCCCCATAGGCGTGATGGCAGCTTCGGTACCGCCGGCAATCATGATATCGGCGTCGCAGCGGGTGATGATCTTGAAAGCGTCGCCGACAGCATGGGCACTGGTGGTGCAGGCCGTGCAGGTAGCCTCATTGGGCCCCTTGGCGCCGTAGCGGATGCTGACGTGTCCCGCCGCCAGGTTGACAATGGCTGCAGGGATAAAGAAAGGTGATATCTTGCGCGGGCCACCTTGCAGCAGGTTGCTGTGCTCGCGTTCGATCACGTCGAACCCGCCGATGCCCGAGCCGATATGGACGCCGATGCGGGTGGCGTTTCCCGGCGTGACTTGCAGGCCGCTCATGCGCATCGCCTCGTCCGAGGCGGCCAGCGCCAAGTGGATGAAGCGGCCCATTTTTTTGAGTTCTTTCTTCTCGATCCAGTTCAGCGGGTCGAAGCCTTTGACTTCGGCTGCGATCTGGGCAGCGAAATCGGAAGCATCGAAATGAGTGATGCGGCTGACACCACTCTTGCCCGCCAGGAGGTTCTTCCAGGTCTCTTCCGTCGTGTTGCCCACCGCACAGATGAGCCCCAGGCCAGTGATTACGACGCGTCGCGCCAAGCTACTTGGCCCCCTTGGCGTGCTTTTCAATGTACTCCACCGCATCCTTGACGGTGCGAATCTTTTCCGCGTCTTCGTCCGGGATCTCGATATCAAACGCCTCTTCGAATGCCATGACCAGTTCCACCGTGTCCAGTGAATCGGCCCCAAGGTCGTCCACGAACGAAGCGTTGGCGGTGACTTCAGCTTCCTCGGTGCCTAACTGTTCCACAATGATTTGTTTTACGCGTTCTTCAACGGATGCCATCGATCTCCTCGGCTCCCACTTGAAAGTGCAGACCTGCGGGATAGGTGTTCACCGCTGGCCCGGCAACATGCCGGACCGGCAGCAACGCCTTCCTGTTACAAATGCCCTGTGCTTTACTTGCCCACTTTGGCGTTTTTCTCGACGTAATCAACCGCATCCTGGACGGTTTTGATCTTTTCCGCGTCTTCGTCCGGGATCTCGATGTCGAAAGCCTCTTCAAATGCCATGATGAGTTCTACCTGGTCCAGCGAATCAGCTCCAAGGTCGTCCACGAAAGACGCGGTAGCGGTAACCTCGGATTCATCGACGCCCAGTTGTTCCACGATAATCTGCTTTACTTTGTCCTCAACTGCTGCCATCGGAATGGCACCTCCTGATCGCTGTTAGAGATAGACCGAACAGTGTACTTGCCGGTGTGAAGTTGTGTAAAGACGAGAACTGGAACCAGGGATCCCCAAGCCCCTGAAAACTGTCATGCTAACCGCTGATCGCAGCGCGGTCAAACATTGCTTATGGCGTCATCGGCTTTTTCCATTCTCTTTCCACTGCAGACGGCAGCTTCTCCATCCGGCTCAGGAACAGTGCTACTTTCCAGACTTCCGAATCGGCCAGGATGTTTCCCCAGGCGGGCATGCCAGTCCAACGTACCCCATACTTAATGATATAGAACGACTGGTTTTCCGGCATGTCGGGCGCGTCTTTCAAGAACTGCGGGGCCCGCGGGTAGAGTGCCTGCCCGACATCGGCCACTGGGTTCAGTGGAGAGCCGTGGCAGAGGGCACAATCATTCTTGTAAAGCTTGGCTCCATCAATCAGGTTTGCATTCGTGGGCGGGATCGGGTTTTTCACCTTGGGAGCATGGCGCTCGAGCGATGCATCCATGGCGCTGATCGCCAGCTTTTGTTCCAGTGCCGAGGGTTGCGGCTGTGCGCTTAAGTTCGCATATCCACGACTCAAGTAGAAATAGAGTCCGGCGGCGATAGCAGCAAGCGACAACAAAACCCCGGCCATAAACTTGCCCATCCCAGCCTCCTCAGCGGCGGCAGCCAACAGATAATGTACTCTGGATGCGGCAAAGCTCCCAACTACGAAGGCGCATCTTCAGTTTCAGTTCTTCGTTTCCCGATTCCGGCTGCAGACATGAGTGTCTGCTGCTGGCCTGCGGAGCGTGCCCAAGACTCCGGTTCAGCTTTTCGACTTTGCAATTTACAAATTACCAATTACAAATTACCCATCCTCATGCGTGCTGTCGTCCAGCGTGTACGCCGCGCCCGGGTAACTGTGGACGGCGAAGTTGCCGGCGAGATCTCGACCGGATGAAACCTGAGCTGCATCGCTTCCAAGGCGTTGCGAATGTGGTGATTGGCTTCAGCGATGGTTTCGAACCGCTTCTTGTGGGTGATGCGGCGCGCGCGCATTCCCGCCAGCAACCCGTAAATCAAGGCGCCTACGGCCAGTGCACTGAACAGCCCCCCGAGGAAGTGAACGCTGCCGCCCTCTTCGCGCGCATATAGCAGCCATTGCAGAGCCAGTTGCAGTAGCAGAAATGCAGATGCAGCCATAAGAGCACAAAACAAAAGCAACCAATGGGAGGGGACTACCAGAGCACGGTTCCGCCATTGCCGCAGGAGAGACCAATGGGCGTACGATACAGCCGCCGACATATCTCACTATTTCCCAGCTCTCTGCATTTGTCCATCGGAAATATGTCGTAGTACGAGAGACCTAAGGCGATACTGCTATCAAGGAGCATGGTTGTGAGGCCCGCGACACCTGTCACCGGATTCCTGTCACCTGTTCTTAGTATCTGACCGAGCGGAACGGGATCTGCACCACGGCTTCCACTTCCACCGCATTTCCGTGCTTGGTCCCTGGACGGAAATGCCACTTGCTCAGCGCAAGACGGGCATAATTATCAAGGCGGGAGTCCAGTCCCTGCAGCACCCGCACATCGCCCACCGTTCCGTCGCTGTGAATGATCGCGTACAGCGTGACCGTGCCCTCGAGGCGCTCGCGCATGAGGTCGGAAGGATAACCCGGGTCCACCTTGCGCGTGGCCACCGGCGGGAGCAACTCGCTGTTGTCGCCGTCGTCGCGCAACTGGGCGAAGCGAATGATCCAGCTTCCGCCCGAGGACGACAGGTTGGGCATGTTGAGTGTCATGGAATAAATTCTCTTCGCGCCGAAGACCTCGTCCTCCACCTTGGGCGCCTTCTCCACAGGCGCGCTGGGACGCGTCTGGCGGGCGATGTCGCTCAGGTGCGGCCTTGCTGCCGCCAGCAGCACAGGAGTGGAATCACTGCCTTTCCCCTGTGCCGTCGCGGAAGGATCCGCAGGCGGGGCTGCCACCGCTACCGGACCGGGATTCACCGGCCCTGCGCCCACGAAAATTCCCGTCCCGCTGTTCGGCCCTTTACCTGGACCGCCCGCCGATGCTGAAGGCGCATGGGAAGCCGAGCTCCCGCCTGGACCATTGCTCCCACCGCCGTGAACATCCGGAGTCCCTGGCGCGCCGGGCTTGCCTTCCGGTGCGGCTGCGAAGATCCCTCGCCGGTTGCCCTGCGGAATTTCAATCGGTCCGTTCGGAGCGACCGGGTGAATGCCGAGCGCAATCAGTTGCCCGGCCGCATCTCCATGACCCACACCCTGTATGGCCGTCGCGCTGACCCGGAGTGTGACTAGCGTACTGACGGCCGATTGGCCCACTCCGCTTTTTGCTTGAGCCATACCGCTTCCCGCATTCGCCGGCGCAGCGCGTCCACCCGCGCCCTCCGAAGCCCGCCGGAGCTGCGGCCCGCCAACAGTCGCGTTCTGAGCTGTGTTCACAGCGCGCTGTTCGGCAACCGGCAGACGAGGAGCTGCAACCTTGGGATCAAAATGCGCGATATTCAGCTCGCCCAGTTTCCTGCTGACCGCCGCCGTCGAAGCTGGCGGCTCCACCACCGACGGTACCGGCACTATCAGGGCCTTCGTTCTCAGTTCTGCAGTTGCCGCCGGCGGCGCTACCGCTGACACCGTAATTAGGTCCGCTGGCATGGTGAGCTTGGCGTTCCCCACTGCCGGCGTAGGCTCGACCACCATTGGCTGCGGCACTATGGGCGCGCGCGAGACCATCTGCTTTGTGTCCGGCGGAGGCGCGACCACCGTATTCTCCGGCATCGCCAGCTTTGGACCCCCGCGGACCGCGGCTGCGGGCACCGCGGCAGGAACCGGCGTCCACGCGACGATGTTCGGCAGCCGCACGTCGTGATCAATCTTCAGCGGCGACGGCGTCACTATCGTCTGTGTGCTGTTGTCCGGATTGCGCGGCAACGAGATGATCGGCTGCTTTGCGTACTTGGGTTCGCCTTTGCGCTCCTGGACCGCCGGCGGACTGCTGCTTTCGTCCGCAATCGGCGGCAGGTATTCGGAAACGGGATAATACGTCAGCCGCGTGTTCTGGAATGCGCGCTGCGGGAGCGCCGGCGTGCGCAGCAAGGCAGTATGTGACAGTCCCCATAAGACCGTGATCGC
Source organism: Terriglobales bacterium (assembly GCA_041946765.1). Classification (GTDB taxonomy): domain Bacteria; phylum Acidobacteriota; class Terriglobia; order Terriglobales; family Acidobacteriaceae; genus JBHGAZ01. The sequence goes on from JBHGAZ010000021.1 coordinate 92,271, forward strand.
AAAGGCATGGTACAGCGCCGATTTACGAAAAGCTCCCAGCGGCAGCCCGCGTTCCACGAACACGTCAGGCCAGAAGGGCCACGGACGCGTCGTCAGCTGCAGCCGCGGCTGGCGGCGCATCAGCACTAGGTCGGCGAGATTGCGGAAGAAGACCCTGTGCCAGCTCGGCAACTCGACAACAAACTTCAGCTCGGGTTCTGGAAGGCCCACGACCGACGGGAGAAGATGCTGCGCCCTGTCATTTTCCGGCAATGGGCCGGACGGACTTTCAATCGCAGTGAGTCGCAGTTGCTGCATCGCCGGCCCGGGGATTCAAGAAGCGTGTGCTGATTATATCGTAAGTATGCGGTTGCCTTGAGGGCACGGCTGGCGTTAAATGGGGTGAGTGTCAGGATCATTTCCGTGAAAGCTATTTTGGTAATCGCTCTATTCTTTGGGACCGCCGCCGCCCTCGCCGAGCATCCGAAACCCGCGCCTCCGCCCACAGAAGACTTCTCTGGAATGTACAGCTTCCTCCAGGAAGGTGAGTTCGTGCAGATCACCGTCGAGGACAAGGGACACGTTACTGGTTTTGTCTCGCGTTACGGGGACCTGCCCAGCGACAAAGGTGCTTTTCTCGATCAGTTCATCAAGAACGGCGCCCTTGACGGCCACAAGCTGACGTTCGTCACCGATCCGGTTCACGGTGTCTGGTTCGAATTTCGCGGCTCCGTCGCCCGCGGCGAGGGCAAAGCCAGCGCCGACGAAGATTATTACGAACTCCGTGGTACCCTGATCCAATACATCACCGACCCCAATAAGAAAACCACCGCCCGCTCGCGTGAGGTGGTCTTTAAATCCTTTCCAAAATTCGAAGAACCACCTCCGTCCAAGCGGGATTGAGACGTATTCGCCCCAGCGCGATTGAGACGCATTGCCCGTCAGTTCTCATTGACGTGAAGCCGAGAAACCCCATCACACTCAAGTTTTTTGGGGGCAACACAAATTCGTCGGGGCTCCGCCGCGCTCGTCGTTCTCGAAATCAGGGGCAGACTGGCTATGCTGAACGGACTGAACCCGTTTTTAGACATTCCGTCCGCTCACGATCAGCGCTATTCCCTGGTTAAGACGCGGTTTCCGGCCGCTTTTCCACTCTCTCCATCGGTCTTCCTCGTTACCGGCTGTGAATCTCCTGTGGAACCTGTGTAACAGGCGGTGCTTACTTTTTCCGCTATCCCAACATCCACTGCCTGGATATCGGCTGAGGCCACCTTACTAACACCACCCTCAGCGCCCGCACCTGCGCCACCACAGCTCCGCGACCGGATTTCCACATTTCCGCCCTCTCTACTGCTGCTGCTGTTTTTACTCTTTATCTTTTGGTATAAGGTATGCGAAGAATACCCGGGACAATCCGGTACTCTGAATATTGGACGAAAACAGTTTCCTCCCTGGAGACGAAAGCCTATGGAAATCACCGTCAGTAAGTTTGACCTCTTAAAAGAACTCACCGCAACCCAGGGAGTGGTGGAGCGCAAGACCACCATACCGATCCTATCGAATTTTCTTTTCGAAGCTGCGGGAGACAAGCTCTCGATTACCGCTACCGACCTGGATCTCAGCTTGCGCACTTCATGTCCTGCCAAGGTGAAGAAAGAAGGCGCCTGCACTATTCCTGCGCGCAAGCTCTACGATTATGTCAAGCTGCTCCCTGACGGCGACATCACCATCAAGCTGCTGGAAAACCACTGGGTCAATATTCGTTCCGGCCGCTCAAATACGAAGATGGTCGGCATGGCGCGCGCCAATTTTCCCGGCCTGCCGAATTTCCCGACCAGTGGCGTGGTAAAGATTCCCGCATCAACGCTGCGTACCATGATCTCCAAAACCATCTTCGCCATTTCGAACGAGGAGTCGCGCTACACGCTGAATGGCGCGCTCATGGTGCTGAAGCCCGAGTCCATCGCCATGGTCGCCACCGATGGACATCGCCTGGCGCACATCGAGAACACCCACGAAAAGTTCGAAGGTGTCTCGGGTGAAATGCGCACCCTGATCCCGAAAAAAGCCATGGGTGAGCTCAATACGCTGCTGCAATCTTCGGATGTAAACGTAGTGGAGTTTGCCAAGGACGAATCTACGCTGTTCTTCCGCATCGGCGGCCGCCTGCTGACTTCGCGCCAGTTGACTGGGCAGTTTCCCAACTATGAGGCCGTGTTGCCCCGTGACAATACCAAGACCGTCAGCGTGCGCTGCGAAGACATCGCCAGCGCCATCCAGCGCGTGGCGCAGTTTGCCGACGAGCGCAGCGGCGCTATCCGCCTGCGGCTTGATAAGAATGAAATTCGGATCTCGTCCTCTTCGAGTGAAACCGGCGAATCGGAAGACTCCATTGAGACCACGTTCCAAGGCGATCCCCTGGTCATCGGCTTCAATTCGCAATATCTGCTGGATTTTCTGAAAGCCGCTAGCGCCGGTGACGTTCGCCTGGAGTTCAAAGACCCACAATCCGCCGGCCAGCTCCGCCCCGCCGAAAACGGCGACGGCGATTTCAAGTACCGCTACGTCGTTATGCCGATGCGGATTTGAGTTTCCTGCGGCATTTGTAATTGCTGTGTTGTAGCTCCCGGCCGCCTCGGCCTGGCGTAAACTCACGCTAGCCCAGCAACTCATCCCAAGCTGCGTTGACTAACTTTCATTCCCTCTGCTTTTTCTCTGCGTTCTCCACGTCCTCTGTGGTGAAGAGGTTTTTGCTATGCTCGTCGAGTGAGATTCCTTCCCATCCTGCTGCTCACCACCGCTCTCTTCGCGCAGAAGCCCGCGCCCCGCACCGTCGAGCCCGACGACGGTATGCTCACTGGCAGCGTTTACCGCAGCGACTATTTTCATTTCACCTACACGATCCCTGCTGATCTCCAGGTCCTGCCCGACTTCCTGGCGCCCGAAGAGGACGCCGAGCACCGCAGCTTTGTGCTGCTGGCGGCCTACGCGAAGCCTCAGAACGAAAACGCGAATGAGAATGCCGCTCGACCGGGGCTGGTGATCATGGCCGACCGCGCCCGCGACTACGCTCCACTCCCGGACGGCAAAGCGTATCTCGACAAAGTCACCTTGCCGCTGGTCACGCGCCAGGGATACGAGCTGCTGCACGGAGCCCGCGAACACATCATCGCCGGAGAGAAGTTCTACCGCGCCGATTTCAGCAAGAACGGCGTGCACCAATCGTTCGTTGTCACCGTGCTTCGCAGATACGCCGTGGGATTCAACCTCGTAGGCGCCAGCGCCGCGGAAATTGAGCGCCTGTTCGAATCGCTGCAAAGCTTGAAATTCTCGGCACCGCCCGCCGCGCCAAAACGTGCCGCGCCGAAACCAGCACAGTAGGCGCATGAAACCTCTCAACCGCAGAGGCGCAGAGGACGCGGAGCAAAGATTGTGCACGTGCATCGCGACGAAAGCAGCTCCTGAGCTATATTCGAGCAAGGTGTCATCCCGAGCGACCGGAGGCCCGCTGTGGGCGAAGGGAGTCGAGGGATCTGCATTGGGTGTTCAACGCTGGAGTGACAACAGTATCGAAAAATTGTCCCTCGCACCAAACAAGTAATCCACCTTCTCTCTTGCCGCCGTAACCCCTTCCATCTACGAGACTTACGCCTCTACCCCAGCGCCAGACTCCCGCCCTGCTGTGCTACAATAAGATGTGCGATCAATTACGCTTAAGTGATTGTAATTTCAATAGCTTGACGGAGCTCGATGGCCTCCAAAAACACCCTGAATGGCGCGGCGCTCACCGACGCAAAAGTTGAAAAGAACGGCGGACCTTCCAGGAACGGAAAATCCACCAACGGCGCGACGCTCAACGGCGACTACACTGCCGACTCCATCAAAGTTCTCGGCGGCATGGAAGCAGTACGCAAGCGCCCCGCCATGTACATCGGCTCCACCGGCGAACTGGGACTGCATCACCTGGTCTACGAAGTGGTGGACAACTCCGTTGACGAAGCTCTCGCCGGCTATGCCGATCGCATTGACGTCGTCATTCACATTGACAACTCCATCACCGTAGTTGACAACGGCCGCGGCATTCCCGTGGACAACATGGAAGTGGACGGCGAAACGGTTCCTGCCGCGCAGGTGGTGATGACCAAGCTTCACGCGGGCGGCAAATTCGATTCCTCCACCTACAAGGTGAGCGGCGGACTGCACGGCGTCGGCGTCTCCTGCGTAAATGCTCTCAGCGAAGAGCTCGAGTTGGAAATCTGGCGCGACGCCGCTACCTGGGAGCAGACCTACTCCAAGGGCGAGCCCACCAGCAAGCTGAAGAAGACCGGCAGCGCGGGACGCAAGCGCGGCACCAAAGTACATTTCAAGCCCGACACGGAAATCTTCACCGTCACCGAATACAATGCCGACACGCTAGCGCAGCGACTGCGCGAGCTGGCCTTTCTCAACAAGGGCCTGCTCATCACCCTCACCGACGAGCGCACCACCGATCCCAAGACCGGCGAGCCCAAGCGCCTCGAGTTCAAGTACAACGGCGGCATCGCGGAATTTATCAAGCACCTGAACAAAGGTAAGTCGGTGCTGCACGACAAGCCCATCTATATGGAAGCCGAACGCGACGGCGTGGCCATGGAAATCGCGTTGCAGTACAACGATGGCTACTCGGAAAACGTCTTCAGCTTCGCCAACAACATCAATACCGTTGACGGCGGCACGCACCTGAGCGGCTTCCGCACCGCGCTGACCCGCACCATCAATTACGCCGGCCAGCAGCTCGGCCTGTTTAAAGACGTGAAGGAAAACCTCAGTGGTGACGACGTCCGAGAAGGCCTCGTGGCGGTTGTCAGCGTCAAGCTGCCGCAGCCGCAGTTCGAAGGACAGACCAAAGGCAAGCTGAATTCCGACATCGCTGGGATCGTGCAGGCATTCGTCAACGAGCGCCTGGGCGCCTTCCTGGAACAGAACCAGACCGTCGCCCGCAAGATCATCAACAAGGCCATCGAAGCTGCGCGCGCGCGCGAGGCCGCCCGTAAAGCCCGCGACCTCACCCGTCGCAAGGGCGCCCTCGACGGCGGCGGACTGCCGGGCAAGCTGGCCGACTGTTCCGAGCGCCAGCCCGATCGCTGCGAGCTGTTCCTGGTCGAGGGTGAAAGCGCCGGCGGCACCGCCAAGCAGGGACGCGACCGCCGTTTCCAGGCCATCCTGCCGCTAAAGGGCAAGATCCTCAATGTGGAAAAAGCGCGATACGACAAGATGCTGGGCCACGAAGAAATCCGCGCCATGATCACCGCGCTGGGCACCGGCATCGGCAAAGACGATTTCGATCCCGCGAAGCTGCGCTATTCCAAGATCATCCTGATGACCGACGCCGACGTGGACGGTTCCCACATCCGCACCCTGCTGCTCACTTTCTTCTTCCGCCACATGCAGGAGCTGATCAAGCGCGGCAACGTTTACATCGCACAGCCGCCGCTCTACGGCCTGCGCAAAGGCAAGTCGCACCAGTACATCAAAGACGACCGCGAGTTCGTGCGCGTCATGGTGAAGCGCGCCAGCGAAGGCATTGTCGTGCGCTACGGTGAAGGCGCGGCCCGCCTTGAAGGCCAGCCGCTGACGCGATTCATGACCACCCTCAACGAATATCTCGGCTTCTACGACAAAGTGGACAAGCGCCTGCGCGAGGAGCGCGTCACCGAACTGCTGCCGAAAGTGGATCTCTCCAAGCGCGCCGACTTTGAAGGCGACCAGAAGACGCCGCCGGCCAAAATCGCGCGGCTGGAAAAAGAACTGCAGAAGATCGCCAAGGCGGCGGAGTTCAAGAACGTCAGCCTGAACTTCGACGACGAGCACAACCTCTGGCAGGTGCGCTACACCACCAAGCAGGGCGCCGTTCACGCCATCAACTGGGAACTGGCTTCCACGCCCGAATACCGGCAGATGATCGCCAAGTACAAGCAGATCGAGCAATGGATGCAGCCCCCGTTTGTCATCGAATTCAAGCCGCGCGAGGCCGCTGCCGGCAACGGCAACCTGGAAGAGCTCAGCGACGCCGAGAAGGCCGAACTAGAGAAGGCGGAGAAGAAAACTCCGAAAGCCGCGCCACGCCGCAAGTCCGCCGAGACCGAAGTGGTGGAAAAAGCCACCGCCCGCGAACTGTTCGAGTACGTGCTGAACGAAGGCCGCAAGGATTATATCGTCCAGCGATATAAAGGCCTGGGCGAAATGAGCTCGCAGCAGCTCTGGGAAACCACCATGGATCCCGAGCGCCGCACCCTATTGTCGGTCAAGCTGGAGGACATCGCCGAGACCGAGACCATCTTCAGCACCCTCATGGGCGAAGATGTCGAATCCCGCCGCAAGTTCATCGAAGACAACGCCCTCGACGTGAAGAATTTGGACATCTGAGCAGTTTTGTTTGTTAAGCGTGGTTTTGAAGGGGCGCGGCATCAGCCGCGCGCCGCAAACCATCGCAGTTGATCTCGGCTTTAGCCGCTGAGGGCTACGCGAATTATAAGCGGCTCTAATTGTGCCTGCAGCTTTGCGCCAAGCATCTTAACTTCATGTAGGCATCGCGCTGTTGAGGACCAGATGAAGCTCGAAGTCGAGTGCTACTCCGGGCGCAAGGCCGGCGAACGGCCCATCCGCTTTCGTCTCGACGGACACGAGTATGTTGTGGAGGAAGTCGTGGACCAGTGGTACGGCCCGGAGGATGCTTTTTTCAAACTGCGCGCCAATGACGGCAATCTCTACATCTTGCGGCGGCAAACTTCCACGCCCGAAGGCCAGTGGCACCTGGTCTCATTCCGCCAACTGCAGCGCCAGCAATGATCTTGGCGTATGGCCTTCCAGGAATGCTGTAGCTCGCAACTGCTCCTGTCATGATGAGCGAGCCTCGGCCTGTTTTGCCGAGGCGAGTCGAAGCATCTTGTGTTTCAAGCCACAAACAGCCCTAACCCTCACCGGAGTGTCGGCGAAGCTCCCGCCAGGTCTCGCGTTGCAGAAAGCTGTTCTCTACGTTTTCTTCCATCTTCAAGAACAGCGGCCAGGGCGCGGTGAAGGACATAACGTTCTTTCCGACTGACGCCCGCGTGTTCAACCGCGCTGACAGATCGGTCATGCCTATCAATCCGCGCGGATGCTCCCGATCCAGTTCACGATAAGCGAAGATTCCGATGATCTGGCATCCCGCTCCCCAGGGCACGATGATGTTCTCCAAATCAGGATGGGTATAGTTGGCCAGGACCACCAGCGCCGAAAGCTGATCCGGGTCCACGAAGAAGGTTATGTTCTTGATGTTGTCCCGTTCAGGGTCGGCTTGGTCGAGCGGCTTGACCACTACGTACTGGGCGGGAATGTCGCGCATCGGCAGCGCCTGCAAAAAGCGTTTGGTAACCTCCGGGTCTTTCAGATATCGTTCGCCTAGCAGGAAGTCGTCTGTCATTCGGCGGCCAGCCCAGCGCGCAACCTCTTCGCCGACGGCCTTGCCTTCTTCCGTCTTCACGTTGCCGTCCGCCAGGAAGCGGCAGAAAGCTTCGATGCCGCCGGGAAAAGTTACATAGCAATTCCCGAAGCCCAGTCCTACACCGCCTCCCCAGCAACCAAAGGTCTGACGGTCGAAGACGCCCACGCGTGCTTTCGTCGCGACCGTGGCAAACAGGCTCATCACGCAGCCCCACCGGCCCGGCTTGAACTGAGTTGCGCTCTCCGGCGCTGAATCGGACCATACCAAAGCCACCGCATGAGTGCGCAGGCCGATGGCATCCGCAATTTTGCTGTTCATGACATTCCCCCTCTATGGTTGTCATTCCGAGCGCAGCGAGGAATCCGTCTCGCGCCGACAACGCGTCCGGAGCGAATGCACAAGTATGCAAGTCGAGTTGTAATTCCGACCACCTACTGTGAACTATCCCCCGCGCCAAACCTTCGCTATGACCACAATCACCCCAGCATGTGATCCCACCCTAACCAGAGGAGACCGGCAGCATGTTGCGTTATCATGTTTCGCCGGACGCCAGTCATGCGGCCGCACGGCTGGCGCCGCCACCAGAAGCGGGCCTGCTCGCATTCCTCAACCGGAGGCTTCTTATGCTCGAATTCGAAGCGGTGCGGATGCAATTTCCCGCCGACTGCAATATCATCATCGGCCAGTCGCACTTCATCAAGACTGTCGAGGATATCTATGAAGCCGTGGTGGGCACGGTGCCCCAGGCGAAGTTCGGGCTGGCCTTCAATGAAAGCTCGGGCCCGTGCCTGGTGCGCGTCGAAGGCAACGATGACGAACTGCGCACCGCCGCCATCCGTAACGCACAGGCGCTCGCCTCCGGACACGCTTTCGTGCTCATTGTCCGCAATGCCTATCCTGTTAACCTGCTCGGCGCCCTTCGCAATGTTCCGGAAATTTGCTCCATCTTCTGCGCGACCGCCAATCCGGTGGAAGTGGTGATCGCGCGCAGCGAACAGGGCCGCGGCATTATGGGAGTAATTGATGGCGAGTCTCCCAAGGGAGTAGAAGGTCCCAGCGACGCGAGCGCCCGCCGCGACTTTCTGCGCAAGATTGGCTACAAGAAATAACCATCACTGCTGGCCGGACTCGGCGGGGTCTGCCGAGTCATTCTGGCCAGGGGCGTGCTCAGCCTGACCTGGTGGGTTCGCACCCGGCTTTGACGGCGCCACGTCACTTGCTGTTAACGGCTTCGGCTTGTGGTAGCCGAAGTAGGTGTCGTCTTCCCATTCGGTATGGGAAAACAGGAAAAAAACTTTCGCTTTGGCGTGCATGGAAAACCGGCTGGGCATCCAGACCCCGTCCCCGACCGGCATTTGCTCCAGTAAGAACCGGGTGCCCGGCTGGATGCGCGCGAAGAAGCCCTCGATCCAGATGGGGCGCACTACTTCCCCTTCGGCCTTCACCCAGTGGAAAGTGTTTGTCTCGACAAACAGCGTCCCTTGCATGCCGGTCAAGGCCTTGGCTTGGTTATTGGGGGGATTGTAGCCTCGTCGCGGCGTGCCCTTGAGTACGTAAACTTCATGCGCTCCCAGCATCTCCTTGCCGACCAGGGTGAAGTTCAGCGCTTTCGTCAGCTCTCCCATCAGCACATGATCACGCTCGCGTTCTTTCTGGTAGGCGGCTATTCGTTTCCTGCGTTCGTCCGGGGTTTCTCGCTGGCGTTGCGCCACCGCCGTTTCGAATCGCTGCTGCTCCTTAGCTTCGTCTTCGGGGGACAGCGGTTTGTCATTGATCGCCACCAGCCGGGAGTATCGCGACCCGTAAAGCATCATCACTTTGTACGTCTTACTCTTTTCTCCGTCCTGCTCGCGGTCGAAGTAGTCGTACTCGGGCGCCGCATCCCAGTCTTTTTCGTTGGCCTCGACGGAGCGCTCAATGATCTCTTTCGGGCCGAGCTGTTGTGATTGGAGCGGAATCACCGCCAGCGTAATGAAGAAAATCAGGATGAGGTGACGTATGGGGGCAGTAAACAGCATCCGGGACAGCCTCCTGTTTGTGTAGACGCGAGGCCTCGTTATCCGGTAGCCGCCAAGGGCGCTGCTCATTTTCTTTCCGGGCGGCGATGCCCCAGACGCACGTCGCCTGTGGGCCGAAAACGCACAAGATAAGCTGGGTGTGTCACACCACCTCGGGCACTACAAGGTTCGCGTTACCGTCGCTGTAGGTCGAAAGGCTGTGGCACACCCAGACATGTTCTTTATAACCCCGCTCGCTCGGCTGGTCAGTGATGGCAATCACCAGCGCGCTTTTGGATGTGCAAGAGCATTCACAAAGTTGAAGTGACATTCATCACCGCAAAAGCAACCCGAACTGGTTTAGTGTAGTTTTTGAGGATGCAGGCAGGAGTGTGTATGGGCGAGGGCGGCGCCAAAAGTAACTCCATTTTTCGAGGGCGCTGCCACAACTTCTCATCGCTGGTTCTAGACTGCGGTGCAGCATAGCGGCAGGAAAACTCGAACAATTTTCCATCGGCCAACAGGGATACGGGCACGATTATCGGCGACTTTTGGTTCTGCTCGCCCTTGGACGTGGAGGCAAGATGCTCGAGCGCAAACGAATTCTGCTTGTGGATGCGGATGAGCTTGTGTTGATCCGGTTGGAGAAGATGCTGGAAGACGCGGGCTTCGACACTACTACCACCTGGGATCCTCGCCACGCCCTGGCCATTCTCACCGCCGGCGAATTTGATTTGCTGCTGCTTGGCCACCATCCTCCCGAGGTCAATGCCAAAGAGTTGCTGGTAAAGGTTACCGCGCTGGGCCGGCGCCCCAAATGCCTGGTGCTCCAGCCCGTCACTATGGGGGATGCCGGCGAATTCCTTCGGCTGGGGGCATTGGAGGTTGTTTACAGTCGCAGCTATGACGACGTGCTGCGGGCCATAAACTCCCAGGCTGGCGCCACCCCAAAGGCTATGGCTGCGGCTGCATGAGAGGCAGGCGCTTATGAATCAACCACAATTGCCGGCTACCGCTGCCGCTGTCATTGGTGGCTACCTACTTTTGGCGGGGCTCATCGTCGCACAAATCGTGATTTGTATAACTTCCGCCTTGGCCAATTTCTGACGTTTGCTGGAGGTGGCATTATGCGGGTCAGCGAAGTAATGAGCAGCAATCCCAATTGCTGCACACCGTCGTGTACGGTACGCATGGCCGCGCGAATTCTCAGGCAATTTGATGTCGGCATTCTCCCGGTCATTGACGATTTCCTGACCAGGAAGCTGGTGGGGGTCATCACCGATCGTGACCTTTGCCTCCGGGTCCTGGCCGAGGTGAAAGATCCGGGCGAATGTACTGTGAAAGAATTCATGACGGCCAATCCGGTTTGCTGCAGCCCCGAAACCGATGTTCGCAAGGCCCTGGCCCAGATGGCGACTCGGAGGGTGCGCAGAATTCCAGTAGTGGATCGTGACCGCAGGATTCAGGGTATCGTCTCGCTATATGACCTAGTCCGTCATGACGCCGTCAGCCCCAATGACATTGCCAAGATCTTCAAGAAGATCACGGCTTCCAGAGTAAGGGAAGAGGTTCGGGCGCGGGCGGCGGCGGCCTGACCGGCTCTGCCAAAACGACTCGCGGTTTCCGCGCCGCTCAAAAGGGAGGTACTAACAAATGTCAGCGCCTAGGATTTTGTGCGTATCTTTTGATGCCGCGGTCTCGAACATTCGCAGCGCGGCTTTGCAGCACGCCGGCTACTCGGTTGTCCCCACCATAAAAATCGCCGAGGCTTTGGAATTGCTGTCGCGCGAACGGTTTGACCTGGTGCTGATCGGCCACCGTTTCTCGCATGAAGAAAAGCGGTCGCTGGCCACCATGGCAAAGCAGGAGTTTAAGACCCCAGTGCTGCTGGTCCGGGAAGCCTCCGTCCCGCCGGATATTCCGGCCGACGCAATGGTCTACGCGCTGGACGGCACTTCCGGAATTTTGAAGGCAGCGGAGCTGTTGCTGGCCAAAGCCAGGTCGGCCGCCGCCTAGGGGTGAGTCGCTAAATTCATTTTCGTGTGTGATGACGAGGAGGGCGTTAGCGCGACGAGGCATCTGTTTGTTGTGTTGAGAAAAGCAGATGCTTTCGACGTGAGTTACCAGCGAGGTGCTTATGCCGGTCTATGAGTACTTCTGCGAATCCTGCAACAAGAAGTTCGAAGTGGTGTTGACTATTCACGAACACGATAAGAAGAAGGTCCTCTGCCCCAAGTGCGGCAGCGACAAAGTCCACCAGATGGCTGCCGCTTTTACGGCGGTCACATCGAAAAAGAGCTGAAAGGTACACGAGAGGTTTCCTCGCGGCGCGGCGGCTTGTCTCGCTGCGGGCTTATTGGGAGGATCCCCTATATGACTGCTGCGGAACGTGAGATTCTTCGCTTGGAGCGGCAACAGGTGGCGGACTTCAACCGCCGCGACTTGGAGACCATTCTCCACCAATTCGCGCCCGGCTTTGTCGGGTTTTCCTCCACGCGCCACAACCGTATCGCCGGCCGGGCTGCGCTGAAGAAGACCTTCCTGCATTACCTGGCCGACTCTCCACAGGTCCGATACAGCATCGCCCAGCCGCGCGTGCAGCTTTTCGACGGGACGGCCGTGGCGAGCTTCTATTGGACGGTGGAAATTGCCCCCGGACACAGGATCCACGGGCGCGGCAGTCACGTGTTCGTCAAGCAAAGAGGAACTTGGCAGATCGTGCACGAACATTTCTCCAAGGCTCGCTGACTGCCGAACCCGGGGACAACTCTGTCTCGTTGCGGCCCTGCGAAGCGGGTACCGGCGGCTGCCCGTGTTGCATGACCGTGGCGGTGGCCACCGACGGCGAGGTCTTCACCGCTTGTCTGGAGCAGGTGTTGTGCCCTCGACTGCGGGCTCCACCGACCGACAGGGCTACAGCAACCCTAGTTTTGCTCTGAGCACAGCAAAATGGCCGCCCAACAGGGGCGGCCATTTTGTTTACCCAGCCGTGGCAAGTAGCCATTCGGGTAGAGGAGCTTGTCAGGCCTTGGTGGCTGCGAGCTGCACCAGGGCTTCCGGCGCAGCCGGTTTGGGTGCGCCGGCGCAGAGGGTGTCCAGTTGCTTTTCAAACGGGACGGAGTATTTCTTCTCGATCTTCTCGCGGAAGCAGGGCCCGGAATTATAGGCGCAGAACGGATACAGCAGGCCATTGGGCGCAGCGTAGTGAATCACGCAGCGCTTCACGCGCTCCACGTCATAGTTGTAGGAATCCATGAAATGCATGGCGCTGACGAGGATGGCGCGGTAGGTGAAAGTGCCGTCCATACCGTCGCGTCCCAGCTTCTTGTCGGTAAAGCCCTGCAAAGTCTGGATAAATCTTTGGAAATCGAGTCCTGGAGGCGCGAACTCCGGATGGAAATGTCTCTGCAGCGAGTTCCAGACCTTGATCTTGTTCCACAGTTGGAAGGTGGATTTCTGCGCCTTCTGCGCCAGTTCGTAGATGTCCTGCAACATCGCCCCGATATCAACGAAGCGGGTGATGGGCACAGCGGTGCGCGTGCGCTCATCCACGAACACATAGGTGCCGATGGAGCAGTGCGGATGACACGTCAGGTGGACGGTCTTTTCGCCGCGCAGCGCCGACATCAGCATCGAGAAGGGCGTTACGCAGGCTAGCGGGAACCAATCGTGGTAAGCGTCCGTGACCCCGCTCTGATCGGCAATAGCGTGGGCGAGATCAGCCTGAGTGAAGCGCTTGGCGGCCAGTTCGTTGCGGTTCAGACGTCCGGTGAAGGCAACCGGCTGATAGGTGATGCCGGTGATGACGTCACAATTGTCAATCGCCAGGTTGAGAATGTCACCGATCTGGTGATCATTGAGCCCGCGCACGATGGTGGGCACGAGGACGACCTTCATCTTCACGGCGCGTGCGTTCTCGATGACCTTCTGCTTCACTGCCACCAGCGGCTCGCCGCGAGTGCGCATGTAAACGTCGTCGGAGACGCCGTCGAACTGGAGGTAGAGCGTGGTTAGTCCGGCTTCCCGGGCCTGCTTGGCAAAATCCAAATCGGCCAGCATGATGCCGTTCGTCGCCGCCTGGATATGCGAAAAGCCCATCTCTTTCGCGAGCTGGCAAGCATCCAGGAAATGCGGATAGATGGTGGGCTCGCCGCCTGAGAACTGTACGATGCGGCCAGCTACCGGGCGCTCGTTGCGCAGGGCCTGCAACATGCGCCGGACTTCGGCGAAGCTGGGCTCGTAGAGGGTACCGGCGGCATTGGCATTGGCGAAGCACACGGGGCAGGTCAGGTTGCACCGATTCGTAAGGTCAACGTTGGCCAGCCCCGTGTGGGAGGCATGCATGGAGCAAAGTCCGCATTGGCTGGGGCAGGTCTTGGCATCCGGGATGGCGGGATTGGCCAGGCCGACACCATCGCCGAAGTGCCACTGCTCCATCTTCAGATAAAGCTTGACGTCGCCGTAGTAGACGTCCTTGAAATCGCCATGATCAGGGCAGGTCTTGGCCATGACGACCTTGTCGTTTTCCTCGAAAATGCGGGCGGGGATGAGCCGGGTGCATTCCGGGCAGAGCGAATTCGTGGTTTTTGGAAGTCCCTTCTGGAGCGGCGCGATGCAGGAGCCGGAAAGTGTGGTCTCGGGCTGCCTGGCTCTGAAACCGGGCCGCATAGTGGTGGCAAATTGCGGACGTACCGGCGCTTGCCTCTTTCTTTCCAATGGCGTATAGGGCGGCCGTTCTGCCGGTGAGAACGTCTGTGTGCTCACGTAGATCTCCTTGGGGGACTTCCTACAGCAGTCGTTCTGGCCTAGTGGAACACTCAATACTAGTCCGCGGTTGCGGACGCCCACGCCAAAAAGTATTCAACGGCGAATCTAGACAGTTAAACGGCAGAGCCGAACAGTGGATGGGAACACGACGAGCATCAGAGGACAGGAAAGTGATAGAAGTGGGATTACGGGTTCACCGCCCCTCTAAGACTTCGCGAACACGCACCGATCACGACTTCAGGGTGCGCGAGCCTTGCTCGATTTCCGCAATTTCGGCCAGACGGCGCAGGTGGCGAGCTTCCCCTCGGAAACGAGCCGCCAGGAAGGTGCGAACGAGTTCTAACGCGAGCTCCGGGCCGACAACGCGCGCGCCCAGGCAGAGCACGTTCATGTTGTCGTGCTCCACGCCCTGATGAGCCGAGTAGGTGTCGTGGCAGAGACCGGCGCGGATGCCGGCAAACTTGTTGGCAGCAACCGCGGCGCCCACCCCGCTGCCGCAAACCAGGATGCCGCGGTCGCAGCGGCCGCTTAGCAGTTGATCGGCAACAGCCATGGCATAGCCTGGATAATCGTCGGCAGAGTTCGCATCATGACCGCCGAGGTCCACGACCTCATGCCCGAGCCGCTCCAGCTCAGTGATAATGGTGTCATTCAGCGGGACACCGGCGTGATCGGAGGCGACGGCAATTCGCATTCGACTCTCACTTGCTATTTCTTCGTTTTCGCGAGGGCAACGCGCGCGGCGGCGACAACGTTCTCCGCGGTAAACCCGAACTGCTTCAGCAGGACTTTGACGGGCGCGGAGGCGCCGAAGTCCCGGCGTGCAATGACGTGTCCCTCATCGCCCACGTATTCTTTCCATCCCAGGCTGGTGCCTGCCTCCACCGCCACGCGCGCCCGCACGCTGGACGGCAGCACCTGCTGGCGGTATTCCACCGGCTGGTTCTGGAACAGCTCCCAGCACGGCATGCTGACCACGCGCGAGCGAATGCCTTCCGCTGCAAGCTGCTCATGCGCGGCGATGCACCATTGCAGCTCCGAGCCGGTGCCGATCAGGATAACCTGCGGCTCGCCTTTTGAGTCCGCCATAACGTAGGCGCCGCGCCGAAGGCCTTCTGCCGAAGCATATTTTGCGCGATCGAACGTCGGCAGCGCCTGCCGGCTGAGCACCAGCGCCGCCGGCTGTTCCTTCAGCGGCATGATCACGCGCCAGGCCTCAGCCACTTCGTTCGCATCTGCCGGGCGAATCACCAGCAGCCGCGGAATCGCGCGCAGGCTCATTAGCTGCTCGATGGGCTGATGCGTCGGACCATCTTCGCCCAGGCCGATGGAGTCGTGCGTGAAAATATAAATCACCGGCAAGTCCATCAGCGCCGACAAGCGGATTCCCGGCCGCATGTAGTCGGAAAAAATCAGAAAAGTCGAGCCAAAGACGCGCAGTTTCGATAACGCCATGCCGTTGAGCACAGCGGCCATGGCGTGTTCGCGGACGCCAAAATGAAAATTGCGCCCGCGATAATCGTCGCGCTCGAAGTCACCCGCGCTGGCGATCATGGTTTTTGTTGAGGGCGCCAGATCAGCCGATCCGCCCATCAGCCACGGGATGTGTTTGGCGATGGCGTTCTCCACTTTACCGCTGGATTCGCGCGTGGCAAGGCCTTTAGCGTCGGGCATAAACCTGGGGATATCGGCGTCCCAGCCCTCGGGCAACTCGCCGCGCTGAAGCTGGTCCCATTCTGCGGCGCTGGCGGGAAACTGCTCGTGATACTCGTCCAGCAGGTGATTCCAGCGCGCTTCCAATTGCTGACCGCGCTCGACGGCGCGGCCCATGTGAGTGGCGACTTCTTTCGGCACCAAGAAGTGGGCATCCACCGGCCATCCATAGCGCGCCTTGGTGAGCCGGATTTCCTCCTCGCCGAGCGGCTCGCCATGCGCCGCCGAGGTGTCGTGCTTGTTGGGCGCACCCCAGGCGATGTGGCTGTCCACGATGATGAGCGACGGGCGGTCCTCTTCATCCAGCGCGGTGCGAATAGCGGCATCGAGCAGGTCGAGATCGTTGGCATCGCCTACGCGCTGTACGTTCCATTCATACGACATGAAGCGCGCGGCAACGTCGTCGGAAAAGGCGAGCGCCGTGTTGCCCTCGATGGTGATGTGGTTGTTGTCGTAAAACGAGATGAGGTTGGACAGGCCCAAATGGCCGGCGAGGGAAGCCGCTTCCTGCGCCACGCCTTCCATCAGATCGCCGTCGCCGCAGATGGCGTAAACGCGGTAGTCAATGAGGTGGTGATCGGGCTTATTGAAGCGCGCGGCCAGCCACCGCTGGGCGATCGCCATGCCGACGGAGTTGGCTACGCCTTGTCCCAGCGGGCCGGTGGTGGTCTCCACTCCGGGAGTGAGGCCGCGTTCGGGATGTCCGGGCGTGTTCGATCCCCACTGGCGAAAATTCTTGATGTCGTCCAGAGAGACGTCATAGCCCGTGAGGTGGAGCAGAGAGTACAGCAGCATGGACGCGTGCCCGTTCGACAGCACGAAGCGATCGCGGTTGGGCCACTCGGGATTACGCGGGTTGTGCCGGAGGAACCGCTCCCACAGTACGTACGCGAGCGGCGCCAGCGCCATCGGGGTGCCGGGATGACCGCTGTTGGCCTTCTGCACGGCGTCCATGGAAAGAGTGCGAATGGTGTTGATGCACAACAGGTCGAGCTGACGTGAGGGTTGCTGCGAACTTTCCGGCCCGCGCCGGGCTTCAACGGGAACGCTTGATTGCTGGGTAGAAGCGGGATTGGCTTTCAGCGGCGGGATTTCGCTTTTTCCGGTCATCTTCTTTTTACCCGGCGGAAATTTCCTTTTAACTCAGAAATAGATGCCGGAAGAGTAGATTGAGTCATTGAGCGATTGAGTCATTTGGTTAATTGAGTGGCTACGTAGTCGATCCGGAATGTTTCGAAGTTGTCATTCCGAGGACGACGAGCACAGCGAGGCGGCCGAGAAATCCCTATTACCATCAAGATTGTGCCGGGAATAGGGATTCCTCGCCTTCGTCATGCGAAGGCCCGGAATGACAACGGATGCTGCATCTTAGCGACGTTCGTTGATTCAATGACTCAATGAAGTCAGTGGTGCAGGATCTTGGACAAGAAGGCCTGCGCGCGCTCGGAGCGAGGGGTGCAGAAAAAGTTTTCTTTCAGGTCATCTTCAACGATACGTCCCTCGTCCATGAAGATGACGCGGTGCGCGACTTTGCGGGCAAATCCCATCTCGTGGGTGACGACCATCATGGTCATGCCGTCGAGGGCGAGTTGCACCATCACGTCCAGCACTTCGTTGATCATTTCCGGATCAAGCGCCGAAGTAGGCTCGTCAAAGAGCATGCAAATCGGGTCCATGGCGAGGGCGCGGGCGATGGCAACTCGCTGCTGCTGTCCGCCTGATAGCTCGCCCGGATGCTTGGGCGCATAGTCTTTCAGACCAACTCGGTCAAGAAGCTGCAACGATCTCTCCCTCGCCTCCGCACGAGTTCTCTTAAGCACTTTTACCTGCGCGATGGCAATGTTTTCCAGCACGGTCATGTGTGGAAAGAGCTCGAAATGCTGGAACACCATGCCGACATGGGCGCGCAGTCGAGGAAGATCGGTCTTGCGGTCGCCAACAGAGATGCCGTTGACGATAATTTCTCCCTTCTGGAAAGGCTCCAGGCCATTCACGCATTTGATGAGCGTGCTTTTACCGCTACCGGAAGGGCCGCAAACAACCACCACCTCGCCTTTCTGGATTTCCGTGCTGCAATCGTCCAGGGCTTGAAAGGCGCCGTACCACTTGGAGACGTGGCGAATGGAGATCATGTCGCCAGTCTCACTTGCAGTCGCCTAACGAGGTAGGAGGCCAGGGAGCAGATCACGAAGTAGATGGCGCCGGCAAACAATATGAGCTCCACCAGGCGGCCGTCGCGCTGGCCAATTTTTTGTGCCATCCCGAAGAAATCAGCGAGCCCAATCACATAAACCAAGGCCGTGTCCTGGAACAGAATGATGGATTGCGTCAGCAGCAGGGGAATCATATTCCGTAAGGCCTGCGGCAGCACCACTAATTGCATGACCTGACCATAGTGCATGCCGAGAGCATAGGCCGCCGCAGCCTGTCCCTTGGGAACACTCTGAATGCCCGCGCGGATGGCCTCCGAATAATACGCCGCCTGGAACAGGCAAAAGGCCACCATGGCCGAGGTCAGCCGGATGTCCGCGGTAAAGCCGCCAAAAAGCTGATGGATCGCCTGCGGAACAATGAGGAAAAACCAGAGAATCACCATCACGAAGGGAATGGAACGGAACAGGTCCACATAGAAAGCGGCAAGCCAGGCCAGGATCCTGATCGAAGACATGCGGGCGACGGCCAGCAGCGTGCCCCAAAGAATGCCCACCAAAATGGCGGTGATGGTGATCTCCAGCGTAATCACCGCCCCTCGAGCCAGGAAGGGTAGCGCGCCGGGAATCGAACTCCAGTCGAATTCGTACATAGGCTCCAGCTTTTCTATCGTGTCACGATAAATCCAGGAACGCGCACGCGTCGCTCCACCCACCGCATAAAGATCATCACCAGGCCGTTGAGCACCAGGTACAGGACAGTCACGGCAATAAAGGCTTCATAGGGCTGGGCGGTGTAGTCCACCAACTGCTGCGCCTGTCGCGACAGCTCGATGAAGCCGATGGTCGTGGCCACGGCTGAGTTCTTGATGCAGTTAAGAAACTCGGAAGTCAGCGGCGGCACAATAATGCGTAGCCCCATGGGCAGCAATACGTAACGGTACGTCTGCGGCAACGAGAGCCCCAGCGCCAGTCCCGCACCCTTCTGCCCGCGGCCAACCGACTCGATGCCCGCACGGACCTGCTCGGTTATGCGTGCCCCCGTGAACAGGCCCAGGCACAGCAACCCGGCCACGAATTCCTGAAGCAGAGGATTCAGTTGCTTGAAGGCATCGCCGATCCGCATCGGCACCAGCTCGGGCATTACGAAATACCAGATAAACAACTGCACGAGCAGAGGAATGTTTCGGAATACGGCGACATAGCCGGTGGCCACGGCCCGCAGCCAGCAGCTAGGGACGGTTCGCAGCATTCCCAGCGGAATTCCGAAGGCGAGGGCCAGCGCCCAAGCAGAGAAGGATAGAAGCACGGTCCACTGCAAGCCCAGGAACAACCATCCCAGATACGTCGTTTCACCCGACGGAACACGGTCCAAAAAGACCGACCAATTCCAGTGATAATGCATAGCAGTTGGCTCCCGCGGCGAAGAGGGGAGGGGCTGACGCCAAATCAGCCATTGTCATGACGACCAGGCTAAAGCAGTCTTATTTTTGCTATATCCCACTGTATAGGAGGCGTCATCCTGATGTATAGGAGGCGTCATCCTGAGGCGGAGCGAAGCGGAGCCGAAGGACCTGCTTTTATTTGCCTTCGAAAAAACAGGTCCTTCGCGTCGCGGCCAAAAACCGCCGCTCGCTCAGGATGACTCACCCAATCTGTAACACTGAAACCGCTTCTGCGTTGCTCGTGATGACACCTGCCAAAGCCCCAACCTCACTGATACGGTTTGTCGTTCGGATGTTTGAAGTCCTCGGCCAACTCCGGGCTCAGGGGCAGATTCAAGTTCAGCCCCTTGGGCGGTACCGGATTCTGGAACCACTTCTTGTATATTTTTTCCGCTTCTCCGGAGGTCATCACCTTGGCCAGCGTGGTGTCCACGAACTTCTTGAACTCAGGGTCGTCCTTGCGCAACATGCAGCCGTAGGCCTCGTGCGACTGAGGCGTCCCCGTCACGATCCAGTCATCCGGGCGCCTGGCCTTCGTCCTTTCGCCGTAAAGCAAGACGTCGTCCATCATGAAGGCAACCGCGCGGCCGCTCTGCAAAATCAGGAACGCTTCCCCGTGGTCTTTGGCGGCGATGATGTTCATCCCCATGTTCTTCTCCTGGTTCATGCGCCGCAAAATTGGCTCCGACGTAGTGCCCGCAGTTGTGACCACGTTCTTACCGGCAAGATCGGGAAAGTCCTTGATCCCGAAATCTTTGCGGGTCAGCAGCCGGGTGCCGATTACGAAGATGGTATTCGAAAACGCCACCTGCTTGTCGCGGGTGGTGTTGTGGGTGGTGGAACCGCACTCGAGATCAATGGTCCCGTTCTGCATCAAACTTATGCGGTTCTCCGGAGTGACGGGAATGAGCCGCACTTGCAGGTTGGGCAGTTTGAGGTCCCGTTTGAGCGCGTCCACGACTTTGAGGGCAAACTCATGAGAGTAACCAACCACTTTCTGGTTTTGGTCATAGTAAGAGAAAGGGATGGATGATTCTCGATGCCCGAGGGTGATCGTGCCGGAATCTTTGATCTTTTTCAGCGTCCCGGTGAGCTGCTGCGCGGCGGCGGGAGCGGCGAGAACCGCCGACACCAGCGCACTCACGGCCGCCCATTGCATCAACGAGACCACTGGTTTTTTTAGCAAGAACCTGATGTGAGGCATGCGGCACTCCTTTTGGAGAAATTGCAGTTAGCCAACGGCCCGGCCTGTTAGTCGAGGGGTGGTGGTAATTTTACGATGGATGGCAAGTTTGAAGGAGTACCCTGTGCGGCAGAATCCTGCGCCGTGGACAGGAGTCCTTGTATGGGTGATCACAGTCTGCACGCGACCGTGTCCAGCGAGCCTGCGGTGATGTGGAAGCCGCCGGCGGAGCGCGTCGCCTGCGCCAATCTGACTCGATTCATAAAGACAGCTGAAACCGCCTCAGGGCTGGAGTTTCCGGATTACGGCAGCCTCTGGCGCTGGTCTGTGGAGGCTCCGGCGGACTTCTGGCGGCTGGTGTGGACGATCTGCGGAGTTATAGGGGAGGAGCCCGGCAATGTTGCCATCGAGAACCCGGACCAGATGCCCGGAGCGCGCTTCTTTCCCCAGGCCAGGCTCAATTTTGCCGAGAACCTGCTGCGCCGCAACGATTCGTCAGACGCACTCGTATTCTGGGGAGAGAACAAAGTTCGGCGCCGCATAAGCTGGGCCGAGTTGAACGTCGCGGTTTCGCGATTGCAGCAGGCGCTCAAAGCGGAGGGCATACAGGCTGGCGACCGCGTGGCTGGGATCGTGCCTAACATGCCCGAAGCCATCGTCGCCATGCTGGCCGCGGCCAGCATGGGCGCAGTGTGGGCGTCATGCTCGCCGGATTTCGGAGTTCAAGGTGTGCTCGACCGCTTCGGCCAGATTGAGCCTAAAGTGCTGTTCGCGGTTGACGGCTACTTCTATAACGGCAACACCTACGACGCGGTGGGAAGGCTGGAAGAAATTGTGAAACAGCTTCCGTCGCTGTCACGAGTGATAGTGATTCCGTACGTCTTGCCCGCCGCGCAAAGTGCATCTGAGCCCGGAACAGCTGATATCCACAAATTCCCGAAGGCGGTAAGCCTTCCCGATTACGTTGCGGGATACGAGCCGCGGGCCGTGGAGTTCACACGCCTCCCATTCAATCATCCGCTCTATATTTTGTTTTCGTCGGGAACCACGGGTCCGCCGAAATGCATCATTCACGGAGCGGGCGGCACATTGCTGCAACATCTGAAAGAGCATCAGCTCCACTGCGACGTCAAGCGCGGCGACCGCATTTTCTATTTCACTACCTGTTCCTGGATGATGTGGAACTGGCTGGTATCGGGATTGGCTTCGGAAGCGACCTTGCTGCTCTATGACGGCGCACCCATGTATCCCTCGGGCAGCGTACTGTTCGACCTTGCTGACGCCGAGCAGATGACCCTGTTCGGCACCTCGGCCAAGTTCATAGACGCCTGCGCCAAGGCAGGCATGCAGCCCAGGAAGACGCATAAGTTGGCGACGGTCCGCACTATCACCTCAACCGGTTCCCCGCTGGTAGATGAGAGCTTCGACTACGTCTATCGCTCGATAAAAGAAGATGTGCATCTGGCGTCTATTTCCGGAGGCACCGACATCGTGTCCTGCTTCGTGCTGGGCAATCCCATCAGTCCGGTCTACCGGGGCGAGATTCAGGGACGCGGTCTCGGCATGGCAGTCGAGGTGTTCGACGATGACGGCGACCCGGTGCGCGGAGTGAAAGGTGAGCTCGTGTGCGTGAAACCGTTTCCCTCCATGCCGCTGGCGTTCTGGAACGATCCCGAGGGAAAGAAATATCGTGCCGCGTATTTTGAGCGTTTCCCCGGGGTCTGGTGCCACGGCGATTGGACGGCAATAACGCCGCGCGGGGGTGTCATTATCTACGGGCGCTCGGACGCCGTGCTCAATCCTGGCGGTGTGCGCATCGGCACGGCTGAGATTTATCGCCAGGTGGAGCAGGTGGCGGAAGTTCTGGAGAGCATCGCCATCGGCCAGAACTGGCAGAACGATGTCCGCGTGGTGCTGTTCGTCAAGCTGCGCGATGGGGTGAGCCTGACGCCCGAACTGGAGAAGAAAATCAAAGAGCAGATTCGCAGGAACACTACCCCACGCCATGTGCCGGCAAAGATTCTCCAGGTGGACGACATCCCGCGCACCAAGAGCGGCAAGATCGTGGAAGTAGCCGTGCGCGAGGTGGTGCACGGACGCCCCGTCAAACACAAAGACGCCCTCGCCAACCCGGAAGCGCTCAATCTGTACAAGGACCGGCCGGAGCTAAAGGCATAGAGCACGTCAATGGTTTTCATCCTAAGATTTCTTGGGCTTGGGTGCAGCTCGTGTCTACGCCTTCTCCGAATACGTCCCGCAAACCATAACCGCAGCTAAATTGGCAATGCAGCGGGCCACGAAGATAACCAATGATGAATATTATCGGGATTGTCTGCGAGCGAGAGCTTGACTTGCAGCTAATTGCGGGACAGCACACTAGTCTAGGAATCCGAAAATACCTGCTCTATCCGTTCACGAACAATGTACGGGTAGAGGCGTAGCAAGCTACGTATCTACGGATCACAGCCAGCTACGTCTCCGGCAATCAGCGATGTGGCGCGGCCGTGGCGGCGCTGCTCGGTGCGGGGCCGAGGGGATTGGTCGCCTGCACCGCCTTGTCGCCGTTCTTCAACACCTGAATGGCGCGGCGCAGTTGCTCGTCGGGACCTTTTTCCTTCTTCTTCAGCGGCTCGGGCGGGGCGTCCTCATCTTCGTCGGGGAGCACAAAGTCGTCGTCCTTGTCCGCGACCAGGATGTTGGGCGTGATGGCCGTGTCCTGGATAGCTTTACCGCTCGGGGTGTAATACTTCGCCACGGAAAGGATCAGCGCGGAGCCATCCGGCAGATCAATGAGCTTCTGGATGGAGCCCATGCCGAAGGTCTTGTCGCCGAGGACATCACCGCGCGCGTTCTCCAGGATGGCGGCAGCCACCACTTCGGCGGCGCCGGCTGTGCCCTTGTTCACCAGCACGACCAGCGGCACATTGGTAATTTCCTTCTGCGGTTCGGCATTGAAAGTTTCACGCGGGAACTTCTGGCCCTGGAGATAGGTGATGATGCCGTGATTCAGGAAGAGATTGGCCGTGGCGACCCCTTCGGCCGCATCGCCCTCCGATACGTTGCGCAAATCGAGAATCAGTTTGCGGGCGCCGTTCTTTTGCAGGGCTTTGACCTTGGAAGCAATTTCCTGGCTCTTGCCCTTAGTGAGCGCGTCCACCTTGATGTAGCCGATACCGTCTTCAAGCTGTTTGTCAGTAACCGGGGGCGGGGGTACGACCTCACGCGTCACCACGGCCTTCTGCGGTTGAGCGCGACGGGCGCGCACCACCGACAATTCGACAGTCGAACCCGGCTGTCCGGCCAGCATGCTGCTAATTTCCGCCAGCGACATGTCGCGAGAACTCTTGCCGCCGATGGCCTCCATGATGTCCCCCGAGTCAATTCCCACCTTGTCGGCAGGGCCTCCCGGAATCACCGACACCACCACCGCGTACCCAAACCGCTTCGAGACGGTGGCGCCGATGGTGGCTTTCCCGTCGTTCTTGTGCGCCTTGTACTGCTTGTATTCCTCGGCATCGAGATAGCTGGAATTGGCGTCCAGCGATTCCAATAGCCCGTGCAGGGCCCCGCTGGTGACCTGCGGGATATTGGGATCCTCGACGTACTCACTGCGTATGCGCGACAGCACCTCGCTATAAACGCCGAGCTGACGGTAGGCGCCGTCGTTGGTGGAGGCCTTCAGGCCCAGCCCACCTACGACCGTGAACAGCACAATTGCCAGGGAAATGCTTAGAGTTACTACTTTCAGTCTCTTCGACATCGACTTCTGTGTTCTCTCAGAGGAGATGACTTGCCGCCGGCCCGAATTCACAGTTCCGCATCGCGATCCGCGACTTGCGATTCATCATAGGCCTGGCGCGAGTGCCCTTTATTATACCGTTAATTGGATGCATGTTGCTGCCGGCGGGAAGCGAACTTCGATGCTGCAAATGATCTTTCTGCAAGCGTAGCGGTGATGCGGAAATTTTCGAATCGCAGCAGCGACTTTGTCATCCTGCGGAGAGGCAGGGAATGTGCTTCCTTATTGTGCAGTTGAGCTTGCGCCCGGCTCAGGCAGCACTTACGAGCACTTAAAGGAACATCAGTTTGACAGTCTGAAGAAGCGACTTTTAGAATCTAACTAGCTGGGCGCGCTCTGTCAAAAGCCGGGTACGCGGAAGCTATGCGTACCGCCCTTGGGTGCCCGGCGTTTTTCTTGCCTGCTCAACCGTGGCGGTGTAGCTCAGGTGGTTAGAGCGACGGTCTCATAATCCGTAGGTCGCTGGTTCGAGTCCAGCCGCCGCCACC